>NZ_JAVAYL010000001.1:0-661426 GCF_054185225.1 Bradyrhizobium sp. 18BD | reverse complement strand
CGGCGCCTTCATCGAAGAGGTGTACAATCGTCAAAGGCTTCACTCGGCTCTGGCCTACCAGCCACCCGCCGAGTTCGAAGCAAATCTACCAGGTTGCGGGGCTGCTGCGCAGCAGCCCCGCAACCCGGCCCTAACCCATCAACCCGCCCTGCCGCCTCAAGCGGCAGGCACCTGTCCCTGATTATCGTGTCTCACTACAGGGGTGCAGTTCACATCGACACTTACTTGTCGGTGCGACCATGGCCCTGTTTGCCTGTGTCGCAATCGGCAGCTCGCCCGCAATGGCGACGCCGTGCACCAATCTCCGATCCTTGCAACTGCAGCACACAATCATCAATTCGGCCGACGACAACACGACGGGCACGTTCGTCGTCCCCGGTTCGAACCCGCCGACAACGCTGACCAATCTTCCAGCGTTTTGCCGCGTCACCGCAACGCTGGTGCCGACTTCGGATTCCAATATCAGGATCGAAGTCTGGCTGCCGGAAACCACATGGAATGGCAGGTTCCTCGGCACCGGCGGCGGCGGCTTCCAGGGCGTGATCACCTACAACGAGCTCGCTCTCGGCATCCAGGGCGGCTTTGCCGCGACCAACAGCGATCTCGGCACCGGATCTTCGGGATGCAGCCCGCTGTTCTGCGGCTCGGCCGGCAACATGGGCAATCCTCTCGCCATTCAATTCGGCGATCCCGCGAGCCCCTCGACCGGCCTGTTCGGGCATCCCGAGCGGATCAAGGATTTCGGCTATCGCGCGATCCATCTGATGACCGTGCGCGGCAAGGAAATCGCCAACGCCTTCTACGGGCACCAGGCGCAAAGAGCCTATTTCGCCGGCTGCTCAACCGGCGGCCAGAACGCCCTGATGGAGGCGCAGCGCTTCCCCAACGATTATGACGGCATCCTCGCGGGCGCAGCCGCATTCAACCGCACCCACCTGCATATGGCCGGCCTCTATGGCTGGCAGAACACGCATGCGAGCCCCGGCCGCTTCATCCAGGCCGGCCAGATGACGCTGATCAACCAGGCCGTGCTCAAGCAGTGCGTCGGCCAGGACGGCGGCGCCAAGACCGATCAGTTCCTGACCGATCCGCGCGACTGCCGTTTTGATCCGAAGATCCTGCTCTGCACCGGCGGCAAGCAGCCGCCCGCCTGCCTGACCTCCGAGCAGGTCACGACCATGCAGCGCTATTACGGCGGCACGATCGACCCGGTGAACGGGCAGATCATCAATCCGGGCTCCCAGCGCGGCAACGAGACCGACGACATCCTCGCGCTCGGCCTGGCGTTCCAGGAGCGATTGCCCGAGCCGGCCTTCGACGGCCTGTTCTACTGGGTGTTCGGCCCGAGTTTCGGCTACCCATCAAGCGCGACCAACTTTGCCAATTTCGACTTCCACCACGACATCGGCAAGGTCGACGACCAGCTTGCTGCAGTGCTGAACGCGACCAGCACCGATCTCAGCGAATTCAGGGAGCATGGCGGCAAGCTGCTGATGTATCACGGCTGGGCCGACCCGCTGATCCCGTCACAGAGCAGCATCAACTATTTCCTGGCCCTGGTGGGCAACGAAGGCCAGGGGCCCCAACCGGTCGGCTTCTTCGATCATGACAATGGAAATCCGGCGCCGCGACGGACCCAAAGCTACGCACGGCTGTTCATGGTGCCCGGGCTGTACCACTGCTCGGGCGGGCCCGGCCCCAACACGTTCGATGCGCTCACGCCGCTGGTCAAATGGGTCGAGGCCGGGGTCCCGCCGGAAACGATCCTCGCCACGAAATTCGTCGACGACACGCCGCCTGCGGTGCAGATGACCCGGCCGCTCTGCGTCTTCCCCATGGTCGCAAAGTACAATGGCAGCGGCAGCACCAGCATTGCCGCGAACTTCACCTGCGTCACTGACGAGAGCGATTTCAACCAGAAGCCGGCTCCGAAATACGGGCCGTGAAATGCGCGACGCCGGTGAGCCCACGCTCGCCGGCGTTTTACCGGGTCCCGTAGCCCGGATGGAGCCAACGGGTCGGCGCGAAGCGTCGCCCGATGACAGGGTCCGCGCAATCCGGGTTGCCGCGGAAAGACTGTCCCGGATTTCGCTGCGCTCCATCCGGGCTACGAAATCACAGCCAAGGTGCCGGCGTGTCCATCGCAATGAGCTGCTCGACGTCGATGCGCGGACGCACCACGGCGTATTGATCGCCCTTCACCAGCACCTCGGGCACCAGCGGCCGCGTGTTGTACGTGCCGGCCTGCACCGCGCCATAGGCGCCTGCAGTCATGATCGCGATGAGATCGCCCGGCTTCGGCGTCGGCAGGGTGCGGTCGAGCGCGAGATAGTCGCCGGTCTCGCAGACCGGGCCGACGACATCGGCCGTGATCGTGGCGGTATCCCTCGCCGGCTGCGTCACCGGCAGGATGTCGTGATGGGCCTCGTACAGCGTCGGGCGGATCAAATCGTTCATCGCGGCGTCGATGATGACGAAGTTCTTGCCGTCGCCGTGCTTCACGTAAATCACCTTCGCGACGAGAATGCCGGCATTGCCGACGATCATGCGGCCCGGCTCGAACATCAGCGTACAGCCGAGATTGTGGCTGACGCGCTTGACCATGGCGGCATAGGCGTCGGGCGCCGGCGGCGCCTCGCGGTCCATGTAATAGGGAATACCGAGGCCGCCGCCGAAATCGACGTGGCTGATGTCGTGGCCGTCGCTGCGCAGCGTCTGCACGAATTCGGAGAGGATGCGGAACGCGGTCTCCATCTTGGAGAGATCGGTGATTTGGCTGCCGATATGAACGTCGGTGCCGGTCACCTTGATCCCGGGCAGCTTTGCGGCGCGGGCATAGACCTCGCGGGCATAGGCGATCGGAATGCCGAACTTGTTCTCGGACTTGCCGGTCGAAATCTTGGCGTGCGTGCCGGCATCGACATCGGGATTGACGCGCACGGAGATGTGCGCGGTCTTGCCCATCTCGGTCGCAAGGCGCGAGAGCAATTCCAGTTCGGGCTCGGATTCGACGTTGAGGCAAAGGATGTCGGCGGCCAGCGCCGCGCGCAGCTCGGTCTCGGTCTTGCCGACGCCGGAGAACAGGATCTTGCTCGCGGGAATGCCGGCCGCCAATGCGCGCTTCAACTCGCCGCCGGAGACGACGTCGGCACCGGCGCCGAGCTTGGCCAGCGTGCGCAGCACCGACTGGTTGGAGTTCGCCTTCATGGCGTAGCAGACCAGCACCTTCTCGCCGGCAAAGGCGTCAGCGAAGACACGGTAGTGCCGCTCGAGCGTTGCGGTCGAATAACAGTAGAACGGCGTGCCGACAGTCGCGGCCAGTTCGGACAGATTCACCGCCTCGGCGTGCAGCACGCCGTTGCGGTAGTCGAAATGATTCATGGCGTTGGCTCAGCTACCCCAGCCTACCGGCTGGGTCTTTCGTCCAGGAGCGGGTCGAGGATAAACGATTTTTTCCTGCCCGGGGTCGCCGCCGGCGCGGCGTCCGCGCCATAGGTCGGGTTGAACACGCTCGGCGTTCTCTGGGCTTCGGTCTCGGTGTCGGTGGGCGCGGCGATGTTCGCCGTGGACGCGCTGGAGGCGGTCGGCGGCAGATCCAGCGGGCCCTTGCGGCCGCAGCCGGCCAGCGCGAGCGCCGTCAGACTCAAGACAATGATGGCCCACCCCGAGCCGGCCGGGCGAAACTTTGACGTCACGACGAAATCCCCACTACGCGGGGCGCACCATACAGAGATTGGCGCGCTCTGGCGAGAGCCGGATGACCATGAAACATAAGCGAAATTTTGCCCTCAGCCCTATTTCCGCTCTTTTTCCAGCCGCTTCGCCCAGGCCTTGGCCTGCGACGCCACGTTCTTAGGCGCGGTGCCGCCGAAGCTGGTCCGGCTCTTCACCGACGATTCGACCGAGAGCACGCCGAGCACGTCCTTGGTGATCTTGGGCTCGATCGCCTGCATCTCCTTCAGCGGCAGCTCGTGCAGTGCCACGCCGCCCTCGGCGGCCTTGGCGACGATGCGGCCGGTGACGTGATGGGCCTCGCGGAACGGCATCTTCAGCGTCCGCACGAGCCAGTCGGCGAGGTCAGTCGCGGTGGCATAGCCCTCACCTGCGGCGGCCTTCATCTTGGCCTCGTCGGGGACGAGGTCGCGGACCATGCCGGTCATGGCGCGGATCGCCAGCGACAGCGCGGCAAAGCCTTCCATCGCGCCCTGCTTGTCCTCCTGCATGTCCTTTTGATAGGCGAGCGGCAGGCCCTTCATCACGATCAGGAGACCGTTGAGCGCGCCGATGACGCGGCCGGTCTTGGCGCGTACCAGCTCGGCGGCGTCAGGATTGCGCTTCTGCGGCATGATGGAGGAGCCGGTGGTGAACTTGTCGCTGAGGCGGATCAGGCCCACCAGCGGCGAGGTCCAGATCACGATCTCCTCGGCAAAGCGCGACATGTGCACGGCGCAGATCGAGGCCGCCGACAGTGTCTCCAGCACGAAGTCACGGTCGGAGACCGCATCAAGCGAATTCGCCATCGGGCGATCAAAGCCGAGCGCCTTCGCGGTGGCGTGGCGGTCGATCGGGAACGAGGTGCCGGCGAGCGCAGCGGCGCCGAGCGGCGATTCATTGAGCCGCTTGCGCGCATCCTGGAAACGGCCGCGATCGCGCGCGGCCATCTCGACATAGGCGAGCAGATGGTGGCCGAAAGTCACGGGCTGCGCGGTCTGCAGATGCGTGAAGCCGGGCATCACGGTCGCGGCATGTTCCAGCGCACGATTGACCAGCGCGGCCTGGAACGCGGCGAGCGCGGCATCGGTCTCATCGAGAACATCGCGGACATAGAGACGGAAGTCGGTCGCGACCTGGTCGTTGCGCGAGCGCGCGGTGTGCAGGCGGCCGGCGGCGGGGCCGATCAGCTCCGACAGGCGGCTCTCGACATTCATATGGATGTCCTCGAGCGCGCGCTTGAACGTGAAGCCGCCCTTCCCGATCTCTGACAGAATCGTGTCTAGACCCTTGCCGATATTTTTCGCATCAGAGGCCGTGATGATGCCTTGGCTGGCCAGCATCGCGGCGTGGGCCTTGGACGCGGCAATGTCCTGGGCGAACAGGTGACGATCGACGTCGATGGAGACGTTGATCTCTTCCATGATCTCATCGGGACGTTCCGAGAACCGGCCGCCCCACATCTTGTTGCTCATGATCCCCTGCTCACGCCTTGCCTTGCCGCACATTTGCTGGCCGCAGCCAGCCGTATTAAGAGGCCCCTGATAGCCATATCTGCGACCGGATGACAAACGATATGCTCGACAAGAAGCCCTCCGCCACGCGCCGGATCCCCCTCGTCATCGCCACCGTGGCGGTCGGAGGGCTGGCCGGCTTCGCCGCGCTGTACGGGCTGGGCCTGAGCCGGGCCCCTTCAGGCGATCCGACCTGCAAGCCGGCGGTGGCAACGGCTCAGAAAATCGCCCCGCTGGCCCATGGCGAGCTGGCGGCCCTGACCATGGCAAGTGCCCCGCTGAAGCTGCCTGACCTGACCTTCGAGGATGCCGACGGCAAGCCGAAGAAACTGTCCGATTTTCGCGGCAAGACGCTGCTGGTGAACCTCTGGGCCACCTGGTGCGTGCCCTGCCGCAAGGAGATGCCGGCGCTGGACGAGCTCCAGGGCAAGCTGTCGGGCCCGAATTTCGAGGTGGTGGCGATCAATATCGACACCCGCGACCCCGAGAAGCCCAAGACCTTCCTGAAAGAGGCCAATCTGACCCGGCTCGGCTATTTCAACGACCAGAAAGCGAAGGTTTTCCAGGACCTTAAGGCGATAGGCCGGGCACTGGGGATGCCGACCTCGGTGCTGGTCGATCCGCAAGGCTGCGAGATCGCGACGATCGCGGGGCCGGCGGAATGGGCGAGCGAGGACGCGCTCAAGCTGCTCCGGGCCGCGACCGGCAAGGCCGCCGCGTCGCTTTAGGGCCTTTTATTGGCGCATGATCTGGTCGGAAAACCGGTGCCCACTTTTCCGGATCATGCGCTAGGCGGTGACGTTGAGGTTGCCGCCGACGCCGGGGCCGACATTGGCAAGCGAAGGCTGACCGGCGCCCATCAGCGTCAGGACGGTGGATTTCTCCATGTCCATGTTCTGCTTGGTCAGCGTCGCCGCAATATTCGACTGCAGTGCGCCTTGCTGAGCGGCCAGCATGGTGCTGACCATCGCCATCATGTCCATTACGCGAACCCTCGTACCGGGCCGGACACTAGGGCGGCTGGGTTAACGCGACATGAATTGTCACGATCCCGTAGAGTGGGCTTTGTCCGTGTCCCGGACGCGGCGCGGCACGCAGTGACGCACCGCAGAGCCGGGACCCATGCTTCAGCGTGCACGCGGCCCCTGGGCCCCGGCTCTGCAGCGCATCGCTGACGCGCTGCGCAGCGTCCGGGGCACGAGACCGTCTTAGCGCGTCGGAACCGGCTTGGCGCCGCGGTAGTCGTAGAAGCCGCGCTGGGTCTTGCGGCCGAGCCAACCGGCCTCGACGTATTTCACCAGCAGCGGGCACGGGCGGTATTTGGAATCGGCCAGGCCCTCGTGCAGCACCTGCATGATCGATAGGCAGGTATCGAGGCCGATGAAGTCAGCCAGCTCCAGCGGGCCCATCGGATGATGCGCGCCGAGCTTCATCGCTGCGTCGATCGCCTCGACGTTGCCGACGCCTTCATACAGCGTGTAGATCGCCTCGTTGATCATCGGCAGCAGGATGCGGTTGACGATGAAGGCCGGAAAATCCTCGGAGACAGCGACCTGCTTGCCGAGCCTGGCGACGAATTCCTTGGAGGCCTCGAACGTCGAATCGTCGGTGGCGATGCCGCGGATCAGCTCGACCAGCTCCATCAGCGGCACCGGATTCATGAAGTGAATGCCGATGAAACGCTCGGGCCGGTCGGTGGCTGCGGCAAGCCGCGTAATCGAGATCGATGACGTATCCGAGGCGACGATCGCCTCCGGCTTCAACACCGCGCAGAGCTCGTGAAAGATCTTGCGCTTGACCTCTTCCTTCTCGACCGCGGTCTCGATCACGAGGTCGCAGTCGGCGAGGTCGTCGAGCTTCTCGGCCAGCGAGATGCGCGCCATCGCCTTGGTCTTGTCGTCCTCGGTCACCGCCTTCTTGGAGACCTGGCGCGCCAGATTGCCGTTGATGGTGGCCATGCCCGACTTGAGCCGGTCGGCCGAGACATCGTTGAGCACCACGTCGAAGCCGGCGAGCGCGGCAACATGCGCGATGCCATTGCCCATCTGACCCGCGCCGATCACGCCGACCTTCTTGATCACTGCCGCCATAATGTCATCCACCGGAACGGCGCGCATATCGCGCCTGCTATCCCCTGAGCCGGGAGGTCTGATTTGACCAGGAGCCTGATTTAATCAGAACCCGGGCTCGAAACCTAGATTGGATCGCTCCCCCGGCGGGCCCCGTGCCAAAGAAAACGCCTCGAAAAAGAAAAACCGGCCGGAGTTTATACCTCCGGCCGGTGTTTTGAACGGCTTTTACTTGCCGAGCTTGGCGAGTTCGTCCGTCAGCTCAGGAACCGCCTGGTAGAGGTCGGCGACCAGGCCGTAATCGGCCACCTGGAAGATCGGCGCGTCCTCGTCCTTGTTGATCGCGACGATCACCTTGGAGTCCTTCATGCCGGCCAGATGCTGGATCGCACCGGAGATGCCCACGGCGACATAGAGCTCGGGGGCCACGACCTTGCCAGTCTGGCCGACCTGCCAGTCGTTCGGCGCATAGCCGGCGTCCACCGCCGCACGCGAGGCACCGACACCGGCGCCGAGCTTGTCGGCGAGCGGCTCGATGTACTTGGCGAAGTTCTCGCGGCTCTGCATGGCGCGGCCACCGGAGACGATGATCTTCGCCGAGGTCAGCTCGGGACGGTCGCTCTTGGCGACTTCCTCGCCGACGAAGGACGACAGGCCCGGATCGGCCGCAGCGGCGACGGCCTCGACCGGCGCGCTGCCGCCCTCGCCCGCAGCGGCGAAGGTGGAGGTACGGACCGTGATGACCTTCTTGGCGTCCTTCGACTTCACCGTCTGGATGGCGTTGCCGGCATAGATCGGACGCTCATAGGTGTCGGGGGCGACCACCTTGATGATCTCCGAGACCTGCATGACGTCGAGCAGCGCTGCGACACGCGGCATCACGTTCTTGAAGCGCGAGGTCGCGGGCGCGACGATCGCGTCATAGGACGAGGCCAGCGAGACGATCAGCGCGGCCAGCGGCTCGGCGAGGTCGTGCCCGTAGGTCTCGCCGTCGGCGAGCAGCACCTTCTTCACGCCGGCAAGCTTGGCAGCGGCGTCCGCCGCGGCCTTGGCGTTCTGTCCAGCCACCAGCACCTCGACATCCGCGCCGAGCGCGGCGGCGGCGGTCAGGGCCTTGTTGGTCGCATCCTTCAACGACGCATTGTCGTGTTCGGCAATCAGCAGCGTCGTCATCAGAGCACCCCGGCTTCGTTCTTGAGTTTCGACACCAGCTCGGCGACGTCCTTGACCTTGACGCCGGCCTTGCGGCCCGCCGGTTCAGTCGTCTTGAGAACCTCGAGGCGCGCGGCAACGTCGACGCCGTAATCGGCGACGGTCTTCTCCGCGATCGGCTTCTTCTTCGCCTTCATGATGTTGGGCAGCGAGGCATAGCGCGGCTCGTTGAGACGCAGATCGGTGGTGACGATCGCCGGTCCCTTCAGCTTCACGGTCTGCAGGCCGCCGTCGACTTCGCGGGTGACCTTGAAGTCAGAACCTTCGACCTCGAGCTTCGAGGCGAATGTCGCCTGCGACCAGCCGAGCAGCGCGGCCAGCATCTGACCGGTCTGGTTCGAGTCGTCGTCGATCGCCTGCTTGCCGAGGATGATGAGGCCCGGCTGCTCTTCTTCAGCTACCTTCTTCAGGATCTTGGCAACAGCGAGCGGCTCGACGGTCCCCTCGGCCTTCACCAGGATGCCGCGATCGGCGCCCATGGCAAGACCGGTGCGGATCGTCTCCGACGCCTGCGCAGGTCCAATGGAGACTACCACGACCTCGGTCGCCTTGCCGCCTTCCTTCAGGCGCAGCGCTTCCTCGACCGCGATTTCGTCGAACGGGTTCATCGACATCTTGACGTTGGCGAGTTCAACGCCCGATCCATCGCCCTTGACCCGGACCTTGACGTTGTAATCGACCACCCGCTTTACCGGCACTAAGACCTTCATCGATCCTCTTTCACTCAATTTAGAAGGGGGGTTATTCAACTGGCGCGGAACCTAAAGGCCTGATCCGGCCCGGTCAACGCGCGACAGGGCCAAATTTTAGACCTTAGAAATGCGCCACTCAATGGGTCTGCGACCCTTGGGGTCTGCGACCCCTTGGGGTCAGCGATTCTGGCCCGGAACCCAGAGC
The DNA here is from genome assembly GCF_054185225.1 of Bradyrhizobium sp. 18BD. Classification (NCBI taxonomy): domain Bacteria; kingdom Pseudomonadati; phylum Pseudomonadota; class Alphaproteobacteria; order Hyphomicrobiales; family Nitrobacteraceae; genus Bradyrhizobium; species Bradyrhizobium sp. 18BD. The sequence goes on along the minus strand of NZ_JAVAYL010000001.1, from coordinate 652,023 downwards.
ACGTCGCCGGCACCGTTATGGTTAGCGGCGCGGCTGGCCACGAACAGGAAGTCGGACAGACGGTTCATATATTGGATGCCAGCGGCGCCGACGGGCTCGCCCGGGCGTGCCGCCAGTTCCACCATCACGCGTTCCGCCCTGCGGCATATCGTGCGGGCGACGTGGAGGTAGGCGGCGGCCGGCGTGCCGCCCGGCAGCACGAAGGAGGTCAGCGGCGCCAGCTTGTCGTTGAGTGCGTCGATGTCGTGCTCGAGCCGCTCGACCTGGCTCGCCACCACGCGCAGCCGCTCAGCCTTGCCCTCGCGCTCGGGCACCGCGAGATCGGCGCCGAGGTCGAACAGATCGTTCTGGATGCGGCCGAGCATCGCGTCGAATTCAGGCATGTCATGGGTGTGCAGCCGCACCACGCCGATCGCGGCATTGGTCTCGTCCACGGTGCCATAGGCCTCGATGCGCAGATCGTATTTCGGACGGCGCTCGCCCGAGCCGAGCGCTGTCGTGCCGTCGTCACCGGTCTTCGTATAGATGCGGTTGAGCACGACCATGTTAGCGTCCCATCGCCCAGACCGCGATCATCGCGATGACGATCGCTACGAATTGAAGCAGCACGCGCCAGCGCATCAGCTTCTGCGAGGTGCTGGGCGAGCCGCCGCGCATCATGTTGACGAGACCGAGCAGCAGCACCAACGCCACGGCGCCGGCTGCCACCGGCAGGATGAAAGTACTCAGAATAGATGCCATCTGAGGGTAGATAACACCGTGCGCGCCGGTCCGCCATGGCGTTCCCGATCTGGCTTTCAGGCCGATAATGTCAGAAGCTAGCGGCATGATTTTCGATTTGCGCGTGCGGCCCGTCCTCTTCGCCTCTCCCCGCTTGCGGGGAGAGGCCGGAATGCGCGCGCAGCGCGGATTCCGGGTGAGGGGGGGCTTCCGCGAGTCTCTCTCTCACCGTCCCTGCGGAGAGTCCCCCTCACCCGCCGCGCGTCGGCCTCTCCCCGCAAGCGGGGCGAGGCGAATTCGGGCCGCAAGCGGAGAGAGAGCAGCGTTGCTCTGGAGCAAGCCGTGAAGGCCATCCGCACCATCTACGTCGTCGTGGAGGACGCGTTCTACACGTTCCTGGCCGATGACGGCTGGGCGATCGCGAGCCATATCGCGCTGTCGACGCTGATGGCGCTGTTCCCATTCCTGATCGTGCTGACCTCGCTTGCCGGCTTCTTCGGCTCCAAGGAACTGGCCGACCAGGCCGCCAGCCTGATGCTTCAGGTGTGGCCCACGCAAGTGGCGGACGCGCTCTCCGGCGAGATCCACGACGTGCTGACCACCACGCGAACCGGCGTGCTGACGATCGGCGCCGTGCTGTCGGTCTATTTCGCGTCGAACGGCGTCGAGGCACTCCGCGTCGCACTCAACCGCGCCTACGCCGTGGTGGAGATGCGGCGCTGGTACTGGCTGCGGCTGGAATCGATCGGCTACACGCTGGTGGCAGCCATCACTGCGCTCGCCATGGCGTTCCTGATCGTGCTCGGCCCGCTCTTCATCGAGGCGGCGCGGCGCCACATTCCGCTGTTCGTCGAATCCAACGAAAGCATCCTCACCTGGCTGCGCTACGGCATCACCATTGCCGCACTGGTGGTGGCACTGTTCATCCTGCACGCCTGGCTGCCGGCGGGACGGCGCGGCTTCTTCCAGATCCTGCCCGGCATCGTCTTCACCATGGTGGCCTCATTGATCTCGGGTGTCGTGTTCGGCCAGTACCTGGCGCGCTTCGCCAACAATTACGTGACGATGTATGCGGGGCTCGCCTCGGTGATCATCGCGCTGGTGTTTTTGTATTTCATCGCCGCGATCTTCGTTTACGGCGGCGAGCTCAACGCCGCGATCATCAAGTCGCGGCTTCCTCACGGCGTTTCGCTTCAAGCAGCGCAGTCGCTAAAGCCCGGGGCGACACAGGCTTGACCAGGAAGGCATCGGCGCCGGCCTCGCGCGAGGCGGCCTCGTCCTCGCCGCGGCCGGACACGCCGATGATGGGGATCTGAGCCAGCGGCGGCGCCATGGTGCGGATCCGCCTGATGGCCTCGACGCCGTCGATGCCCGGTAGCACCATGTCCATCAGCACCGCGTCGAAGGCGCCCTGCTCCAGCCGGTTCACGGCGTCCTCACCGCGCCCGATGAACTCGGCATGATGACCGAGCTCGGTCAGGATCGTGTTGAGCACGACACGGCCGAACGGATTGTCCTCGACGCTGAGCACGCGCAGCCCGGCCACGGCATCTGTCTTGGCCTGGTTTGACTTGCGGGACCTGCCCGAGCCCGTCGCATCCACCGACACCGTCAGTGTGAACGTGGCGCCGCCGCCGCGGCGCGGCGCGACCGTGATGTCGCCGCCCATCGCACGCGCCAGTTGCTTCACCGAGGACAGCCCGAGCCCGGCGCCGCCGAAGCGCGAGGCGATGGTGACATTGGCCTGGGTGAACGGGCGGAACAGCCGTTTGATCTCGGCCATGGTGAGGCCGATGCCGCTGTCGGAGACCGAGAAGGCGACGCCGATCCTGCCGCCTTTCTTCTTGCCTTTGGCGGGACGCCAGGGCGCAACCGCGAGCGCGACGCCGCCCTGGTCGGTGAATTTCACGGCATTGTCGATCAGGTTTTCCAGCGCGGCGCGCAGGCGGACGGGATCGCCAACCACCAGCCCCGGCAGCTTGTCGGAGATCTCGACCTGGGCCTGGAGGCCCTTGGCCGCGGCGCGGCCGGCCAGCGAATCGCCGGCGCTGCGAGCGAGCGTCCTGAGGTCGAACAGGTCCTGCCGCAGGCTGTTTCCGCCCGTGCCGGTGCGGGCAGCGTCCACAAACAGCGTGGCAAGGCTCGCCAGATGCTCGGCGCCGGCCTTGATGGTGTCGGCCCAGCGCCGCTCTCGCTCGCCGAGATCGGAGGTCGCGAGCAGGTCGCTGATGGCGAGAATTCCGGTGAGGGGGGTGCGGACCTCATGGGCAAAGGCAGCGAGGGCGGCCTGGACCACGTCCGGCGTGACCGCCTTGGTGCTGCGCTTGCGCACCTTCGCGGCCGGCCCGGACCGCTTCCGAACCACCCGTTTGGACGTCCGCGTAGTGCGCGCCGCACGCGTTTTCGCCGCCATAACTCCCCTTCGAAGTGTCCCCTTCGAACCCCGGGCCGTCGGGCGAGCATGGCACGGGGGAACACCCGGAGTCACGGCGGCGTTTTGCTAACCCCCAGAGAAACTTAACCTAATCCCACCAATCGGCGGATGCCGGCAGGCGAGGTCCCGGCGGAACGCAACTCCCGCAGACCGGTCGAGCCGCTCGATTTCGACAGCTTGCGCCCCGCCTCATCCCGAATCAGGGGGTGGTGGCGGTAGGCCGGTTCCGGCAGGCCGAGCAGGGTTTGCAGGAGGCGATGGACCGAGCTGGCGTGAAACAGGTCCTGGCCCCGGACGACCTCGCTGACGCCCTGGAGCGCATCATCGACAACGACGGACAAATGGTAGCTGGTCGGCGTCTCCTTGCGAGCCAGGATGACGTCGCCCCAGGCCTCGGGCCGCGCGGCGACGATGCCGCGCTCGCCATCGGGTCCCTCGCCTAGCTCCCCCCATGTCAGGCCGGCGACGTGCTGACGGGCTGCCGCCATGTCGAGCCGCAATGCGTAAGGCGCCCCGCTGTCGATCAGGCGCGCCCGCTCGTCTGCGGGCAGTGATTTGGCGTGACCGGGATAAATCGGCGCGCCGTCGGGATCGCGCGGCCACGGCGCGTCAGCCTCGCGCGCGGCCACGAGCTTTGCGATCTCGGCGCGGCTTTCGAAGGCGGGATAGACGAGGCCGAGCGCGGAGAGTTTGTCCAGCGCGGCGCGATATTCGGCGAGATGCTCCGACTGCCGCCGCACCGGCATCTCCCAGGCGATTCCGAGCCAGGCGAGATCCTCATAGATCGCCGCCTCATAGTCCGGCCGGCAGCGCGTTGCATCGATGTCCTCGATCCGCAGCAGCAGCCGCCCGCCAGCCTCGCGCGCGCAGTCGAAGTTCAGCAGCGCCGAATAAGCGTGGCCAAGATGCAGAAAGCCGTTCGGGCTGGGGGCAAATCGGAAAACGGGTGGCATGAGTTCTCGGTGTATTCGTCATTGCCGGGCTTGACCCGGCAATCCATCTTCCAGGACTCTGTTACGATAGGAGATGGATGCGCGGGTCAAGCCCGCGCATCACAGATTGAGCCGCCATGACCATCCACCTCGAAACCCAATCCGATCTCGAAGAGGCCGTTCACGCCCTGATCAAGCGCGATCCGCGCCTCAAGCCCGTGCTGGAGATCGCGGGCATGCCGGCCCTGCGGCGGCGCGAACCGGGCTTTACGGGGCTCGCCCACATCGTCTGCGGGCAGCAGCTCTCGACCGCGAGCGCGGCGGCGATCTGGGGACGGCTGTCGGCCGCGTTCGATCCGTTCGATCATGACGCCGTGCGCCGCGCCCGCACCGACCGGCTGGGACGGCTCGGCCTCTCCGCGGCCAAGATCAAGACGCTGAAACATCTCGCGCGCGAGATCACCGCGCAGCGGCTGAACCTCGACGTGCTCGCGGAGGAGGACGCTGACGCCGCGCATCACACGCTGATCTCGCTGCCCGGCATCGGGCCGTGGACCGCGGACGTCTATCTCTTGTTTTGTCTCGGCCATGGCGATGCCTGGCCCGCCGGCGATCTCGCCGTGCAGGAGGGCATCAAGATCGGCCTCGGGCTGCAAGCGCGGCCGACGGAAAAGCAGATGGCGCCACTCGCCGAACCCTGGCGTCCGCTGCGCGGCGCGGCGGCGCATCTGTGGTGGAGCTATTATCGCGCGGTGAAGAAGCGCGAGGGTGTGCTCACGGCGTAAGTAGGCAAACAGCGTTTAAAACTATGTTGCTGTTGCAAACGGCGTGCGTGTGATCGATCAGATGCCCGCACGGACACAAGCCGGGATCTGACATCATGACAGCCACCGACTTCATCGTTGCGCGAGACGATTTCGAAAATTGCAAGACGATCTCGACCGAGCTGCCGGCAGCGGATGCACTGCCGCAGGACGCACTGCTGGTGAAGGTCGACCGCTTCGCGCTGACCGCCAACAACATCACCTATGCCGTGCTCGGCGACGAGCTGAAATACTGGCAACTGTTTCCGGCACCCGCCGGCTTCGGCAACATTCCGGTGTGGGGCTTTGGCGAGGTGATCGCCTCGAACCATCCGAACGTTCCGGTCGGCGAGCACCTGTTCGGCTATTTTCCCATGGCCACGCATCTCGTCATCGAAGCCACCGACGTCAGCAAGCGCGGCTTGCGTGACGGTGCTGCGCACCGGCAGGGCGTCGCGCCGGTCTACAACGCCTATGCACGCGTCAGCGGCGATCCCACTTATGCCGGCAGGCAGGGCGACTACCAGGCGCTGCTGCGGCCGCTGTTCATGCTGTCGTTCCTGGTCGATGACTTCCTCGCCGAGAACGACGATTTCGGTGCGCGCACGGTGCTGCTGTCGAGCGCATCGAGCAAGACCGCGTTCGGCCTCGCGCATCTGCTGCATACCCGCGGCCGCAAGGTGATCGGGCTGACTTCTGCCGGCAATACCGGCTTCGTCACCTCGCTTGGATGTTACGACGAGGTCGTCACCTATGATCGCGTGACGTCGCTGCCATCAGACGCGCCAGCCGCCTTCGTCGACATGGCCGGCAACAGCGCACTGCGCGCCGGACTGCATCAGCATTTCTGCGATCAGATGAAATGCTCGGTACGCGTCGGAATGACGCATCGCGCCACCGAACCCGACGAAGGCGCGCTGCCCGGCGCAAAGCCACGCTGGTTCTTCGCCCCCGACCAGATCCGCAAGCGCGCCAAGGAATGGGGCCCGGGCGGCATCGAGCAGCGCTTTGGCGCGGCGTGGTCCGGCTTCGCGCCGATGCTGGAGAGATGCCTGAGCGTCGTCGAGAGCCGCGGACCGGACGCGGTGCGGCAGGTCTATCTCGACACGCTGAAGGGGCGTATTCCGCCTGAGCAGGGCCACATGCTCTCGCTGCTCGGGTAAAGCGCTTTTGGCGGCCGTAGAACCGGTATAGCGTTCACCTCAATAATTGGAGCATGATCTCTTCGGAAAACCGCTGCACACTTTTCCGGATCATGCTCGCGAGGAAACGCCGCGAAGACGGCACGAGGTCGCGCATGCTGGATCGTACGAAGGATATTGCTGCCTCCGCGCAAGCCTGGCTCGATAAATTCGAGCGCACGCTGGGCAAGCCCGAGCCCGCCGCGCTCGATCGCCTCTTCCTCGCCGACAGCTTTTGGCGCGACGTGCTGGCGCTGAGCTGGAACCTGCAGACACTTGCCGGCCGTGAAACAGTCGTACGGGATCTGACGACGCTCGCGCCGAAGGTGGCACCGGGCCATTTCAAGATTGCGCCGAACCGCGCAGCGCCGCGCTGGGTGACGCGCGCCGGCACCAGCAACATCGAGGCGATCTTCAATTTCGAGACCGCACTTGGCCGCGGCAGTGGCATCGTCCGCCTCATGCCTGATCCCGCCGACGGCGACCGGCTGAAGGCCTGGACCCTGCTCACCGCGCTCGACGAGCTCAAGGGGTTCGAGGAACAGCTCGGCTCATCGCGACCGCGGGGACAAGCCTATTCGCGCGATTTCCGCGGGCCGAACTGGCTCGATCTGCGCAACGCCTCGCGCGATTATTCCGACCGCGATCCGGCCGTGCTGGTGGTCGGCGGCGGCCAGGCCGGGCTCGCGATCGCGGCACGGCTGAAGCAGTTGCAGATCGACACGTTGATCGTCGATCGCGAGGCGCGGATCGGCGACAATTGGCGCAAGCGCTATCACGCGCTGACCCTGCACAACCAGGTGCAGGTCAATCACATGCCCTACATGCCGTTCCCGCCGAGCTGGCCGACCTATATCCCCAAGGACAAGCTCGCCAACTGGTTCGAAGCCTATGTCGACGCGATGGAGCTGAATTTCTGGACCGGCACCGAGTTCGAGGGCGGCGCCTATGACGAGGCCAAGGGCCGCTGGACGGTGACGCTGCGGCGCGCCGACGGCAGCAAGAGCACCATGCATCCGCGTCATGTGGTGCTGGGGACCGGCGTCAGCGGCATCGCGAACGTCCCGGACATTCCAACTCTTGATAAATTCAAAGGCACGCTGCTGCATTCGAGCCGCTACGAGGACGGCGAGAACTGGATCGGCAAGCGCGCCATCGTCATCGGCAGCGGCAACAGCGGCCACGACATCGCGCAGGATCTCTATTCCAGTGGCGCCGAGGTGACGCTGGTGCAGCGCTCGCCCACGCTCGTCACCAATATAGAGCCCTCGGCGCAGCTGGCCTATGCGACCTACAATGAGGGCACGCTTGAGGACAACGATCTGATCGCGGCCTCGATGCCGACGCCGCTGGCGAAGAGGACGCATGTGATGCTGACCGAGCAATCGAAGGAGCTCGACAAGGAGCTGCTCGACGGCCTCCGCCGCGTCGGCTTCAAGCTCGACTTCGGCGAGGCCGGCACCGGCTGGCAGTTCAAATACCTCACCCGCGGCGGCGGCTATTATTTCAACGTCGGCTGCTCCAACCTGATCGTCGAGGGTGCGATCAAGCTCAGCCAGTTCGAGGACATCGCGAGCTTTACGGCAAACGGCGCGCAGATGAAGGACGGCACGGCCATCACCGCCGATCTCATCGTGCTCTCCACCGGCTACAAGCCGCAGGAATATCTGGTGCGAAAGCTGTTCGGCGATGCCGTCGCCGACCGCGTCGGCCCGGTCTGGGGCTTTGGCGACGGCTTTGAGCTGCGCAACATGTATGCGCGGACGAAGCAGCCCGGCCTGTGGTTCATCGCCGGCAGCCTCGCGCAATGCCGGATCAACTCGAAATATCTCGCGCTGCAGATCAAGGCGATCGAGGAAGGGATTTTGGGACGAGTTGCGGCTGCATCGATGAGCACGGCTTGAGCAACACCGTCATTGCGAGCGCAGCGAAGCAATCCAGACTGTCTCCACGGAAAGATTCTGGATTGCTTCGCTGCGCTCGCAATGACGACGTGGAGACAGTGTCGCACCGCGACAGAGAATAGAGGAGAGACTGCACAATGCCAGCCATTCTCGGCACCGGCGAGCACCGCTACCGCGTCGTCGAAAATTTCGCAAAGCTGCCGGACGGCTGGCAGCTCACCGACGTCGCCTCGGTCGCGGTCGACAGCAAGGACCGGGTCTATGTCTTCAACCGCGGCGAACATCCGATGGTGGTGCTGGACCGCGAGGGAAATTTCCTCCGGAGTTTTGGCGAAGGCCTGTTCACCCGCGCGCACGGCCTGCACATCGACGCCGACGACAATCTCTACTGCACCGATGACGGCGACCACACCGTGCGCAAATGCACCACCGACGGCAAGGTGCTGCTGACGATCGGCATTCCCGCAAAGCCGGCGCCGTTCATGAGCGGCGAGCCGTTCCATCGCTGCACCCACACCGCGCTGTCGCCGAAGGGCGAAATCTACGTCTCCGACGGCTATGGCAATGCGCGCGTGCACCAATACACGCCGGACGGCAAGCTGATGAAGAGCTGGGGCGAGCCGGGCACCGATCCCGGCCAGTTCAACATCGTGCACAATATCGCCACCGATGCCGATGGCTGGGTCTATGTCGCCGACCGCGAGAACCATCGCGTGCAGGTGTTCAACGGCGAGGGCAAATACGAGACGCAGTGGAACAACCTGCATCGCCCCTGCGCGCTGTGCTGTTGTGGCGGAGCCAAGAGCCCGACCTTCGTCATCGGCGAGCTCGGTCCCGGCCTCGATATCAACCGCAACGTGCCCAATATCGGCCCGCGGCTGTCGATCGTCAATGCGCAAGGCAAGCGCATCGCGCGGCTCGGCGGCGAAGCCGGCCCTGGCGTTGCCAGCGGCAAATTCCTGGCACCGCACGGCATCGCGCTGGATTCAAGGGGCGACATCTATGTCGGCGAGGTCGGTGTCACCAACTGGACGACGAGCTTTCCGAACGAGGAAATGCCGGCCGTGGTGCGCGCGACGCGGTGCTTGCAGAAGCTGGAGCGGGTATAATTCTCCCGTCACCGCCGACGCCTTGTCCGGATTGGCCTTCAGCCACGCGATCAATTGTTTGAGATCGTCCGCCGGGAACGATCGTGGTGACGGGGCGCATCGGATAATCCTCAGCCGCAACAGCGCAAATCGGCGCCGCGCCGAGCACGGCCGCGAGCAGCGCGGCCAACCAGCCTCGCATGGACCCTCCCCGAATCGCGGCGTTTTTGAGCGTTTGCCACCCCGCCGCCGTATTGCTTGCGCCTGAATAAGTCGCTCAACGGGCTTCACAATCCCGTCACGCTGCATGTAGTATGTCAATACATGCTGCTTCGCAGCGTATATTGGAGGCCGGGAGCGTTACTTGAACGCACATGTCTCGCAAGGCAGTTGGCCGGTGCTGGTCCTCAACGCGGACTTTCGGCCGCTGAGTTACTACCCACTGTCTCTGTGGTCGTGGCAGGACGCGATCAAGGCGGTGTTTCTCGATCGCGTCAACATCGTCGCTCACTACGATCAGGCGGTCCACAGTCCCACGCTGCAAATGCAGCTGCCGAGCGTCGTCTCGCTCAAATCCTTCGTCAAGCCGACCACCCACCCGGCCTTCACCCGGTTCAACGTCTTCCTGCGCGATCGTTTCGCCTGCCAATATTGCGGCTCGCCCGAAGACCTTACCTTCGATCACATCATCCCGCGCAGCAAAGGCGGCCAGACCACCTGGGAGAACGTGGTCGCGGCATGCTCACCCTGTAACCTGCGCAAGGGCAATCTCACCCCGGCGCAGGCCAAGATGTTTCCGCGCCAGAGCGCGTTCGCGCCGACCGTGCACCAGCTGCACCGCAACGGCCGCCTGTTCCCGCCGAACTATCTGCACGATAGCTGGCTGGACTACCTCTACTGGGATACGGAACTGGATCCGTAGGCCGAGACAGCGCTCACCGTTGCACGTGTGGCGATTCTCCTGACCTCAAAAGCAAAAGACCCGCCGGCTTGCCGACGGGTCTTCGTCTCATCGAGCGTCAGGCACTTTGCACCAGGGAATGAGCCTCGATTCGCTGCCGGATATCAGGCTCATTGAGCAGCTCGAACGGCTCCATGAGCTGCAGGACGTCCGAGAATGCCCTCTGAACCACGGGATCGGCCACGACCGCGCGGAAGAGGGCCGCTTCGAACTGGCGGCTTTCCTCGTATCGCTCCGGCCGCTCGCCCCGTGTGGTCGGATAGGCGAAATCGGCGCTCACGCCCATGTTCCAGGGCGCCTGAAGCAACGCACCCACCGCGGACATGAACGCGGCCTGGAGCGCCTCGATCGGGTCAGGCTCCCCGGCCACGCGATCGACGATATCGCTGAGCAGCTTCGCCTCGCGAGCTGCGACGGTCATGCCCTGCCCGTAGACCGGATTGAACCGGCACAGCGAGTCCGCCACCGGAAGGATCCCGCGCGGCAGTCGCTCGAGCCGCTCGAAATGCCGCCAACGGCTCTCGTCCAGCACGAAGTGCCTGAGGCCGCCGGGCGGCAGCAGCTTGTAGATCGCGTTATAGACCGCCGGTGTCTTCAGCTGGCGCGCGACGGCGAGAAACTCTTCCCAGGTCTTCGGGCGATCCGTCGCGCCGTGATGGGAAATCGTCACGAACCAGCGGCCGCCCTCGAGAGGAACGATCAACCCGGCTATTGCCGACGTCGCCGGATCGGGCAACGTGACCAGAATTTGCCAGTTGAACGAATTGCGCCCGGGCCTGAGAACCGCGGTCGTGTAGCTGATGTCGACGCCGACGGCGGTCTCCTGCGGCTTTTCCCAGCCGAGCACATCGAGCAGGCCGAGCGTCGGCGCGCCGCGGCCGGAGGCATCGACCACGAGATCAGCCTCGATCGCAGCACCCACGCCCGTGTCGCTCTCGAACTTGACCATCGGCCGGATCGCCGCCGGCACGATCTCCGTCACACGGCTCTGCGCTTGCAATTTGACATTGGGAATCGCGACGACCTTTCGGCGCAGGGTATGCTCGATCAGCGGCCGCGAGGCGCAGAGCAGCGTGGTGCCGCAGTCGCGCCGCGGCAGCGCGCCGACGTCCGGCCGCTCGTACTGAACGTCCTTGAAGGCGTTCACAGGCACCGCGCCGGCGTCGGCAAGATCCTGCTGGTATCCCGGAAACAGCGCGTCGAGCGCCTGCAATCCGCCGGCCAGCAGAAGATGCGGATGCCGGTCCTGGGGAACGCCGGCACGGGACATGACGGTGGCGGGTGGAGTCTCTCGCTCAAGAATGACGACCTCCTTGAACGCGGAGGACAGAGCACCCGCAGCGGATAATCCGCCCATCCCCGCGCCGATGACGACTGCACGCTGGCCGAAATGACGACTCATGTTCATTCCCTTGGTGGTTTGCTTCACCGCCCCTCTGTGCGTGGGCCGCACTACGGGAATGTTTCCGATCGCGGGATCTTTGTTTCGATTGCAACAGGGCGGCCGGGATGCCTGAGCGCTGCCTCAAAATGCGACATGCGGGTTTGACATTCGTGATGCCGGTCAATCGCTTTGGTTGTGACGCAGGGCCAGGACACGTTGTCGCCACGGATCATCGGTATCCGACCGAACCGGAATACCGGGAAGGTCGCGATGGGTGCATGCAGCTGGTTCAGAGTCGCATTGGTTGTTTTCTCATTCGCGAATGGCGCGGTTGCACAGGACACGCCGTCGGAGCTCACTCCTGTCGGCAAGGCCATCCTTCAGGCCAAGGTCGCGACCAGAGACCGTTCGGGATCAGGCAAGCCCACAGATTTTCCATTAGCCATGTGCACCTTCCCCGGCGGCCTGTGCGGTGCGGTTTGGCGTGACGGTTCGGTGGCAGTGCCACCGCGATACGATTGGGTCGGCAACTTCGCGGAGAAGCGCGCCGCAGTCCGCATCGGAGGGCTCTACGGCTTCGTCAACGACGAAGGACACGAGGTCGTCACACCGCAATACAGCCTCGTGGACGACTACAAGTTTGGCTTCGCGCAAGTCGAGGTCGAGGGCAGATCGGGCCTGATCGATCGCAACGGCAAGACGATCTTCGCACCGGCATACGGGTTCATCGAAGCGATCGGCCCCGATCGCTTCCAGGTATCGGATGTTCGGCGACGCGGCGGAAAGGTCGGCAGCGAGGATTTTTCCGGAATCACGGTCACCCACACCACAGATGGCGTCAGCGTGTCCTTCCCCTTCGATTTCATGAATGGCGGCGTCATCGATATGTCCGGTCAATGGATCCAGCCGCCGGGGCTGCCGCCGCGGGAATTCGATAAAGGGAATCCGGCAGTCCGATGGGTCGAGAGCGACGGACTTTGGGGGCTTTTGCAGGCCGACGGAAACTGGCTCGTTCAACCGAGATTTCAGAAGGTGGAGGGGTTAAGCGACGGCCTGTCGCGCGTGACTCTCGACGGCAAGGTCGGCTTCGTCGATGGCAGCGGGCAATTGACCATCGAGCCGGTCTTCGACAAGGCCTGGCCGTTCCGGCTCGGCATCGGACGCACATCGGCCGAACGCGACGGCAGTGTCGGTGTGATCGATCGGTCCGGTTCCTGGATATTTCAAACAAGCTATCAGCAAATTCACCTAGCGATTGCCCGGCACCGGGAGCCGCACTCCGAATTGCCATTCGGATGGCACTTCAAGCAAGCGGACCGCTGGGGCCTTCTGGACCTCGATGGCCGCGTATTGCTCGGCGCCGACTTCGATCAACCCGTCGAGCCTTGCCAAGACCGGCGACTGGTCGCGTATAAGAACAAGGAATGGCTGTACTACACGGAAGACGGAAGCCCCCTGCAACCGCCCGGAGGTCGGTTGATCGACGCGACATGCGGCCGCGCGCCGCCATACACATTGAAGACCGGCGACAAGTTCCAGTTGGTCGACGCACGCTCCAGGCCTCTTATGCCGATGCGGTTCGACGCAGTCACGCCGGCCGGACCTGACGCCAAAGATGTCAAGATCGACGGAAAGTGGGGACGCATAAGGTCCGACGGAAGCTGGCTCATCGAGCCGAAGTTCGACTACCTTTCGAACAACGCCGATCCCTTGGTCGCATCCATTGCCGGCAAGCGCGGCGTTATGACATCGGACGGGACGTGGCTGATCGAGCCAAAATTCGACGCTGCGCGAGTTCGACCGGACGGCACCGCCTTTGTCTCAAGCGCCGGTGCAACAGGGATCATCCGGATCAAGGATCAATCCTGGGTCATGCAGCCCCGTCCGGGTGTCATGTGCGATATCGACAGCGCGATCGTTTCTCAGGCTGGCGGAAAACGTGTGATCCTGTCTCCCAGCGGCGAGGTCTGGATCGACGCCGACGCCGAGCGTGTCGGCATCAATCTCGACTTCGGCCTTCTGACGTTCTTGAGAAGCGGCAAATGGGGGCTGGTCGACACCGCCGGGCATGTGATGGCCGAGCCGCAATATGACGAGCCGGTCTATTTCGCACCGCGCGATCGTGGCATTAGCTGGGCCAAACGGGATGGCAAATGGTGCCCGATCGATCGGCGCAACCATGCCGTCCCAGGGATCGCATGCTCCGACGTCAATCCCACGCCCGCTCTGGCGCCGCGTTCGAATGCAAGATCGAGCCGTGAGCACTTCGCCTCCGCCTCACACCCCGATCGCGTTGCGCGCGATCACGTCGCGATAGAACGCCGTGCTCAGTTTCGGCACCCGCGCCTGCGTCTCGAAGTCGACCCGGTAGAGCCCGAAGCGCTTGCCGTAGCCGAAAATCCACTCGAAATTGTCCATCAGGCTCCAGAGGAAATAGCCGCGAATCGGCACGCCCTCGGCGACCGCGCGCTGCATCTGGGTCAAATAGTTGCGCAGGAACATGATGCGGTCGAGGTCGTAGACCTGGCCGTCGGCGGAAATCTTGTCCTCGGACGAGGTGCCGTTCTCGCTGATGTAGATGTTCTCGATGCTCCAGATCTTTGCGGCGAGGCGCGGGGCCCAGTAGATCACCTCGGGGCCGACCCGCAGCCATTCTGAATTCATGTGCGGGAACGAATTCGGGAACGGCAGCACCTGGAAGCCCGGTGCCTTGTCGGAGGGGGTGACGTAGAACTGCGGCGCGTAGATGTTCAACCCGACGAAGTCGTTCGGCGTGCCGATGATCTTCAGTTCCTCGGCCGTGAACTTGGGCGCGTCCGCGCCGGCATAGGCGAGGAAGCCGTCGGTGTATTTGCCCTCCAGCACCACGCCGAGGAAGCCGGCATTGAGCTCGCGCGTCGCGATTTCGGCGGCGCGGATGTTTTCCGGTGTGGCGATCGCCGGCACGCAGGCCGCAATGTTCTCGGCCGCACCGACGCGCGTGCCGGCGCGGCCCGAGGCGCGGATAGCCTGCACAGCGAGACCGTGCGCGAGCGCGACGTGATGGCGGGCCTGGTTGAGCTGCGCGGTCGGCAGCTTGAGGCCGGGCGCGTCGATGCCCCAGCCATAGCCGAAATTCACGAAGCGCCCGACCTCGTTCACGGTGAAAATGTTCTTCACGCGATCAGTTAGACGCGCGGCGACGTAGGCGGCGTAGTCGGCAAAGGCTTTCGAGGTGTCGCTCGACTGCCAGCCGCCGACGCGATCCTGGAGCGTCTGCGGCAGGTCCCAGTGATAGAGCGTGGCGTAAGGCTCGATGTCGTTCGCGAGCAGCTCGTCGACGAGACGGTTGTAGAAATCGAGCCCTTTGGAATTGGGTTGACCGACTCCGTCCGGGAATATGCGCGGCCATGCGATCGAGAAGCGGTAGGCCTTGACGCCGAGCGCCTTGATCAGCGCAACGTCGTCCTTGTAGCGATGATAATGCTCGTTGGCGCGGTCGCCGGTCGAGCCGTCCTCGATCTTGCCGGGCGTGTGGCTGAAAATGTCCCAGATCGACTTGCCGCGGCCGTCCTCGTTGACGGCGCCTTCGATCTGGTAGGACGAGGTCGCCGTGCCCCACAAAAAATTCTTCGGGAAGGGCGCGCCTGACGCGGGCGACGCGGGCGTTTCATTCTCCGCGGCCCGCGCGCCTGCCGCCGCACCAAGGGCGGTCAGGCCCGCGAGCTTGGCAAAATCGCGCCGCGAGACTTTTGCCGACATCGCTATCTCCGCGCCTGCTCCATATCGATCTGATAGACGGAAATCCGGTCGATCTCGAATGCGACACTCGATGGCGTCTCCGCATCGACCTGACTGACGCCTGGAAAGAACTTCGATCCAATCGCGAGATTGACGATCATGTACATGGGATCGTCGAAGCCGATCGGCACCTTGATGTCGGAGACCGGCCTGCGGTCGATGAAATAAACCAGCCGGTCCTCCTCCCACAGCACACCGTAATTGTGGAAAGCCCTCGACGCGTCGTCGATCGCGAAGTCGAAGCCGCAGGACTGGATCTTCTGGGTCGACGGAATCCGCCAATGCGTGGTCATCACGAGATCGCCGGGCCGCTCGCCGCGGCCCTCCAGCACGTCGAGCTCCGGCGGCCAGCCGCCGTCATCCGCCAGCATCCAGAACGCCGGCCACACGGCATGGCCGACCGGCACCTTGGCGCGGATTTCGAAGTAGCCGTGCTTCTGCGCGAAGGTGCCCTGCGTCGTCAGGATTCCCGAGATGAACTCGTTGTTGAAGAGCACCGACTTCAACTCCGCCGGCGTGCGGCTGGCGACGATCGACAGCACGCCGTCCTTGACCCTGAACGGATCAAGCCCGAGCGGCGTCCCCGCGCGCCCCGCATAGCGTGGATCGACATAGATCTGCTGCTCGCCATTGGCGCTGGTCTTGCGCTTGAAGTCGGAACCGTCGCCGCCCCAATAGCGTGCCTCCGGCCACGCTGCGCCGCCGGCGTAGTGCGGCACCCAGCGTCCATGCGACAGCGGATGCTCGTCGAAATCGTCGTTGAACGTCCGGCGCATCGGCAGGAACACGAGCGAGGTGGGATCGATGGTCTCCAGCTTGCGGCACTCGATCGTGGAAGGATCGGTGGTGACTTGCAGCGACAGGCTGCGCGGCGCGTCATGCAGCTCGTCCTGTGCGGCAATAGGCGCCGGCACGGCTGACAAACCGATTGCAACCAGAGCGCCCTTCGTCCAACGATGGATCATCACCGCACATCAACATGCCGGGAAACGCGCAAAGGTTAGCTCGGCGGTCCCTGAACGGGCAAGCGCGCCCGTCCGCCGCCCGCGGGCGATTTCGAAAAGGCATCGCGGCCTGAACCGGCCCGGATCCTCGCGCCGCTAGTCTGCCAGACAGGCGCTCCCCGCCAAAATCCTTCCCTATTCGTTACCGTCCCTTAAGCCTCCGATGGCAGTTTGGCGGGGATCTGCGGACCCGCCCGGCCGCCCATCCGTCAGGTTCGAGGTCGCTGCCACCATGCTCGCCGAAACACTGGAACAGGTTCGCCTCTCGCCGTCGAAGCGGACGACCTATGTGCGTTTCGCGCTGGCCGCGCTGGCGGTGATCGTGGCTTTCAAGACATTCTGGTTCGCCCGCTGGGGTAGTTGGGCAACCCGCGAGCTCGCCGATTTCGATGCCTTCCACATCGTCGCGCAGCGCGTCTGGCGCGGCGACCTCGACCAAGTCTATCATTTCGAAGCGCTGCTGAAGATGCAGATGGAGGCTGCCGGCGGCATGACCAGCTTCATGCCCTGGACCTATCCACCGCAATACGCGCTCCTGCTCGCGCCGTTCGCCTTCATGCCGGTCGGCGTCGGCTATCTGATGTTTACCGCCGCGACGCTCGCGCTCTATCTCGTGACCCTGCGCGCGATCTCGGGCGCGAATTTCGCACACGTGTTGGTCGTGCTGTTTCCGGCGCTGGCGATCACCATCGGCTGCGGGCAGAACGGCTTTCTCACCGGCGCGCTAATCGCGCTGGTTTGCCTCCATGTCGAGCGGCGGCAATGGCTCGCCGGCCTCGCGCTCGGCGCCATGGTCATCAAGCCGCACCTTGCGATTGCCGTTGGCGTCTACCTGCTAGCGACGCGGCGCTGGATCGCGCTCGCGACCGCGGCGCTGGTCGTGCTGACGAGTTCCCTGCTCTGCACGCTGCTGTTCGGCTGGCAGATCTGGATCGCATGGTTGGGGTCGATCAGGGAATCGGCGAGCTATCTCGAGCAGGGCTTCTATCCGCTCTTCCGCATGATCTCGGCCTATGCCGCGCTCTACATGGCCGGCTTTCCCGCGAGCGCCGCCTTCTGGGGCCAGGTTGCCGTTGCCGGCCTTGCCTTGCTCGCCGTCCTCGTCGGCGCCGCCCGCGGCCTGTCGTCCAAATTTGCGCTTGGCGTCACCGTGATGGTGTCGGTGATGATCAGCCCCTATGCCTATGATTACGACCTGCCGATCCTCGGGATCGGCCTTGCGCTGGCACTGCCCGATCTCGTCAGGATGGCGAGCCCGCGCGAGCGCGACGTGACCTATGGCCTGATCCTGCTCGCCGGCGGCTATGGCCTGCTGCAATCGGCGCGACTGGCCGTGCAGTTCGGACAGAAGGTGGATCTCGATCAGCATTTCGCGCCGGCCATCGGCGGCTTTGCGCTGATGGCGCTGCTGGTTCTGCTTCTGCAACTGGTTTGGCGTGGCACGCAGCCTGCGCCGGCGTTGCCGCAGGCGGCGCAACAGCGTCCCTAAGATCGCTGCAACGCCAGCGTCACGCCGCCGAGCGTGAGCGCCATCGCCGTGGCCTCGACCGGCATGCTGATCGTTCCCGTCGTCGGCGTCGGCTCCGCCGCGATCGTCCTGGGCGAGCCGCTGGGCTTGCGCGAATGGACTCGGCTGGCGCATGCGGGCCATCGCCGAGCAGGGAACCCGAAGCGCAGGGTGCCCGTTCAGAGTGGAGGCCCGGCGCTCCCATATGCACTGGGGGAGCCATATCCAGGCCCGCCACAACACAGGGAGGCACAGCATGCCCACCGCCGAGAAGGATCACGTCTACAAGATCCTGGAATTGGTCGGATCGTCCGAGACCTCGATCGATGATGCGATCAAGAACGCGATCAGCCGCGCCGCCAAGACTGTCCGCGACATGAAATGGTTCGAGGTGGTGCAGACGCGCGGCCACATCGAGAACAATGCCGTACGCCACTACCAGGTGACACTGCGGGTCGGCTTCACGCTGGAGGGATGACGGCGCTCACCAGGCGTAGCGAACGCTGCCTTTGCCGGCGTAGCTGCGGGTGACGCTCGAGAACTCGCCTTCGAACGTCGCCCCCGCCGACCAGCCGTTCAGCCAGCTCATCTCCACGGCAGCGGTGGTGAGCGCGGAGTCGCGTGCCTGCGCTGCGCCATTGGCAACGAAGCTGGCGCCCGGCAGCGCCTGGAAGGTCGTGGCGATCGAACGGTCCGGGTTGAAATCATGCGCCCAGGCGACGCGGCCGCGCAGCGTCAACACGCCGTCCCGCAGGGCGAATGCCTTGTCGGTGCGCAGGCCAAGCTCACTACGCGTATCCGTGACACTCTTCGCCGCGTAGCTCAGGGCGAATGCGGCGGAGCCGGCGACGACCTGCTCGGCATAGGCCGGCAAATCGAGTGTCGTGAACTGCGCCGCGCCATAGGGTGTGACGCCAATACCGCCAACCCCGGGCACAACGAAGCGATAGCCGCCCTCGAGGCGACCGGAATACGCATTGGCGTCGAACGCGGCGCGCAGCCGATCGGCGCCGGCGATCGTCACCGTGCGATCGGTCGTGATGTTCTGCCAGCCATAGGCGAGCGCGGCGGAGATGTAGGCCGGACCATTGGTGTGGCGAAGATAGGCGCCGGCCTGGAAAAGGTCGGAGCGGCCGGAGCCGAGACCGTTTGCGACGCTGAAGCTGGTGCCGCCGCCGGCCAGCGCGAAACCGAGGAGCGTGTTCGGTGAAAGCCGATAGTCCGCACCGACCGCCGTACCGGCGATGCGGCTCGTCGCGTCGTTCGAGCCGGTCGCCGCGTTGCCATCGGTGGATTGCGAGCCGCCGAAGCCCGCGGCCCACACGCTCCAGCGCTGCTCGAAGCTGCGTGACGGCGCCTTGGTGACCATGGCGAACGCGTCGGTCCGCTTGCGCTCGGCGTAGGCGCTCGCGCTGTCTTCGTCTGCGAAGCCGCTCGCGCCACGCGCAGAGTCCGAGACACCATTCCTCTGCATGAAGGGATCGCTGAGCAGACCCATGAACTGGCTCATTGCGTCGAACGTGGTCTGCTGCGGAGCCGTGGCAAGTTCGCCCGATGCTTGAGTCAAACCTGCGGGCGTGAGCCCGCCATAAACCAGCGGAATGCTGCCATTCGCATTGAAGAAGTTCGTCAGCGCGTTTCCGACTGCCTGCTGATTGCCGTTGAGTCCGCCGGGGATGGCAAAGTTCAGGACGAGATTGAGATAGGCGTTGTTCGCGTCGTAGCTGAGCGTGGAGTGGAAATTTGCCGGCAGATTCGTATTGACGACGGACGGATCGAACGTGCCGGAGACGCCGCGGCTTGTGCTGAGGATCGTGTAGGTCTTGCTGACATAGCTGCCGTTCGCGAACACCGCGTTGACGGTCGCCCCGCCCAGCGTCGCCGAGCCCGTGACCGTCACGAACGAGGCCGCGGACGGATTGACCTGCACCAGATAGATCGCGCCCGATTGCAAGGCGAGATTACCTTCGATCGCCAGCGAGCTACCGGCCACGCCGTTGCCGGGCGCCAGCGTGCCGCCGGACGCGATGGTCACGACGAGCGGATCGACCAGACCGGTGCCGGTCAAGGTGCCGCCTGCATTCACCGTTACCGACGACGTGCCGGTGATTGATCCTTCGACATCGAGAGTGCCGCCGTTCACGGTCGTTGCGCCGGTATAGGTGTTGTTGCCGGAGAGAACGAGTGTGCCGCTGGCCAGCTTCAAGCCGCCGCTGCCGAATATGTTTCCGGAGAAATCGCCGCCGTTGACGAGTGTCAACAACCCTGTTCCTACCGTGACGTTGCCGCCTCCGTGCAAATTGTTGATCGAGCCGCTCTGGTTGGAGAAATCGAGCGTCGCGCCGGCATCGACGGTCGTCTGCGCGACATAGGTCATGTCGCCCAGTGCATTCCCGAGCGGCGACGAACCGGCCTTCAACGTGCCGCCCGCCACTCTCAGCGTTCCGCCATAGAGCACTTCACCCGGCGCGGACCAGATCACGGTCCCCTGATCGGTGGCTGAACCGAACACCAGATTGCCGTGCTGATAGAGGACGCCGTTGAACGTCAGGGTCTGGCCCGTCGCTACCGAAATCGTGCCCGTCGTGTTCGAATTACTCGTGATCGAGTTTGACAAAGTCGCGGTGAGACTGGTCCGCAGCGTGCCCGCGCTCCCCGTAAACGAAATGCCGCCGGTCCCCGCGGCGTCGATGACGCCGCCGGTCTGATGATTGAGGGTCAGGGTACCGGCATTGATGAAGGTCCCGCCGGTATAGGCGTTTGCTCCGGAGAGGATCAGCGTTCCGGCGTAGCCGCTCGCTTGGTTGACGACAACGTCGCCCGAGCCGGAGAGCACGCCCATCAGGTTCACCGTATTGCCGGTGAGGACGTTGTAGATGGGATCGCCAGTCGCGGCGATGTTGTTGGCAATCGTGTAGTTGCCGTTGAAGGTCACTGTGACGCCGGTCGTGCCGCCGTTGAGGGTCAACGTGCCAGTGCCGAGTGCCTGGGCGTTGCCGACGACCAGCATCGAGCCCTCGTTGATGGTGGTGCCGCCGCCATAGGTGTTGGCAGCCAACAGCGTCAGCGTGCCGCCATTGCTCTTGGTGATCGAGCTCTGCCCGCCCGTGCCGCCAAAACCGTCGGCGGCGCTGCTGCCACCGGAGCCGTTCTGATCGGCGATGACATCGGAGACGGTGAAATTGCCGGCGCCAAAGGCCAGTGCCGAGCCCTGCACGAAAATGCCGGAGCCGATCGCCGAACCTGCATTGCCGCCAGTGCCGCCCGTGGCACTGCCGCCGGAGGTCGAGCCGTCACCGACAATGGTGAGCGTGCCGCCTTTGGCGACGAACACCGAACCGCCCATGGCCGCACCGCCGCCGCCCGCCGCGGCGGTCGCGTCGCCAGCGCCAAAGCCGCCTGCGCCGCTTGCGTTGAAGCCTGCTCCGCCACCGCCGCCAAAGCCGCCTGAGCCCCCGACGCCGGTAGCGCTCCCTAAGAAATACGACATAGTTGCGCTGCCACCGCCACCGCCAAATCCTCCGGTGCCCCCGGTGTTCGTCGCGAGTGCAAGGGAGGCCGTTCCGCCGCCGCCACCGCCAAAGCCGCCTTTACCTCCGTTGGCATCGCCACTACCACCGCCGCCGCCATAACCGCCGTCGCCGCCGCCACCCCCGTTGCCGCCGTTGCCACCGCCGCCACCAAAGCCGCCGAATCCGCCTGCGACCGCGGCGTTGCTGGTGGGATAAGTGCCATTTCCGCCGCCGAATCCGCCGCCGCCGCCCTGAGCCGTGGTGATCTGGGTCCCGCCACCGCCACCATTGGCGCCGCCATTGTTTCCAACACCGCTGGAGACACCGCCGGCACCGCCCCCGCCTGTGAGCCCGGAGACGCTGAGGAGGCCTGCCGCTCCATTGCCCGGACTCGTGACGTAAGTACCGCCGTTGCCGGAATAACCGCCGCCGCCGGCTGCAAACGTGCCGCCATTTCCGAAGACACCCCCGCCGCCGCCCCAATTGCCGCCACCGCTACCGAAAAGACCACCTCCGCCGCCGGCGGCGGAGCTGGAGTACGTCGCGACGCCGCCCGCTCCTCCGAGCCCGCCGCCACCTCCAGCCTGCAGACTCGAATAGGCGGTCCCGGCGCCGCCGATCGCCCGGTTGTTGGTGAAGCTCACCCCGGACAAGCTCACATTGGCAGACTGATTGACGAACAATGCGCCGCCGGCGCCCATCCCCCCGCCCGCACCAGAGCCGCCCGCGCCGCCCTGAGCGAGGCCGTTGGACAAGGTGACATTGTTGATACTGACATTCTGCGTCTGTGCGACGATCGAGCCGGCGACCGCCGCGCTGGTCTGGGTCGCAGTATCGACGCCGACGAAGAAGATCCGCTGGGTGCCGCTGCCATCGATCGTGTGGCCATTGCCGTTGATCGTCAGCGAATTGAAGATCGGCGACAGCGGCCCCGACAGCGTCACGTTGGTCTGGATGTTGATGGTGATGGGCGACGACTGGGCATTGGCATACGCAAGCGCGTAGCTCAGCGTGCCCGCCGCGCCCGTCGTGCCGCTCGAAGCGGTCCCGGGATCGCTCGCAATCGTGACCGTGCAGGTATTGCCCACACATTGGGCAAACGCAACTCTCGCCCATGTCACATTGGCGATTGCAAATCCGATTGCTGCAAGCCGAACGGCCTGAAGAGCCGCCCGACGGCACGACTTCAATCCCATCAGCATTTCAAACTCACTCCGCGCCGGGCACACGCACCGGCTTCGCGGTGGCGCCGAAACGGACCATAGCGGCGCGCCTGTCCGGAAGATGTGCCCAGAGTCTCAGCTGCAGACTCATGGGGCGACTGATGCAATTGCATCACAACTTGTGGCGCGCTCTTTCCACTTCCACGCGGTTGCCGCGCATCGTGCGAATGAGTAGATACGCGCGTCGATGTCGGTGCTCGGTGTGGCCTTCGTCCATGCAACCGGTGTGATCGGGGGATAGCGTGGACGGAGCAGTCGCGAACGAAAGCGTGCCTACGGATGACGGCGAGCGCGGACCAGCCGCGCTGGCGCAATTACGCGCGATGACGACCGACGTCTGCGACGTCATCCCGCTCACCGCCGAAGACGATTTCCACATGACGGCCGTGTCGACGATGGCTGGCAACGCGTTGCTGGTGGATTCACGCGTGACCGACATCGAATACGACCGGACGCCGGCGCACATCGCCCGCGGGGGTATGGATCACTATCACGTGACACTGTGCCTCGAAGGCGGGATGTTGTTCAGCTCCGGCCGGCGCGAGGTGACGCTGCGGCCGGGCGATATCTGCCTGCTCGACATGGGGCCCCCGAACCGGACCGTGCTGAGGGGCGGCGGCGGCCGCACCCACCTCAGGGCGATCATTCTGCAGCGCGCGATGCTGGCGCCGCGCCTCGCCCATCCCGATGCGGCCACGGCAGTGTTGTTGCCGGCCGAGCATCCCCATACCCGGCTGCTCGCCAACCATTTTGCCGCGCTCATGCTGCCTCCCGATCCCGAGGCCGGCAGCGTCGAGGCCACAATCGAAGCGATCGCCGATATCGTGGCATCAGCCGCCGGCGGCGCCGCTGATCTCGCGGCAGGCGTCGAACGGGCCGAGCGGCATCTTTACCTTGCGATGATCAAGCGGCACATCGCGCACAATCTGGAGTCGGACGCGCTCACAGTGGCAGAGCTTTGTCGTCGTTTCCAGATTTCGCGCGCGACGCTCTATCGGCTGTTCGAGGCCGATGGCGGGCTCGCGCATTACGTCAGGGAGCAGCGGCTCAATCTCGCGTTCCGTCAGATGATTTCCCCATCCGCGGAGGACAAGCGTCTGATCGACCTTGCGGTCGACCTACGCTTCAGCAGCGATTCCACCTTCATCCGCGCGTTCCGCCGCAAATTCGGTGTCACGCCGGGCGAGCTCAGGGAATTGGCCGACGACTGGCTTCGCGAGACCGGAGCGGTCCCGGCCATCGACACGGTGCTGCACCAGCTGGCCCGACGCCGTATGCCGCAGTCCTAGCGACGAAGCTCAACAATTCGATACCCCGGATTTGTCGCCCGCGTTCGGGCGCGATATGACTTCGGATCGCAGCCGGATGTTCGGCCAATCCGAGAGTGTTGCCGTGACTGACGAAATCAAGCTTGTTCTCTTCGACATGGACAATGTCCTCTGCGATTACGACAGGGGCACGCGTGTCGCAGCTCTGGCCGAGCTTGCAAGGACCAGCAGCGAAGCCGTCCATGCGGCTATCTGGGACAGCGGCTTCGAGCTGCTCGGCGATTCCGGCGCGCTCGACGCTGCGGCCTATCTGCGGGGCTTTGGCGAACGCATCGGCTATCCGTTGTCGCTCGACGAGTGGGTGGAGGCGCGACGCCGGTCGATGCAGGCCGATCACGCGATGCTGGAGATGGCCCGCCGCCTGCGTGCCACCGTCGATATTGCCGTTCTCACCAACAACACCACGCTGGTCGCCGACCATATCGACACCCTGCTGCCGGATCTGCGTCCGCTGTTCGGTTCGCGAATCTACACCTCGGCGCAGTTCAAGACGGCGAAGCCGGACCCGCGCTGTTACCGCCTCTGCCTGTCGGAGCTACAGGCGGCACCGGAAACCGTGCTGTTCGTCGACGATCTCGCGGCCAATGTCGCCGGCGCGCGCGAGGCGGGTCTGTTCGCGCATCACTACAATTCGGTGGAGACTTTCGGGCAGGCCCTTTCGGAGTATGGCCTGCTTCAGGGCGAATGAAGGCGCGCTCCGCCTGGCTCGGCGTCAGGCGAGATGGCACGCCACGAAGTGCCCACCCGCCCCCTCCCGCAACTCGGGCGCACTCTCCGCGCAACGCGGCTGCGCGATCGGGCAGCGGGTGTGGAAGTGGCAACCCGAGGGCGGCTTCATCGGGCTCGGCACGTCGCCCTTGAGGCGGATGCGCTCGCGCTTGAGTTTCGGATCGGGCACCGGCACCGCCGACAACAGCGCCCTGGTATAGGGATGCTGCGGGTTGCGGTAGAGATCGCTCGCCTTGGCGAGCTCGACGATGCGGCCGAGATACATCACCGCGACACGGTCGGAGATGTGCTCGACCACCGAGAGGTCGTGCGCGACGAAGAGATAGGTGAGGTTCAGCTCGGCCTGGAGGTCTTCCAGGAGGTTGATGACCTGGGCCTGGATCGACACGTCGAGCGCGGAGACCGGCTCGTCGCAAACGATCAGCTTCGGCTCGACCGCGAGTGCGCGCGCGATCACGATGCGCTGGCGCTGGCCGCCGGAGAATTCGTGCGGATAGCGGCGCATGTGCTCCGCCTTGAGCCCGACCTTCACCAGCAGGCCCGCGACGCGCTCTTCGCGCTCCTTCGCGGACGACGCGAGATTGTGGATGGTGAAGGCCTCGCCGAGGATGGCGCCGACCGTCATGCGCGGATTGAGCGAGGCGAATGGGTCCTGGAACACCAGCTGCATGTTCCGCCGCATCGCGCGCAAATCGCTACCGCTGAGCTGACGGACGTCCTGGCCGTCAAAGGTGACCTCGCCGTCGGTCGGCTCGATCAGGCGCAGCACGCAGCGCCCCGTCGTGGACTTGCCGCAGCCGGATTCGCCGACGAGGCCGAGCGTCTCGCCGCGATTGACCGAGAACGACACGCCGTCGACCGCGTAGACGCTGCCGACCTGGCGCGACAGCAGGCCGCCGAGCACCGGGAAATGTTTTTTCAGGCCGCTGACGCGGAGCAAGGGTTCGCTCATGACGCGGCTCCCAGATTGGTATCGCCGAGGTGACAGGCCATGCGATGACCGGGCGAGACCTCACGGAGCAGCGGCTCCTTCTCGGTGCAGATGCTCATGGCATGGCGGCAGCGCGGCGCAAACCGGCAGCCGACCGGCGGATTGATCAGGATCGGCACCGAGCCGCCGATCGCCTCCAGCCGCGTCTTGTGCTCGCTGTCGAGATCGATGCGCGGGATCGAGCGGATCAGGCCTTGCGTGTAGGGATGGCGGGGATCGCCGAACAGATCGTCGACGAGGGCTTCCTCGACCACCTTGCCGGCATACATCACGACGACGCGCTGCGCGGTCTCGGCGACGACGCCCATGGCATGGGTGATCAGCATCACCGCCATGCCGAAGCGCTCCTTCATGTCCTGCAGGAGGTCGAGGATCTGCGCCTGGATGGTGACGTCGAGCGCGGTCGTGGGCTCGTCTGCGATGATCAGCTTCGGCTTGCAGGCGAGCGCCATCGCGATCATCACGCGCTGACGCATGCCGCCGGAGAACTGGTGCGGATAATTGTGCACGCGGCCTTCGGCATTGGGAATCTGCACCAGCTTCAGCATCTCGATGGTGCGCTCGATCGCCTGCTTCCTGGTCACCGCCTCATGGCGGCGCAGGCTCTCGGCGATCTGCTCGCCGACGGTGAGGACCGGATTGAGCGAGGTCATCGGCTCTTGGAAGATGAAGCCGATCTCTTTGGCCCGGATTTCGTCGAGCTGGCTGCTCGTCAGCGGCACCAGATCGCGGCCCTCGAAGATGATCTGGCCGGCCGCGATGCGGCCGGGCGGCATCGCGATCAGCTTCAGGATCGACATCGCCGTCACGGTCTTGCCGCAGCCGGATTCGCCGACGACGCAGAGCGTCTCGCCCTTGTTGATGGTGATGTCGACGCCGTCGACGGCCTGCAGGATGCCGTCGTCGGTGGAGAAGTGGGTTTTCAGCCCTTTGATTTCGAGCAGCGGCGCCATTAGATCACCCGTCGCGCGTCGAGCGCGTCACGCAGACCGTCGCCGATGAAATTGATGGCGACCACCGCGATGAAGATCGCACCGCCCGGAAACAGCGCCCAGTGCGGACCGATGTCGAGGAAGTCCTTGGCGTCGAACAAGAGCCGCCCCCAAGTCGGCGTATCCGGCGGGAAGCCGAGGCCGAGGAAGGACAGCGTCGATTCCGCGATGATGGCGGCCGCCACGTCGATGGTGCCGGCGATGATCACGGGACCGACGGCATTGGGCAGGATGTGCCGCACCACCTGCCGCACCGGGCTCGCGCCGAGCGCGCGCGCCGCCTCGACGAACTCCTTCTCGCGGATCGACAGGAACTGGGCGCGTACGAGACGGGCGACCGGCATCCAGCGCAGGCCGCCGATGACCAGCACGATCAGGATGAAGATGCCGCCCTCCGGGCCGAACATGGTCTTCAGACCGTCGCGGAAGAGATAGATCAGCAGCAGCAGCAGCGGCAGTTGCGGCAGCGACAGGAACAGGTCGGTCAGCCACATCAGGCCGTGCCCGAGCGCGCCGCGCGACATCCCGGCGAGCGCGCCGACCAGCGTGCCGATGAAGACCGAAACCAGCATCGCGGCCAGCCCGACCGCAAGCGAGATCCGCCCGCCATAGATCATGCGGGCGAGGATGTCCTGGCCGAGATCGTCAGTGCCGAAGGGATGCGCGAGCGAAGGTCCCTGCATGCCGGCGACGATGTCGATGTCGTTGATCTTGATGCGCCAGACGAACGGGCCGACGACGACCGCCAGGATCAGGATGAGCAGCAGGAACGCACTGACCACGGCGAGCTTGTGGCGGCTGTAACGCCGCCACGTCTCGCGCCACGGCGAGTAGACACGCCGCTCAGCGGAGGGAGATGCGAGGGTCAAGCCAGCCATAAAGGACGTCCGCGATGAGATTGAACAGCACCACGAGGCACGCGAAGACGAAGGTGACGGCCATCACCACCGGCGTGTCGTTGGAAAGGATGGAGGAGATCAAGAGCGAGCCGATGCCGGGAATGCGGAAGATCTGCTCGGTGACGATGGCGCCGCCGAACACCGCCGGCATCTGCAAGGCAATGAGCGTGACGACCGGGATCATGGCGTTGCGCATCACGTGCTTGACGATGACCGTGGCCTGGCCGAGGCCCTTCGCCCGCGCCGTGGTGACATAGTCGAGCCGGATGACGTCCAGCATCGCCGAGCGCACGAAGCGCGTCATCGACGCCGCCTGGAACAGGCCGAGCACCGCCACCGGCATGATCGCCTGCCGGATCATCTCGAGCACCCAGCGGATGCCGGTCCCCTTGACGTCGGTGGAGTAGACGAATGGCAGCCAGTCCAGCGTGACCGAGAAGATCAGGATGAACAGGATGCCGGTAAAGAAGGTCGGCAGCGAGAAGCCGACGAAGGCGAGCGTGTTCGCGATCTGGTCGAATAGCGAATAGGGCTTCGTCGCCGCGTAGACCCCGACGGGTATCGCGATCAGCAAAGCCAGGACCTGCGCCGAGCCGATCACGTAGAGCGTGGCCGGCAGGCGCTGGAGGATGAGCTTGTCGACGTCCATCCTGCTGACGAAGGAGAAGCCCCAATCGCCATGCGCCATGGCCGCCAGCCAGTGCAGGTAACGAAGATAGATCGGATCGTCGAGGCCGAACTTGGCCCGAAGTGCGGCCTGCACTTCGGGTGGCACGTTCGGATTGGTCGCCAGTTCCGAGAAGGGATCGCCTGGCGCGAGCGCCAGGACGAAGAACAGCACGGCGGAAATGCCGAGCAAGCTCGGAATGGCGATCAACAGGCGACGCAGGACATATTGGCTCATAGGGAAGAATCCCGTCTATGCCCGTACGATCATGCCTCCCGGTACCAGTCCTGAATGTTGTCGGTCTCGTTCGCCCAGCCGCTGAGCGCCGGACGCAGGTTGTTGGCCGCAGCTTCCACCTTCAGGCGATGCATCACCGGGATGAACACCGTGTCCTGCCACAGCAGGTCGTTGCACTTGATGTAGAGCGCGGCGCGCTTGACCGGATCGATCTCGGTTTCGGCCGCGGCGATCGCCGCATCATAGTCCTTGTTGACGTAGCGCGGGAAGTTCTGGCCCTGCCACTTGTTTTCCTTGGTTGCCACGTTGGCGGAGATATAGCGCTTCATGTGAAGGGCGGGATCCGGCTGCGTCATCGGGATCTGGAACATCTCGATGTCGGCATAGAATTTGGGGAAGGTGTCGGGGTTGGCGACGTCCGACGAGAAGAACACCGACGCGACCACCGATTTCAGCTCGACGTCGATGCCGGCCTTCTGGCAGGCCTGCTTGACGATGGCCTGGGTCTTCTGGCGCGGACCGTTGATCGAGGTCTGGTACAGCAGCTTCAGCTTCTTGCCGTCCTTCTCGCGGATGCCGTCGGCGCCGGCCTTCCAGCCGGCCTCGTCCAGCAGTTTCGATGCCTTCTCGACGTCGAACTCCCACGAGGTGTTCTTGGAGACGAATTTCTCGGGGCCGTTGAGGTAGTTGGCGGTGGTGCGGCCGGCACGGCCGTAGATCGCCTTCTTGACGGACTCACGGTCCACCAGCAGGGCCAGCGCCTTGCGCACCTTCGGATCCGAGAGGATCGGGTGCTTGGTCTTCATCGAGGACCGCTCGCCGTCAACCTCGGTGTTCGGATCGGTGAAGTTGATCGCAATGAACTCGATGTCGCCGCCGGTGGCATAGACGGTCTTGCCCTTGCCGCCCTTCTCCAGACGCAGCAGCACGTCGTCTTCGACCTGCATGTTCCAGGCGAAATCGAATTCACCGGTCTGGATCACGGCGCGCGCCGCGGAGACGGCGTCGCCGCCGCCCTTCATCTCGATGGTGTCGAAATGCGGACGGTTGGCCATGTGGTAGTCGGGGTTGAGCTGGCCGCGGACCAGATCGCCCGGCTTGAACTCGACGAACTTGTAGGCACCGGTGCCGACCGGGGCGAGATTGTTCGGCGCCTCACGGGATTTCGATCCCTTGTAGTCGCCGAACAGATGTTTCGGGATGACGCATCCGTAAGCGCCGACGAACGCATTGGCCCAGAACGGTGTCGGATTCTTGAACTGGATACGGATGGTGAGGTCGTCGACCTTTTCGACCGTCATGTCGGCATAGGTGCTGACGGAGACCGCGGCGGTGGCGGGATCGCTGGCATAGGCCCAGGTGAACACGAAGTCGTCGGCGGTCAGCGGCTTGCCGTCATGCCATTTGACGCCCGGCTTGATCTTCCAGGTGACCGACTTGCCGTCGGCGGTGAGACCGCCATTTTCGATCGACGGAATTTCGGCGGCGAGGATCGGATTGAGATTGCCGTTGGCGTCCCAGCTTGCGAGCGGCTCGTAGAACAGACGCGAGCCGTCCTGGTCCTTGGTGCCGGTGGCGAAATGCGGATTGAGCAGGGTCGGCCCTTGCCACCACAACAGCTTGAGCGGGCCACCGCCGCCGCGCTTGGTCGGAGGATAGGGGTTCGGGCTCTGCGCCATGGCAACGCCGCCGAGCGCGAGGATCTGGTTCGCCAGGGGGGCGGTGAGGCCGACAGCGGCCAGACGCTGGATGAAGGCGCGGCGATCCATCCGTCCGTCCTTCACGTCACCGATCATCGAACGCAGTTCTTTATCCAGCATGGTTGTCCCCCGTCTGGTTCCCGTATGGATGCAGGCGGCCGCAAGACGGCCGCCGGGTTTTGTCTGGCGGTAGATGGCACACCGAATAGGCCGCGCGTCAACTGCGACCGTGTGTATGCAAACGGTGTTCTGGCTGTCTGTTGGGCAAAACCACGTTCCGCAGCCCAACCGTTCGGCAATCCGGCGTCAAAACACGCCGGATTTCACGTTGCACTGCGGAAAATTTGTTCGCCGGATCAGACGAAGTATCGAGACGAATTCTACGCCACGGACATGGTCAGCGGCGGAGCGACGTGATCCGGCAGCGGACAAATGTAAGGTGTCTTTGCCGTCCGCTTCTTCAGGTCCGCCTTCGCGGCATCGATCAGTTCCGGTTCGACCAGCGCCTTGATTCCGAGCCCGGCCATCGCCTTGGCCGCCTGCACCATCGCCTTGTGGGCGTGTGCGCTCTTGCCCTGCGCCACAACCTGCCAGGTGTGGAACGGCGTGCCGATTGCAACCGTCGGTGCGTGAACCTGCACGGTCGGCACCACCCAGCTCACATCGCCGACGTCGGTCGAGCCGACCAGCGGGTTGCGCTTGGCATCGAGCGGCACCAGGAAGTCGGCCAGCGGCCGATCGGTCGGCTCCATGCCGATCGCGTAATAGACCGACGAGATGTCCTTGTCGGTCAGCGTCGCGCGGATCTGGCTGGCAAAGCCCTCGTCAGCTTCGTCGAAATGCGGCGGTCCAAGCTCTTCCATCACGCGGTGCAGCGCCTGCTCCAGCGGCGTGTTCGGCAGGATGTTGGAGACCGCGGAGATGATCTTCATCTCGACCTTGGTCTCGGTCATCAGCGCCGCGCCCTCGGCGATCTTGCTCACGCGTCCGACCAGCTCGTTCATGCCGGGGAGATCACGGGCACGAATGGAATAACGCACGCGCGCATGCGCCTGGACCACGTTGGGCGCGATGCCGCCGGTGTCGAGCAGCGCGTAGTGCACGCGCGCGTCGCTCGGCATGTGCTCACGCATGTAGTTCACACCGACATTCATCAGCTCCACCGCGTCGAGCGCGGAGCGGCCGAGATGCGGCGAAGCCGCCGCATGCGAGGTGCGGCCGGTAAAGATGAAGTCGGCGCGCGTGTTGGCGAGCGACGGCGTCACCGCCACTTCCCAAAAACTGTGCGGATGCCACGTGATGGCGATATCGGTGTCCTCGAATGCGCCGGAGCGCACCATGAAGGCTTTTGCCGCGCCGCCTTCTTCCGCCGGACAGCCATAATAGCGCACACGGCCGGGCACCTTGTTCTCGGCGAGCCAGTCCTTCACCGCGGTTGCGGCGAGCAGCGCGGCCGAGCCGAGCAGATTGTGACCGCAGCCATGGCCATGGCCGCCGGTCTCGACGGGGCGGTGTTCCGCGACGCCCGCCTCCTGGCTGAGTCCAGGCAATGCATCATATTCGCCCATGAAGGCGATGACTGGTCCGCCCTCACCCCATTCGCCCATCAGCGCGGTCGGGATGCCGGCAACATTCTCGGTGATGCGGAAGCCCTGGTGACGCAGCTCGGCGAGATGCTCGGCGGCGGACCGCGCCTCTGTGTAACACACTTCCGGCGTGCCCCAGACCTTGTCGCTGAGGTCGATGAAACGTGCCTTGATCGTGTCGACGCCACGCCAGATGTCGCTGCGGTTATCCATTTGCTTCGGTCCGTGATCTCTTGGTCAAACGAAGCGGCAATGGTTAGCAGCTTCATTGCAACCCGCCTAGCACCACGCCGGACATCAGCCATGCGGCTGAGGCCGGAATGAGCAGTCGCCCGCCATCTGTGCACGTACCGTTCCTCCGCCTTTCGAAGATTTCACACGGCGTCCTCTGGAATAGTTGGCGAACGAGGCTTTCAAGACGGCCTGCTCCAGCCTAAATTATCCATGCTTCGCACCTCGTTCCGCTGGCGGGGCGACGCACTCAGCCAGGAGAACTCCATGCCCGCCCTGACCGAATGGAGAGTGCCGCCGGCCAATCAGCCGCGTGCGAACGACTATGGTTTCGATCTCGACCGCGCGCTCGCCTCCGTCGTCGGCCTGCACGCCATTATCCCGCCGGATGCGTTCAGCGCCGAGACGCTGGGCACCGAACGCGCCGGCAACGGCGTCGTGATCGACCGTGGGCTGGTGCTGACCATCGGCTATCTCATCACCGAGGCTGAATCGGTGTGGCTGCATCTCGCCGACGGCCGCGTCGTCGAGGGGCATGCGCTCGGCTTCGATTCCGTCACCGGCTTCGGCCTCGTGCAGGCGCTCGGTCAGCTCGACGTCGAGCCCCTGCCGCTCGGCAATTCGGCGGACACCGGGATCGGCGACCGCGTCGTGGTCGGCGGCGCCGGTGGCCGCACGCGCTCGGTCGCGAGCCAGATCGTGGCCAAGCAGGAATTCGCCGGCTATTGGGAATATCTGCTGGACGAGGCAATCTTCACCTATCCCGCGCATCCGAACTGGGGCGGCACGGCACTGCTGAACGAGCATGGCGAGCTGATCGGCATCGGTTCGCTGCAGCTCGAGCGTGAGCGCGACGGCAAGGCCGAGCACGTCAACATGATCGTGCCGATCGACCTCTTGAAGCCGATCCTCGACGATCTGCGCCAGTTCGGTCGCGTCAACAAGCCGTCGCGTCCCTGGCTCGGGCTCTTTTCGACCGAAATCGACAACCGCGTGGTCGTGATCGGGATCTCCGCCAACGGTCCGGCCGAGCGCGCGGAGCTGAAAACCGGTGACGTGATCCTTGCGGTGGACGGCGAGAAGGTGACGAGCCAGACCTCCTTCTACAAGAAGATGTGGGCGCTCGGTGCTGCCGGCGTCGACGTGCCGCTGACCGTACATCATGAAGGCGTCACCTTCGACGTCACGGTGACCTCGACCGACCGCTTCAAGCTGCTCAAGTCGCCGAAGCTGCACTGACATCACCGAACTCAAGTAAGGAAGCGGCGATGACCGAGGCCGTCGTTGACGACATCGTGACCGTGCTGCCGCCGCTGCTGAACGCGCTGGAGGCGCTCGGCTACTTCCAGCGGCATTTGCACCCGCCGGCCTTTGCCTCCGTGATGAACGCCATCGGCGCGCCGGACGAGGCGCTGCAGGCCGCACGCGCGGCGATTGGTGAATGGCCCGAACAATTCGCCGGCTTGCGCAGCCGGCTCGACGCGACCTGCAACGAGACGCTGGCCGCCTTCGCCGGCATTCGCGAGGTCGAGCGCGGCAACGGCGATCTCGTCGCCGTCTTCCGCGCACTGCGTCATCTGCCGCGTGCGCAGGAGGCCCTTTATCCGCTGGCGGCGCAGTTTCCGCCGGTGAGCAGCTTCTTCCTCAACATCGCCAATCGCGAGAACGAGGAACTGCTGGCCCGGCTGGAGACAGGCGCGAGCGAAGACACCGGCATCTTCCACGATCACAACGAGCCCGGCAGCCGCGGCGGCTTCTCGGTCTATGTCCCCGAATATTACACACCTGATCACGCCATGCCGCTGGTGATGGCGCTGCATGGCGGCAGCGGCAATGGCCGCGGCTTTCTGTGGAGCTGGCTGCGCGATGCGCGCAGTCTCGGCGCGATCCTGGTGACGCCGACCGCGACCGGATCGACCTGGGCGCTCATGGGAGACGATGCCGACACGCCGAACCTCATGCGCATCCTCGAGACCGTCCGTAGCCGCTGGAGCATCGATGCCTCCCGCATGCTGCTGACCGGCATGAGCGACGGCGGCACCTTCAGCTATGTCACTGGCCTCGACGGCGCTTCGCCCTTCACGCATCTCGCACCGGTGTCGGCGACCTTCCATCCGCTGATGGCCGAGATGGCTGATGCCGCGCGCCTGCAAGGCCTGCCCGTCTTCATTACCCACGGCAAGCTCGACTGGATGTTTCCGGTGCAGACTGCGCGCCAGACGCAGGCAACGCTCTCGGCCGCCGGCGCCAACGTCACCTATCGCGAGATCGACGATCTCAGCCACACCTATCCGCGCGAGATCAACGCGGAGCTGCTGGCGTGGCTGAACGGAGAATGAACGACCTCTCCTTAGATGCGCCGCATGGCCGCGGAACCATCATGCCGTGCCGACGTTATCGGCGCGACACCGGAGGTTCGACATGCAGACTTTTTTCGGAATGATTTTGGGCGCGCTGCTGCTCGCGGGTGGCGTCTACATCTATGACTCCATGCAGACCTCATCCGTCGCCAATGGCGAGGTCGCGACCACCAATCGCACTATCGTGAACTGGGATGTCGCCAAGGCCGATTGGGATGCATTGCGTGATCGCGCCCACAAGGACTGGGTCCGGATCTCGTCGAAGTAATTTCGACCCGCCAGACATGAACGAGGCGCCGTCGCAGGTTCGCGGCGGCGCCTTTGTGTTGGCTGCGATCGATCCGGCCGGCTCAGTTCATCTTCTCAGTTCATCTTGGCCTTGCGGGCATCGGCGATGACCTGCTCGAACTCGGCCATGCTGAGCACACCCGGCACGCGATACTTGCCGACGATGAAGGACGGAGTGCCGCGGAAGCCGAAGGCTTCGGCCTGCTCGTTGTTGCGCTTCAGGAGCGCATCGATGTCGCTGCCATAGCCGGTGAGATCGCGCTTCAACCGGTCCATGTCGACGCCGGCCGCCGCGAGCAGCTCGTTGATGCGCGGCTCGGTCAGGCGCGAGCTGACGCCCATCATGGCGTCATGGGCCTGATGGTACTTGTCCTGGTATTTCGCTGCGAGCGCGGTCCGCGCTGCCGTGACCGACACCGGGCCCAGAATCGGCCAGTCCTTCATCACCAGCCTGACCTTGCCGTCGTCCTGGACGACCTGGCGCAGCTCGGGCTCGAGCTTGCGGCAATAGGGACAATTGTAGTCGGACCACTCGATGATGCTGATATTGCCATCGGGATTGCCGGCAACGGGAACGTCGGGATCGCGCAGCACCTTGGCTTCGGTGAGCACTTCGTCATCGCCGCCAGCTGCGCGCGCCAGATTGATGCCGCCAGCCGCGAAGGCGCCCGCCCCGATCAACCTCAGCGCCGCGCGGCGCGTCGGCCCAAGGCCCTTAGTCCTGAATCCAGCCATATCTCGTCCCGTTTCGGTCCCATCACCGCAGATACGCATCGGAACCGGGAATTGTTACCGACCATATAGAGCCTTGCCGCCGCAATGTCATCGCACCAGCAGCGTGACGGCCAAGGGGACCAGGAACGAGGTCACCAGGGCGTTCAGGCTCATGGCGATGCCGGAAAAGACGCCGGCGATCTCGTCGACCTGGAACGCCCGGGCAGTGCCGATGCCGTGCGCGGCGAGGCCGGCGGCAAAACCGCGCGCGCGGTAATCGGTGACGCCAGTGCGGTTCATCAGCGGCGTCACGATGATCGCACCCATGATGCCGGTGAGGATCACCGCGACCGCTGCAAGCGAAGGATCCGCGTGCAGCGATTCGGCAATGCCCATGGCAACGCCGGCCGTGACCGATTTCGGCGCCAGCGACAGCACCACGTCGCGCGGCAGGCCGGCGAGTTCGGCCAGCAGCACCACCGACACCACGGCCGTGATGGAGCCTGCAACCAGCGCCACCAGCATCGGCACGATGGAGGTGACCACACGCTTGCGGTTCTCATAGAGCGGCACCGCGAGCGCGACGGTCGCTGGTCCCAGCAGGAAGTGCACGAACTGCGCGCCGGCGAAGTAGGTGGTGTAGGACGTGCCGGTCAGGAGCAGGAACGCTCCGATGATCCACATCGCATGCAGCACGGGATTGGCGAGCGGATGGCGCCGCGTCGCCAGCGAGACCGCTTCCGTGCTCGCATAGACCAGCAGCGTCACGGTCAGCCACAGCAGCGGCGACTGCGAGAGGTAGACCCAGAGCGAGAATGGATTGTCGGTCATTGCTGCTTCAACAGGCGGCTGACGAGGCGGAAGGTCAGCACGGTCGCGAGCAGGGTCACGACCACGGACGCCGCAAGCACGAGGATGATGGCAATGCCGTGCGACGCGAGCAGATCCAGCTTCTGCACGACGCCGACGCCGGCCGGCACGAACAGCAACGACAGGTGCGCGAGCAGGCCCTTGCTCGTCGTCTCGACACCGCCGTTGCGCAATGGCCCGTACGCCAGCAGCGCAAGACGGTCGCGCGCGAGCAAGAGGATCAGGAGCAGCAACAGGCCGAGCACGGGACCCGGCAATGGCAGGCCGAGACCGCGCACGACCACTTCGCCGATCAACTGGCAGAGCAGGATGAGACCAAGACTTCCGAGCATGACCGCCGCATCAAGGAATGCGACGGCGGGCTTGTCAATCGCTGCGCAGCGCGGAGGACGTGCGCGCTGCCTGCGGTGCCTCACGCGGCAGCATCGCCATCAGCGTGCCGGTCATGGTCGCAATCAGTGTGGTCTTTCCGTCGTGCTCGGCAAAGGCCCTGGCCTCGCAGAAGGTCAGCGTCCGGCCTGGCTTGACCACCTCCGCCCTAAAGACGAAGCGTTCGCCGCGGGCGGGCGCGAGCAGCGTGGTTTTGAATTCGACCGTGAGGATATCGGCCTCGGACGGCATCAGGGTGAACGCAGCGACACCACAGGCATTGTCGAGTCCGGCCGTGATGATGCCGGCATGGACGAAGCCGTTCTGCTGCGTGAGCGCAGGCGAGTGCAGCATAGCGAGCTCCACCTCGCCCGGCGCCAGGCGGACGATCACGATGCCGAGCGTGTGCATCGCGGGCTGGCCGTCGAACATGGCGATGGCGGCCGCGCGATAGCCCGGGTTCTTCGGCTCGAACGCGGTCATGGCTCAGGCCTCGACCGGCTCGGCAAGATGCCCCAAAGCGATCTGGCGGATCGCATCCTCGAACGGCGTAGACTTTCGCAGCTTGCGGTCCATGTGCACGCCGGTGATCTCGCAGAACGCGGCGAGCTCGCCGGTCTCTACATTGATCATATCGTGCCGGAAGCGGATCGATTTCTCGCGGATCTCGAGCAGATGGCTGCGGACCTCGACGATGTCGCCGGCGAGCAGCTCGCGCTTGTAGGTGATGTTCTGCTGCACCGCGGCCATGCCCCGGCCGGAGACGCGCAAATAGCCCGGCGTCAGCCCAAGGCGGGCGAACAGATTCCAGTTGGCCTCGTCGAATTTGCCAACATACCACATGATGTTCATGTGGCCGACGTGATCGCACTGCCACGGATAGACCGTGCCGCGATAGGTCGCCTGCTGCTCCATCGCCGTTCCCTGCCCTCGCCTGTCTTTTGATCTTGATACGGTAGCGTATCAGATGCGGGACGCGTTAGCAATACGGCACCGTATCAAGAACCGGTGAGGCTTCCTTCATGAGCGACGGCAAGGGCGATGTCTGGGTCGAGGCGGGGTTTACCGAGCTCGCCCGCGCAGGCGTCGAGGGCGTGCGGGTCGAGGTCCTCGCCAAGAATCTTGGCGTCACCAAGGGCGGCTTCTACCGTCGTTTCGCTGACCGCGCCGCATTGCTCGGGGCCATGCTGGAACGCTGGCGCGAAGGGCGCGCGGCCTCGATCGCGCAGCAGACGAGCCTCGACGGGCAGGAACCGCGCGAGCGGCTCAAGGCGGTCATCCAGCTCTATTCCGAGCGCCTGAACCCGGAAGGCATGGCGATCGAGCTGGCGATCAGACAATGGGCCCGCTCGGACGAGCGCGCGGCGGCCGCCGTGGCGAGCGTGGACGCGGCACGGCTCAAGCATGTCGCCGAACTCTATCGCGCGACCGGCCTCGAGGCCGAGGAGGCCGAGGCGCAGGCCTTCCTGTTCTACTGCTTCATCTTCGGCCAGAGCTTGCTGTTCGTCGAGCGCGGCCCGCGCAAGCGATCGCAGCTCGTGGCGAAATCGGCCGAGAAGCTGTTGGATTAAACGAAATGGCCGGAGCGTTGCTCCGGCCATCGCATCTCGAAGCTCAGGCGGCGCCCTTCAGCTTCTTGTTGCATTCGCTGTAGTAGCCGCCGCCCTTCTCGATCCACTTCATGCCGCCATTACCGTTCGTGGTCTTGTTGGCATTGTACTGGTCGACGCAGGTGTGGAGGCGCGCCTTGCCGGCGGTCTCCTTGGCGTATTTCGGATCGACCGCGTTCGGATAGATCGCGGGGCCGGCCGGCAGGGTCGGCGCGGCAGCGGGAGCTGCCTCTTTCTTGGCCTGTTTCGGCTCGGCAGCAGGCGGAGGCGCGGCCGGAGCAGCGGCAGCCGGTGCCGCGGCAGGCGTTGCATCCGCACCGCACTGGGCCTTGCGGAAGTCATTCCACTTCATGGTGCCGAGCGAGCCGTCCTTCTTGGCGGCCTGATATTTCGCGCTGCACTCCTGCGAGGTCAGCGCCTGCGCCGGCGCGCTCGCCACCAGCGCGGCCAATCCCGACACCGCAACCGCACACAACAATTTTGCCTGAATGGTCATCCCTGTCTCCTCCTTGGTCTTCCCCATGGTCTTGCCTTGGGGGAAGTGAACCGAGGATTGCTATCCTAGCGTGCTGCCGGCTTGCGACAAGGAAGCGATGGCTCCGGCCGCCAAAATATAGTGATCGCGCCGTTCAGATTATTCATGTCGCGTTCAGCAACGCGAGCCGACGTTCCCAGCCTTCGCAATTCTCCCAAGAAGAGTGCAACCCCATGATCCACGCCTCTCGCCTCGCCGCCGTCGCTCTCGCCTCCCTGCTCGTCACCGGCACCGCTTTCGCGCAGACCGCGGCGCCCGCCGCCAAGACTGACGCGGCAGCCACTGCCGACAAGAAGGCTCCGAAGGAGCACTCGGCCGAGTCGCTCGAATGCTCCAAGCAGGCGGACGCCAAGGGCCTGCACGGCAAGGAGCGCAAGAAATTCCGCTCCGAATGCATCAAGACCGCGAAGGCCGGCACCGCCGCTCCCGCTGCCGACAAGAAGTAAATCCGTCACAATACGGCTCACGCGCATCCGTGAGAGGCGCGCGCATTGCGGCATGACATGGCTGCAATTGTGCGCCTCTTGCTGATTTGCGATAAGGTGGTGTGAAGCAAATCACCGCCTCCCTGCCGTTCGAATGGCCAAGCCGTGCCAAGATCTTGAGCACGGTGGAGACACTCGTCATCGGCACCGCCGGCGGCCTCGTGTTTCTCGTCGCGGGCCTTCCCGGCGGACTGATCTCCGGCTCGATGATCGCAGTCGGCATCGCCGCGATCGCCGGCCGCCAGCTGACGCTGCCACCGATCCTGACCCAGACCGTGCTGGTGCTGCTCGGCATCTCCTTGGGCTCGGTCGTCTCGCGCCATCTGCTGCAGCAGGTCGGCGCCTATCCGCTCACCATCGGGCTGCTCGCGCTCGCCACTTTCTGCTCGACCTTCGGCTCCAGCTATTACCTCCAGCGCATCCATGGCTGGGACCGCACCTCGGCCTTCCTCGCCGGCAGTCCCGGCGCGCTGTCCCAGATCACGATCCTGGCGGTCGAGCGCGGCGCCGATTTGCCGGGTATCGCGGTGGTGCAGACCATGCGCGTCATCATCCTGACCGCCGCCCTGCCGATGGTTCTCGCCATCGCGGGCGTCGCGCCGTCCGCCGCGCCGACGCTGACGACGGCGATCGCCTCGCCGCTCGACCTCGTCGAGCTGGTCGCGGCCTCGCTGGCTGCGGCGCTGCTGTTGCGGCTGATCAAATTTCCGGCGAGCTGGATGTTCGGCGCGATGATCGCCTCCAGCGTGCTGCATGGCGCAGGCTGGGTCGAGGGCGGCCTGCCGAACTGGGTGCGTGGTGTAGCGCTGATCGGCATCGGCGCGCTGATCGGCAGCCGCTTCGCGCGCATGCGGATCAAGACGCTCGCCGGCCATATCAACGCGGCGCTCGGCTCGTTCGCGGTCGCCATCGCCGTCTCCGCGATCTTCGTCGGCATCGTCGCGCTCACGACGCAGGTGAAGTTCTCCGACGTCGTGGTCGCCTTCGCACCGGGCGCGATGGACGCAATGCTGGCGCTGGCTCTGACGCTGCACATCGACCCGATCTTCGTCGGTGCCCATCATCTGTCGCGCTTCGTGTTCGTGACGATCGCGACGCCGGGCATCGTGCACCTGTTCGGGCGCACGCAGGACGATGTGGACGATTGACGGGGGCGCCGCTGTTGCAGCGCGCTCCGCTCTCGTAGGGTGGGCAAAGCGAAGCGTGCCCACCAGCGACTTGTACGAATATCGATGAATGGTGGGCACGGCGCGCGAAGAGCGCGCCTTTGCCCACCCTACGGCAGTTACGTCCGCTTCGCCGTCCGCACGAATCCCCACGCGGCGATCGCGGCCATCAGCAGCGAGATCAGCACGTTGTAGCCGGCGAGCGAAAGGCCGAGGAAACGCCACTGCACCTCGTCGCAGCGGACCACCTTCACGGTATCGAGCTTCGACAGCAGATCGGCGGCGCTGCCGAGATTGACGACGGGACCGGAGCAGTCGGTCGGCCCCTTCCAGAATGCCCATTCGACGCCGGAGTGGTAGGTGCCGAGGCCGGCATTGGCGAACGTCACCAGGGTGAGGATCGCAAGGCCGGCGAGCAGCAGCGGCCGCGGCGCGCCGCTCCGCGCCGCAAGCACCGTCAGCGCACCGACCGGGATCGCGAGGTAATAAGCATAGCGCTGCTCCAGGCAGAGCGGACAGGGCAGGATCTCCAGCACGAGCTGGAAGAACCAGGCGCCCGCGATCGTGGCCGCCGCAATCAGTGTCACCGCGAGCGAGGCGATCAGAGCCGGGCCGGTGACCGCCGGTTTGAATGCAGGTATTGCGGCACTCTGGGTCGTCACGGCAGCCTCTTTTCGATGGGTCGCTTTGCAAGGCTCTAACCCCGGCCCATGCGGCTGTCGAGAACGGCCGGGATCACTTTGGCGCGGGTTGACCCCGCCTTGCCCATGGCTATAGTCCGCCGGCTTCGCGACGCCCGCTTTGGGGGGCCGACCGAGGGCCCCTGTGGCGGAACTGGTAGACGCGCTCGACTCAAAATCGAGTTCCGCAAGGAGTGCTGGTTCGATTCCGGCCAGGGGCACCAGCCTTCGCTGCTTCGCAGCTACGGCTGGGCGAGCCAAGGTTCGCACCATCGAGGCGAAGCAGCCAAGGCTGTCCCGCCGAAGCTTTGGCGAAGGCGGACCGTCTCAGCAAGGCCGGACCATCCTTCCCTTCCAATCGTCACATCCCGCCTGTATAAACCGGTAGCTTCTTCTGTAACTCGAAGGAGCTCACATGAACGACCTGCATACGTGGCTTTCCGAACAGCACCACGGACTGCGCACCTTCCGGACATTCCAGCAAAAGCTCGACACGCTCGGCCGGGACGATCCCGATCAGCGCGGCCTCTGCCGCCTGTTGAGCGGCCTCGTCGGCCGCTATGTCGAGGCGTTTGACGAGGCCCCGCTGCCGGTCGAGATCGCCGATGGCGCCTATCACCGCCTGCTGACGCTGGTCGCAAGCATCGATCCGAACGCCGACGCCGACCGCCGGCTCGCCGACATCAACCGCGTGGCGGAGAGCGAGCTCTGGCGGTAACGAGACCCCAGCGCCCGCGCTAGCCTTCCACGGCCCGCTTCAGCATCGCGAGCGCGCTGCGCCAATAGAAGGCTGCGTGCTTCCAGCCCGACTCCTCGCCGATCTCCCAGCCCCGCCCGGAGCGCGGAGGTGACGGCGGCACTTGCTGCTCGACCGTCAGGATCGTCTCCGCAGCCTCGGCCTCGAGCGTCATCGTGATCGTCGACCAGGATTGAGGGACGTCCGGCAGGCCGGAGACGCGCGACCAATAGGCATAGCGCAGCAGCGATGGCGGTTCGATCGCAATGACGCGGCCTTTGTCGCGGTAACGCGCCGTGCCGATGACAGCCTCGATCTCGAAGGGTTCACCGACGCGCCAATCCGTCTTGAAGTGAGCGTTGCGCCATCTGTCGCCTGCCTGGGGATCGGTGATAGCGGCCCACACACGTCCTGGCTCCGCCGCGATACGGATCGATTCCGTCACTGTCTTGAAGGTCATATCCTGGCCGCCCCTGCCGCAAGGCGTTCGTCTTCACCGAACCAATACCTATATCCTGCAGCAACGGCCATCGCACCGGCTCGATCAGGGGAGACGCGTGTAGGTCGTGTTCATCGCGTAGTCCTTGCCCGGGCCTGACGCCACATGACGGACGACGAACGTTCCAACCGGCAGGAACGTGTAGGTCGACCGATACTCGTCGCTCTTGCAGAGATGGCGCGCATGCCCGCTCAGCTCCCCTCCGGAAGATGCGGACAGTCGAATCTCGTGAAACAGCCGCGGCGGATCTTCCCTGAGAAACACCTTGAATCCGTCGTCACTGCTGCTGAAGAGGTATTCGCGTTCGGCCTGCATCGTGGTGCCGTTCGCAAGCGTCAAATATCCCTGCTCGCGATAGGCCAACCGCCGGCTGTCCAGCGGCGCGAAGATCGCAGTACCCTGCATCGTCGCCTGACCTTCGATGACCCGGTTGAGGGACCACGATCCGATCAGCTTTTTCGTAATGTCCGAGGCGTCACCCCAGCTATCGATCGTGGCTGCGTTCATATCTTCAGGCCCGCGCATTAACCAGCCGGTCCAGCCCTTACAGGACCGGCGACGGCGAAGTTCGACTTCGGTGAACCGATACCTATATCCTACCGCAGCGGATAGTGATGCAGCGAGCAGCTTTGATGGCCAGGAGACGCACGACGGAAGCGGAAGCCGACGACCTGCCCCGCTATTTCGTCTGGGTCCGGGGCCTCGAGGGCCCCGAGCCGCAGAAATGGACGGCGATGGATTTCGGCGTCGGTGACTGGAAGCGGCCGCAGGTGCTGGCCTTCCTGGAGCTGCCGGAGGGCGAGCGGCATCTGCCGCTGTCGACGCTGGCGCGGCGCTATCCGCCGCCGCGGATTGAAACATTTTAGGTTCGTAAGGTGGGTTAGCGACGGCCTAACCCGCCTCGTCTGCCTCGACGAAGAGCTACTTCCCTCTCGCCGCCGTCGGCGTCAGCCCGAACCGCCTGCGGAAGCAGCGGTTGAAATACGAGAGATCGTTGAAGCCGCAGGCGAAGGCGATGTCGCTGATGCGGCCCTCGCGGTGGGCGAGCAGGTCGGCGGCCTTGCGCCGGCGGAGCTCGTTAAGGCGCGTGGTGAAGCTGGCGCCGATCGGGCTGATCGACCAGGCGATCGCCGAAGTGCGCGCCGGCATCGCGTTCGCCGCCGGCCATTGAAGCAACGACACTCGGGAGAACAACACATGATGCGCACCCTGCTTGCCGCAGCTCTCGCGCTCGGCGCGATCACCGGCGCCGCCCAGGCCATGCCACTTGCCCCGGTCGCAACAAGCCCGAATGACGTCATCGCCGTTGCCGGCGGCTGCGGAGCCGGCTGGCACCGCGGGCCCTATGGCGGCTGCCTCAGGAACTACGCCAACCCAGCCGCCCATGCCTGCCCGCGCGGCTACCATATCGGCCCTGGCGGCGCCTGCCGTGGTAACGGCAGGTAACAGCCGGGGACGGCCGCTTCGCAATAGCGGCCTTCAAGCAAATAGGACTCAAAGCCCGGCTTGCCCGGCCTTTTCTTTTGCCGACTGTGGCCGAGTTCATAGACGGCCGGGGCAAGACGGCACAATCCTTCTTGCTACCTCAGCGCGATCGCGGATGAAATACATCCACTAATTCACGATGAGATCACGGATGAATTTGAAGGATGTCGCCCGAGCGGGCCTGAGAGCATCCGCCTGAATTTTTCGGAGGAGTCCATGACGGACCAGGACGAGGCGCTACATGGCGGTCCTGCAAGGCCGGACCACACGCATGATGATCCAGAGGTCGCGGCGAATGCACCGGCCGCACCCGACGCACCGGCGCCGAAGCGCAAGCTGGTGCTGTTCGCCGACGGCACGGGCAACGCGTTCACCACCCAGGAATCCAGCGTCTGGCGTCTCTACGAGGCCCTCGACCATACCGAGCCCGATCAGATCGCGCATTACATCAAGGGCGTCGGCACCGCCGGCTGGGCGCTGCTCGCCGCGCTCGACGGCGCCACCGGCATCGGCGTTCCCTCCAACGTCCGCAAGCTCTACCGCTTCCTGTGCTGGAACTGGCGCGAGGGCGACGAGATCTACATCTTCGGCTTCAGCCGCGGCGCCTTCACCGCGCGCACGCTGGCGGCGATGATCTCCAGCCAGGGCCTCGTGCCTGCCGTGATCGGCGACACGCCCGTGTCGCATGCGGAGATGGAGCGCAACGTCAAGGCGGCCTGGCGCGAATATCGCCGGGCCACCGTACCCTGGACCAAGAGCCTCCCGACGATCTGGGTCACGCGCTGGATCCGCGACCTCCTGCTCTTCATCTATCACGGGATCTGTGGACATCGCTCCTATGCCGACGTTCGCAGCAGGATGGGCTTGCGCAAGGACGTCGAGATCGAATTCCTCGGACTGTTCGACACCGTGGAGGCGTTCGGCGTCCCGATCGAGGAGCTCCGCCTCGCCATCGACTGGGCGATCTGGCCGATCTCGTTCCGCAATCACCGGCTGTCGCACAAGGTCAGGCAGGCCTGTCACGCGCTCGCGCTGGATGACGAGCGCACGACCTTCCATCCGCTCCGGATCGACCAGAGCCACCTGGCCGACGGCCAGGTCGTCAAGGAGGTATGGTTCGCGGGCGTCCATTCCGACATTGGCGGCGGCTATCCGGAATCCACGTTGTCCTTCGTTCCGCTGGTCTGGATGG
This sequence comes from Bradyrhizobium sp. 18BD, assembly GCF_054185225.1. Classification (NCBI taxonomy): domain Bacteria; kingdom Pseudomonadati; phylum Pseudomonadota; class Alphaproteobacteria; order Hyphomicrobiales; family Nitrobacteraceae; genus Bradyrhizobium; species Bradyrhizobium sp. 18BD. The sequence goes on along the minus strand of NZ_JAVAYL010000001.1, from coordinate 607,241 downwards.
TCGAGCAGCTCGGCGGCAGGCTCCGCTTCCAGAACGGCGAGATCCCGCATTTCAAGGAATATCAATCCGCGATCGGACCGCGGCACGATTCCCGCAGCGGCGCGGCGGTGCTGTACCGCTACGGGCCGCGCCCGATTTTGGCCGGCAGTGAGAATGGCGGCCGGCCCGTCGTGCACTTCGCCGTCATCGAGCGCATGCTGTTCGGATGTGACGACTACGCACCGATCATGCTTCCGGCTGATAGCCTCGTGCTGCTGCCGCGCGAAACGACGCTTCCGGACGGAACGGTGCTGCCGGAAGGAACGCTGCTGCCGCTGCAATCGGAAAAAGAGGACGAAGAAGAGAAGAAGCGCGAGGAAGCCGCCATCCGTGAAGTGATGAAGGCCGCCTATCTGGCAAAGGCGACGGGTCCACGACGCTTGTTGGAGGCCGAAGCCTTCACCACGATGAGCACGCCCGACCCGGCCATGTCGAGCCTGACGCGCGACACGGTGTGGTGGCGCCGCGTGGCGTATTTCTCGCTGCTGTTCATGGTCGCCTTCATCGCGGTCTTTCCGTGGATCGCCCGCGGCCTGGTCGGGTCGTCCGAGGACAATGGCCTCCGGGACACCTGGTTCTTGAAGCTCGTCACCGACGCCGACTGGCTGCTCGGCGCCGTCGTTGCGCCGCTCACCAATATCCTGAGAAACCTGTTGCCGTCCTATGCAGCGCCATGGCTCGACATTGCGACCTATTACCCGGTGCTGACATCGGCGGTGCTGCTGGTCACGCTCTGGGTCTGGAACAAGAACTCCGCGCTGCGCGACAATATCCAGGAGCGCGCGCGGCTCGCCTGGAACACGCCGCGCCGCAAGGCAAGCCGAAAACACATCGCAACGTCCAGCGGCGCGCTCTCCTTCGCCAACTGGATGCGGCACAACGCCGTAGGAGCGCGCAATCTGTTCGCCCGACGGCTCATGCCGATCGGCTTCCTGTTCATCATTTTCAGCTCGGCCTTGCTGATCCTATCCACCAGCACCTTCACCGGCCGCGTCGCGCTCGGCAGGGTCTGCGCGCCGCCGGAGACCACGGATGTCAGCGGCACGCACGCGGAACGCGGCAAGCCGGTCCTCGACGAGCCTTTGACTGCCAGCACCGTGTTCGAAACCCACGACTTCTGCTGGTGGAGCGGTCTCGCCGTCGAGAAGGGCCGCAAATATCGCGTCTGGCTCGACGTCAACGAGCCCTGGTTCGACCGCACCATCATGACCGGCGCGAACGGCTTCCAGACAGATTTGGCGCGTTACATCTTCCTGCCGATGCGCCGGCTCTATGGCGCCGACTGGTTCGAGCCGGTGGTGCGGGTCGGTTCCAAGGGCATGAACGACATCCCGCTCACGGCCGTCAATGTCGAGCCGGCAGACGTGCTGCCGCGCCGGAAGAACCCGACACTTCCAGCCGAGGACGATCTGGATAAGAGCTCCAAGCACCGATATTGGGTCCGCGTCGAGGAAGAGCTTGGCGACAAGGATCCACGCAGCGCGAAACTGGAAGCGCTCGGCGATTTTCAGCCGATTCCGGCCGAAGACCTGCCGGCTGCCGGTGAGGTGTGGAAGGGACAGCATCTGACCGGCCACGTGGTGGCCGAGTTCGTCGCCCCCGATTCCGGCGAGCTGTTCTTCTACGTCAACGACGCCGTCCAGATCTTTCCGACCGTGCTGCCCAACGGCCTAACTCCGCGGTGGCTTGCTCCCTTCCAGGGGCGGACCGAAAAATTCTACGACAACAACAGCGGCACGGCGCGGATCAAGGTGCAGCGGCTTCCGGTGCCGGCGCAACCGGCTGAAAAGCCGGCCCAGAGCGTGTCTGCCCGATAGGAGCCGCCGGGCTGTCGATGCCCCATGATTATGGGTGTCACGGCATCTGCGCTGCGGCTAAACTTGACCTCGCGCCGCGGGGGACACGCGGTGCGGGGCCATGAACATGAGCGAACAGGGCGAGACGGGTGAGGCCATCACCATCCTCCTCGTCGAGGACGACGCGCCGACCTGCTGGCGGCTCCAGGACGCGCTGGTCAAGGCCGGCTACGAGGTCCGCAGCGCCGGCACGCTGGCAGAGGCCCGCTCGGCACTGGGCGCGGCGGCCCCGCACGTGTTGCTCACCGATCTCAGGCTTCCCGACGGCCACGGCATCGAGCTGATCCGCGAGATGAGGCAGCGCTTTCCCGACACCGAGATCATGGTGATCTCGGCGCTCGGCGACGAGGAGAGCGTGATCTCGGCGATCACGGTCGGCGCCACCGGCTATCTGCTCAAGGACGCCTTCCCGACCGACATCGCCACCACGGTGCGCGACCTGGTCGCCGGCCATTCGCCGATCTCGGCCTCGATCGCCCGCTTCATCGTGCGCAGAACACAAGGAGTCGCGCAGAGCACGGCGGAGCCGCCGCCGGGCCCCGCGCTCAACACCGCAAGATTGACCCCGCGCGAGATCGATATCCTCTGGGGCATCGCCAAAGGCTTCAGCTACGCCGAGATCGCGAGCCATCTCGGTCTCTCCAAGCAGACCGTGCCCGGCCACATCAAGAACATCTATCGCAAGCTCGAGGTGCACACACGCAGCGAGGCGGTGTTCGAGGCGGTGCAGCAGGGCCTGATCAAGCTGTGAGCGAGATCGCGGCGAAGGCCCCCACACGCCCGCGGCGCCGGCTGATCGTGTCGCGCCTCGTGCCCTATCTGCTGCTCCAGGCGCTGATCGTGATCGCCACCATCCTCGGGCTGCGGCTGCTCCAGCCCAGCGATCCCGAAGACTTTGCGCTGAGCGGATTCTCGCTGCGCGAGGATGGCGTGACGCGCGCGGTGACGCTGCCGCATTTCACCTCGTCACGCTATTCGCTGGCGGATCCGCCGCTCTATACCGGCGCCTTCACCTTCCGAAGCGGCGATGCGGCATCGGGCTGGTCGGTCTATCTGCCGCGGTTCAGCAACGCAGTGGAGGTGGCCGTCAACGGCGTCGTCGTGCTCGACTCCCGCCGCGATGCCAACGCTAACCGGCCCGACCGCAACACGCCGCAGATCGCCGCCATTCCCTCCTCGCTGCTGCATGACGGCAGCAACGAGATCACAGTGCGGCTGTTCGTGTGGGGGCCGCTGAAGGGCTTTCTCGACACCGTCTATGTTGGACCTGATGCGGCCTTGCGTCCGTCCTACGAAACCCGCACGCTGCTGTTCGTCACGCTGCAGGTGGCGTTCTCCGCCTGGCAGTCGATCCTCGCCGTCATCCTCGCGATCATGTGGCTGATGCGGCGGCGCGAGCCGGTCTACGGCGTGCTGGCGGTCGCGATGGTGCTTGGAGTGGTCCAGGCCTTCATGCCGCCGCCGGTGCCGCCGACCACCGTATCGCGGCTCGCCGCGGTGCTGCTCGCCTCCGCGCCGACCGAGAGCGCGCTGATCGTCGCCTTCGGCGTGCTGTTCTTCGGCTGGCGCTGGCCGCGTTATGGCACGCTGCTGTTCGCGCCGGGCCTCATCGTGTTCGTGGTCGGTCTGATCGCCGGCCCGCCGCTGCCGCGCATCCTGTTTCTCGTGCTCGGCATCCCCACGGTCGGGATCTGCCTGTTCCTGATGGCCTGCGTGACCGCGACCGCGGTGGTGCGGCGGCAGGACGCGGCCAGCTTCACGATCGGCTGCGCAGTGACGATCGTGCTGACGTGCTGGGTCCACGACATGCTGTCGGTGTTCGAGATCGTGACCAACGAACGCATCTTCGTCTCGCGTCTGTCCTATTCGGCGATGCTGGTCGCGATCGGCGCCGGGTTGACCTGGCGCTTTGCCCGCGCGCTGAACCAGGTCGACAGTTTTGCCGGGCAATTGGTGACGCGCGTGCGCGAGGCCGAGGAGCGGCTGAAGGCGAGCTTCGCCCGCGAAGAGGAGCGTGCCCGCGCCGCAGCCCTCGCCGACGAGCGCACGCGGCTGATGCGCGACCTCCATGACGGCCTCGGCGGCCAGCTCGTCAGCATCGTCGCGCTCTCCGAGCGCGGCCATGAGGGCGCGACCATCACGGACGCGGCTCGCGCGGCGCTGAAGGATCTCCGCCTCGTCATCGACTCCATGGACGACATCGGCGGGGATCTCATGCTTGCGCTCGGCTCCTGGCGCGAGCGCGCGACGGCGCAATTGCGGCCGCACGACATCGCGCTCGACTGGCGCGTGGCGACGCCGCAGGGCCTGCCGCTGCATCCGGAGCTGCGGCCATGGCACGTGATCCAGATCGTGCGCATCCTCGACGAGGCCGTGACCAATGCCGTCAAGCACGCCCAAGCTCGCAACATCGCCGTCACGATTGAGACGCTCGACGGCGGCCAGGGACCGTACGGCGTGATCAGCGTGATCGATGACGGTTGCGGTTTTGCGCTGCCCGGCAACGGCGAAGCCACCGGCGCGAGCCACACCGCACGAGGCTTGCGCAACATGAGAAGCCGTGCGGCGCGTTGCGGCGCGACGCTCGAGCTGAGCTCGGATGCCTCGGGCACGCGGGTGCGGCTGCAATTGCCGCGGATCTTTCCCGACAGCGACGCGGCTGCGGGCTGAAAAGGCCCCTCCCCGAACGTGTGGGACGCGCGGAGAGAGGGAACGGGCTGGATTGTCTGCCTGCGGAGGATTGGGGGTTTGTCCGCAGGGCTCCTTTGCCCGAAGTGATGCAATCAACTCAATCGAACGAGATCGTCAGCGCACACCGACGCGGTTGACCGGGCCGCCGCGATTCATCGGCGTTCCCGCGCGGACGCCGACGCCGGGCGCACCGACACCGGGCGTGGCAACTGCGGCCGCAGCCACCGGCGCACCGGGTGCAACCACCACCGCCGCGGTCGGCCGCACCACGCAGCCCTTGGGCACGCCGACCGTCTTGCAATAAACCACAGCCTGCGCCGGGCTCGTGCCCAGCGACACCATCGCCGCACCCGCCAGCACCATGATCGTCAGCCCGGTGCTCAGCGCTCCCACTTTTTTCGACATCTTGCTCTCCTGCTTCCCGTTCGGCGTCCCGGTGCAATCACCGGGTTTCGCAGCCGAGGTGCAGCCTGAATGGCAAAAGACGGCGCGCCGATACATGCCATGAAGATGGGGGTGCAGCCGCCAGGAGCGCGAGCCGATGCCATGAACATGGCATGGACCGGCAACAGGCCTCTGCGAGATGGTCCGGCTCGCCCGATCCCAAGCGGGACCCATCACGATTCCAAACCATCACGATTCCAAAGAGGTGCTTTATGAAGACTTCAGTTCTTGCCGCGCTGCTGCTCGCCGCTGCCGTCCTCCCTGCCGCCGCACAATCCGGCCCGACTCCGCAGGAGCAGATGGCCTGCCGCAGCGACGCCGGCAAATTCTGCGCCGAACACGTCGGCAAGCCGCCGCAGATGAACGCCTGCCTGCGCGAGAACAAGTCGAAGCTCTCGGATTCCTGCCGCAAGGTCGTCGAGTCGCACGGCGGTTGATAGGTCGGGAAGGAACATCGCGCGCTCAGCAAGCAGCTGGGCGCGCCGGCACGCTAATCGTCGTCGGGACCGAACAGCATCATCCGCGGGAGGCCGCCGCGCGGCCGGTTCGCAACATCGCGTGAATCTGAATCTTCGCGGATGTTGCGGGCGACGTCGTCCCAGTCGGTGCGGTCGCGCATGCCGCGTTGATCGCGGGAGTCGTAACGATGGCGATCGGCCCAGCGCTCGCGACGCTCCGCCCGGCGCCGCTCGGACGCAGCACGCTTCACGTCGGAATCCCTGGCTTTGGCGTAGGCGTTATCGGGTGACGCGGACGGCTCGGTCGATGCCGGCTGCTCGCCAGGCTTTGCAGCTTGTGGCGGCGATGCCGGTGCCGGCTTGGGCGGCTCGACCGCGGCGGCTTGCGAAGGCGGCGGCGCCGGCGGTTCAGCAGTCGCTTGAGGGGTCTGCGTCTCAGGCTTCATGTCAGCCTTGATATTGGCTTTGGCTTCGTCCTGCGCCTGCGCGGGCGCGGCGATGACCGCGCCGAAAGCTTGCGTGCCGGTGAGATATTGGACGCGCTCGGACGGCGCATTCGTCGTCGCCGGTGTCGCAGCGGTTTCAGCGCGCTGCGCCATCTTGCTGGTGTCCGGCCCCTGCTTGGGCGCGGTCGGATTCATGATATTGCCGGCGACAATGCCGCCGCCGAGACCAATGGCGATGGCGGCGACGATCGTTCCGGCACCGACGAAATAAGCTGTCGAGGCGCGCATTTGGCCCACTCCCTGTTTGGAGCGGGCAACGCGTGAGGATTACCGGATGTTCCTGATGTCGGCAGGAACCGAGGCTCAGATCTGCTGCGCGACCTTCTCGAGCCCGATCAGGCGGGCGAGCTTGCGCACTTCTTCCTTCTGGTCGTCACGCAGCTGGAACAACAGCGGCATCGCGGCCGACTTCAGCTCCTGCACCTCGTCGCAATTCGGATCGATCTGCGAGCCGGGCGGCGCGTTCGGGTTGGACAGCTTGTTCGCCTGGATCTTGCGGGCGACGTTGCGCAGCGCGGTCTCGACCGAGGGCCAGTAATATTCCTGCGACGACGACAGCTTCAGGCGATCCTTGATGCCCGAGATCTGAACGTCGGACAGCAGGGAATAGGATTTCTGCGGCTGCGGCTTGGCGACGACCTTCGGCTTGGCCGGGACCTCGACTGCGGGAACTGCCGCGGCGGCGGGCGCCTCGTGCGCGCTTGCCTTGGGCATCGGGAAATCGGACGGGGTGGCGGCGGCAAAGGCCTGGCGCAGCGGCTCGGTCAGGACCGGCGCCTGCGCGAGCTTGTTGGCGGAGACCTGCACCGGCTCGATTGCGGCGGAGGCCAGCGCGAGGGTCGGAACCAGACGGTCGGCCTTGGCGGCGCGGTTGGTCGAAAGCTGCTTCGGCGGATCCTGCGTGATCATCTCGGCGCTGACGCTGGGCACGCTGTCGCGGCCGAGAATGGCGGTGGTGGCCGCACCGAGGACGAGGAAGCAGGTCAGGACGACGATGGTGATGGCTCTGGACAAACGTCTCTCCGGAAGTGCCGGCTTCACGAGTTTGTTAGCGTTGCCCGGAAAAAGGGCGCGAAATAAGGCTTGAGTGTGCTTTCGTTGCGACAATCACTGGGCTTGCAGCGACATGCCCCGAAAAAGCCAAGGAAATCAGGCGGCTGCGGCCAGATCGTAGGCGTCCTGGATGTCGGCGACGATCTCGGACGCCTCCCAGACCGCCCGCGGCTCGACCGATTGCAGCGTCACTGTCCAGTTGCCGCCCCGGCGGGTGCGGGGGACGCTGACGATGTCGAAGCGCACATTGCGGCACAGCGGGTGACGGGCCAGCGCATGGGCGACACGGACGCGGATTTCGTCCAGCGTTGCGGCTGTCTTGCTGTTGAGAAAATCGAAGTCCATCGCCTGTCCCTCTCGGTCCTGATTGGCGGCCGTGAGGGGGATTCTTGGCGGGGCTTGGTTAATCTGCCGTTAAGTGCGGGCTGGTGGAGCCATGCAGGATTAACCGTGCTGGGCGGCGCGGAACGTTAGCGCCCGCCGGCGTTACGGTACTCCGCGGCCGTGCGGATAACGAGATCCTCGACCGCCATCACGTCGGTGACCCCCGATGTCGAATGCCCGCCGCTCCAGATATCGCGCCAGCGCTTGGGCCTGTTCTCGCGCGCGGCGACGTCGATGTCCTTGGCGATGTCGATCGCCCCGCGCGCCGGCAAGTCATCAGGATCGAGACCGGCCGCGAGGATCGACGGCTTCAGCATGCTGGTCTGAAGTCCGGTGAACGCGGTGGTCAGCAGGATGTCGTCGGCGCTGCTCTCGACCAGCATCCGCTTATAGCGGTCATCCGCCATGCTCTCGCGCGTCGCGATGAACTTCGTGCCCATGTAAATCGCAGCCGAGCACCTCGGCGGCGCGCAGCGCGCGGCCATCGCTGATGCCGCCCGCAAGCACGATGATGCCGTCGTAGAACGCGCGCACCGCACGGACGAAGGCGAACGGATTGAGCCAGCCGGTCTGCCCGCCGGCGCCCGCGGTGAGCAGCACGAGCCCGTCGGCCCCTGCTTCCGCCGCGCGTTCGGCGTGGCGGATCGAGGCGACGTCCGCCAGCACCAGCGCGCCTGCATCATGCAGCGGCTTCAACACCGGCGCGGGCGAGCCGACCGAGGTGATGACGATCTCCGGCCTGTGCCGCAGCAGCAAAGCGAGATCCTGTTCGAGCCGCGCATTGGAGCGGTGCACGATCAGGTTCGGGCAGAGCGGCGCCGCGCTGCGGCCGGTTTGGTCCTCGTGCTGCCGCAGCCGCGCGTCGATGTCGGTGAGCCATTGGTCGAGTTGTTCCGTGCTGCGGCAATTCGCAGTGGGGAAGCTACCGATCACACCGCTCCGGCACGCCGCGACCATGAGCTCGACGCCCGACACCAGAAACATCGGCGCAGCGATCAGCGGCAAAGCGAGACGATCACCGAAACGTTGCAGTCGATCTGAGCTCACGCATGCCTCCCTCGCACGGGCTTTGTCGTTCCATCCCGCATTCCCTGTGCTAGCGTTACGGCAAACATTGGCACGCAAGAAGCCGACAAAAAAGCAACGAGGAAACATATGTCCGATCCGCTCCACGCATCGTCCCCGACTTGCGCGCAGACGCTACGGGCACTGGCGCGCTATCCTGACCGCACCGCTTTCGCCTGGCCCGGCGGATCGCTGAGCTATCAGGGCACCATCGATCTGATCGGACGGATCCAGGGCGTGTTCATGCGGCTTGGCTTGCAGGCCGGCGCGCGCATCGCCTTCCTCACCGCGAACCGCGCCGACACCTGGTGCGCCGGTGTCGCCGCGCAATTGTCGCGATGCTGCATCACCTGGCTGCACCCGCTGGGATCGCAGAGCGACCAGCTCTTCCAGCTCGAGGACTCCGAAGCCGAAGTGCTGGTGGTCGATGCCATCGCGTTCCGTGATCGCGGGGGCGAACTCGCGGCCAAAGCGAGCCTGCTCAAGGCGATCTTCACCATGGGACCGGCGGATTATGGCGTCGATCTCCTGCAGGCCATCGAGATCGAAGGCCACGCCAGTCCGCTGTGCCTCGCCGGCCCGGACGATCTCTCCACGCTGAACTACACCGGCGGCACCACCGGCAAATCCAAGGGCGCGCTGCGCTATCACCGCGAGAACGCCGGGGCTGCCGCCGCGATTCTCGCCGATTTCGAGATTCCGGAGGCCGCGCGCTATCTCACGGTCGCCCCGATCAGCCATGTCGCGGGCACGAAGGTGCTGCCGACGCTGATGCGCGGCGGCACCGTGCACATGCTGAAAGGTTTTGATCCCGAGGCCGTGCTGGCCACGATCGCGCGCGAGCGCATCAACTTCACGCTGTTCGTACCGACCATGATCTACGTGCTGCTCGATCACCCCGCTCTGAGCAAGACGGACCTCTCCTCGCTCGAGCTCGTGCTCTACGGGGCGTCGGCGATGTCGCCGAGCCGGCTGATCGAGGGCATCGAGCGCATCGGCCCTGTGTTCTCGCAGCTGTACGGCCAGACCGAATGCTATCCGGTCTCGGTGCTGCGCAAGGCCGATCACGATCCCAAGACGCCGGAGCTGTTCCTGTCCTGCGGCTTCCCGATCGCGGCCTGCGAGGTCAAGATCCTCGACGACAACGACCAGGAGGTGAAGACGGGCGACGCCGGCGAGATCTGCGTGCGCGCGCCGCACGTGATGGCGGAATACTGGAAACGGCCCGACATCACCTCCGAGACGCTGAAGAACGGCTGGGTCCACACCGGCGACATCGCGCGAAAGGACGAGCGCGGCTACATGTTCATCCTCGACCGCAAGAAGGACATGATTGTCACCGGCGGCTTCAACATTTTTCCGCGCGAGGTCGAAGACGTGCTGTCACAACACGCCGATGTCGCGATGGTCGCGGTCGTCGGCGTTCCCGACGAAAAATGGGGCGAGGCCGTCACCGCCGTCGTCGTGCCGCGCGAGGGCGCAAAGCCCGATCCGGACGAACTGATCAATATGGTGCGGTCGCGAAAGGGCTCGGCCCATGCGCCCAAGCAGATCCAGTTCGTCAAGCAATTGCCGATGACCGGCGTCGGCAAGGTCGACAAGAAGGTATTGCGCGCTGGCTTCTGGAGCGGTCGGGACCGGATGGTGGGGTAAAACCCCGGGATTGTACGGTGTCATTGTGGCCCCGGCACCACAACGCCCAACGGAGTGCGCGTCCACGGCGCCCGACCGATTGCGGGCGAATCAGGGAATCAACTAGACCGCTGACGGGGCTGGGAAGCGGAGTAAGAAATGAGAGTCGCTTCCCTGGAAAGTGCAGTCGCCGCGATCACGTTGATCACGGCTATCGTCGTGGTGCTGTGGGAGATCAAGATCTTCTACGGAATTTGAACTGGCAGGATGCCACGTCGAACACGGCCAAGCATCCCTTCCGCGGCGGCGGAAGCCTGCCGTTCAATCGCCCAAGGCGCGATCACGGCGTTTGCCGTCACGCTCACCGCTTCTCGATCACCAGGCTCTGCACCGCGCGGCCGAAATAGCCCTGCCTGTCCGCCAGCCGCGACATCGCGAGGCCGGCACCATCCGGGCCGATCCAGGATTCGCCATCGAGCAAAATCCAATCACCGACCGGCGGGCGTGCAAGGCTCACCGTGAGGTCGGCGTTGATGTAGGTCCAGATGCGGAAGTCGAGCGTCGAGGCGGTGCCGTTGGAGAAATCGGCGGCGACCACGGCGCGCATCGCCTGCGAGACCGCCTCGCCTTCGACCAGCGGATGGTCGAGGCGAAACCAGATCGCGCCGGCACCGGCCCGGCCGAAGCGGCCGCGTGCCGCGCGCATCGAGACCATACCCGCGAACGGACTGGTCGCGCCGTGGCCGTCCTCGACTAGCGAGTCCTCGGGCGACGGCAACGTGACCGGCAGCTCCCTGACGTCATCGGGCAAGGGCTGTGCCTGCTGCTTGATCTTGAGCACGGTGGCACCGACGACCTGTACGCCGTCGGCGAGCAGCTTGACCTCGCAGAGCTGGATCTTGCGGCCCTCGCGCAAAACCCGGCTTTCAATCGCGAGTGGCGCCACCGGCACGGGGCGCATCAGGTCGATGGTGACGCGCGCGATGTTCATCGGCACGGACGTCGGAATGCGCTCCGCCGCCCACGTCACCAACGCCGACGGCGCCGAGCCGTGCTGCATGCGCCGGTCCCAAGGACCGGCGGCATCGGGACTGGTGATGACGCTGTTGCCGTCGACGCGGTAGATGGCGGTCATTGCGATCACAACGGCGGATCGATCGCCTCGTCATATTCCTTCTTGAAGCGCGCGATCAGCTCGGCGGCGGGGACGACGCCTTCGATGCTGCCGATGCCCTGACCGGAGCCCCAGATCTCTTTCCAGGCCTTCGGCTTGGCGCGCTCGCCGGAAGCGTCGGTGCCGAAATTCATCTTGGAGGGATCGGAGGTCGGCAGGTTTTCCGGATCCATGCCGGCAGCGAGGATCGAAGGCTTCAGGTAGTTGCCGTGCACGCCGGTGAAGAGGTTGGAATAGACGATGTCGTCGGCCGTCGAGCCCGCGATCATCTCCTTGTACTTCTCGACCGCGTTGGCTTCCTTGGTGGCGATGAAGGCCGAGCCGATATAGGCGAAGTCGGCGCCGAGGATACGCGCGGCGCGGATCGCCTTGCCGTTGCCGATGGCGCCCGACAGCGCGATCGGGCCGTCAAACCATTTGCGCGTTTCGGCAACGAAGGCGAGCGGCGAGATCGTGCCGGCATGGCCGCCGGCGCCGGCTGCGACCAGGATCAGGCCATCGGCTCCCTTCTCGATCGCCTTGCGGGCGAATTTCTGGTTGATGACGTCGTGGAAGACGATGCCGCCCCAGCCGTGCACCGCCTGGTTCAGCTCCTCGCGCGCGCCGAGCGAGGAGATGATCATCGGCACCTTGTACTTGGCGCAGAGCTGCATGTCGTGATCGAGCCGGTTGTTCGACTTGTGCACGATCTGGTTGACCGCGAACGGCGCCGACGGCTTGTCGGGATGGGCGCGGTCATAGGCCGCGAGCTCTTCAGTGATCCGCGCCAGCCATTCGTCGAGCAGTTCCGGCGGCCGTGCGTTCAGCGACGGGAACGAGCCGACCACACCGGCCTTGCACTGCGCGATCACGAGATCGGGCACCGAGATGATGAAGAGCGGCGAACCGATCACGGGGATCGACAGGCGCCCTTTGAACAAGGCAGGCATGGACATTGCGGAACGATCCTCTCTGGGCGGTCAAACTGAAGTTGGGAGCCATACCAACAAGGCAATCTTTCCACTGTCAAGTATTGCGTTTTGACGCCGTGGCGGATGCCGTTACCGCAATTCCAACGCGCGGAATTCCGGACGCACCTCCGTCATTGCGAGCGAAGCGAAACAATCCAGACTGTCTCCGTGGAGGGATGCTGGATTGCCTCGTCGCAAGGGCTCCTCGCAATGACCGGGCGAGAGCTGCGAACGACCGCCTACCCGATCAAATCCGGATTGATCAGCCGCTCGAACGAGAACATCTCGTCCCATTTCTCCTGCGTCAGCAGCTTGCGCTCGACCACCACGATCTGGTGCAGCGACTTGCCGCTCTTGTAGCCCTCGCGCGCGATCTCGGCGCATTGCTTGTAGCCGAGCAGCGGCTTCAGCACGGTGACGATGCCGAGCGAGTTCAGCACCATGTTGCGGGTGTGGTCCTCGTTGGCGGTGATGCCGACAACGCAATTCTCACGCAGGCTGTTGACCGCGCGCTCCATGGTGCGGATCGAGAAGAACAGCGCGAACGAGATCACCGGCTCCATCACATTGAGCTGGAGCTGGCCGGCGGATGCCGCGAGTGTCACCGTGGTGTCGAGGCCGATGACGAGGAAGCTGGTCTGGTTGACGACCTCGGGGATCACAGGATTGACCTTGCCCGGCATGATCGAGGAGCCCGGCTGCAATTGCGGCAAGTTGATCTCGTTGAAGCCGGCGCGCGGGCCCGAGGCGAGCAGGCGGATGTCGTTGCAGATCTTCGTCAGCTTGCTCGCGGTGCGCTTCAAGACGCCGGAGAGCTGCACATAGGCGCCGGTGTCCGAGGTCGCCTCGACGAGGTCGCCGGCGAGAATGAAATCGACGCCAGTCAGCGCGCTCAGGTGCCTGACAGCCAACTTGGGATAGCCGACCGCCGCCGTGACCGACGTGCCGATCGCAGTGGCGCCGAGATTGATCTCGCGCAGCAGCGCACGCGCCTCCGAGATGCGGTCGACCTCCTCACCGATCGTGGTGCCCCATCCGCGGAATTCGGCGCCGAGCGACATCGGCACCGCGTCCTGCAGATGCGTCCGGCCCATCTTCAGCACGCGGTCGAACTCGCGGCCCTTGGCGAAGAAGGCCTCCTGGAGCTGGCGCAGCGCCGTCATGTAGCTCTCGAGGCGCAGGATCAGTGCCAGCCGAAACGCGGTCGGATAGGTGTCGTTGGTGGACTGGCCGTAATTGACGTGATCGTTGGGACTGACGTGCTGGTAGTCGCCCTTGCTGAAGCCGAGCGATTCCAGCGCGAGATTGGCGATCACCTCATTGGCGTTCATGTTGGTCGAGGTGCCGGCGCCGCCCTGGATGAAGTCGGTGACGAACTGATCCATCATGTCGCCGGCGATGACGCGGTCGCAGCCGAGGATGATCGCGTCGGCTACCTTGGCGTCGATCACGCCGAGGTCGCGGTTGGCCATGGCCGCGGCCTTCTTCACGTAGCCAAGTGCCTTCACAAAGTAAGGCTCCTGGTTCATCGGAATGCCGGTGATGTGGAAGTTCTCCTTCCCGCGGATGGTCTGGACGCCGTAATAGATGTCGTCGGCGATCTCACGCTGTCCGAGGAAGTCCTGCTCCGTGCGGCTCATGGGCGCTCCTATGCTCGCGCGACGTCCTTTAGTTCTGGCACAGCGCGCTGGTGACGAAGGTATCGGTGCGGCAGTCATCCGGTTTGCGTTGCCTGCCCGGAATGAGAACCTTGGCCGAGCATTTCTCGGCGGAGTCGGCATTGAGGCCCTTGCCTTCCCTGTAGCCCTTGCTCTGGCAGAGCTGGTCGGCGGCGAGCTTGCAGTCCGGCGCGCCATTCGACGAGACCGGGCACACGACGCGCCCCGAGACCATGGTCGACGGCTTCGCCAGCCGCGACAGATCGTTCATGGTCTCGCTGGGGCTTTTGATCGGCGGCAGGATCGAGGGCAGCTTGTCGAACAGCTTGCCCATTTCGTTGATCAGCCCGGGATTTTCCTCGCGGGCCGACCCTGAAGGCGCTGGCGTCGAGGGCGGCGGCGCAGCCTGCGGCCCCTGCTCCTGCAAGCCGAGCGTGGGAGCGGATTGCGGCCAGCCGATCCCGCCGGCAGCGAGCAGGAGCGAAAGCGCCACAACTATCAGCGTCCCCAGTCGCAGGACCGGATTGCCGGATCGAACCATCATGACCACAACCGTAGCCGAACCCGGCGCGGCGTAAAAGCGCGTGTTATGAAGTGAGCATGATCTTTTCGGAAAACCGCTTCACACTTTTCCGGATCATGCTCTAGATCAGCTTGATCGCCACCACGAAGCCGAGCACCAGCACGATGGCGCCGAGCGCGACCCACAGGCCGAGATGCTCCTCGAGCTTGTGCCGGATCCAGTCGCCATAGCGGTTGAGCAGGATCGCTACGATAAAGAAGCGTCCGCCGCGGGCAACGATCGAGCAGAGCACGAACAGGAGAAGATTATAGCCGGCAAAGCCCGAGGTGATGGTGACGAGCTTGTAGGGGATCGGCGTCAGTCCCTTGAGCAGGATGATCACCGCGCCCCATTCGGCATAGGAGGCGCGGAAGGCATCGACCTTGTCGCCGAGGCCATAGACCTGGATCAGCCAGTGACCGACCGAGTCGAACAGCAGCGCACCGATGGCGTAGCCAAGCAGACCGCCGACCACCGAGGTAACGGTGCAGACCGCCGCGTAGACCCAGGCGCGCTGCGGGCGCGCGAGCGACATCGGGATCAGCATCACGTCCGGCGGGACCGGAAAGAAGGAACTTTCGGCAAAAGACACGGCGCCCATGATCCAGAGCGCGTAGGGCTTGTGGGCGGCGTCGATGCACCAGTCGTAGATACGTTTCAGCATGGCGCCGCGATGAAGCACCATGGGACGGATTTGTCCATCGTGAGTTTTGTGACGATCTAGTGGCGCTTTCGCGTCCCGCGGCCTTCCAGCGCGACAATTGGCCGCCGCGTAGATATGCGCGGTGATGCGACTTTGGGCAGCTTCATCGGCGACTTCGGCAGCTTCTCGGCGATGCCGAGCATGTCTTCCCGCCGCGACATCTCGCGCCAGACGTCCTCGGGCCGCACGCCGGCCGAGGCCCAGAGCACGGTGAGATTGTAGAGCAGATCGGCGCTTTCCCGAACCACGGCTTCGCTGTCGCCGTTGACCGCATCGATCACGACTTCGATAGCCTCTTCGGCCAGCTTCTTCGCCATTTTGGAGGGGCCGCGCTGAAACAGGCGCGCGGTGCGCGATGTTGCCGGATCAAGGTCTCTGGCCGCGAGCACAGCCAGATATAGCCGCTCAAGCGAATCACTCATGTCCTGAAAACTACTCTAAACCAATGGCGAGCGTGTTAACGTTCGACGGCAAAAGCAAAAAACCGGCCGCCGCGGCAAGCGCGACGGTCGGTTATGGTCAAGACTTGCTAGCCCAGACTTGCTAGCCCAGGACTTGCTACTCAAGGCTAGTAGCAGTTCTGGAAGTAGCCCTGGCCGCAGAGCTCTGACGGGGCCGTGCCGCCATAGCGCTGATACTGGTAGTT
The DNA here is from genome assembly GCF_054185225.1 of Bradyrhizobium sp. 18BD. Lineage (NCBI taxonomy): Bacteria > Pseudomonadati > Pseudomonadota > Alphaproteobacteria > Hyphomicrobiales > Nitrobacteraceae > Bradyrhizobium > Bradyrhizobium sp. 18BD. Next base: position 591,420 of record NZ_JAVAYL010000001.1, on the reverse strand, counting down.
CGGGCCCGGGCCGTAATACGGACCGTAGGCAGGGCCGCTGTAATAGGCCGGGCCGCCATAATAGCCGTAACCCGGCCCAGGACCGTAGTCATAAGCGTAGGCGTCGCGGGTCGCTGCGATCGCAAGGCCGGTGCCGATGATACCGGCAAAGGCCGCGGCAGCCGCTGCGCCGCCACCACCATGCCAGTGGCGGCCGCCCGCGTAAGAGGCAGTCGGGGCGACTGCGGTCAGCGCCACCACGGCGGCTGTGGCAAGGACGGCCTTACGGCCCGCAAATTTGGAAAATCTGTCGAACATGTCCTGGACCCTCCTTGGGACCTCGAATGTGGTGCCTGACGACAGGCTCATGTCTCTCAAACACCCGCATCCCATGTTGGGTTCCCCAACCCCAACACAAGCTGAACGGGGTTGCGTGATCATGACGCAACCGCCGCTCATCCGCCGTTCATGTTGGCGCGCGCACGCTCCTGATCGGCCGGCGCTGCGAGCGTCACGAAACCACAACAATGCGGGACCGGCGCCACTGATGTCAGGATTCAAGACAACCGTCCTTCGCGGCCTGCTGGCCGCTGCAATGTCGCTTGCCGCGTTGACGGCACGCGACGCCATCGCGGCCGAGACAGCCGCGCCTTCCACCGCAATCCACTTCACGTTCGATCGTCCGGTCGACGCGAGCATGGCGCCGTTCTTTCTGGCCGCAAAGGATGGCAGCTTCGGCACCGAGCGCCTCAACGTCACCTTCAACAATGCGGCCGGATCGCCGGAGGCGCTGGCGCGCGTCGCCAAGGGCGACAGCGAGCTCGCACTCGTCGACATCAACGAGCTGATCCGCTATCGCGACAAGGACGACGCGGCGCCCATCAAGGCCGTGTTCGTCCTGTTCAACCGCGCGCCCTATGCGATCATCGCGCGCAGGAGCCGCGGCATCCATCTGCTGCCCGATCTCGACGGCAAGACCGTCGGCGTCGCCGACGGCGATCTTTCGATGCGGCTGTGGCCGGCGCTGGCGCAGCAGAACGGCATCAATGTCTCGCGGGTGAAATTCCACCAGATCAGCGCGGCGGTGCGCGAACCGATCCTTTCCGCAGGACAGGTCGATGCGGTCGCCGGCTTCAGCTATCTCTCCGCGGTGAATTTGCGCGACCGCGGTGTGCCCGGCGCCGATCTCGTCGTGCTCCGCTACGCCGACTATGGCTGCGAGGCCTATGGCTTTGCGGTGGTGGTCAACCCCGCCTTCGCCGCAGTGAAGCCCGACGCGGTGAAAGGCTTTATCCGAGCATTGGTCACCGGCATCAACGCGACGGTCAAGGAGCCGGCGCGCGCGGCGGCCGAGACCGCGAGCCGTATCGACGACGGCGACCGCGATCTCGAATTCGAGCGCCTGCGCACTGTGCTCGTCGACAACATCCTGACCGACGAGGTCAAACGCAACGGCCTCGGCAGCATCGACCCGGCACGCCTCGACCGCTCGATCGAGCAGATCGCGCAGGATTTCAAGTTCCGAAAGCGGCCGGTGGCCGCCGACATTTTCGACAGCCAGTTCCTGCCGCCGGTCGAAAGCCGGCTGATCAACTGAGCAAAACCGATAGCTTCCGCTGTATCTGGCGGCCAAACCCTGCTTAGAATATGGCTCATCCCTCCTCTCCGAGCCCGAGTTCTTCGCCCGCATGTCCATCTTCCGCCTCTACACCCGCGTTCTCGAGCTGCTCGGCAAGGAGGCACGGCTTGGCTGGCTGCTCGCGGTCGCCAATCTGCTGCTGGCGGCCTCGCAATTCGCGGAACCCGTGCTGTTCGGCCGGATCGTCGACGTGCTCTCCGGCAAGGCGGTCGCCGGCTCGACTTCGGCATGGCCGTTCCTGGGCGCCTGGGTGGCGTTCGGCCTGTTCACTATCGGCTGCAGCGCGCTCGTGGCCCTGCAGGCCGACCGGCTCTCTCACCGCCAGCGCCAGGCGGTGCTGACGGATTATTTCGAGCACATCCTGCAATTGCCGCTGACCTTCCACTCCGGCACCCATTCGGGCCGGCTGATGAAGGTGATGCTCAACGGCACCGATGCGCTGTGGCGGCTCTGGCTCGGTTTCTTCCGCGAGCATTTTGCCGCGATCCTCTCGGTCGTGGTGCTGCTGCCGCTGTCGCTCTATCTGAACTGGCGCCTGGCGATCCTGCTGTTCGTGCTCTGCGTCGTCTTCACCGCGCTGACGACCTTCGTGGTGCGTAAGACCTTCGGCATGCAGATGGCGGTCGAGGAGCACTACAGCGAACTCTCCGCACGCGCCTCGGACGCACTCGGCAACGTCGCGCTGGTGCAGAGCTTTGTCCGCGTCGAATCCGAGGTGAAGGGACTGCGCTCCGTCGCCGACGACCTGCTGGCGGCGCAGATGCCGGTGCTGTCCTGGTGGGCGCTCGTCACGGTCATCACGCGCGCATCCACCACCATCACGGTGCTCGCGATCTTCACGCTCGGCATCGCCCTGCACGACCAGGGGCTGACTTCGGTCGGCGAGATCGTGATGTTCGTAAGTTTTGCGACGATGCTGATTCAGAAGCTCGAGCAGGTCGTGAGCTTCATCAACAACGTGTTCATGGAAGCGCCGCGCCTGCGCGAGTTCTTCAACGTGCTCGACGCCGTGCCCGCGGTGCACGACCGGCCCGACGCGATCGATGCCGGCAGGCTGTCCGGCCTCGTCGAGTTCAACGACGTCACCTTCTCCTACGACGGCAAGCGGCCGGCGATCGAGGACCTCACCTTCACCGCGCTGCCCGGCCAGACCATCGCGCTGGTCGGCCCGACCGGCGCCGGCAAGTCGACTGCGATCGCGCTATTGCATCGCGCCTTCGATCCGCAATCCGGCATCATCAAGATCGACGGCATGGACGTGCGCGGCGTGACGCTGACCTCGCTGCGGCGAAACATCGGCGTCGTGTTCCAGGAAGCGCTGCTGTTCAACCGCTCGATCGAGGACAATCTGCGCGTCGGCAAGCCTGACGCGACCGAGGCCGAGATGCGCAAGGCCGCCGAGCGCGCGCAGGCGCTCGACTTCATCGAGCGCAGCGGCGGCTTTACGACCAATGCCGGCGAGCGCGGCCGCATGCTCTCCGGCGGCGAGCGCCAGCGCCTGTCGATCGCCCGCGCGCTGCTGAAGGACCCGCCGCTCCTGATCCTGGACGAGGCCACCAGCGCGCTCGACGCGGTCACCGAGGCCAAGGTGAACGCCGCTCTCGACGAAGTGATGAAGGGCCGGACCACCTTCGTGATCGCCCACCGCCTCTCCACCATCCGCAATGCGACGCGGATCCTGGTGTTCGAGAATGGCCGCGTGATCGAAAGCGGAACTTTCGATGAACTCGTGGCCAAAGGCGGCCATTTTGCCGAGCTCGCCAGGGCCCAGTTCATGGTTCAGGAGAGCACACGGGCCAGTGTGACGGCCGCCGAGGCTACCGCGACAGCGGCCAAATCGCCCTAGCAAGTCCCCGTAGGACCGTCGAAATTCGGCCTATTTCATTGCGGAATACCCCGCCGAAGCCCCTATTCTCGACGCACGAGCCGGTATAGGTTTGCGACGCCGCAAGCGGCGGCGCTGGATTTCAAGAACCGAACTTCAGATCACGAGAGCCGACCGGAATCGGCGGGTCTCCAAGGACCGGAATCGGATAGTGCACGCCATTCGCCCGCTGCTTCGCAAATCGCTGTTCAACCTGTTCGCTGCGACCATCGCATGCGCCGCTCTGTTCGCGCCGCGCGCAGCGAGTGCCGAAGCGCTGCTGCTGATCGAAGCCGACAGCGGCAAGGTGTTGCAGGCGGAGAACGCGACGATCCCGTGGTACCCCGCCTCCGTCACCAAGATCATGACTGCCTATGTGACGCTGAAGGCGGTGAAGGACGGCAGGCTCACACTCGACACGCTGCTCACGGTGTCGCCGACCGCCGCCTCGCAATCGCCGTCGAAAATGGGGTTCCGTCCGGGAACGCAGCTCACCGTCGACAACGCGCTGAAGATGATGATGGTCAAGTCGGCGAACGACATGGCCGTGGTGCTCGCCGAAGGCGTCGGCGGCTCGATCGACGGCTTCTCCGCGATGATGAACGACACCGCGCAGCGGCTCGGCATGACGCAGACGAGCTACGTCAATCCGAACGGCCTGCCCGCCGACGGCCAGATCACGTCGGCGCGCGACCTCGGCATTCTCGCGCGCTCGTTCCTGCGCGACCTGCCCGAATACGAATACTTCGTGCACATCCCGGCGATCCGCTTCGGCAAGCGCGTCACCGGCAATTTCAACAAGCTGATCGGCCGCTATCCCGGCGCCGACGGTTTCAAGACCGGCTTCATCTGCGCCTCCGGCTACAATCTCGTGGCCTCCGCCACGCGCAACGGCCGCCGGCTGATCGCGGTCGTGCTCGGCGCCAATTCCGGCACCGCGCGCGCGGTGAAGGCGGCGCAGCTGCTCGAGCGCGGCTTCAGCCAGGACAATCTCACCTGGCTCCGCCCCTCGCTCGGCACCGTCGACAAGCTGGTGCCGGTCGACGCCTCGCCGCCGAATCTGCGTGAGGACATGTGCGGTGGCCATCGCAAGCGGCCGGCCAGCGACGACGACGATGCGCTGATCGCCACCAATGGCGGCACGTCAGGATCGGCCTCCGCCACCGGCGGCGAAGCCCAGGTCACCTTCTTCACCGCCGGGCTGCAGCCGCCTTTGATGAGGGCCGCCGATCTGATGGCCTCGGCGCCCGCGGCGGCCGAGCCCGTGCTGGTCTATACCGGCCCGACCCGCACCGGCACTGCCCTGATCGCGGCGGTCGCGGCCGATGCCGACCAGCAAGCCACGCCGAAAGCGCGTGGCAAGAAGTCGCGTGTCGCCAAGAAACCTGACGCCGCCGACAAGCCGAAAGACGCGGCCAAGGACAGCAAGACCGCCGCGGCGAAGCCGGAGGCCAAGCCTCAGGCAAAGACGGACGCCAAGACGGACACCAAGACCGCAGCCAAGCCGGCCGGGGCCAAGCATGCCGCGGCCAAGCCCGATGCTGCGGCGAAACCTGCTGAGAAACCTGCGGCAAGCACGGATCAGGCGGCGAAGCCCGCCAAGCCCAAGGCCGCGACCAAGCCTGCTCCCGCCAAGCCGGCCAACAACAGTTAATGCCGCCTCGGAATTAAACATCCGCCCGCGCTTCGCAGTTGCGGCAGCGCGGTTTGCGCCGATTCCAGTAGCCACTCCCGGACCTTTGTCCTAAGCCTCCACGGCTTGCCACCCGTTCCGGCAGGCTCGATACTGCCGGCAATGAGGCAAGCCCGAGACACAACGGGCTCAGGCAAAATGAGGGGAGTTTCCATGGAGCGCATCTGGCTCAAGCAATATCCGCCCGGCGTGCCCGCTGATATCGAGCCGACGCAATACGCATCGCTGGTCGACCTGCTGGAGGAGAGCTTCACCAAGTTCGCTGACCGCAAGGCGTTCATCTGCATGGACAAGTCGATCAGCTATCGCGACCTCGACCAGATGTCCGTCGCGCTCGGCGCCTACCTGCAGGGCCGCGGCCTCCAGCGCGGCGCGCGCGTCGCGATCATGATGCCGAACGTGCTGCAATACCCGATCGCCACCGCCGCGGTGCTGCGCGCCGGCTTTGCGGTCGTCAACGTCAACCCGCTCTACACTCCGCGCGAGCTCGAGCATCAGCTCAAGGATTCCGGCGCCGAAGCCATCATCGTGCTGGAGAATTTCGCGCACACCGTCCAGCAGGTGATCGCGAAGACGCCGGTGAAGCACGTCATCGTCGCCAGCATGGGCGACCTGCTCGGCTTCAAGGGCGTGATCGTCAATCTCGTCGTTCGCCGCGTCAAGAAGATGGTGCCGGCCTGGTCGCTGCCGGGCTCGGTGTCGTTCAACGACGCGCTGTCGGCCGGTCGCGGCATGACGTTCAACAAGCCGAAGCTCTCGCCGGGCGACGTCGCCTTCCTGCAATATACCGGCGGCACCACCGGCGTCTCCAAGGGAGCGACCCTGCTCCACCGCAACATCGTTGCCAACGTGTTGCAGAACGATGCCTGGCTGCAGCCGGCGCTCAATGCGCCGCCGCATGTCGAGCAGCTCATGATCGTCTGCGCGCTGCCGCTCTATCACATCTTCGCGCTGACGGCCTGCTATCTGCTCGCAGTGCGCGCCGGCGGCTGCAACCTGCTGATCCCCAACCCGCGCGACATCCCCGGCTTCATCAAGGAGCTGGCCAAGTACCAGGTCAACAGCTTCCCGGCCGTCAACACGCTCTACAACGGGTTGATGCACCATCCCGACTTCAAGAAGCTCGACTTCTCCAAGCTGAAGATCTCGAACGGCGGCGGCATGGCCGTGCAGCGCCCGGTGGCCGAGCAATGGAAGGCCGTGACCGGCTGCTTCATCGCCGAAGGCTACGGTCTGTCCGAGACCTCGCCGACGCTGACCTGCAATCCGGCGACCACGACCGAATTCTCCGGATCGATCGGCATTCCCGTGCCCTCGACCTGGATCTCGATCCGCGACGACGATGGCAATGAGCTGCCGCTCGGCCAGGCCGGCGAGATCTGCGCCAAGGGTCCGCAGGTGATGTCGGGTTACTGGAACAGGCCGGAAGAGACCGCCAAGGTGATGACCGCCGACGGCTATTTCCGCACCGGCGACATCGGCGTAATGGACGAGAAGGGCTACACCAAGATCGTCGATCGCAAGAAGGACATGATCCTGGTCTCCGGCTTCAACGTTTATCCGAACGAGATCGAGGAAGTGATCGCGAGCCATCCGGGCGTGCTCGAATGCGCCGTGATCGGCGTTCCCGACAGCGGGTCGGGCGAAGCGGTGAAGGCCTTCGTGGTGAAGAAGGACCCGAACCTCACGGCGGAGGACGTCATCAAGTTCTGCCGCGAGCAGCTCACCGGCTACAAGGTGCCCAAGCAGATAGAATTCCGCTCCGACCTGCCCAAGACCAATGTCGGCAAGATCCTGCGCCGCGAGTTGCGCGACGAGAAGAAGGCTCAGGCGGCGTAAGGCCGCCTCTTCGGCTCATGACTGACATCGACGACGTGACGCCGGCCGCCGTTCTCGCCTTCTGGCGCGAGGCCGGCCACGAGCGCTGGTACAAGCGCAGCGACGCGTTCGACGCGGAGGTCCGCCGCCGCTTTCTCCCGCTATGGCAGAAGGCGGCCGGCGGCGAGCTGGCGTCCTGGGAGGCGAGCGACGACGGTGCACTGGCGCTGGTCATCGTGCTCGACCAGTTTCCACGCAACATGTTTCGCGGCACATCACAGGCCTTTGCCAGCGACCCGCAGGCGCGCGACGTCGCCCGCCGTGCCATCGAAACAGGCACGGATCGCAGGATCGATCCCGCCCTGCTCGAATTCCTCTACATGCCCTTCATGCATTCCGAGCACCTGCCCGACCAGCTGCATTGCGTCACGCTGTTTGAAAACACCGATAACACCGAAAACCAGAAATACGCCCGGGTGCACGCCGACATCATCCAGCGGTTCGGCCGCTTTCCCCACCGCAACCGCCTGCTCGGCCGCGACACCACCGAGGAGGAGCAAGCCTTCCTCGACGGCGGTGGTTTTGCGGGCTGATGACAACACGGTGAAGGGGTGTCGCCACCGCCGCTTCCTTCGCCGGCAATATTGTGCAGTCCCGTCACACGGTCTAAAAAGCGGGACCGATTTTCAGGGAGACTGACGATGGCGATCCAGACTGGCGAGAAGCTGCCCGAGGCGAAATTCCGCGTGATGACGGCGGAAGGCCCGCAGGTGAAGACCACCGACGATATCTTCAAGGGCAAGAAGGTGGCGCTGTTCGCCGTGCCCGGCGCCTACACCGGCACCTGCCACAAGATGCATCTGCCGAGCATCTTCCTCAACGCCTACGCCATCAAGGACAAGGGCGTCGATACCATCGCCATCATCTCCGTCAACGACGCCTTCGTCATGAACGCCTGGAAGCGCGACACCGACCAGCGCGACGAAGCGGTCTTCCTCGCCGACGGCAATGCCGACTTCACCAAGGCGATCGGCATGGAGCTCGACGCCTCCGCCAACGGCCTCGGCATCCGCTCCAAGCGCTATTCGATGCTGGTCGAGGATGGCGTGGTCAAGAAGCTGAACCTCGAAGCGATGCCCGGCAAGGTCGAGGTGTCCGGCGGCGATACGCTGCTGGGGCAGCTCTGAGCTTAGGCATCGCTCTTAGCCACAAATGACACTGTCATGCCCCGCGAGAGCGGGGGATGGATTCACGGTTGAAGTGCAACGGTTGATCTGAGTTCGGAGAATGCCTCGGCGGGTGTCTTGAAGTCCAGGCATTTGCGCGGGGTGTCGTTGAGGCGCTGAACATGCCGTCTAAGATCGGCCGCTGTAAGGAGATTGAGATCCGTCTTGCGGGGCAGCCAGCGTCGCAAGCGGCCGATCGAGTTTTCCACGCCGCCTTTTTGCCAGGGGCTGTGCGGATCGCAGAAGAAGGTCTGGACACCGAGGGTCGTGTGAAGCCGATGGTGCTCAGCGAACTCGTTCTCATTGTCGAAGCTGATGGTTTGGCGCATCGCCGGAGGCAGTTTGCCGATCTGGCGGGCGATGGCTCGGGCAGTGGGAAGAGCCTTTCGATCGAGGGGGCGGTGAACCAGGCTGAAGCGGCTTTGTCGTTCGTGGAGAACCATTAGCCCTGGCCGGATCGGGAGAACATCATAAAGTCCGCCTCCCAATGGCCCGCCGTCTGGCGGCTGTCGACCTCGATGGGCCGTTCGGTAATCGAGCGCCGCTGTTTGATGAGGCTTGCGGAGCTGCCGCCCCGCCGCCGGCGCCCTCGCATTTTCTTGTGACGTGGCAGCAGACGATACCAGTAGTCCTTCTGGGCCGTGCGATGATAGATGAAACGATAGATTGACTCATGGCTGATGATGACGCGACCATGCTTCAGCGCCAGCCGGCCGGCGATCTGCTCCGGCGAATGTCCCATCGCAAGGCTTTTGCGGACGCGTCTTCGCAGGACTGGCTGGCGCGCTAGCTTGAAGCGACAATCCCATCGCCTCCGTCGCTCGGCTAATTGCTGGGCTCGGACCGGCTCGTAGCCGCCGGCCCAAGCCTTCGTCGGCCTAGAATTGCGCTCAAGTTCCCGACTGATCGTGGAAGGCGGACCTGCCCAGGGCTGCCGCAATCTAGTTTTGAGATATACCGCCTGCATGCAGGCGGTATATCTCAACGCGCTCCTCAAGGCTGAGCTGGCCATAACGTCGTCCCATCGCAACAACACCTTAACAGGTGTTGCACTTGCATCGTGAACCGAAGGGGAATCCAGTACGCCGAGACGTCTCGGCTCAAGCACAACTGCCTCTGGAATACTGGATCGCCCGCCTTCGCGGGCGATGACAGTTGGGGGTGGAGCGCGAACGGCGCCCTACTCCGCCACCCGCTGCTGCATCCTTGCCTTCACGATCCCCTCGCGCGCAAGCTGATCCGCCCGCTCGTTCTCGGGATGCCCGGCGTGGCCCTTGACCCAGTGCCAACGGACCTCATGCGCCTTCAGCGCCGCGTCGAGGCGCTGCCAAAGCTCGACATTCTTCACCGGCTTCTTGTCGGCGGTGCGCCAGCCGTTGCGCTTCCAGCCGTGGATCCAGCCGGTGATGCCCTGCCGGACATATTGGCTGTCGGTGTAGAGATCGACGGTGCACGGCTTCTTCAGCGCTTCGAGCGCGGAGATCGCCGCCATCAATTCCATCTGGTTGTTGGTGGTGTGGCGCTCGCCGCCGTTCAGCTCTTTTTCCTTGTCGCCGAACTTCAGGATCGCACCCCAGCCGCCAGGCCCGGGATTCCCCGAGCAGGCGCCGTCGGTATAGATCGTGACATTGGGAAGCTCGCTCACGCAACCAGTCCTGACGGCATCAGCCCGTAATCGCGCACGCTGGAGACGCTCTGGTGGAAGCGCAACTTGCGGACATATTCCAAGGGATCTTTCGGCTTCACCAGCGCGCCGGGCGGCACGTTGAGCCAGTCCACCAGCCGCGTCAGCAGGAAGCGGATCGCAGCACCGCGCGCGAGCAGCGGCAGCGCGGCCTCCTCGGCTTCGGTCAGCTTGCGCACCCGGCCATAGGCGTTGAGGAAAGCGCGCGCCTTGGTGACGTTGAAGGAGTGATCGGGCTCAAAACACCAGGCGTTGAGGCAGATCGCGACGTCATAGGCCAGCATGTCGTTGCAGGCGAAGGTGAAGTCGATGATCCCCGAGAGCTTGTCGCCGAGGAAGAAGACGTTGTCGTTGAAGAGATCGGCGTGGATCACGCCTTCCGGCAGATGGCTCGGCCAGACACCACCCGAGAGATAATCGAGCTCGGTGGCGAGAAACGCGCGCAGGCCCGGCTGCACCTCGTCGGCGCGGTCCGCCGCCGCATTGAACAGCGGCCGCCAGCCCGCGACTGAAAGCGCATTGGCGCGCTTGATCGCGAAGTTCTCGCCGGCCAGATGCATCCTGGCCAGCCCCTCGCCGACGCCGGCGCAATGCGTCGCATTCGGCTTGCGCGGCCAGATGCCCTCGAGAAAGGTGATGATCGCGGCAGGGCGGTCCGACAGCTCGTGCAGCGCCTCACCATCTTTCGCTCTCACCGGCAGCGGGCAGCTCACGCCGTGCTCCGCCAGATGCGTCATCAACGCGAGGAAGAACGGCAGATCGTTCTTCGCCACGCGCTTCTCATAGAGCGTGAGGATGAACGAACCTTTGCTCGTATGCAGCAGGAAGTTGGTGTTTTCTACGCCCTCGGCGATGCCCTTGTAGGAGAGCAATTCGCCGAGATCGTATTGATTGAGGAAATCCGCAAGCTCGTCGGCGGCAACGTCGGTGTAAACCGCCATAAAGGTCTACTCGGCGGCGGCTTCGGGGCGCACCTGACGGGGCAGCGGGAAGAACTCGTTCTCTTCCGCGGCCGAGACCGTCTCCACATGCAGCGTGTAGCGCTCGGCGAAGGCGTCCATGATCTCCTCGACGATCACTTCAGGCGCGGACGCACCCGCGGTGATACCGAGGCTCTTGATGTTGCCGAACTTGTCCCAGTCGATGTCGGTGGCGCGCTGCGCCAGCACCGCGATCCCACAACCCTCGCGCTCGGCGACCTCGCGCAGGCGCTGCGAGTTCGACGAATTGGGAGCACCGACAACAATGAGCGCGTCGACCACCGGCGCCACCTTCTTCACCGCGAGCTGGCGATTGGTGGTGGCGTAGCAGATGTCTTCCTTGTGCGGACCGTTGATGTTCGGGAAGCGCTCCTTGAGCAGCGCCACGATCTCCGCGGTGTCGTCGATCGACAATGTGGTCTGGGTCACAAAGGCCAGATTGTTCGGGTCCTTCGGATTGATGGTCTTGGCGTCCTCGGCGGTCTCGATCAGGGTCACCGCGCCGACCGGAAGTTGGCCGAGCGTGCCGACCACTTCGGGATGGTGGGAGTGGCCGATCAGGAAGATCTCGCGGCCGCGCTTGAAGTGGATCGCGGCCTCGCGGTGGACCTTGGTCACCAGCGGGCAGGTCGCATCCAGCGAGAACAAATTGCGGGACTGGGCGTCGGCGGGAACCGACTTGGGGACGCCGTGGGCCGAGAAAACCACCGGTGCGGTGGTGTTTTCGGGGATTTCGGCCAGCTCCTCGACGAAGATGGCGCCCTTCTTCTTCAACCCGTCGACGACATATTTATTGTGCACAATCTCATGGCGAACATAGACGGGGGCGCCGTACTTATCGAGCGCCCGTTCCACGGTGTCGATCGCCCGGACCACCCCGGCGCAGAAGCCGCGGGGAGAACAAAGCACGATCTTGAGGTCTGGTTTGGCTGACATTGAGCAATCTCGGGACCGAATCACCTCGCCAAATGGGCGGGACCGCGGTCGGTGGATGGAATAGGGCTTAGGTACGGGCCTACAGGGACATGAGAGGGAATTGGGCCCCCTTTCGGGCGCTGTCAAGGCACTATCTATAGCAGAACCATTGCGTGGCTACCCCCTCCGGGCTTATATAGGGCGAATTCCCTGTCATCGCTGATGACCACCGGTTTCGCCTCCAGAGGGGTGGGCGAAGCACAAAGGAGATTTGCCATGAGCAACGCACCTCTGATGCCCAAGGCGACCGCCGTTTGGCTGCTCGACAACACCGCGCTGACCTTCGATCAGGTCGCCGATTTCACCAAGATGCATCCCCTCGAGGTGCGCGCGATCGCCGACGGCGACGCGGCCCAGGGCATCAAGGGCATGGATCCCCTCTCCAACGGCCAGCTGACCCGCGAGGAGATCGAGAAGGGCGAGAAGAACCCGGACTACCGGCTCCGCCTCCAGGAGAGCAAGGTGGTGCTGCCGCCGCAGCCCAAGCGCAAGGGTCCGCGCTACACCCCGGTCTCGCGCCGCCACGAGCGCCCGAGCGCCATCCTCTGGCTGCTGCGCAGCCATCCGGAGCTCAAGGACGCCCAGATCATGCGTCTGGTCGGCACCACCAAGAGCACCATCGCCAGCGTGCGTGACCGCACCCACTGGAACACGTCCCAACTGACCCCGATCGATCCAGTCACCCTCGGCCTCTGCTCGCAGATCGAGCTCGATTTCGAAGTGGCGCGCGCCGCGAAGGAAAAGCCGATCGACGCAGCCTATGGCGGCGCCACCCTGCTGCCGGCATCCGAAACCACCCGCAAGGAGGAGTACGAGCCGGCGGAGAAGTCCAGCGACGACCTCAACGTCGACGCCGTGTTCGCCAAGCTCAAGACCCTCGGCGGCAAGAAGCAGGACGAGGAGGAATAATCCTTCGTCTTCCAATCGCGACCAAATGCAAACGCGGCGGGAAAACCCGCCGCGTTTTGTTTTATATGGTTACCGCCTCGTCCTCAGAACTTGTACGTCACGCCGCCGCCGACGAGCCACGGATCGATATGCGCGGTGCCGGTAACGGGCAGACCCGAGACGGTCGCGCTGTAGTCCGGCCGCAGCCAGAGCTTCTTGACGTCGACGTTGAGACCCCAGTGCCGGTCGAGCATGTAGTCGAAGCCGAACTGCACGGCGCCGCCCCAGGCATTGCTGACATGGAGGCCTGTGGTGGTGGCGACGATCGCGGGCGGGCCGGCGATGGCGGCCGGCGCATTGGCGGCGGAGTTATTGAAGAACACCGTGTAGTTCACGCCGGCGCCGACATACGGCTTGAACGCGCCGAAATTGTCGAAGTGATATTGCAGCGTCAGCGTCGGCGGCAGCAGCGTGGTCTTGCCGATCGGCAAATTCGCGAGCGAGCCGGTGCCGCTGATCGAATGCCGGGTTACGCCGAGGATCAACTCGGCCGCGATGTTCTTGGTGAAGAAATAGCTGATGTCGAGCTCGGGCACGACCTGGTCGCTGATCGAGAGCCCGGAATTCGGCGATGACAGCGAGGGCACGCCCGCGACATTGACGGTCGAGCCGCCGGCGTCAGGCAATACGCCGAGCACGCGCAGACGCACCATCCAGGGATTGAAGCTCTCGGCCGGCGGCGGCGCCTTCTTGTAGACAGGCAGATCGGCCGCCTGCGCTGAGGCAAAAGTCCCCGCGAGCATCGCGCCAAACATCGCAAGCCGCGCCAAGTTTCTTATCGTTCCGTTCATTGCATTCCCCTTCAGCCATAGCGCGCTTCGTTGCGCGACATGTGCGTCAGAGCAGAAAGGGGATGGCGAAGGATTTGACGCCGATCAAATCAGGACGAACGCGACACGATTTGGCCGCGGCGTTGCAGATGTGTCACGAGAAACGCGCGAAGCTGCGCAGGATAATTCCGCAGCCGATGTCAGGGCCGCTCGGGATGGTTCAGCATGTATTCGCCGAGATCGCGCTGGCGGCGGTCGGCGCGGGCGGTGGCTGCATTGCGCTGGACGTCGCGGTCCTTGCGGCAGGCCACGTATTCGGGCGTGCCCTGCGCGTAGCCACGGCTCTGGCACACCGCATCGTCATCGTCGCCGCCCATGGCCACCGGCGTCTGGTAGCGCGCCGAGCAGGCGGAGAGAGCGATGGCGAGCAGCACGGCTGCAAGCAGGCGCGGCGCGGTGGCGAGTGGCATGGGAGGTCCCCTGTTGGCCGGCCCTGTTTAGCGCGGAATGAGGAGATTGTAAGTCCCTGGACGCCGTTCCACACTCGCCGTCATTCCCCGCGAAAGCGGGGAGTCCAGTACGCCGCGGCGGTCATGGGTCGCACAATTACGGCCACGGAGTACTGGATCGCCCGCTCCAGTGCGCAACAGCGCACAAGGCGAGCGATGACGGCGGAGAGAGCACCCCTCACATCCGCCCCTTCAGCGCCTCCCCGATCTCGTCCAGCACCTTGGGATCCTCGATCGTCGCCGGCATGGTCCAGGCCTCGCCATCGGCGATCTTCTTGATGGTCCCGCGCAGGATCTTTCCGGAGCGCGTCTTGGGGAGGCGGCCTACGGTGATGGCGAGCTTGAAGGCGGCGACGGGGCCGAGCTTGTCGCGCACCAGCGCGATGATCTCCTTCTCGATCTCGCTCGGAGCCCGCTTCACGCCGGCCTTGAGCACCAGGAAGCCGCAGGGCACCTCGCCCTTGATCGCATCCTTGACGCCGAGCACGGCGCATTCGGCGACATCTGGGTGCGAGGCCAGAATCTCCTCCATGCCTCCTGTAGAGAGGCGATGGCCGGCGACGTTGATGATGTCGTCGGTGCGGCCCATGACGAAGACATAGCCGTCCTCGTCCTTGTAGCCGGCGTCCGAGGTTTTGTAATAGCCGGGGAATTCGCTCAGATAGGCTTCCCTAAAGCGCGCATCCTGATTCCACAGCGTCGGCAGGCAGCCCGGCGGCATCGGGAGCTTGATGACGATCGAGCCCATGGTGTTGGGGCCGACGGGCTTGGCAGCTTCGTCCACGACGTCGACCTGGTAGCCCGGCATCGGCACGGTCGGCGAGCCGTGCTTCACCGGCAGCATGCCGAGGCCGACCGGATTGCCGGCGATGCACCAGCCGGTCTCGGTCTGCCACCAATGGTCTATCACTGGCACCTTCAACTGCTGTTCTGCCCATTCCACCGTCGGCGGATCGGCGCGCTCGCCGGCGAGGAACAGGGTGCGGAACTTGGACAGATCATATTGCCGGATGAACTTGCCTTCCGGATCCTCTTTCCGGATGGCGCGGAACGCCGTCGGCGCTGTGAAGAAGGCCACCGCCTCGTGCTCGGAGATGACGCGCCAGAACGCGCCGGCATCGGGCGTGCCGACCGGCTTGCCCTCGTACATGATCGAGGTCGCGCCATGCAGCAGCGGGCCGTAGATGATGTAGCTGTGGCCGACCACCCAGCCGATGTCGGAGCCGCACCACCAGACCTCGCCCGGCTTGACGCCGTAGAGGTTGAACATCGACCATTTCACCGCAACCAGATGCCCGCCATTGTCGCGTACGACGCCCTTCGGGATGCCTGTGGTGCCCGAGGTGTAGAGGATGTAGAGCGGGTCGGTGGCAGCGACCGGCACACACGGCGCCTTCTTGCCGTCGTTCATCGCCTTGCGGCGCAGGCTCGCCCAATCGTAATCGCGGCCTGGCGTGAGGTCGCAGGTGAGCTGCGGACGCTGCAGCACGATGCAGGCCTTCGGCTTGCTGCCTGCAAGCCTGATGGCTTCGTCGAGCAGCGGCTTGTACTGCACGATGCGGCCCGGCTCGATGCCGCAGCTCGCGGAGAGAATGAGCTTCGGCTGCGCATCGTCGATGCGGGTGGCGAGCTCCTTTGCGGCAAAGCCGCCGAATACCACGGAGTGCACCGCGCCGATGCGCGCGCAGGCGAGCACCGCGACCACGGCCTCCGGCACCATCGGCATATAAAGGATGACGCGGTCGCCCTTGGCGACGCCAAAATCCTGCATGATGGCGGCGAGCGCCTGTACTTCAGTGAGCAGCTCGGCATAGGTGAATTTGGTGATCGAGCCGGCCAGCGGCGAATCGTGGATCAGCGCAACCTGGTCGGCACGGCCGCGTTCGACGTGGCGGTCGAGCGCGTTGTAGCAGGTGTTGACGACGCCGCCCGTGAACCAGCGGCCATAGACGCCCTGCGAGGCATCGAAGATCGTCTTCGGCGGCTCGATCCAGTCGATCTCCGTGGCCGCTTCGGCCCAAAAGCCCTGCGGATCGGCCAGCGAGCGCGCATGGATCTCGTGATAGAGACTCTTCTTCCCCTGGACGTTCATTCCCGCGCTCCCGTTCCCTTTATTCGCCTGGCCCCGACCTGACCGACAGGACGAGCGTCCCGGCATGAGAGGGATCAAGGACCGGCGTTGTTTGAGGGGTATTTTCCCGGGATCGGGGCGCGGTTCAAGCTGAAAAGAATGGACCTTTTGGGGGAGAGCACCACGACCGCCGCGCGGGCAGTACGCTCCCTCGCCCCGCTTGCGGGGAGAGGGTTGGGGTGAGGGGGAGTCTCCGCGGGGACAGTGAGAGCTGGACGCGCGGAGAGCCCCCTCACCCGGAATCCGCGCTTCGCGCGAATTCCGGCCTCCCCGTAAGCGGGGAGAGGCGAAGACCCGCCCTCAGCTCTCCATTGCATTTAACCGCTGCAAGCGATCCTGCATGACCTTCCGGAGATCATAGCCGGGCCTTCCAAAACTCGCGTTCCGCGTCGCGAGGAAATCGCGCTGGGTCTTGCGCAGGTCGCTGGCCGAGCGCTTGTTCACCACCTTCAGCACGCGCTCATAGGTCTCCGCGATCTGGCGGTCGAGCACGCCGAGCTGCGGATCGGCGCAGATCACCTTCTCGACCTCGCGCCTTGCCGTGGCGCAATCGAAGGAGGGGCCGTTGCCGGAATTTGCCGCGAGCGGACGCTGCGGTGCGTCGCCGAATTTCGAGATCTCCGCGATCATGGCCCGCCGTCCGTTGGCGGCGTTGTCATTGCCGGGATCGAGCTTCAGCGCCGTCTCGTAATCGGCCAGCGCCTTCCTGCGCTCGCCCATCTTCTTGTAGAGCACGGCGCGGTTGTTGTAGGTCTGCGCGAAATTCGGATCGAGCTTCAGCGCGGCTTCATAGTCGCTCAGTGCCGCGCCGAGCTCGCCTTTGAGCTGATAGGAATCGCCGCGATTGGTGAAGAAGTTCGGCCTCGGCGCCAGCCGCAGCGCCTGGTCGTAATCGGCAATCGCCTCGTCATACTTGCCCATCGCGGCCAGCGACAAGCCGCGATTGTCGTAATATTCCGGCACCTTCGGATCGAGCCTGATCGCCTCGCCATCGTCGGCGACGGACTTCTCGAGCTGCCCGAGCTTCTTGTAGGCCGCGCCGCGATTGGTGTAGCTGCGCGCCCGGTTCGGATCGAGCCGCAAGGCTTCGCTGAGATCGCGGATCGCCTTCGCGTTGTCGCCGCCGAGATAATAGGTCACGCCACGGTCGGACCAGGCCTGCGCATAGTCGCCCCTGAGCTTGATCGCCTGGTCGTAATCGGCAAGCGCGCGGTCGAGCCGGCGCTGGCTGGTGTAGACGACGCCGCGCAGCTCGTAAGCTTCCGCATCCTGCGGATCGAGCTCGATCGCCTTGCTGAGGTCGGAAGCGGCGCGGTTGAGGTCGCCGCCGGCCTCGCGCAGCAGGTCGCCGCGCAGGCGCCAGGCCTTTGCATTCTTGCCGTCCAGCGCGATGGCGCGGTCGATGTCCCGCAGCGCCTGTGTGAGGCCGCCCGAGGTCCGCGCATTGGTATCAGCTCGGACCAGCAGCGCCGCGGCGCGGTCGGAGGATGGATTTGAAGCCTGGTCGACGATGACGCTGCAGGCCGGGATCAGCTCGGCAGGCGCGGCCTTGCTGCCGGGAGCGCAATCGACCGCAGCCGAGGCCGGAGCGGCGAGGACGAGGCTCATGGCGGCGCTGAGCAGGAAGGCGCGAAGCGGGGTTTTGGCAAACGGGAACATTTGCGCGGAAGCACGCGTGCCGCACATCAGGAAGACTCCGTGACATCAGGTTTTCACCATTGTCGCGGCGGGAAAGCGATGGGTTCAATTTGGAGCCTGTTAGGGACGCGCCGGCGCATCGCTCCCTCGCCCCGCTTGCGGGGAGAGGGTGGGGTGAGGGGGAGCCTCCCCAAGCGAGGTAGCAGTTGGATTCGTGGAGAGTCCCCCTCACCCGGAATTTGCTCACGCAAATTCCGGCCTCTCCCCGCACGCGGGGAGAGGCGAAGAAAACTCAATACCCGTCCACGCCGTTGATCCGCTGCAGCCGCTCCTGCATCGCCTTCTTCAAATCGTATCCCGGCCGCCCGTAACCGGCATTGCGGCGTGCAATGAACTCGTCCTGCTCGCGCTGGAGCACCTTGGCTTCCGCAGGGTTGCGCGCCTCCCGGATCGCACGCGCGTTCGAGCCAAAAATCTCGCGGTCGAGATCGGCGAGCTCGCGGTTGCCGCAGATCGCCTTCTCCACGGCGCGCGTCGCGCCCCTGCAATTGAAGCTGGGCTTGCCGGCGACCGCCATCTGCGCCCCGATCCGCTCGAGCTCGCGCGCCATCGCCTTGTGATTGGCCTTGGCCTTCTCGTGGTTCGGATCGATCTTCAGCGCCGCCCCGAAATCCTGCACCGCCTTGGGCTTGTCGCCCTTCTTCAACCAGAGCTCACCGCGCGCGTTGAAGACATCCGCAAGTGTGGGATCGAGCAAAAGAGCCCGGCTGTCGTCGGCAATCGCACGATCGATCTGGTCGTGCCGCGCCAGAAGCGCAGCGCGCGCGACCAGCGCCTTGACCAAATCCGCCTTCGCCGTCTTCTCATTGTCGATCGCGGCCGCGCAGGCGGAATTGGCCTTGTCCATCTCGTCGGCCGCGCTTGCGGCGAGGCATGGGGCGATATCGACCTGCGCCACAGTGGCCGGCTCGCCGCCGGTCGCAGCAAAGCCCGCATTGAGCGAAAGCGCTGAGAGCACCACGGCCCCTGACAATCGAATCAGTTTCTGAAAACGCATGCTTGTTGCAGTCGGAAAGTCTTCTTCGCTCTTGTTCACTCTTGCCTTGGGGCCGCACTATCCATCATACGGCCGGATTGGTGCTAGCTTGTGGCACCGCCAAAATCGGTTTCGGGGACGATCGTGTCGACATTCGAATGGATCATCGCGCTGCTGCTCGGCGCCGTTGCATTATCGGCGCTGGCGCGGCGGATCAAGGTCCCTTACCCGACCTTTCTGGCGATCGGCGGCGCGCTGATCGCCTTCGTGCCGAACAGCCCGACCTGGACGCTTGAGCCGGACCTGGCGTTGGCGCTTTTTGTCGCACCGGTCCTGCTCGATGCCGCCTTCGACACCTCGCTGCGGGACCTGCGCAACAACTGGGTTCCGGTCTCGACCCTGGTCGTCGCCGCGGTCGGCCTGACCACGGCCGGCGTGGCCTATGTCGCACACCGGCTGATGCCCGACATGCCCTGGGCCGCAGCGATCGCGCTCGGCGCCATCGTGGCGCCACCGGACGCCGCGGCCGCGGTCGCGATCCTGAGCCAGGTCAAGCTGCCCTACCGCATGGTGAAGGTGCTGGAGGGCGAGAGCCTGCTCAACGATGCCAGCGCACTCCTGATCTATCGCATCGCCGTCGGCGCGGTCGTCACCGAGCATCTGAGCTGGAGCCAGGTCGCGCCGACGATGGCGCTGGCGCTGGTCGGGAGCGTCATCGCCGGTCTCGTCTTAGCCCGCCTCATCCCGCCCATCATGGAGCGCGTGAAGGAGGCACCGAGCGCGATCATCGTTCAGTTCGCCACCACCTTCATGGTCTGGATCGCCGCCGAGCATCTCGGCCTCTCGGGCATCCTCACCATCGTGGTCTACGCCATCGCGATGGCGCGCACCGCAGGCGAGCGGATGCCGGCGCGGCTGCGGGTGCCGTCCTATGCGGTGTGGGAAACGATGGTGTTCGTGCTCAATGTGCTCGCCTTCATGCTGATCGGCATGCAGATGCGCCCGATCTGGACGCGGCTCGATGCGGATGTGCGCTGGGAATATTGCGTGGCGGCGGCCTGGATCCTGCTCACGGTGGTGCTGGTACGGCTTGCATGGATCACGTTCTACCGCACCACGCTGCGCGTGCTGATCGCACACGACATCTACCATCCGAAGGATCCCAAGCAGGTGGCCTCGCCGAAGGGCGGCCTCATCATCTCCTGGTGCGGCATGCGCGGCCTCGTCACGCTCGCGACCGCCTTCGCGCTGCCGGAGAACTTTCCCTATCGCGACTTCATCGTCTTCATTGCCTTCGCCGTCGTGCTCGGATCGCTCATCATCCAGGGCCTGACGCTGCGGCCGCTGATCCTGGCCTTCGGCCTCAAGGACGACGACCCTGTCGGACAAGAGGTCGCGCGCGCTCGCGCCGCTTGCTATCGCGCTGCGCTCGACGCGATCGAGGACGATCCGTCGGAGGAGGCGGAAATCCTGCGGCTCGAATACCGCGCCATCCTGATGCAGGCCGACGACGATCCGCACGGCGGCATCACCAGCGGCGAACTCCCCGCCGATCCGCTGCGCCGCCGCGCCATCGCGGCCGCGCGCAAATCGATCTTCCATCTCCGCGCCACCGAGGTGATCGGCGACGATGCATTCCATCGCCTCGAGGAAGAGCTGGATCGCGCAGAATTGAGCGCGGGCGGCTGATCAGCGTGCGCCAGATCACACAGGGCGATCTGGCGTTGAACCGGGTGGTCTCCTCACAGACTCATCCCTTATGACAGTCCTGATCGACGACCGTCGTGTACGCGCGCGAGATGCGTCGCCTGCACGATATTTTTATCTCCACATGGCCCTGGCCTGCGCAGCGACCGCCTTTCTCGGCTTCGCACCGACCTATTGGGTGCCGCTCGCCAACCGGACATTGTCCGCAAGCCCGGTGATTCATTTTCACGGCCTGTTGTTCTTCACCTGGACGCTCTATTTCGTACTGCAGACCTGGCTCGCCGCTTCGGGCCGCGTGGTCAACCACCGCGCCCTCGGCATCGCCGGCGTCTCGCTCGCGACCGCGATGACGATCTTCGGCTTCCTCGCCTCGGTGACGTCGATGAAGCACGCCGCCGCGCTCGGACAGACCGATGCGGGCATCTCCTTCTCGATCGTGCCGATGAGCGGCATCGCGTTCTTCGCGTCGGTATTCGTGCTCGCGATCATGAACACGCGCAGGCCTGAAGTTCACAAGCGCCTGATGCTGCTGGCCGCGGTCTCGATCCTCGACGCCGCCATCGCACGCTGGTTCCTGACCTTCCTCGCCCCTCCCGGACCGCCCGGCCCGCCGCCGGTGCCCGTGACGATCGCGCCTGCCGTGGTCGCCTCGCTCCTGCTCGTCGTCGCCATGGTGCGCGACTGGCGCACCGAGGGCCGCGTGCACCCGGTTTACATCTTCGGCACGCTCGCGATGCTGGCGGTGAAGTTTCTGAATTGGCCGGTCAGCGAGACGGCGGCGTGGCACGCGTTCGCCGGCGGGATTCTGGGGCTGGCGCAGTAGACAGCTCAGCACTCCGCTGTCGCTCCACAAACACCAATGCAAATCCGTCACCCTGAGGTGGCCGCTTCTTCAGCGGCCCTCGAAGGGCGACGGCCCGGCTGCATCTTGGCCGTTCATCCTTCGAGGCTCCCGGCGCGATGCGTTGCATCGCGCCACTCGCACCTCCTGCGACAACCGCTTCGCGGTTGCGCGGGGATGACGGGACTGTTGAAGTGCTTCAGGTCCCCGCCTTGCACGTGATCCCGCCGTCCACCACGAGCTCGATCCCCGTCACATATTTCGACTCGTCCGACGCCAGGAACAGTGCGGCATTGGCGACGTCCCAGGCCTCGCCCATGTGGCCCATCGGCACCTGCGCATCGCGGGCGCGCCACATCGCGTCGACATCACCCTTGGCATAGCTGTTCGCAAGACCCGCGGAGTGTTCCACCATCGGCGTCTTCATCAAGCCGGGCAGGATCGCGTTCACGCGCACATGGCTCTTCGCGAACTCGATCGCGGTGGAACGCGTCAACTGGTTCATCGCCGCCTTGCTGGCGTTGTAGCTGACATAGGAAATCCCGACATGGCGGATCGAGGCGATCGAGGAGATGTTGATGATGGAGCCGCCACCCTGCTTCACCATCACGGGGATGACGTGCTTCATGGTGAGATAGGCACTCTTGAGATTGACGGTAAAGACCCGGTCCCAGCTCTCCTCGGCGACCTCGACCACGCTGCCCATCTCGGCGATGCCGACATTGTTGTCGAGCACGTCGATCCGGCCATAGGCCTTCAGGCACGCCGCGACCATCGCCTCGATCTCGTTATGCCGCGCCACGTCGGCCGTGAAGGCCGCCGCCTTGCCGCCTTCGCCGTTGATGATCTTCGCGGTCTCCTCGGCGGCTGCACCGTTGCGATCGACGCAAAACACCTGCGCACCCTCGCGCGCGAAGGTGACCGCGGTCGCCTTGCCGTTGCCCCAGCCGGGTCCGATCGAGCCGGCTCCCACCACCATCGCAACCTTGCCCTTGAGCCGATCCATCGCATGTCTCCCGTGTTGTTTCTCGTAGCCCGGATGAGCGAAGCGATATCCGGGGCCGCCGTTCCCGGATGTCGCTTCGCTCATCCGGGCTACGGATCTTTGCAGACGCTCATCTTTGTGACGTTAGCACCGACGGGATGGCCGACAATCTCCGAAAGCGTCTGGCAGCTTCCCTCATGGCACAGCCGCCACTCCCCGGCCTCTCCGGAATTTCCAAGCACCACCTCCGGCATCGGCGCACGCGCGGGCTTCCATTGAAACCAGCCATCGACCAGCCGTGCCTCGGGCGGCGGCTCCATGCCGGGGCCGGTGCCCTTGACGCGGGCCTGCACCAGCTCCAGGCCGGCAGGCGTGACGCGCCAGTCTTCCTGCCAGTCGACCTTGGCGATCGAATGCGTCCATGCCAGCGTGAAGGCGGACAGCGCGAGCGCCTTCACGCCTCCCGCCGTTGCGAGGCAGAGACTCACGCCGCTTCGGCGACGGCAGGCGGACGCTGCCGCCACTGCCACAGCACGAGCGCGGCCGAGAGCACGAAGCCGGCCGTGTCGCTGAAGGCGAAGTCGCCGAGCAGGCACAGCGCGGCACCGAGCGCCACCACGCGTTCGAGCAATGTCAATCGCGTGAACAGGAAGCCGATCGCGACCATGCCGAACAGCGCGATGGCCACCAGCGCCTTGAAGCTCGCCAGCGCCACCGCGCCGTAGAAGCCGAGCTTGGCCGCCATGGGATCGCCCGCCTGCAGCATCAGCGCCGGCGAATAGACGAAGATAAAGGGGATGACGTAGCCGGCAAGTGCGATGCGCATCGCCTCCCAGCCGATCTTGTCTGGATTCTCCTTCGCGATCGGCGCCGCCGCGAGCGCTGCGAGTGCGACCGGCGGCGAGAGGTCGGCCATGATGCCGTAATAGAACGCGAACATGTGGCTCGCGATCAAGGGCACGCCGAGCTTCGCCAGCGCCGGCGCGGCGAGCGCGGCGGTGATGATGTAGGTCGGGATGGTCGGAATGCCGGTGCCGAGCAGGATCGACAGCAGCATGGTCATGATCAGCGCCAGGAACAGGCTCTTCTCACCGAGCCCGATCACCCAGCTCCCGAAGATTGTGCCGACACCGGTCTGCGACATCATGCCGATGATGACGCCAACGATGGCGCAGGCCATGCCGACGGTGATCGCCGACTTGGCGCTTTCGGCCAGAGCATCGCGACACTCACGCAGGGCCTTGAGACCGCCACGGATGAAAGCGGTGATGACGATCAATCCGACCACGACGCTCGCGACCGGCACGATCTGCAGGCCATCGCGCGACAGCGCGGCGACGACGAGCGCCAGCCCGACCCAGAAGATATAGCGGATCACCATCGAGGAGGCGCCCGTCGTGATGGCGGTGCCAAGAATCAGCGTCACCGTCAGCGCGAGACCCATGCTGCCGGCATAGAGCGGCGTAAAGCCTTCGAACAGCATGTAGACGAGGGCTGCGAGCGGCAGCACCAGGTACCAGCGCGTCACCAGCGCCTTCCAGGCGCTCGGGATCTCCGAGCGCTTCATGCCGACGAGGCCGTGCTTGCCGGCTTCCAGATGCACCATCCAGAACGCGGAGGCGAAATAGAGGATCGCGGGGATCGCAGCCGCCTTCACGATTTCCGAATACTGGACGCCAAGCGTTTCGGCCATGATGAAGGCGACCGCGCCCATCACCGGCGGCATGATCTGGCCACCCATCGACGCGGTGGCCTCGACGCCGGCCGCAAACGCGCGGCGGTAGCCGAACTTGATCATCAGCGGAATCGTGAACTGGCCGACGGTGACGACGTTGGCGACGCCCGAGCCGGAGATCGTGCCCATCATGCCCGAGGCGAACACCGCGACCTTGGCCGGCCCGCCGCGGGTGCGGCCGAACAGGCCAAGAGAAACATCGGTGAAGAGTTGGATCATGCCGGCGCGCTCCAGGAACGAGCCGAACAGGATGAACAGGAAGATGTAGGTCGCCGAGACGTAGATCGGCACGCCGTAAAAGCCTTCGGTGCCGAACGACAGATGCGTGACGATCTGGTCGAAATCGTAACCGCGATGGTTGAGCGGCGACGGCAAATACTGCCCGAAGAACCAATAGAGCAAGCAGGCGCCGCACATCAGCGGCAGCGCCGCGCCCATCAGGCGCCGGGTGCCCTCGAAGATCAGCACCGCGAGCAGCGTGCCGACCGCGAGATCGAGCCTGGTCGGATCGCCATCGCGCGCAATCAGATCGGCGTAGAAGATCCATTGATAAAGGCCGCAGAAGAAACCGGCGCCGCCGATCACCCAGCCGAGCGTGCGGCCGGCATTGCTCTTCGCCGTGAAGTTGGCGATCAGGCCGAAGGTGAGCAGAACCAGGAAGCCGACATGGACGCCGCGCACCACTTGGCTCGGCAGATAGTTGAAGGCGGCGACATAGAGCTGGAAGGTCGCGAACGCGATGCCGATCCAGTAGGCGAGCGTGCCCCACCAGCCCGGGCCAAAGCCTTCCGGAAATCCGTGCTCGAAATTGTCGAATTCAACCTTGATGGGCGCCGCGGTGCCCTCTGCCTTTTCCAGCATTTTTAAATCGTCCTCAGCCCTGTGCGGGCAATCATAACATCAGCACCGCCGCCGCACACGTCATGGCCGGGCTTGTCCCGGCCATCCCCGGCCCAAAGTGCGTCCAAGAACGTGGATGCCCGGGACATCTGTGCGAAGACGCGCTTCGCGCTAATGCCCGGCCATGACGCCCGATGGAGGGAGCCGACCTACTTGATCAGCCCTTTTTCCTTGTAATAGCGGATCGCGCCGGGGTGCAGCGGAACCGGGCTGCCATCGGCGGCGGTCTCGAGCTTGATCTCCTTGCCGGCCGCGTGTGCGTTGGCGAGCTCGGGCAGCGACTCGAACACCAGCTTCGTCATCTGATAGGCGAGGTCGTCCGACACCGCCGAGCTGGTCACGAGGTAATTGACCACGGCCGCCGTCGGCACGTCCTTGTCCTGGCCTGTATAGGTGTTGGCCGGGATGATCGCCGAGATGAACGGCGGGCCGATCTTGTCGACGGTCTCCTTCGGCACCGACACCACAGTGATCGAGGCCGAGGTCGAGAGGTCCTTCAGCGAGGCGACACCGAGGCCGGCCGACTGCAGCGTTGCGCCGAGCTGGCGGTTCTTCATGAGATCGACGGATTCGGCGAACGGCAGATATTCGACCTTGCCGAGGTCCTTGTAGCTCATGCCGGCGGCGGCCAGGATCGCGCGGGAATTCAGCTCGGTGCCCGATTTCGGCGCGCCGACCGACAGGCTCTTGCCCTTGAGGTCCGCGAGCGTCTTGATGCCGGACTCGGCGGTCGCGACGATCTGGATGTAGTTCGGATAGATCGCGCCGATGGTGCGCAGCTTGTCGAGCTTGTTCTTGAAGCCGGCTTCTTCCTCGCCTTCCCAGGCGGCCTTCAGCGAATCGCCGAGTGTGAACGCCAGTTCACCGCGGCCCTGCTGCAGCAGGATCAGATTCTCGACCGACGCCTTGGTGGCCTGCACCTGCGTCTTCACGTTCGGAATCTTGTCGCCGTAGATCTTCCCGATCGCGACCCCGAGCGGATAGTAGACGCCGGAGGTGCCGCCGGTCAGCACGTTGATGAAGGATTGCGCGTGCGCGCAAGGTGCCGACGCCGCCAGAGCAAGAGCCGCGGCCGCGCCGAAAATCGTCCGTTTCATGGTTGTTGTACTCCCCAAACCGGCGGCGAAATTGGCCGGATGAGGGGTGCGGGTCAACCCATCCAAAAGGCAAAACAGGACTGCGGTAAATGGCCGTTCCGGCTGGGATTTTTCGGGAACCCGCGGGTGCGGCGAGGTGGCGCAGCCTCCCCCGCAGGCGGGGAGGCTGCGCACCGTCAAACGGTCACTGGAACGTCATGTCCAGGCACTTGGAGATGTCGGAGCCGAGGCCGGAGGAGATGGTAATGCAGCCGCGGATCTTCTGCGCGGACATGTCGGCGGCCCAGATCGAGTAGCCGCCGGGGCCGAAGAACGAATTGGTGTTCGGCGGCTCGGTCTCGGTGGCATCGAAATCATACCTGCCGTCGGTCTCGAAGATGCGCGGCTTCTTGGTGCAGCCGCCGTCGGTCTGGACGTTGATGACCTCCTTGTTGTCCCGCGTCAGCGCCAGAGAAACCTGGCAGCGGAAATATTCCGACGTCTTGGTGTTGAAAAGATAGGTGTAGGACTTGCAGGTCGCCGTGTTCAGCTTGCCCGGCGCGAGGCCGCGGCTGCACGAAATCCGCTGATTATGGCTGAGCTGGTAATCATCGGCCCGGGCAGCCGGCGCCAGCGCCGTGATCAGCAGCGCGGCAGCCGAGCAGGCTTTCATGACATGGTTCATACGAATCATCCCCTACCAATCTTTTTGTCGAATTGCGTTTTAGACGGAAAGCGGAACATAGTCGCGAGGGGACGAAGGGAAAATCACAAACTGCTTGGCAAGACGTGATGCGCTGCGGCGTTTTGCGAATTGACCCGAAAACGCCGTTCGTGATTTGTTCAAAACGGGCAACCCGGGGAGGATGGATGATGGCATTTCCAACAAAGACATTTCTTTCGGCTGCACTCATGGCGGCGCTCGGCATTTTCGCCGCGCCCGCAAGCGCGCAAACCGCGGCGACGCCGTGGGAGCTCAAGCCCGACACCGGCTATGCCTATGACAAGGAAGGCAAGACCTTCTCCTACAAGATGGGCACCAGCAATGCCGGCGAGCTCCTGAAGGGCGCCAAGAAGGTGCCGAAGGGCACGCTGTTCTTCATCGGCCATAACGGCCAGCTCTACATGCGCAGCGGCCCGTATCTGGAAGGCGACGGCAATTTCAAGTTCGGGCCGGAGCGGTAGAAGACGCGATCACGGTGCGCTCCCTCGCCCCGTTCTTACGGGGAGAGGGTTGGGGTGAGAGGCTCCTCTCCACGCGTGAGATTGTCGAGGGACCTGTACCCCCTCACCCGCATCGCACCGGACGATGCTTCGCATCGCCGAGGCGATCCGACCTCTCCCCGCGAGCGGGGAGAGGTAAAGAGACAGCGCCCTAAAACGCCCCCGCGAGCTCCCGCGCGCCGGCATTGTTGCTGTTGC
Source organism: Bradyrhizobium sp. 18BD (assembly GCF_054185225.1). Lineage (NCBI taxonomy): Bacteria > Pseudomonadati > Pseudomonadota > Alphaproteobacteria > Hyphomicrobiales > Nitrobacteraceae > Bradyrhizobium > Bradyrhizobium sp. 18BD. The sequence goes on along the minus strand of NZ_JAVAYL010000001.1, from coordinate 563,864 downwards.
TGTCCATCCGCGTATCCGTCACCGCGAGCAGCTTCGCCACCGTGTTGTGGCGGATCGCGACCGGGTTGCGCTCATAGCCGCCGCGCTGGAAGAAGTTCGAGGTCGGCACCTGCTCGCGCATCGCCTGCGGCATGGTCACCATGTCGAGCCCGGTGCCGTCGCCGGTGAGGTTCATCATTTCGAGCTCGGCGGCGGTGAGCGGGCGCGTGTAACCCTTGGCGCGCGCGAACAGCACCGATGTCAGCAGCTTGTGGGTCTGCAGCATCGGGCCGATGTCGATGTCGAGCACCATCGCATGCATGGCCCAGCCCTGTGCGGTGTTGCCGATCTTCTCGTGCTCCGACCAGGTGTCGGGCACCGCCTTCGCATGCGCCACCATTTTCTTGAGAACGCCGAGCTTGTGCTCGAGCGCCTGGCGCGCCGGCCCCGAGGTCCGTCCCACCTTGTCGGCGAGCACGCGAATGAGTTCATGGCCCTGCTCGGCCAGCAGCTCGACGCTGTTGGTGGTCAAGAGCTGGTTGTAGCCAATCGCTGTCGAGATCGCGCGCTTGCCGCCATGCTCGATGCCTGCCTGGACATCGTAATTGCCGGTGCCGCCGGTCTCGAACGAATAGACCCGCACCGCCTGCTCGCGCGTCAGGCCCGAGGCGAGCGCGTAGCGCGCATAGGCGCGCTTGAACTCGACCTCGCTGGAGGGACGCTGCGGCGTGAACTGGTAGAGCTCCTGCGCCGCGCGCAGCAGGTCGGCGACGACAGGAATCGGCTTTTTGGTCGGGCGCTCCGGCGTCTCCTCCGGCTCCGGGTTCACTGGCCGCTTCGGCCCGTTATAGAGCGGCGGATGCTCCAGCACGTAATCGTCCAGCGTAATCTGCTGTCCGCTGCGCCGCTTGGCATTGCGGCCCTTTCGCTTCTCGGAGATCTGGCTCCAATAGGCGCCGGCCTCCTCGTCGAAGGCCGCGCGCGCGGCCTGATATTCCTGCAGCTTGCGGCGATATTCGAGCACGGCGGGCGACGCCCCACCTTGCGCAAAAAACTGCGACAGCAGCTGGGCGTTGGCGTCGCGGACGGCGGCCGGCAGCGTATCGGCCTCGCCACCGCGTCCGGCGGGTGCGAGCAGGACGAGCGCAAATGGAACCAGCGTCAGGGATTTTCGAATCGAGTGATGCATGCTGCCCTCTTAGCAGGCATCCGGTAACCGTCACGTTAACGTGCCGTTTACCATCGTCACTTCCAGGCGAACACCGGCTGTTCCAGGTCGGTAACGCGGGTGTGCCGCCCCGCCAGCACCTCGCGGAACTGATAGATCAGCGCCGCCGTCGGCGCATGGATCAGGCTCATCTGGTGATGGAAGCGGATCACGCGGCGGGTGCTTTCGGGGATCGCGGTGAAATCGAAGGCCTCGTCGCGCTCGATCGTCGCAAGCGCAATGCGATGGACCGAGGCAACCTCGTCCGGGTTCGGCCGGATCGCAGCGCTGTCGGCCGCCCAGATCACGACCGGTGTGATCAGATAGCCCGAGCGCGTCGGATAATCGTCGAGCAGGCCGAGCACCGCATCGGCCGGAAGCCTGAGCGCAAGCTCCTCGTCGAGCTCGCGCAGCGCCGCCTCGACCGGCGTCTCGCCGGCGTCGTAGCGTCCGCCCGGCAGCGCCCACTGGCCGCGATGCGCGCGCAGGCTCGACGCACGCTTGGTCAGCAGAAACGCCGTATCATGGCCGTCGTTGGATTCGGTGAGCGCCAGCACCACCGCGGCGCGCTTCAGTGCCGATGGCTCGACCTCGTCGGGCAGCCGCACGAATGCAGCGCAGGCCTCTGCGATATTCCGTCTGGTGGTATCGTCGAAAGCTCTCATGATGCTTGACTACACCAGGACCGCGCTTGATGAAACGAGCAGAGATCAAGCGTTGCAAGGATGGACGGAGAGATGACCACCAAGGTCGCCGCAAGGCTGAAATCAGAGGGCTGGAGCATCCTCGAGACCACGGGCTTCATGCATCTGATCGGCCCGTTGTGGGAGCGCAAGGTCGATGGCCAGTACGAATTCGCACTCGCGACCGAAGACAAGCACCACAACCGCCGCGGCATGGTCCAGGGCGGCGTGATGATGACATTCGCCGACCGCACCTGCGGCATGACCGCCCGCTACGTCTCCGGCAAGGAGTTCATGGCGACGGTGCAGCTCGACACCCATTTCGTCGAAGCGGGCCAGATCGGCGACATCCTGATTTCCCGCCCGCGCGTGGTGCGCTCGACCCGCAGCCTGATCTTCATGAGCACCGAGGTCACCGTGGACGATCGCTGCATCGTGATGGCCAATGGCGTGTTCAAGATCCTGAAGGGGCCGGGGTAGGTTCACGCCGTCAGGCGGGCGCTGCGCACCACACCCGTCATTGCGAGCGCAGCGAAGCAATCCGGAATCTCTCCGCGGACGCATCTCTGGAATGCTTCGCTGCGCTCGCAATGACGGCGGTAGCTGGCTATGCTGCCCTCCATCAAGATATCGAGGACCCGCCCCATGCAATACCGCCAGCTCGGCCGCACTGGCCTGAAAGTTTCGCCGATCTGTCTGGGCACCATGATGTTCGGCGGGCCGACCGATGAAGCCGCATCGAAACGGATCATCGACAAGGCGCGCGGCGCCGGCATCAACTTCATCGACACCGCGGACGCCTATTCGAAGGGCGCATCCGAGCAGGTCGTCGGCCGCGCCATTGCCGATCACCGCCACGCCTGGGTGCTCGCGACAAAGCTCGCCAATCCCATGAACACCGGGATGGGGGATGATCCCAATCGCGTCGGCCTGTCGCGGCGCTGGGTGTTGCAGGCTGCCGACGAAAGCCTGAAGCGGCTCGGCACCGACCACATCGACATCTACTATCTGCACAAGGAAGATCATGCGACGCCGCTGGAAGAGACGGTGCGCGCGATGGGCGATTTGATCCGCGCCGGCAAGGTGCGCTATTTCGGCGTCTCGAATTACCGCGCCTGGCGCGTCGCCGAGATCTGCAACATCTGCGACCGGCTCGGCATCGACCGGCCCGCGGTGAGCCAGCCTTATTACAACGCGATGAACCGCATGCCTGAGGTCGAGCATTTTCCGGCCTGCTCCTATTACGGTCTCGGCATCGTGCCTTACAGCCCGCTGGCGCGCGGCGTGCTCACCGGCAAGTACAAGCCGGATGCCGCCCCCGACAAAGATACGCGCGCCGGCCGCAACGACACCCGCATGATGCAGACCGAATGGCGGCCGGAATCGCTCCAGCTCGCGCAGGAGATCAAGAGCCACGCCGAGAGGAAAGGCATCACCGCCGGCCAGTTCGCCGTCGCCTGGGTGCTCAACTCCGCCTTCGTCTCCTCGATCGTCGCAGGTCCCCGTACCGAGGAGCAGTGGGACGGCTACATCAGCGCGCTCGACTACCGCTTCACCGCCGACGACGAGGCGCTGATCGACCGGCTGGTTGTGCCGGGCCATCCGTCGACGCCCGGCTACAACGACCCGGCCTATCCGATCGAAGGCCGCCGCGCGCGGACGGCATAACAGCGGGAGACGACGATGCCGCATGAAGACCGCTACGGCCTGCCGCTCTCCACCGCGTCCGACGCGGCAGCATCCGCCTATCGCGACGGCGTCGATCTCATGCTGGCGGGGTGGACCGGCACGGCGGAGACGCTGGAGCGCGCGATTGCGGCCGATCCGGATTTCGCGCTGGCCCATATCGCCCGCGCGCGGGTGCATGCGTTCTACCAGCAAGGCGATCTCGCGCGGCAGAAGGCGGCGGCGGCGCGTGAGCTTGTCGCGAAGCGCGGCACCGAGCGCGAGCGTTCCCATGTCGAGACGCTGGCGCTGGCGATCGAGGGACGCGGGCCCGATGCGATCGCAGCGATGCGGAAGCACGTCGACGCATGGCCGCGCGATGCCGTGGTGCTGTCGCTGCCGCTCGGCGCGTTCGGCCTGTTCGCGTTCTCCGGCATGGCCGATCACGACCGCGCCCGGCACGAGCTGTGCGAGCGCGTCGCGCATCATTACGGCGAGGACTGGTGGTTTCTCACCATGTCCGGCTGGGCGATGACCGAGAATGGCGACGTCGCGCGCGGCCGCGCCGTCACCGAGCGCGGCTTCGATCTGCGCCGGGCGAATGCCCACGCCGCGCACGCGGTGCTGCATGCGATGTTCGAAGATGGCTCGATCGAGGCAGCCGATTGTCTCGTCGACGAATGGATTCCGACCTATGACCGTGCCGGCATTTTGCACGGCCATATCCTCTGGCATCAGGCGCTCGGCGCGCTCGAACATGGCGATGCGGCGCGGGCGCTCGCGATCTATGCCGACGTGCTTCAGCCGACCGCCACCCAGGCGCCGCCGCTCAATGTCATCACCGACAGCGCCTCGCTGCTGTGGCGCCTGTCGGCCTACGGTCACGCCGTGCCGAAACCGCTCTGGGCCGAGGCCGACGCTGCCGCGCAAAAACTGTTTCCGAAATCGGGGCTGCCGTTTGCGGACGTCCACATGGCGCTGTTCGCGGCGGCGACGCAAAATCGGGACGCGCTCACGACCCGGCTCGCCGTGATCGAGCAGCGGCTTGCCGAGGGCAAGCTGCCGGCCGGCCCCGTGGTGCCGGCGATCTGCCGCGCGCTGGCCGCCTTTGCCGACGAGAACTATGCGGCTTGCGCGCAAATGCTCGCGCCCGTGCTCGACGACGTCGTGCGCATCGGCGGCAGCCACGCCCAGCGCGAGCTGATCGAGGACACTTTCATCGTCGCCCTCATGCGCGGCGGCGATCTCCCCCGCGCCCGCAGCCTGCTCGACGCCCGTCTGCACCGCCGCCCCTCCCTGCGCGACAGGCGCTGGCAGGCGGCGATGGCTTGAGGCCGCCGCCCCTCACGCCCGGACGTCATCTTCCACAAACGATCGGCAGGTCTTCGCTGCGTCTGCGAAGACCGCGACGCAACTGCATCAATCCACGCGCATGTTGACTTTCTCGCGCACAAACGAAAGGATCAATTTTAGGTAGTATTTGGATTTTTTTCATGAATGATTTTGCGCGATCGGCGATTGCCGCCATTATCGTTGTTATTGCCGCCGTCTGGGCGGTCTCCCTCCTCACCCAAAACCCGCCGGCCTACGCCGCTGCCGTCGCGCTGCTGGTCGGCGCCGGGCTCACGACCTACGTGCTCCGCAACAGCCCCGCGGCGCTAGGCGCACCAGGGTTTGCGGTTCGCAACTACAGCCGGTTCGCCGCGCTGGCGATTGCGCTCGGTGCCGGCGTCGTCGTCGCCATCGCGTTGATCTGGATTCTCTACAAGGTCACAAGCGGGTGGACGACGGATACGATCCGCACCATCGTCGGCTTGCCGCTCATCGTCATCCTGGGCGTCACGGTGCTGCTGATCGTGATCGGGCTGGTCGCCTTCTCCTTCCAGGCGATCAATCTCGGCAACCGTAAGGAAGCCCTCGGCCTTCCGAGCGGCTCGGTGCGCGCCATCATCGCGCTGATGCTGCTGGTCGTGTTCTCGATCATGTCGATCTTCCTCTTCAACAGCCTGTCGGCGCCGCCGCTGCGGACGCTCGAGCACGTGACCCAGAGCGGGCTCAACGACATGGGCGCGCGGGTTACGGTGATCCGGAAGCAGGCCGAGCCTCCGCCGGCCGCTGCGGCGGGAGCCGCCGCAGCCGAGCCCCTCTACACGGTGACCTTCCAGGAAGCCAACGGCCCTGCCGGCGACCTCGCCAAGCAACTGATCGTCATGCTGGGCACGCTCGTCACCGCCGTCGCCAGCTTCTATTTCGGTGCCTCGAATGTCGTCAGCGCCCAGAAGGCTTTGGCCGTAGCGCGAAACGAGCCTGAGAATGCGAAGCCGGATGAACACAAGCGCGCAACTGAAAGCGACGAAGAGGCGCCTGCCGACACCCAGGCAAGCGCGGCGCCGCCAAACCTGCTCAATCTCACGGCCTTCCATGCCGATGCGCTGGCCATTCCCGAAACCATCAACCGGGCGTTCCTCGGGCATGGCATGTTTCTCGAATACGGGCCGCTCAGGACCCTCAATCGCTATGCGAATTATGGCGGCGGGACCGCGACCACGCTCGACGAGAAAGCCGCGCGCTTCGTCAAGGCGATGCAGGACATGCACATCGGATCGGTGTGGATCCAGCTGTTCACGGCCAGCGGCACGCTCGACAATGGCAGTGGCGGCACCAGGGAGCTGGTCGCAGCACTCAAGCAGGCCAACATCGCCTGTGCGGGCTGGGGCTATTGCTACAGCCAGAATGCGGCGACCGACGGCGATCTCGCCAAGCAGCTCTGCAACAAGTACGGGATTGACGCCTTCATTGCCGACGTCGAGCCTGGCAATCCAGTGCATGGTCAGCCCGATCACTGGCAAACGCAGCCGTTCAAGAACCTCATGGCGAGCCTGAAGGCGACGTTCGGCAAGGACAATCTGGGAATGTCGACCTTCGGAAATTTGAACGGACATCCCGATGCCGCCGCGATCTACCGGCTTGCCGTCAATGACGTCGCGTTCTACGCGCCGCAGATCTACTGGTACAAGAAGACCCCCGTGGCCTACGCCAAGCTCTGCGTCGATTCGTTCCGCCAGAGCGGGATCGGAAACCCGATCATTGCGACCGTGCAGTCCTACTGGGACGCCGACAGCAATTTCCCGCAAGGCAGCGCCGAAGCGCAGGTCAAGCAATTCATCGGCGGCTTCCCCGATTGGGGTAGCATCATCGGCCTGAACTGGTACCACGCCGGCAATCAGAACACGGCAAGCACCGGCGCGATGTCGGACAACATGATCACCGAGATCGCGAACGCCCGCCTCGACCAGAAGCCGTATGCAGCACCGGTCCCGGCGGATTCGACGGCCTTGGCCGTCTGACGTTCCAGCAAGCCAGCGCGGCGCCTCGAATCGCGAGGCGCCGCGGCTCTGCCGTCCTCCCCGGCAGCATCACGCTGGCGAGCAGGCTTTGCTTGCGGCATAGTGGGCGTCAAAAGACCGGAGGACGCCCATGACCGAGATCGTTGCGCTGGACGCGCTGGCTGCGCGCGTCAGTTCGGGGCAATCGCTGGCCATTCCCGTCGACGGCTCCGGCGTCGCGATGGCGGCGACCGCCGCGTTGCTCGAAACCGGCATCCGCGATCTCAACCTGATCTGCGTTCCGATCTCCGGCATGCAGGCCGACCTCCTGATCGGGGCCGGCGCCGTCGCCGCGCTCGAGACCGGCGCGGTCTCGTTCGGCTCGGGCTATCTCTATCACTCATTCCGCGCCTGATCCTGTTCCGCGAAGAGCACACGCCACGCGCGTTGGTGCCCAAGGTCGATTTCGTCAGCGCCCGCGCAGTCACGCCGGAGGTCCCTCGACGCGGCGGGCCATACGCGCTCCTGACCAACATGGCGCTGTTCGACTTCGACCGCGAAGCGGGCGGATTCGCCCTGCGCTCGGTGCACCCGCCCTTCACGCCGGCCGATATCAGGGAGAATACCGGCTTCAGCTATGAAGAGCCGGAGGTCGTGCGGAAAACCCCGAGGCCGGATCCCGCGCCCCTGGCGCAGCTGCGCGGAAAAATTCTCGACGAGCTCGCCGAGACTTATCCGGCCTTTGCACGGACCATGAAGCAGGCGGCCTGATCGTCCGTCTCTGCCACGAAAAAAACATCGGCTTGGCGGCAAGTGCCTGCCGGGGCGGATGGGGCGATCTGAGCGAATCGCCGATGGGTGGCGCGGTGGTATTCCAGTCTGGAATTGCAGCACAAACGGGATCGCAACCAATTTCGGGTTCGATGGTTGCCGGACGGAACTTGACCGCAGCCCCCTGGCACGCGAGCCTGACCATGCGCCTTTGCAAACCGGTTCTCGCCGCAACGCTCGCCGCCTTCGCAAGTCCTTGTTTTGCCGAGTCTTCCGCGCCGATCCGCGTCAACAATCCGCCGGCACAGCAGAGCGCTTTCATCGACCTGCTGGCGCTGATGTCCGGCCATTGCAAGACGCTGAAGGTCGCCGGCCGCACCTTCGCCTGCAAGACGGTGGCCTACGCCCATGGCGACACCGGCCGGGTCAATTTCGCGGTTGCCGTTGACGATCCCACCGACGCCAACCACGTCGTGTCGTTCTCCGGCGCGAACGGCAAGCGGGCCGACGACAATTCCTACGAGCTGCCGATCGACCGCATGCTGCTGAACTCCAAGGACCGGCCCAAGGTCGACGGTCTGCCGGTACCGGCCGAGCAGCTCTCGACCGGTGTCTGCCGCCAGACCGGCAATTTCGCCGCCAAGAAGGTGAACGACGTCACCTGTTCAGCCACCGATAGCCAAGGCCGCAGCTATGAACTGCTGTTCGTCTCCGACGGCAAGCCGGTGAGCGTGCGCCGCATCCGGCAATCGTCGCCGTCGATCCAGGATCCGTTCAAGTAGCGGCCCTTCGCCGCGCCGTGGCTGTCGTCAGGACCGGGCGCGCATCCTTCCGTTGAAACTCCGGGTCCGGCTTGTATGCTCTGGCCCCGCGTCCTCGGCGAGGAGGCCCGATTGCAACCGGAAGCGGGGCCCGGAGTCCAGCAATGTGTACGATCACCGGGCTCGCGCGCGTCCTGATCCTCTGCCTGTTCGCCAGCCTGTCGTGTGCAAGCCTTTCATGTGAATGCATTGCGGCTGACGGTCCGCGGCAGCGTTCGATCCTGGTGCTGGAAGAAGCCGATTTTCGCTCGCCGTTCTACTCGGAGATCTTTGCCGGCATCCGCGCCGCCGCGAAGCCGAACGGCAAGGATAACACCGTGATCTACGGCGAGAGCCTCGATCTCGCCCGCTTCCCAGGACCGGACTACGAGGAGAGCCTGGTCGGCCACCTCAAGACCAAATATGCGCATCGGCCGATCGACGTCATCGTTTCGATCGGCATTGCATCGGCGAAATTCCTTCAGAAGCGCAGGCAGGACATCTGGCCCGCCGCACCCGTCGTGTACGGCTTCGTGCCCGATCTGCCCGAGACGCGCGCCCTCTTCCTGCCCGACACGACGGCCGTCTTCGCAAGGGTGAGGCCGATGCATCTCCTGACCGCGGCGCGCGCCATCGTTCCTGACCTCGCCACAGTCGTCCTCGTCGGCGACGCCTGGAGGAATCCGCTGGTCTACGGATACTGGAAGCAGGATTTTGCGGCTGCCATGCCCGGCCTCGAAGTCATCGATCTCTCCGACGCAGTGCTGCGCGAGGTACGCCAGCGCGTCGCCTCCCTGCCCGCCCGCTCCGCGATCCTGACCTCGGCGATGTATTCCGACGGCGAAGGCACCTATTATTCACCCACCGCGGCCCTCGCGCGCGTCGCCGAGAGCGCCGACAGCCCGATCGTCATCACCTCCGATACGTTCCTCGGGAAGTCGGGCGTCGGTGGCTTCCTGTTGCTGCCCGAGATTATCGGACGGCAAACCGGCGAAGTCGCGATGCGGATTCTCGACGGCGAAACACCCTCGAGCATCGCGCCCTTCGACGGAGCCAATGTGAAGCCGATCTTCGACTGGCGGCAATTGAGACGCTGGAACGTCGACGAAGCCAATCTACCCCCGGGCAGCGAGATACGTTTCCGCGAGCCGAGCTTCTGGGAGCAATATTACTGGCACTCCACGGTCGTCGCGAGCGTGGTGCTGGTGCAGGCACTGATGATCAGCATCCTGCTGCGCGAACGCCGCTTGCGCTTCGTCGCCGAGGTCGAGGCGCGCCAGCGCATGTCGGAGCTCGCCCACATGAACCGCCGCGCCACCGCCGGCGAGATGACTGCCTCGATCGCACATGAGCTGAACCAGCCGCTCGCCGCGATCCTGATCAATGCCGAGACGGCCCAGCAGATGCTGAAGAATCCGGCCCCCGACCTCGGCGAGATCAGGAACATCCTGGACCACATCCGCCGCGACGATCAGCGCGCAGCCGAAGTCATCGGCCGGCTGCGCGCGTTTCTGAAGCGAGACCCGACCGAGCGCCACGAGCTCGACCTCAATGCGACTGTCGGCGAAGTGTTTCGCTTCCTCTCCGTGCAGGCCCTCACCCATGACGTCGAGCTCGCGACGGAGCCGTCGTCCGCGGACATCCGCGTGAAAGGTGACAAGGTGCAGCTGCAGCAGGCCATCCTGAATCTCGTCGTGAACGGCATGGATGCCGTGGCACACCTGCCGGACGAGCGGCGCCGCGTCGTCGGTCGAACCAGTCTCGCCGAGGGCAATCTTGCCCTTGTCTCCATCGCCGATGCGGGCGACGGCATCCTTGCGGACAAGGTGACCGAGATCTTCAAGCCCTTCTTCACGACCAAGGCGCAAGGCATGGGCATAGGTCTCTCGATCGCGCACACCATCGTCGAGGCGCATGGCGGGCGCATCTGGGCCGAGAACGCGCCGTCGGGTGGCGCCGTGTTCCACGTCAGCCTGCCGCTGGCCGCGCCGCGCTAGCCGCTCCCTCGGCGAATGCCGCACCTCACGCGAACGCCTTCTCCAGCGTCGCCAGGATCACCGCGAGCGACTTGTCGTGGCGGGTCACCGGCGGCAGCGGGCGATCGATCTTCATGAGCTGATAGACCGCCGTCTGCGCCGCGCGCACCGAATATTCGACCGTGAACACGACATCGTCGGGGATTTCGACGAACTGGCTGACGAAGGCGAGGTTCACCGAATTTTTTGGCACCGGCAGCGGCCGGTCGGTCAGATTGCGTGGCATGAACATGCTGGTGATGTAAGGCATGCGGCAGGGAATGCAGACCGCATTGTCGAACATCTCGACATCGAAATTCAGATGCCCGCACAGCTCGTTCAGGATGTCGGCGCCGCCGCACTCGGACATCGGCTTGGCGACGAAATTGCCGATCCGGTCGGGATGCAGCGTGTAGCCCCAGAACACCTGCAAATCCTTCGGCTGTCCCGCGAAATGCGGCTGGTGATAAAGCACCACCGACATCAGCCAGTTGGAATCGCGGAACGTGACCAGCCCGCCGGTGCCGGCCCTGTTGCCGGAGAACGCCTCCATCTTGTCGAAGAAGCGCGGATCGCGGCAGGTGACGGTGAAGGACAGCCAGTAGGATTCCGGGATCGAAGAGTTAAACGCCGCGGGATTGCCGAATTCGGGGCGTCCCTTCGCGATGCTCTCCCACAGCGCCCAGCCCCGGCTGTCTGTCTTGGTCAGGCGCGGCGCCGGCTCGGTCATGGTGCCCAGGCTTGAAGCATCGGTCATCGAGCCGTTCTGGAAGAACACGAGATCGCCGTCCTCGAGGCGGACGTTGGCGATGCGCCCGTCGCGGTCGAGCATGAGCTGGCGCACGCGCACACGTTCGCCCTCGTTCTCCAGCGCCATGTCGGTGACGCGGGTGCCGCGCACGAACTGCACGCCCTGCCGCTTCAGCCAGTCGGCGAGCGGCCGCACGATCGCGTCATACTGATTGTAGACGGTGCGCTTGACACCGGCGAGAGTCTCGATTCGCGGAAACTCGTTCATGAAGCGGTGCAGATAGCGCTTCAGCTCGACAGCACTGTGCCAGGGCTGGAAGGCAAAAGTGGTCTGCCACATAAACCAGAAATTGGATTCGAAGAATTGCGGCGACAGCCAGTCGGTGATGCGGCTGTTGCCGAGCCTCTCCTCCGAGGCCTCGGTCAATCGCAACAGCTCGAGCCGGTCGCGCGCGGAGAAGCCCATATGCGACACGTCGATCTTGTGCCGGTTGCGGTCGACCAGCCGCGCCTGCGAATGCGCCGGATTCTCCAGGTTGAACGCGATGGTCTCCTCGCGCACGCTGAGATCGGGACGTCCGAGCGAAGGGATGCCAGAGAGCAGGTCCCAGGTGCATTCGTAATGATCGGTGGTGAGCATGCGGCCGCCGCGCAGCGAATAGGCGCCGCTCGCGAGCAGTGCGCCGTCGAGGCTGCCGCCGACCAGTGGCTGCGCCTCATAGATCACGATGTCGCGCCCCGGCAGCTGCGCATCGCGAACCAGGAACGCCGCGCCCGCGAGCGATCCGATGCCGCCACCGATGAAATACGCCTTCATGACTTGCCTCGATTGCCATTCCAATTGTCGCGGCGACATTGCATGGCGAGGCGCGGCCAAAGTTGCGCTGGATCAAGTCGGGCGCGCGGCGGGAATCACGTCGATGTTATTGCCGCGGCTTCTTCGCATAGATCTGCTCGATCTCGTCTGCGAAGCGGTGTTCGAGCGCGGGGCGCTTGTTCTTCAAGGTCGGCGTCAGCAGACCAGCGGCAATGGTCCAGGGATCCAGCGTCCACCATACCGCGCGCGGGGTCGCGTAGGACGGATAGGCCTTCACCGCCGCCGCGAGGCGCGCGAGCAGCGCGGCCCGTTCCGCCGCGCCGCCCTGCTTGCCGCTCGCCGCGAGCTTCTCTTTCTCCTGCACCCAGGCCTTGGCGTTGAGCACGACCAGCGCGGTGAGGAAGGGGCGCTGCTCGCCGACCACCAGCGCCTGCTCGAACAGGGGATCGGCGAGGATCGCGGTCTCCAAATCCACCGGCGCGATCTTCTCGCCGGTGGACGTCACCAGGATGTCCTTGATGCGGCCGGTGATGGTGATGCGGCCGTTCTCGATCCGCGCCTGGTCGCCGGTGTGCAGCCAGCCGTCGGCCTCCTTCACACGGCGCGTCTCATCGGGTTTGCGCCAATAGCCGAGCATCACACTGGGGCCGCGCACCAGCAGCTCGTCATTCTCGCCGAGCCTGACCTCGACGCCGTCGAGCACGTGACCGACCGAGTGCGGATCGTTGTCCTCAGGGGTGTTGACCGAGACCACCGGCGAGGTCTCGGTCATGCCGTAGCCCTGGAGGACGTCGAGCCCGAGCGCGAGAAACAGGCGAATCACGGACTCGGCGATCGGCGCACCGCCGGAGACCGCGACACGCAACCGGCCGCCGAGCTGCGCCAGCACCTTGTCGGCGACCAGCCGCTTCAGCAGCGGCCAGGCCAGCCGGTCGAGCACCGAGAATGTGCCGCGTCCCTGCCGCGCATCGAAGCGCCGGCCGCCGACGGCGATCGTGAGGTCGAGCAGCGTCCGCTCCAGGGTTCCGGCTGCGGCGCGATGCTGCATGATCAGCGCGTAGACACGCTCATAGATCCGCGGCACCGAGATCAGCACTGTCGGCCGCACATGCTTCAGATCCTCCGAGAGCAGCGGCACCGAGCGCGCATAGGCGACGCAGGCCCCGGCCGCGATGGGATAATAATAGCCGCCGGTGCGCTCGAACGTGTGCGACAGCGGCAGGAAGGACAGGAACACATCATCCGGCGCCGCCGCGATCCGCTGCGCGATCGCCTTCACATTGGCGACGACATTGTGGTGCGACAGCATCACGCCCTTGGGACGGCCGGTCGTGCCCGAGGTGTAGACGATGGCGGCGAGATCGTCGGGATCTACCGCGACGTCGGACAGCGGCGCGCTCGCGCTTGGCGCGGCGGCAAGCCACGCGTCGAGCGCGACGATGCGCGCATCGGCAGGTGACGGCCCGGCGATGTCGGCGCAGACGATGCGCTTGAGCGTATCGAGCGACTGGCCGGTGGCCACGATCGCCTGCCAGCGCTCCAGCGTGTCGACGAACAGCAGCAGCGCGCCGGAATCGACGATGATGTAGGCGATGCTGTCGGGGTTGTCGATCGCATGCATCGGCACCGGCACGAGGCCGCGCGACAGCGCCGCCTGGTCCATCGCGATATGCGGAATGCCGTTCGGCATCAGGATGGCGACGCGCTCGCCGGGCGCAAACCCCTCCGCGGCCAGCGCGCGCCGCCACGGCTCGAACTCAGAATCGATCTCCTGCCAGGACTGGCTGACCCAGCGGCGGGCACCTGGATCGAAATGACGGTAGGCTTCAGCCGCCGGCGTCGCCTCGACGCGCCAGCGCAGCAGCCCCGGCAATGTCGCCACCTCGGCGAGCGTCTGCGGTTGACTGATCGGCCCCGGCATGGCGATCCTTTCCTGATCGTCGATTCCCATGAATTTGGGGGTTCGACACTAGGCCGGCCAGTCCCCGCCACCTTGATCCTCAGCAAGGCCCCCATGCTTCGGAGCACCCCCATGACGCGCGACCGCCTTTTTCTGGTGCGGCCCGGGTTCGAGGACCCGGCCTATCCGGGTCAACGCTTCTATTGCTGGCATTGCGCGCTGATCGAGGGCGTGCTGGCCTCGTTTCCACAGCTTGCCGAAAACCTCGATGTCGAGCGCATCGCATGGCCACGCCCGCGGCAACCGGTCATCGAGCTGGTCGGCGAGGAGAATCAGTGGCTGCCCTTGCTGATGCTCGCCGACGGTGCGACCTCGCCGCACCAGACCGGCACCCATCGCGGCCGCGCCTTCATCGCCGACAAGGACGCAATCCTCGCCGCGCTGTCCGAACGCCACGGCTTTCCCGATCCGCATCCGTAGAAAAATCACGTCGCGAAACGAGGGAAGATTGGCATTGTGCGCCGTCCCAGCCACCACGCATAATCGGCATCGCAAGCAAGTTTGAAAGGCGCAATCATGCCCACGCCCCTCCCCGCCCTCATCGTCGTCGACGTCCAGCGCGCGTTCGACGAATGGGAGGCGGCGGGCAAGCGTCGCAACAACCCCGATGCGGTGGCGCGCATCGTCGATCTGCTCGCCGCGTTCAGGACACATCGCGCGCCGATCTTCCACATCCGCCACGAAGGCACCAAGCCGAATTCCTCGTTCCTGCCGTCGCTTTCCGGCTACGCAGTCAAGGACGAGGCGCGCGAGGAGGCCGGTGAGCCCGTCATCGTCAAGCGGGTCAACAGCGCCTTCATCGGCACCGACCTCGATACGCGGCTGCGCGCCGGCAATATCACCACGCTCGTTATCTGTGGCGCCACCACCAATCATTGCGTCGAGACCACGACGCGGATGGCCGGCAATCTCGGCTTCGATGCACACCTCGTGCGCGATGCGACCTGGACGTTCGATCGGGTCGGCCCCGACGGCGATGCGCATTCCGCCGAGGCGATCCATGCGATGACGCTGTCGAATCTCAACGGCGAATTCGCGCGCATCGTTACCGCAGGCGACGTGATCGCATCATTCGCGGCGAAGTGATGGCAGCAGCGCGGCGCGCGCTGCTGATGCGACAATACATCTCACGATCTGCAATCATTCGCGCTCATTCGAACATCGCGCGCTGCGTCGTTTCGACGCCCGCACTGGCCGGAACGCTGGCAATGCCCATGTGTTGTCACACGACATTCAACTGGAGTGATGACATGAAGTATCTCATTGTCGCGATGGCCGTCGGTGCTGCGGCGCTGGCCGGCGGATCGGCGGCGAATGCGGCCAACACCATGAGCGCGAAGCAGAACGCGCGAGGCGGCCAGCCGATCGACATCAGCGCGCAGCACCGGCATCATCATCATGGCCATCGCCAGCATCATTGGCGGCCTCACCATTACGGCCATCATCGCCCGCATTATTATCGCAGCTACGGCTATTACCCGCGGCACCACGGCTATTATGGCGGCAGACCGCACGGCTATTACGGCGGCGGCGGTCCGGGCGTGACCTTCGGCTTCGGCGGCAGCCGCTGGTAAGCGAGCCGGCACGGATGAACGAAAGGCCCGCCCATGCGCGGGCCTTTTTTCAGCGCCGCAGTATCATCCCCGCCGTCTCCAACCCGCTCGCCAGCGCGGCCTCCACCGTGCCCATGTCGCGGCCGCGATAGAGCGCCTCGCCGGAGAACAGCACGGGGCCGTCAGCGCGCGCCATGATCGTCTGCGCCTCGCGCGTGCGCGGCGTTGCCCAGGAATAGGCGCCGCGGGCGAACGGATCGTTGCTCCAGTTGGCCGCCTCAGTCGCAACGAGGTCGCGCGCGATCTGCTCGCGCGGCAGGCCGAAAATGACGGCAAGCGAATCGAGCCCGGCGTCGATCAGCCCTTGCGGGTCGAGGCCTTGCAGCTCCGCCGTCCGCGGGCCACCAAACCAGCCGGTGAGCACGGGATGCTGCTCCGGATGGCGCGTCCACCACACCGGGATAGTCTGGTCCGACAGCAGGAAGATCATATCCGCAAGATCGTGGCTGCCCTCGCGCCACCATGGCCGCGCAAACCGCAGCAGGATCTTGATCGCGTTGCCGAAGCCGATGTCGTCGGCCGCAGCGACCTTTTCGCGCGCCACCGCAGGCCAAGTGATGTCTCGCAGCAGCGGCAGCGGGACGGTAACGATCACGCGATCGCAGCCGTGCACGTCGTTATTGGTGCAGCGGACGGTGATCGCGCTTCCATCTTCCGCGATGGCCGACACCACGCTGCCGAAGCGGATCGTCGCGTCATGGCCGCGGCACTCGCGTTCCAGAAAATCGATCAGCGCGCCGTAGCCGCCGACGATGCGCGCCTGGGTGTGACGGCCGCCGTCCATCCATTCCTCGCGCAGCGCCAGGATGGAGGCGCGTTCGGGATCGGCCGCGTCGTAGCCCTCGACCATGCGTTCGATCGAATAGCGCAGGCGGGCGTATTCGGGCCCGGCAAAATGCCGGCGCAGGAAATCGGCGACGGTGAGGTCGTCCTTCAATGCACCGAGCACGGCATGCAGCCCCGCCTCATGCGGATCATGGCGGGTTTCGCGCGACAGTGTTTGGCCGTCAAAGCTCCATTGGGCACCTTCGATCAGTTGAAGGGACAACCCCGCCTCGCGCAGCAGGGCGTGCGTGACCGGCGCATCGCCATGAATGAATTCGGCGCCACCATCGGCGGGGTAGCCGAATTGCTCCGCCGGCAGCGGATGGATGCGGCCGCCGCAGCGGTCACGTGCTTCCAGGATCGTCACTCTCTTGCCGGCACGCGCGAGCTCGCGCGCCGCCATCAGGCCGGCCGCGCCGGCGCCGACGATCACGATGTGCTCAGGCTTGTCCGACATGCCGGCGCTTCACGTAGCGGCGGCTTGCGGATCGTTCTTGATCAGGTAGCGCAGCAGCAGGACGCCTGCACCGAGCTCCCGCACATTCTCCAGCGTCATCGCCGTGAGCGGCGCGCGCTTGTCGCTGTCTGCGTCCGTCGAGTCGAACACGAACGGCGCGCCCTTGGCACCGTCGATCGCGGGGCTGAGGATCAGATTGAACTCGTCGATGAGACCGGCGCGCAGGAACGCGCCATTGGCGACGCCGCCGCCCTCCACCAGCAGCCGCTTCACCCCCAACTCGCGATTGAGGATGTCGACCGCAAGCGCGAGGTCGATCTCGGATTTGCCGGCAAAGATGTAGGACACGCCCTCGCCGCGGAGCCCCGCGAGATGCGAATCCGGCACGCTCTCGGTCAGCACGACGACGATCGGGTCGCCGCCGATGTCGGAGCGGCCCCAGCCGATCTTCCCCTGCGCGTCCAGCACCACGCCGTAGGTTTTCGCATCGCGCCGCGCGAACCAGCTTTCACGGGGAAATCTCTCGCCCGATGTCTCGGGGTAGGGCTTGCCCTTGGCGAATTCCGAGCCGGTGACACGACCGATCACCCAGGCATCGCCGCCGAGTTCGTCGTGGATCTTCTCGAACCAGTCCGTGCCCGCGCCCTTCGGACGCCAGCGGCTGGGATGGGTGCGGCCATCGAGGCTCGAATGCATCAGGCAGATGACATACGGTTTCATGCAAATCTCCGGACGACGCTCACGCCGCCGTTCCGCCGCCGCCCTTGGCACGGTCGTTCACGATCGCCGCGAGCGGATTGAGTTTTGGCGGCGCGACGAGCTTGAGCGTGTTGCTGTCGTGATGATTGAACGGCGCGCCGCGAACGAACAACTCGGTCTGGATCAGATAGGTCCAGCTTCCGTCGTCGTTGAAGGTGATGTCGCAGCGGTAGGAATCGGTACGAAAGGCCTGTTCCAGGAAGTCGGTCGAGCAGATCCCGTAAGCGGTGTCGCCGCGCTTCGCGGTGACGGATATCTTCTTGTCATCCGGCTTGGCCTTGCCCGAGGCGAGCAGCACCTGTCCGCGCGGAATGGCCAGCGTCTGCATGATCAGCCCGGTCGCGGGCTCCCACAGCCAGTAGCCGACCTGGTCATGGAAGGTGATGTCTTCCTCCGGCGTGTTGATATGAATGTGATAGCGCAGGCCGTAGAACAGCTGCGGCCCGTTGGCCTGCGGATCGATCGGATCCATCCGGATATGCTCGATGAAGGTCCGCCGCTCCGGCCCCTCCGCCTTCGGATTGACGTCGATGCCCTTGTCGGCCTGCCAGACGCCGGCAAGCCGGCGCAGCGGCCCGAGATTGGCAAGCCCGTCGGGCGAGACGTCCTCGGGCTCGGTGAAGATGTCGGCGGGAATGGGGAGCATGGCTGGCCTCGCGTCGTTGCGGGGAGCAGCCATAGCACGGCGGCGGGACCCTGGCGCGTGCCCGAGCCTCACAATCGCGAATGGACTTAGGCGCCACGCGCAGGCGATTGGCGCGTTTCAAGGGCGTTCGCCGGAGAGATCGGCATGTCCGGCGGCCTGCGGATCTGCTTCAGCGCTGGTGCCCGCTTCTTCCGGTACGGGCCGACGCCGCAGGGCTGATCAGCCCTTACGAAGGTTTCGCCAAGCTCGCGTCCGGCCAGGTCACATAAAACTCCTGACCGCGGATCGATCCGAGGGCCTGTCGAATGCCTTGCGCCTGGATCTCGTAGTAGAGCTTTTTGTCGCGGATGCCGCTCCAGCCTACGCCGCCGAAATAGTTTCCGCCGCTATAGAGATCGTACTGAAACGACTCCCAGAGTTCGGGCACGTCGCTTGCCCGCTGGATCTTCAACGTTCCGTTGGCGAGCGCTTCGTTGAAGCCCGGCAGATCCTTCCAGCTCTCCATGCCAAACTGAAGGACCGTTCGCTCAAAATCTGCATCGCTCAATTCGACGCCCTCAATTCGCACCGCTGCATCCGCGCCGAACCTCTTCAGATATTCGGCCTGATCCTTCGGAAGCTCGGAGAGATTCATCATGGGCGAAGCGACAAAACCTTCGCGAGCGATAACCCCGCCAGCAGACTTCCCTGCATTCGCCGCGGCCGTCTTTGCGTTAACGAGCACGTCCTTTCCGTTGATGAGCGCGTCGATCTTCAGCAGCGCGTCAGACACGCCCGGCGCCAGGCGAGACGACAGAGCGTTGACATGAGGGACTACGCTGGCGGGACTTGCTTCGGGCTCTGTCGCCGTCTGAGCGCTGGCGGCTTTCAGGACGGTGAGCGCGGTCGCGCCGACGGAATTAATGGCAACCATTTAGGCCTCCTGGTCTGTGTTACCTGGACGTCCGCCAATCATTGCCGGGTCACAAGCAGGGGGCTGGCCTCATGCCAGTCGTCACGACAGCAGCCGCACATCAATCAGTTTCGACGGGGTCGAAACGGATGAACCGACAAGGGCGCGATGGCGTTGGTCCGGAGCCTTTACGAAGATTTCGCCAAGCTCGCGTCCGGCCAAGTTACGTAATAATCTTGCCCATTGATCGACCCGGTCGCCTGACGAATGCCTTGCGCCTGGATCTCGTAGTAGAGCTTCGAGTTGAAGGTACTGCTACCGAAGCTTACGCTGCCTAGGAGGTTTCCGCCGCTATAGAGATCGTACAGATTCGACTTGTAGCCGAGTTCGGGCACGTCGCTTGCCCGCTGTATCTTCAACGTTCCGTTGGCAAGCGCCTCGTTGAAGCCCGGCTCATCGGTCCAGGCCTCCATACCGTACTGGAGAACCATTTGCTTGAAGTCCGCATCGCTCAATTCGACGCCGTCAACGCGCACGACCGCATCCGCTCCGAACCCCTTCAGATATTGGGCCTGATCCGCGGGAAGCTCGGAGAGCTTCATCATGGGCGATTCGACAAGGCCTTCGCGCGCACGAGCGAGAGTGAGTGCATCGCCAGCAGAGCTCCCTCCCTTCGCCGCGGCAGCCTTTCCGTTGATGAGCGCGTTGATCTTCAGCAGCGCGTCAGACACGCCCGGCGCCAGGCGAGACGACAGAGCGTTGACATGAGGGACTACGCTGGC
The DNA here is from genome assembly GCF_054185225.1 of Bradyrhizobium sp. 18BD. Lineage (NCBI taxonomy): Bacteria > Pseudomonadati > Pseudomonadota > Alphaproteobacteria > Hyphomicrobiales > Nitrobacteraceae > Bradyrhizobium > Bradyrhizobium sp. 18BD. Next base: position 543,917 of record NZ_JAVAYL010000001.1, on the reverse strand, counting down.
GGGACTTGCTTCGGGCTCTGTCGCCGTCTGAGCGCTGGCGGCTTTCAGGACGGTGAGCGCGGTCGCGCCGACGGAATTAATGGCAACCATTTAGGCCTCCTGGTCTGTGTTACCTGGACGTCCGCCAATCATTGCCGGGTCACAAGCAGGGGGCTGGCCTCATGCCAGTCGTCACGACAGCAGCCGCACATCAATCAGTTTCGACGGGGTCGAAACGGATGAACCGACAAGGGCGCGATGGCGTTGGTCCGGAGCCTTTACGAAGATTTCGCCAAGCTCGCGTCCGGCCAAGTTACGTAATAATCTTGCCCATTGATCGACCCGGTCGCCTGACGAATGCCTTGCGCCTGGATCTCGTAGTAGAGCTTCGAGTTGAAGGTACTGCTACCGAAGCTTACGCTGCCTAGGAGGTTTCCGCCGCTATAGAGATCGTACAGATTCGACTTGTAGCCGAGTTCGGGCACGTCGCTTGCCCGCTGTATCTTCAACGTTCCGTTGGCAAGCGCCTCGTTGAAGCCCGGCTCATCGGTCCAGGCCTCCATACCGTACTGGAGAACCATTTGCTTGAAGTCCGCATCGCTCAATTCGACGCCGTCAACGCGCACGACCGCATCCGCTCCGAACCCCTTCAGATATTGGGCCTGATCCGCGGGAAGCTCGGAGAGCTTCATCATGGGAGATTCGACAAGGCCTTCGCGCGCACGAGCGAGAGTGAGTGCATCGCCAGCAGAACTCCCTCCCTTCGCGGCGGCAGCCTTTCCGTTGATGAGCGCGTTGATCTTCAGCAGCGCGTCAGCCACGCCGGGCGCCAGGCGAGACGACAGAGCGTTGACATGAGGGACGACGCTGACGGGACTTATTTCGGGCTCGGCGGTCGTCTGAGCGTTGGCGGCTTTCAGTATGGTGAGCGCGGTCGCGCCGACGGAATTGATGGCAACCATTTAGGCCTCCTGGTCTGTGTTACCTGGACGTCCGCCAATCATTGCCGGGTCACAAGCAGGGGGCTGGCTTCATGCCAGTCGTCACGATAGCAGCCGCACGTCAATCAGTTTCGACCGGCCGAAGCGGATGCATCGACAAGGATGCCATGTCGCCATAGACAGGGCGCCCGGTCGCGTTCATCGCACTCACGGCTGATCAACCTCTAGGCGCGAAGTCGAATCAGTGCTCGCAGGCTAACGGTTCCGGTCAAGCCCGCGCAATCTGCGAAATTGCAAGTCAGCCCCCAATAGTGAATCGACTATTAAATGGCGGGGCCGAACCCCGAGATAGCTCTGTCTAGCGCGTCCAAATGACGCGCCCCGAAGATCCGACACAAGCTGCGAACCATCGCGCGGGGAAAATTCGTGAATGAAATGGATTGAAATCAATCGGAGCTCGTCCTCAGCGCAGCGATCCGCAGATCGGACGCTGCAGCAACGGCCTCGCACCAGCTCCCGACACTACCACAACCCAACCGGGAACACTCGCCGCCCGGCCAGCTCACGACTAGCCAAGACTGGGGAACGCAAATGTTTCCGCCGATCGAAGGAACCCTCGCAAACATCACGAGCACGACGACTCTCGATGAACTGAATCTCGGGCTGACTCGGATTTCGAAAGACTATGGCCTCACGCTTGTAGCATACCAAGCTGCGCGCCGACCCGAGACCAACACGCTCATGCTGCTCTCATCCGACGATGACCTGGCGAAGCAATATCTCAAGCATGACGGCCTTCAGGCAGGCTCCGTCTTTCAAAACGGCCGAAGCGGCTTCCTGCCGGTCGACTGGCGCGAGGCCGCCCCGGAGACACAGGATGCACACACGTTCTTTCGCAAGACCGGCTCTCGCGGCATGACGATCCCGATCCGGGGACCGGGCAGCGAGCATGCACGCCTGTCGATCGCCTCGAACGTCACCACCGACACCTGGGCCAGCCGGCGGATGACTTATATGCGGGATTTTCTGATCATCGCCCATTTCATTCACGATCAGGCAGTGCGGCTCGCAGGCTTGCGACCACAAGGGCTCGAACGATCGCTTTCCGCGCGTGAGCGGGAGACTCTTCAGCTCGCCGCGCGCGGCTTCAGCCCGAAGCAGATCGCCGCCGACCTGCATCTGTCACCGACCGCCGTCCGCCTCTATCTTCAGGGCGCGCGCTCGAAGCTCGAATGTGCGACTGTTATGCAGTCGGTCGCCAGGGCCGTCAGCCTCGACATCATCGAGGCCTGACGCGCGACGCACGCTCGCTCTCTCTTCGAGAGCCACGCGTGCCCGCGCGCGACATAGAAACGCCTACAGCCTGGTGGCCCGGCACGCGCGGCCATTGGATCGGGAAAGGCCCTTTGACCGTCGCGGCGTCGGAATGGCAGACGCCGCAGGCCTCGACGCGAAGGCGCACCTGCCCCGGGGGCGGGATCGACAAGCGGCTTTTGCGTCAGTTCGAGATGTCCCGGGGCGACGGTCTGAACAGCGCGGTATGTCGTCGTCAGATCGCTCGACATGGAAGCTCCAGGGTCTGAAAAACCTGTCAGAGCGCTACCAGCGGTCTGCTCAAGCCGACAGGACGTAGATGCCATCATTCCGGCCATGCATGGCGAAACGTCGCTGGAACGACCATCTAAGCGGGTAGCAGCCGTCACGGAGAAAGCATGAAGATCGGCCTCGTCCTTTGCCCGAGTTTCCAATCCGTCTGCTTCGGAGCCGTCGCAGCGTTCGACGTGGCCAACAAGCAAACCGGCGAGAAGGTCTATGACGTGCGCGTCCTCTCGGAGGAAGGAGGACTGGTCGCCTCGTCGTCCGGCATGCAGGTCATGACGGACCCAATCGACGATGCTCGCTATGACACGCTGATCGTCGCCGCGGGCCTGGAAATACCGACCTCGTCGCCGGGATTGGTCCGGCTGCTTCGCGCCGCTGCTCACGACGCGCGCCGCGTCGCATCTGCCTGGGCTCGTTCGTCCTGGGAGATGCGGGTCTGCTGAACGGCCGGCGCGCCACCACGCATTGGCGTTACGCGCAGGCGCTGCAGGACCGTTTCCCCAGCTGCGAAGTCGACATGGACAAGATCTTCATCGCGGATGGGCCGATCTGGACGTCAGCCGGCATGACCGCGGGAACGGACCTGGTCGTGGGTATGATCGAGCGCGACCACGGCTCCGATATTGCCCGTTCGGTCGCGAAGGGCATGGTCATGTACCATCGCCGCGCAGGCGGACAGTCCCAGCATTCCACTTTGCTGGACCTCGGCGCGAATGAAGATCGGGTCCAGCGCGTGCTGAACTACGCTCGTCAGAACCTTGCCGAAAGCCTGACCGTTGACGAGCTTGCTGAGGCCGCGTGCCTCAGCCCCCGACAGTTCACGCGGCTGTTCCGAGCGGAAACCGGCACCACGCCCGCAAAGGCGGTCGAAGCGTTGCGTGTCGAAGCCGCGAAATTGATGCTGGAACAAAGCCGGTTGCCAATCGAGGTCATCGCGCGCGAGGTGGGGTTCGCGAACCGGGAGCGGATGCGTCTGGCGTTTGCGCGGGTGCTTGGGGAGGTCCCCAGAGCCATCCGCAATGATGCCGGACCGCTGGCCGCACTATGATCGACGCGCGACCATGGCAGTGCGTGTGAGAAGGCGGCCCACGTCGGATCAATCGTCATAGGGGCACCGGCTTCTCACGCCGTCGAGTTTGGATTCCAAAGACTCACCGCTAGCTGAGCCGGATGTTGGAGAGATCGATCGAAACGACGAGGGGCTCGGTGCTGAAGCTGCCGTCTGGCTGGCGGGCATAGATCCGGCGTTTCGTCGGGAATTTGATGCCCGAGACTTCCGTGTAGTCTTCGATGATATGGGCGCCGGGCGTGTTGCCGGAGATCTCGACGTTGTAGTCGTGACGCTTCAGCAGCCCCTCACCGTCGAAATAGAGCGTCTGCAAGGCGCTGTGCGTCGCGATCCCTGCCGGAAATCGCACCGCAAGGCGGCGCCAGTCGCCGCTGTCGGTCAGCCAGGGCTCCAGTTCCTCGGTCTCAACTCTCGGCCAGGCAAGCAGGAATGGCATGTTCAGATAGGTCCACATCGCGCAGCCGGCGAAGTAGGCGAGTTGCAGTTCAGTCCACGGCGTTTGCAACTCATGGCCGGCAAAGCTCGCCCGCGGTTCAAGCAGCTCTTCGAGAACCGTTCCGTTGTCAGCTTCCAGGGCCACCCGGCTCGGCTCAAAGCGCGAGCGCCGATTGTCAGTGCCGAACGGAGCGTGTGACGCCCACTCCCTCTTCAGACCCACGGTGACGTTGGTCCGCTCGAGGGTGACAGCCTGTCCCTTCAAGGACCACAGGACGCCGCCCTGCACAAGATCGGCCGACACCTGCTCGAACTGCCGCCACCGATCGAGGCCTCCATGAGCTTCGATGGCAATACCCTTGAGCTGCTTCATTGTGGGGCTCCTGCGGACGCCGCGCGGGATCGCGCGGCCTTCGTGGTGGGAGCCTAGGCGGTCGGCCAAGCCTGCCGAACGACTTAGATGCCTTGATTCCAGACACCGCCGCGAGCCGGGTTTTCCAAATGCCTCTTCCACGCGTGCGCTGCTCTGAAGGCGCTGGCACGATGCCGCTCCGAGCTGGTCGACGGTCAACAGATAGCGTCGATCGCGGAAGGCGGGGGTGGAAAGGCGTGCGGAAGCGTGGTTGTGAACTCGGGATTTGACGTAGACCTAGCGAGCCGTTGGAAGAGAAATACGCGAGCGCGCTTCGCGCCGATCATCTGGCGAGGCGCCATTGTACAAGATCGTGCTCCAGCGTGGAAAAGCGTAGATTTGGCGCACCATTCTGAACAAAACCACGAACTCATATATAATTGAAATTGCTATATAAATTCAATTTTCGCGGGAAGCTACCTACGTCCTCCCAACGGTGTCCGCCGAGCTTATGATGGACGCGGCTTGGCGACCCGCCCAACGGCCCCGATCTGAGCTGCCAAACACCAGAGCGAAGCAGGGTTAGAGACCAGACTCTCGAGACCGGCGTATGCCCCGAGGGCGGCTCGCTGGCCGACCGCATTGAATGGGATAATGATCGTTGCCGGTCGCCTTGGCTTCTTCGGCGACCACGTCCATCTCGCCAAATTCCCAATGCTTCGCAGCCTTTCTAGCACAACTGCTGGTTTACCGCGGGCAAGCTTTGTGCAATGAACGATGTCACCGCTCGAACGAACGCCGCTGCCTTGACCGAGAAACGCCTCGCTAAGACAAAGACTCAAGAAAGCCCGCCACGCACCGATGTCGGGACGATAGTCCTCCATTGGGCGACCGCGCTCGCGTTCGTCGTCAGCCTCGTTACCGGCATACGCATCGCAGCGGACGCGCTGCACGCCCCCTTCTCGAAATGGCTCGCTCCGGTCTTGCCGCAGGGCGAGATCTTTTCCTGGCATTTCCTCGCGGGGCTCGCCGTTTTCTTCTGCGGGGCGGCCTACGTCGCCTACCTTGCGCGCAGCGGCCTCGTCGAGCGCAACAGTCCCAAGAAGACGCGGATCCTCGCGATGCGCGCCCCGGCTCGCCTCAAATGGGGAGCCGTCAACGTCGCCCTGCACTGGTTCGTCTATGCGCTCGTGGTCTTCCTCACGGGGACGGGCGTCATGATGTATCTCGGCTATGGGGGCTGGTGGGCGTATCTCCACTCGACCGCCGCCTTCGTCGGGCTCGTCTATATCTTCGCGCATGTCGCCGCGCATTATCTCTATGGCGGCTGGCAGCAGATTTTCCGTGTGTTTCGGCCGACGCCGCTCGCGATCACGAAGGCCGTGCGGCCGAGGCCTCTTCTCGTCGCCGCTGCAATCGGGGTGGCAGTCGCGTGCGGCGTCGCCGGGCTCGACTGGGCGACTCGCGATACGCTCGTCATCGCGCGGGTGAGCACCGCGCCCAAGCTCGACGGCGCCATGGGCGATCCCGCCTGGTCGCGCGCGCGCCCCGTCGTCATCCGCACGCAGCAGGGTGCCAATCTCGACGGATCGGGCGAATCGCTCGTGGAAGTGCGCGCCCTGCACGACGGGCAGAAGATCTATTTCGCCTTCCGCTGGGACGATCCCACGCGCTCCCTGCGCCGCATTCCGATCATCAAGAAAGTGGATGGCTGGTACGTCCTCGACGAGCGTGCGGGCCTGCAAGACGCCGTCGACTTCTACGAGGATAAACTGGCGGTCATTTTCTCGGATAATCCATCGCTCGGCGGCGCAGGCGCGACGGGTCTCGGCGTCAACCCGCTGCCCGGCAAACCGACGCCGATCAACGGCCGGGGCTTCCACTACACGACGGATGGCAGCTACATAGACATGTGGCAGTGGAAGGCATCGCGCGGGGGCATGCTCGGGCGTGTCGACAGCCAATATATCGGCCCGCCCTACGCCCCGACCCTGGACGAGCAGAATTACGATGCCCGCTATCAGGGCGGCTATTGGAATAAGCCTGGCCGCACTCTCTATTCGTATAACTTCAAGTTCATCCACCGGGACGACAAAGGGCCCGTCACGGTTCAGCGGCTTCCCAAGGACTGGAGGGCGCAGGTCGCAGCCCTCGGCAAATTCGATCTCGATCCCAACAGCAGCGACGACGAGAACGGCCGCTGGTACATGTTCGACCGGGAGAGCGAACCCTACACTCCGGAGGCCGACGCGAGGATTCCCGTCGGCACGATCCTGCCCGGCGTGATTATTGCTGGCGACAACGACGGAGAGCGGGCCAATGTCACCGGTGTTTCAAAATGGAGCAACGGACATTGGACGCTCGAGCTGACGCGCAACATGAAAAGCGATGGAAGGTATGATAAGGCCTTCGTGCCAGGCCGCGATCTCTACATGTGGGTTGCTGTCTTCGACCATGCACAGACGCGGCATGCGAGTCATAACCGCCCGGTGCGTGTCGTGTCGGAGAAATAGGGCTCTCATGATCGGCGAGGTGCTCGACCGGAGGGCACTCCTAGAGGCCTCGCGATGAAACGGGATTGTCGGATCGTCCTCAACGGCAAGCTCGTCGAAGCCCGCGCCGGCGAAAGCCTGATCGACGCGGCGCTCGGCGGCTCGATCCTCATTCCACACGACTGCAGATCGGGACAATGTCAGAGCTGCCGGGTGACGGTCGTTTCGGGCTCGGTCGATGACGGCGGCTCGGGCCATGGCCGCACTGTGCTCGCCTGCCAGGCAGCGGTCGCAGGCGATGCCGAGATCGAATTCGAAGAATTGCCGCTACCTGAGAAGCGGGCGGGCGCCATCACCGAGATCAACGAGCTCTCGCCGGAGATCGCCGAAGTCGTGCTGACGACCTCGGCGCCGCTCGAGTTTCGGCCCGGCCAATATGTGCGCGTCAAGTTTTCCGGCTATCCTGCGCGCGAGTACAGCCCGACCTTCAGGCTCGATGGTTCCTTCAAGCAAGTCGAACTCGTCTTCCACATCCGGCGCCTGCCCGACAGCACCGTTTCGGGGCAACTCGGCAAAGCCATCAAGCCCGGCCATAAAGCGCATGTGCAAGGTCCGTTCGGACAAGCCTATCTACGACAGGGCCAGGGGCCGCTGGTGCTGGTCGCCGGCGGAGCAGGCTGGGCCCCGATCTGGGCGCTTGCCCGCTCGGCGCGCTCGACCCAGCGCAACCGCGAGATAACGGTCGTCGCCGGCAGCCGGGATGCCGATAATCTCTATATGCTTCCCTCGTTGCAGTGGCTGATCGACGACGGTGTCCGCGAGGTCATTGCAACGACGGAGGTCGGATCCACCCTGCCGATCAGGCCCGGACGCCCATCGCACTACCTGCCCCTGCTCGGGCTGGAGGATACGGTCTACGTCGCCGGCCCCGTTGGTCTCGTCGAGATCGTGAAGAACAAGGCGCGCTCGGCCAATGCGCAATGCTACGCCGATCCTTTCCTGCCGAGCTCTCAAACCCCATCGCTAATGGACAAAATCACCCATCTATGGCGAGGCCGGGAGCAGCCTCATCGCCCCGGTCTGTGAGCCGATGCCGAGCTCGGCAGCGCCGGCGGTCGGCGAGCCCCGGCGATTCACGGCCTGACGGGTAGGCTACCGAGGCTGGTGATGACGTCGGCCGCCTTCTGCGTATCGGCAAAGCGTAGAAAGGCCAGGGCGTCCGGATCCTGCAACGTGTTCAAATAGATCAGCGCCAGCACCACGCTCGAGGGATAATCCGCGTCGGTCGGGTAGTGGCCGTCCACGCGAAGCACTGTGAGCCCCTGTTCCAACGGCCGCGAGAAGGGACCGAAGCCGATCGCTCCTTGAACATCGCGAACCGTCTCGATCGCTTCCTGTGTGGTCGTTGCCGTCTTCGATTTCTCGGTGATCTCGAGATCCTGCCAGCCGGGCATGCTGGCCCGTAGCACGGTGAGAGTGCTGTCCTGGTCCTCGCGCCGCACGACGCGGATGCGTATATCGGCGCCGCCCAGCTCCTTCCAATTTGCGAGGCGGCCCGAATAGATCGCAACGAGCTGAGCGCTTGTGACGGCACTCACTCCACAGCCGGGATGGACGATGAAAGCCGAGGGCAGGCGGGCGATCGCCTTGTAGACGATGCCGGAAGCCGCTTCGGCGTCGGTCAGGCGGCGCGCGACGCGCCCTAAGGGCGCCTTGCCGGACCCCACGGCCGCGATGCCTCCGCCAGAACCGATGCTCGGCGGGACCTCGACCCGTGCCGATCCCTCCTGCTGCATGAAGCCCGCGGCGATGGCGCGCAGGACATCGATGCCGTCTCCGGTCCCGACGATGTCGAGTTTGCGTGTTTCGGCGCTAGCGGCATTCACCCCCACAAGGCAGAGGCCCAAAATTGCCGCCGTGATCCTCGCAAATGCCATTGCAAACCCCTTCGAACCACGAGGTGCGCAATCTGGCAAAGAAACCTAAACCATCTGTTGTCGCAATGCCGTGCCTTTTGGAATTATCTGTGGCGGACAGAATGCACAAAATTTGATGGTTTCGAAAAACCAGTTGCTAATTAACCAGCCACAAATAGACGAGAAATAGACGATTTTGAATGGTTCGCGCGCTTAAGGTCGGCCTGGAAACGCTAAGTTGGGGCCTCAGTGAGCGACATCGGCCCCCGCAAGTTCAGGGTGCTGGCGGTGGTGGCGACTGACGCGGATATTGCAAAGGTATCGAGGGCGCCACCCCGCTGGCGCCGTTGGGCCGTTCCGTCCGGGGTTCCGAGTTTGCCCTCGTCTATCGCTATGCGCCTTGTTGCCGTCGTGCTCGCGACCGGCGTCCTCGGGCTCGGCCTCATCGGTGGCTTGACGGCGCTACGCCTGCAGCAGCAACTGAGGCATCAGGCTGCAGCACTGGGTGATCTCTCGGAAGACCAACTCGCTCATCGCCTCGACGGCGAGGCGCAGTTGGCGCGAGCGCGAATCGAGGTCCTGGGCGCGGAAACCGCATCTCGCCTGCGTCAGATCTCTCAGCGCGCCGACGTGGCCAAGGCGGTCGCCTCGAACAACGATGTGACTATCCGCGAACTGCTCAGCATCGTTGCTTCGACCTCCGGCTTCGAAAGGCTGATCGCCTTCGACGAAACCGGTCGTGTGATCGGCGCCAACACGCCCCTCGACCTCCTCGCGCTGAACCGGGCGCTCGAGGGTACCCCCCTCCCTGTCAATCTCAGCGCGATCCTCAAGGACAATAGCCGCTCGCACCCGCAGGGTGAGGAAGGCACCTATGAGCTCAAATTGGGTGAATTGTCAGCGCTCGGCCTGCCGCAGCGCCGCACCATAGCGCACACCGCGATCGAGCCCGTGTTCGACGACTTCGGCGACCTCATCGGCGCGCTTGCCGCCATCCGACCGCTCGGGCGCACGGAGCGGACTCTCGAGAACTTCACTTCGCTCGCCAATGCCGGCGTGGTCATCATGACGGGTGACAACGAGATCGTGTCTTCCGCGGGGCCTGAAGGGGCGAGATTCAGCGGCGCCAGGACGCGTTTGGCCGGGCTGCAGCACTCGGACGACGGCAACTACGTCGCACGCTGTGTCGATTACGAGGCGACGCTCAAGGTGTGTACGTTCGCGAACGCATCGCTGGTGACGACGACACGCGATCAGATGTTCCAGATTGGCGCAGCCCATACACGTTCGCTGATGTGGCAGTTCCTGGCAACTGCGGCGCTGGCGCTCGGTGCCTTGGTCGTCGCGCTATTGGCTGCCGTCAGGCACCTCACCAAGGGACTTTCGGCGCTCGCCAAGACCGCCCAGGAAATCGCAGGTGGCAATCTCGACGTACCGTTCCGCGCAACAGGCATCGGCGAGGTCCTCGGCCTCGGCCTCGCGTTCGAGCGAATGCTGACGCATTTGCGGGCCAGCACGCGAAGAATTCGTCAGCTCGCCTTCTACGACACGGTGAGCTGCCTTCCCAATCGGGAGAAGATGCGCGTCGATGCGCCGGCGCTCATCGACGCTGAGGAAGGCGGAGCGCTATTCTTCCTCGACCTGGATGGCTTCAAATCCATCAACGACACTTTCGGGCACAAGGCTGGCGACGAGCTGCTCAAGATGGTGGCCGAGCGCTTGAGCAATTTGCTGACGTCCAAGGTCGCTGCCGGCAAAAGTCTGCTCGCCCGGGTCGGAGGCGACGAGTTCGTCGCCATCATCGCTGGGGTGAAGACTGTCGAGGCCGCGAGCCTCTTTGCCCGCGAGATGATCGAGACGCTGCAGGTTTCCTTCAAGCTCCAGAACAACCATGCGACCATCGGCGTCAGCATCGGCATTGCGATCTGTCCCACCCACGGCACAAACTATGACGATCTCCTGATCCGCGCCGACCTTGCGATGTACGTCGCGAAGAGTTCGGGACGCAATACCTACGCGTTCTTCACTCCGGATCTCGCAGAGGTCGCGCGTTCCCGCCATGCCCTCGAAACCGATCTCGCCTTGGCGATCCGCAATGGAGAGCTCGTCGTCCACTACCAGCCCAAGGTATCCTGCGCGGATGGCCGCATCCTGGGGGTGGAGGCGCTGGCGCGCTGGCATCACCCGAAGGAGGGCAACATTCCTCCTCAGCGCTTCATCAAGATCGCGGAAGAGATCGGCCTCATCATGGAGATCGACCGCTTCGTGCTCAGGCGCGCGCTCGCCGAAATCGGGGGCTTGATCCGGGCCGGCTCGAACCTCGTGCTCGCCGTAAATGTCGCGGCGACGGACATCGAGGACCCGCTGTTCATCAAGGATATCGTCACGACCGTTCGCGAGGCCGACTTCCCCCCGTCACACCTCGAGATCGAGGTCACAGAGTCGGTCGCGATGCGCAATCCTGATGTCGTGCGCGAGAGAATAACCCTGCTCAGGCAATTGGGCATACGCTTCGCAATGGACGATTTCGGAGCCGGCTATTCGAATCTTTCGACGATGGCGAGGCTGCCCTTCGACGCCGTGAAGCTCGATCGCACGCTGGTCGCGGGCGTCGCGGACGACCGCGAGAAGCAGACGATCCTTCGCCTGGCGCTGGGACTTGCGGACGAATTGGGGTTCGAAACGGTCGTAGAAGGCATCGAAACGGCCGAAGACCTTCGGTTCGCGGCCGAACACGGCGCGACCATGGCGCAAGGTTATATTTTCTCGCCGCCGCTATCGCTCGAGGAGTTCACCGTCCTGCTCCAGCCGGGCCTTTTGGCTTCGGCGGTCGACGTGGCGCCCAGGCGGCACGGAGCGGAGCGGCAGGCTGCTATCCGCTGAGGCCCCGGCGACGACCCCGTCGCAGATGCCGATCGGGGAGCTCTGCAATGGCTCGCGGTTTTATACTGAGTGGTGGGAAAATGGTGCCCAGGGGCGGAATCGCGCTTATGGTCTAACCATCTGATATTACGAAGCAACTTCTGCGCGATTTTTTACCCGTTCCAGCATCCATGCCATCGGCCTGCCCTTTACCTTTCGGACTGGACAGCCGACCGAACATCCGCCGGTTAGATCCTGCGATGCGGAACGCCCGTCCGCCGACATTCCAGATTGCTTACCTCCGTCTCTGACTGTCTACTGCGACAATTGGAAGCTGCGTTAGCCTGAGCCGGGCTCAGCACAACTCATCTTCAGCGCACAGCGCCATTCCCAATCTCCAGTCCAAAACCAGTATGCGGAAGTCGCAAGTAAAAATGAGCAAGTCTCCGACAGAAGACGAGCAGTCACAGGGCGTCGCTAAAGAGATCCAGCAACAATGGAATGAGCACGCCAATAAGGAGCGATACGCCTGGCTCTCAATGCCAAGGGTTCATCTTGCTGTTTTTGACGAACTCGCAAGAGCAGAGAGGATCGCGGAAGATCCTCGGATGAGATCTGCCTCTCCAGAGGTAAAACGTGCGATCGACAGCCAGAAGACCAAACGAGAACTCAAGGCAAGGGAAGCCGTGAAAATGTTCGGCTGGACGGCGCAACGGTTCAGCGAGTTCAAGAAACTGGCCCTAACATACCGCAATGAGCCTTCGATCGAACATTACTTGACAATCAGAACCGAGTTCCCAGAACTGGATATCCAAATTGGAATGTCCGGTGGAATAGACCCGCTCTTTGCTATTCAGGACAAATGCAAGCAGTGCGGCATCAACCCTGACTTGATCGCGAGCGCGATGGATGGGTTTGAACCGGGAATCGATCGACTCTGCCTGACTATTATGGAGTGCATCGTTGCCAGGGAAAAGATCAGTGGTCCCGGCAGCTATGAGCGGCGTCGAGCCGCAATTTCCGATGCAATGGTTAACTATCTGATTGCCTTCATGCTCGAGGGACTCGATTGGTGTGGCGACGAGGTCCGAATACCTGCATCGCTGATCCTGTTAATTCGACACCAGCTGGGCCCGCTCAAGGGAGATTTTCACAAGGAATACCAATCTCGCCAAACTATGAAACGAGCAGCCTGGATTGCTGGGCAACAGCTACAGCCCAACGAAAAACTATCCATCAATCGGCTGATAAAGCTTGCCAGCACGGGTGATAATCCAGTTCCGCGAAGCACCGCAGCGCGATGGCTGAAGGATCCGGAATTTCAAAAAGAACTTAAGTTTTCTACCGAGTTTGACGAAATCAGCCGTTCCTTCCACCTAAAGAAGTGAGTGTCCCACCAAAGAGTTTGTGCGAGACACCTGCCACCTTTGATAGGGCCATTCGCCATCACCCGCCGCTCTCCGGGTGAGATCGCCGGCATCTCGGCGGATCAGGCGAGGTCGCAATGGACAATTCGAAGGAGATTTCTGAGCGCGAACAAGAGCAGTACGCTCATCAAAGAGCGATGAGCATTGCTCAATTCTGTGAGCGCTACGGCCTTTGTCGCACGAAGGCCTATGATGAACTCAAGGCGGGGCACCTTCGCGCTCGCAAGATCGGCACACGCACCATTATTGCAGTTGATGACGCAGAAGACTGGCTGCGTCGCCTGCCGGTGCTTGGCGGTTCGAAATGAACCTCACTCTGGACGAGCTGGCCCACCGGCTGGGCGGCGATGTTCATGGTCTGAATGTGCTTGCGCCCGGCCCTGGTCACAGCGCGGCGGACCGCTCCCTCTCGATCCTGATCGATCCGACCGCGCCCGACGGCTTCATCGTCCACTCCTTTGCCGGCGATCCTCCCATGGAGTGCCGGGATTATGTACGGTCTGCAATAGGTGTCCGCGGCGGTCAACTGACCCGCCGGCCTCACCTCTCAAAATCGCTCTACTCCCGTAAGCTGAACCGTGACGCGGATCGCCGCTCCGCGGTTGCGCTGAAGCTGTGGAACGAAGCATGTGATCCCCGCGGGACGGTGGTGACCACTTATCTGGCCGCGCGCGGACTCACGATCTCCGACGACATCGCCAATGAGGTCATCCGATTTCACCCCACGCTGAAGACCAAGGTCGGATCGGCCGGTGGCATGCTGGCTCTCTTGCGCGACAACCATTCCAACGAGCCCTGCGGGATCCACCGCACGTTCCTTGACGAGACAGGGCGCAAGCTCGGCCGCAAGATGCTCGGCCGTGCGCGCGGTGCAGCCATCAAGCTCGATGCCGACGAACACGTGACGCTTGGATTGCACATCGGCGAAGGCATCGAAAGCGCTCTTGCCGCCCGGCTTGCCGGCTTCCGGCCGGTATGGGCCTTCGGCTCGTCGAATGCCATTTCGGCCTTCCCCGTTCTGACTGGCATCGAGACCATCACTATCCTCGGCGAAGTCGACGACGCTGGCGCGAATTATCGCGCCGCGACCGCATGCGCCAAGCGTTGGACCGACGCGGGACGCGAGACCCTTGTTGTTTGGCCGCAGGTCGGCGGCGACCTCAACGATGTCTGGCAGGAGGCGATCCGATGAAGGCCGAGATTCCGCCGCCTGATCAGCGCCTCCACGGCAAGGTGACAATCTTGCCGTTCCCGCCGCAGCGGGATGTGTTAGCCGTGGCGTCGACCGTTCCGCACAAGGATGCTGAGCCGAAGCCGGATATTGATGAGGAAATTCGCAGACTCACTAACCTGAGCAAGCGGGACTACGAGGTCGAACGCAAAGACGCGTCAAAGCGCCTGAACATTCGTGCCTCCGCTCTGGACGATATGGTCAAAGCCGAGCGCGATGGCGACGCCGGCGGACGAAAGCAGGGCCGTGCCTTTGGCTTCTCCGAGCCCGACCCGTGGCCCGAAGCAGTCGATGGATCCAAGCTCCTCGACGACATTCGGGCCGGTGTCCGGCAGCACGTCGTCATGTCAGACTATGCCGCGGATAGCGCTGCACTTTGGGTGTTGCACAGCTATCTGGTGGGCCATTTCGGCGTCTCGCCCCGGCTCGCGATCGTCTCTCCCGAGAAGGGATGCGGCAAGACAACCCTGCTCGACGTTCTCTCGCGCCTGGTTCTGCGTCCGCTGCTGTCAGCCAACATCAGTGTCGCGGCCACCTTTCGCATCCTTGAAATGCACCAGCCGACATTGCTCATCGATGAGGCCGATACCTTCTTGAAGGACAACGACGAGCTGCGGGGCATTCTCAATTCGGGGCACCGCCAGAACGGCTCGGTGGTCCGGATCGTCGGGGATGACCTGGAGCCGCGGGCTTTCGGCACCTACTCGGCTTGCGCCATCGCCATGATCGGACAACTGCCGGCGACCCTCGCCGACCGTTCGGTGACGATCGAATTGCGGCGCCGTCGCTCAGACGAAAAGATCGAAGGATTTCGGTTCGACCGTACCGCTCACCTTGACGAGCTTGCCCGCCGGGCCGTCCGCTGGGCAATGGACGACTTTAAGCTCGTCGAGGGGGCAGACCCCGAAATGCCGCCCGGGATCCACAACCGCGCCGCGGATAATTGGCGTCCCCTGCTGGCCATCGCCGATGCTGTTGGCGGCGGATGGCCCGAACGCGCGCGAGGCGCGGCGCTCGCGGTAGCCGCTGACCACGTCAGCGACGATTCTCTCCAGCTGATGCTGCTGACAGACGTCCGGTCCATCTTCAACAAGCGGGATGTGGACCGGCTCCCCTCGGCGGATATCGTCGCGGCGCTCGCCGTCATGGAAGGTCGCCCTTGGGCAGAGTACAAAAACGGTGCGCCGATTTCGCAGAACGGGCTGGCCAAGCTGCTGTCCGCCTACAAGATCTCTCCGGGCACAATTCGTATCGGCGAAACAACGCCGAAGGGCTACCACCTGTCCCAGTTCGCGGACGCTTTTGAACGCTATCTGCCCGCACCGGAGGAGTAAGCCGCCACAGCGCCACAAGAGCCTTTTTCATTGGATTTTATGGTCCGGTCAAACCGCCACACGGCGACTCTTGTGGCGGCTCTGGTTGGGCAAAAATCCCCGCAAAATCGGGCGTGTTGCGGTGTGGCACCTGTCTAGCCTCAGATCCTGCGTGCTCGCATGGAGGGGGCAGGAGGCAGCCGAAGGACAACCCCATGAACCAAGACGCAGTGAGACGCCCATGAATGAAGAGACACTGAGACGACTCTCGAATTTGCGTGCCGCGCCCCGCTGCGGAGCACAAAGTCGTGCAGGCACACCCTGCCAGTGTCCGGCGGTACGAGGGCGGACGCGGTGCCGTATCCATGGCGGACTGAGCCCTGGCGCACCACGCGGCGAAAAGAACGGCAACTTCAGGCACGGCTTCTGGACCTGCGAAGCCGTTCAGGAACGTCAGTGGGCGAAAGAGATGGTCGAGCTTTATACCAAGGCGGTCGACGAATG
Organism: Bradyrhizobium sp. 18BD; assembly: GCF_054185225.1. NCBI lineage: Bacteria > Pseudomonadati > Pseudomonadota > Alphaproteobacteria > Hyphomicrobiales > Nitrobacteraceae > Bradyrhizobium > Bradyrhizobium sp. 18BD. The sequence continues at coordinate 527,794 of NZ_JAVAYL010000001.1, read as the reverse complement.
AGCGACGACGTACCTGCGGTGGCGGCGGTCCCCATCTCAAAACGCTCGGACCGGAGGACGCGCGTGAAGCTGCGGCGGATTAACTCCGATATTGCGAAGCCTTACCCGCCGGATGGCGACGCAAAACGCTGGTGGGAACGGCTCAAGGCCGCCTTGGGGACCACCTCGAGCGATTTCGTGAACGCGACGTTGATGCAGATCCAAAACGCCTCGCGTCTGCCCTCGGGCGGCATCTCGGAGATGAGCGTCAACGCCGCGCTCGCCTTCATCGAGGCGACGGAGCCGACGAACGAGATCGAAGCGGCGCTCGCGATTCAGATGGCCTGCACCCATGCAGTTGCGATGGCGGTCTTGAGCAGGGCGGGGGGCGCCTTCGGCGGCGACCGTCATGTGGCTCTGATGGCAGCAGCCAGCGCTCGGCTGTTGCGGGCGTTTGCGACTCAGGTCGAGGCGATGCGCCGCCTCCGCAACGGTGGTACGCAGCTCATTCGCGTCGAGAAAATCGAGGTTTCCGATACTGCACAAGCTGTTATCGGAAACATCAGCTTGCAACGTCCGCGGTCGTGAAGTCGAGGTGCAACATCGGATTGGCCCACGTTGCTTCCCGGGTGCCGGGCTCGTTCCGCGAGACACCCATGCGGCGGGCATTCTCTTTTTATGCTGCGGTGTGTTCTACCGGCCCGCATGAAGTCCCAGCCCCCGGCACTGATTTCTCGATCGATTTCAGTAGTTGGCTCGATTTCATGTGGTCATCTGGACTGCGACGCGCGGAGACACCCCGCGGTTGTTCAATCGTGTCATCCGTTTCACGGGCCCGATTGAGGATGGGTCCTAAGTCGCGGCGCGAGCGTTGCCTGCTCGCTCAATTTCTTTGGGGGTTACATTGGACGGGGTATTGAATGCCGCCCCGCATGCGATACTTCTCTTCAGTGTCAACGCGGAGAGGCAATATGTCCGACGTCGAGCGCACTCCGGCCGGACTCCAGATGGTTATCCCCGGATGCGAAAAACGGACCTTGCCGCGGTCAATATCCCGCGTTGATACGAGCGGTCAAGGCTTGCTCGGCTTTTACCAGCCGCCGAGTTTGCGCGAGCTGCTCGCAAACCACGCCGGTGCACCCTTGCGGCCGAGCAAAGGACAAAAGGCGTTGCCGAACGACGGGCTGTTCGGCGGATAGGAAGTCGCTCAATAACATAGAGGTTAATTACACCCTTCGGCGGTAGCCACTAATGGAAGGGCTGTGTCCCCTGGGGAGTGTCACGCACGAAGAGAGTAATGTATCCGTTTATCGCAGCCTACGTATCCAGGGCTGTCCGCCGCGACGCTGCATAATAGTCCACTATATTATTTCGATTGCGGCTCGCGGATCCCCACATCTTACCCCACGATTATACGTCGCTGTCGCCCTCGCTCAGGCGAAATCCGTCTTCCGAACCGTCGAGGTAAAAGCTACGGTCGGGCGCCTCGAGAAACCGGCCGTTCCTGACGGGATCAATGCGATCTGCCTCGGCAAGCGCCCATTGCGCCCAGCGCTCGACCTCCTCCGCCGGCGTATTCACCCCCTCTCCGCCGGCTGCCTGTCTGACCTCATGGACATAGACGCGGATGTCGGTGGCCCGCCGTAGGGTCGCGGCTTCGTCCAAGAGGCGGTCAATTCGCGCTTGCTCCAGTCGTTGCTGGCGCTCCCGCTCCTGCCGTTCAAGTTCGATCTTGTGCTGTCTTATCTCCTCTTCGCGCTCGGCCTTACGCTTTACCCGCCATTCGAATTGCCGCACGCAGCCTTCCCGATACTTGAGCTCGGCTGCAGCGACGATCTCGACCGCGATTTCTGCCATCATGCGCTCAAGCGGGGAATCTTCGGTATCCAGCCAGGCCGCGCGCTCCACCTCGCGCTGATAACCTTCGACGATGGCAAACCGTAGCGGATCGGATTTGCCCCCGGTCGGATGAGGACTCTGTCCGGTCCCCCGCCGCGTCACCTTCGGCCTGTCGAGCGTGAGGAAGACTGCGGTCTGATGGACGGTGATAGTGATTTCCCGGGCTTCGTGTCCCCTCACCTCAGGCTTGCCGCCGCACCGTGCCACGGCCAGGAACAGCGCGTTCAGCAGCCGAAGTCGCCGTTGTTCGAACGGGGTATCGAAGATCGGCTTGTCCCAGGAAAAAGTATAGGCGGCTGTCCTTTGCTTCTCGCGGCGCGCCTCGTCTTGGCCGAGAAGTTTGGCGACGATCGGATGCTTCAAGGTCAGCATCTTGCCAACCTTGAGCGTCCCGATGACCTTCCGGATCCGATCGCGGACCAGCACAATGTCTTCCGAAAACTCAGGCCGGTCGGGCAATGGAGCCAATAGCTCGTCGTCTGTCAGCGACCTCTGCCAATAGCACCGTGTGCCGAGATGGATTTCGTCGCTCATCCCCGGCGCGCGTGCCGGCAGCATCACCCTAGCGGTGGGCTTGCCGGCCTGGAGCTTGGCCCAGTGGCCTCTCGGCGGGACCGGGATGTCGAATTTGGTACAAGTGTTTTTCAGTGTCGGCGACGAAACCGAGAGCTGCGTTGCGAGCTCGCCAAGAGGCGTTGACCACAACATCTCATATAACTGAAGTCGTGTCGTCATCCGCTGCGACATTCACCATAGTGCCTTGAGCAGATCACAGATCGGCAATGTTCATGGTAACTCTCTCAACTACACGAAGGTAATCTCCCTAGCCAGTACTGAGTGCCCTGCTTGATAGGGCCGGTCACAAGCTTGAAGACCAACGTCCGCTAGCGGCGCCAAAGGACGAGTTGACGCTTCACCAAGGCCGTCGTCGCAAGAAGACAAAGATCACAATGATCCATCGCCCACTCGAAACTGGGCGAGGCCGGAAAACGTCCATTTGAGGCGAGAACCTGAGCACCCGGACGATTCTCACATGTGTCACCCCCATCGGCGAAGTTGAGCCTTCGGTGATTACGGCCTCAGTGATGGCATGAAGGATGAGCTGGCCCTCGCCGATCTCTCACACCACGTATCCCTGCTGACCTGAGCCGAAGCGACGACATGACCGAGGAGGTGAGCGGACCCAATCCACTGAACTTTTTCCCAAGGACGGAAACGTTGTCGTCGTCAGCTCTGTCATTCGGCTAGCTTTAGGAGCCGATCGACAGGCTAACCTCTAGTAGAGGTACCATGGCCCTGTCCACACATCGAAGCCGAAGAGATAGCGAGCCATGAGCCCAACCAAGGAATCTACAATAAGAAAAAGAAGCATCCCAACGATCAAGGACCCGACGCGAACATGGACTCTTGGATCGGAAGGTGCAGCCCAAACCTTCGACTTCACAAATTCGGTTGAGCCTCCGAATTCCATATTGATCCAGGCGTGGGCGAACTGCGGCTCGATGTCTTCGAACGGATCTGCGGCGCGTATTGAACCGCCATCGGTCACTAACTCTTTGGTTCGCGCCACAAATTCCGTAGGGTCCGGGAAGGGGATAAATCCCAATTCCAGGCTGAGCAGCCCCCGGTGAGTGCCAGCAAAAACGCCGCCGGCAGGGTCATGTGCAATCGAAGTCACCGCGATCCCTAAATCTATTGCAAGCAGCTCAATATGTGTCCGTGCATCCCACAGTCGGATGGTGCCATCATGGCTTCCCGACATTACTAGCCGGCGACCGTCTTTCTCGCTGAGCAACACTGCAGTAACTGGGCCTGCGTGCCCGACTAGCGGCTGGCCGATCAACTCTCCGGTACGCGGATCCCACAACCGAACGGTCCCGTCCCGACTTCCTGACACAACGACCAACCGGTCGTCGATCTCACCAAGGGTGACTGTATTGACCCTGCTCTTGTGCCCCCTAAATCGCCGAGCGAACGACTTCCTCTTTTTGTGCACATCCCATAACCAAATCGTCCCCTCCACACTCCCTGCCACTACGACGGGTCGCCCTTGGATTTCGGCGAGCGCGATGGTGCAGATACCTGTCGCTCTAGCCCTACCCATCTGCGAGTAGGTACGCCCATCGCACATCCGAATGGTCGTGTAATCGGCGAAAACTACAAGCGGACGATCATTGATGACCCCTAGAGCTATCGCGGAGGTACGGGCAACGTGCCCCACAAATGTCGTGAAATTTCTCGTAAGCGCGTCCGAGAGTTGAACTATCCCCCCCTCTTTTCCGCAAGCGACCACCGGGCGGCCATCGAATGCGCCAAGCGCGATCGTCCGAATAGCGGTTAGGTGCTCGCTCACGAACGGATCACCTGTACGCGCATCCCACAAAACAAGTCGATCCAAGCTTCCAGACATTACGATCGCACGGCCGTCAACGCGCTCGTGGGCTATCGCGCAGACTGCGCTATTGTGTCGCCCAAGTCGCTCGCCCCCTGACTCCTCTGCTCGTGTATCCCAAAGCCGAATGGTCCTATCGCCGCTTCCCGACGCTACGATCAATCGGCCCTCAACCACTCGAAGCGCGACGGTATTAACTTGGCGTTCGTGTCCCACCAGCGCCCGACCGATCGGCTCACCTGAGCGCCCGTCCCAAAGCCGGAGCGTTTGATCGTTACTTCCCGAAACCACAACAGTACGTCCATCGACTGTCTCAACTGCGACCGCGGAAACCGCGCCTGTGTGCCCCTCAATTGGTCGGCCAATTGACTTTCCGGTGCGTGCGTCCCAAAGTCGGACCGTTTGATCGTTACTTCCCGAAACCACAACAGTGCGCCCATCGACTGCCTTGACTGCCACCGCGGTGACCGCGGCTGTGTGCCCCCTAATCGGTCGGCCGATTGACTCTCCGGTGCGTGCATCCCAAAGTCGGACCGTTTGATCGCTACTTCCAGAAACTACGACAGTACGTCCATCGACGACTCCAACTGCGACCGCTGTAACCGCGCCTAAGTGTTCCTCAATCGGTTCGGCGATCGGCACTCCCGTGCGTCCGTCCCACAGCCGAATAGTCATATCGCTGCTGCCCGACACTACGATTGCGCGACCGTCGATTTCTCCAAAAGCAACCCCGTTGACGGCGCCGGTGTGTCCCGCGAGCGTTTGGCCAATCGGCTCGCCCGTACGCGCGTCCCATAGCCGAACAGTTCGATCCTCACTTCCTGACGCCACGACCGTCCGCCTGTCGATTTCCCCAAGTGATAGGGCCGTGATCCAGCTCGCGTGCCCCTCAAGCGGGCGGCCAATCGGCTCCCCGGAGCGCGAATCCCATAGGCGGACGTAGTCGTCTTCCCCTCCCGAAACCACAATCGCCCGGCCGTCGACAGTGCCGAACGCGATCGCGGTTATGGCCTTGGAATGCCTCCCGATGATCCGGTAGGGAGTGGATGATTGCACTCGCGCCCAACGGCACCGCCAACGGGACGAGACCGATGGCTCCAGCACCGACGCTAAGTCGGGCGCTTCCATCTTTGCCGTCAAATGAACGAGCGCAAATCGCTCAAGTGGAGGTCGCCCGATCAGCCGATCCACCACACGATTGTAAACGTCTGCAAACCTCCGCAGCTTCTCGTCGCGTATGCTCGAAATCTTCGTTACAAGTCGCAATGGATCGGCCACGGCCAGATAGCCAGGATCGCGGATTAGGACTTCCAGGCAACTGGCCATTTCCGCATGGGCAGCAAGGTGTCTCCAGAGGTAGCGGTCGGCATCAAGCCAAGCGGCGCCTGCGATCTTATCAGTGAGCGCCGCGACGATCCGCCCCTGAGCCTCACCTGCTTCATGGCGCCCGCGATAGTGATCCGCCAGCGCCTGATGTCCCAGGCGATAGACGGCCTGGCCGTCTTCTCCCGTCTCGATGATGTGCCAGCCAGCATGGTCCAGCACCCATTGCACGTCATCGTCATTGTAAGAAAGGTTGGCCAATGCGTTGGCGACCGGTGGCCATACCCGCCGTGTCAACCCCTTACCCTCGCCCCATGCCAACGCCGCAAGCAGATCGTCGACCCGCTGCTGCTCCGAGCCGAAGCGGGCTTGTAAGTCATGCGCAAAAGCCTCTAGCGCCGTCGCAGGAAGGGTCCCATCCAGCCGTTCCAGCTCCTGGAGCGTCCGGGATACAATCCGGGCATAGAGGAAGACACCGTCTGCCCGCTCGGCCACCCGCTCGGCCACAGCCGCGATCCCAACTGGGTCGTTGCGGTGCTTGGGGGAAGCGGCGAGCCGAAGCCTCACATAATCGGCAATGTCCGTTTGGGTCTCCCGCTCGTCTTCGAGATCGTCAATGCGCACATCAGACCCGAACACGGCACGAAGCCGGCCGTGACGCTCTTCGCCCGCCGGCACCACCGCACCGTCAAGGCTACGCCGACTGCCGACCAGAACCCGCACCAGCGTCAGCCGGCCCAGCGGGACGATCAGGCGCGTGGCAATGCCCCGTCCTTGGTCGCCGGTCGCCTCATCCAGTCCGTCGATCATAATCGTCACACGACGATTGAGCCCGCCGACCGCTGCTACCAGGGCTTCGACGTCGATGGTGACCTGATTACCGGCCGAAAGCGCTAGCGCCTGCGCCACAGCGCGTGCACAATCGCCGATCGTCTTACCCTTGGCGTGTATTGCGACGTCAATGATGCCCTCCGGCGGGACCGTACCGTCAGCCAGCTTAGGCAAGACACCCGCCTGTGTGGCCGCCGCGCGGTACTCCGGATCGGACAGCGTCGCCACCCGCCCCATCACCGCCGACTTCCCGCTCCCTGGCGGACCGGTTACTATCCTGACGCCATGCTGCGCGCCCTCAAGCCAAGTGATCAGTTCGCTTAATAACCGGCGCCGACCAGCAAAATACCACCCGCTCGTTCCCACCTCGATTCCGCGCGCGGCTAGATCGAAGTGCTCAGCGCCGCCCGATTGCTTAAGACGCCAAGCTCGCTCCTCAACGACCTCCGCGACCAAACCAGGCCGATATAGAGGGTTGGGGATAAAGTCTTGACCAACACCGTCCGCTCTGTAGTGGGGCCCGCTCAGATCGCCCAGAAGCAATTTGCCTACGGCCCTGGCAAGAAACTCGGAATGAATGAATGCATCTTCGCCAGACCACAAGCGCGGTGCTTCGGCTTCAAACAGAACGGATCTCACCGCCTTGCAGAAGATTCCTTCTTGTGCCCTTTCGAGCGGATGTGAGGATGCAATCACCGCTATTGCGCGCTCTTGTCCCGGCAGCGGCGAACGGATCGCGAGGACTCTTGAGAATGCCGAGGCAATCTCCGCGGCCCCCTGCCCCGAATAGCAGGTATCCAAAATCACAAGAATTTTCTCTGCCTTGCAGTTGGCGATAACGGGACCGAGGCTGCCTGCCTCGATTGCGTTGAAACCGGTTAGCCCTGCACGTGGTGAATTACGACAAATCAGATAATGTGCGCTGTCCGACGTCCCGTGTCCCGTCCAGAACAGGATGAGACGAGCGTCAGTAGGAACGTTTTCAAACCAATCTGCGAGCGCTCGTTCAACAATTTGCTTGTCACCACCATCGAGCAGATCAGGATGGGCCACCGTGTAGCCGCTACTTTTCAAAGAGTCGGCCAGCGCACGTGCCGCTTTAGCGGCCCGCGGCAATTTTTCCCATTGTTCACAAGAGGGTTGCGCGACAATGAGTGCCTCCGATCTCACGGCGCATTCCCCGGGTTCCAAACCAAGATCCAATCTGAGACCGGTTCAACCGGTCGCTTCGGTGTCGCGGATCGAACCGTAATGCGCCAAGCACCCTCGGCCAATCCGTTAATTGTTGCACTATATCGACCATCTACAGTGGGGCGCATTAGAGTCGGACTTACCGTTGTGTGTCCTTCTTCGCCTTCGCAGACTACAAGAAGTGGTAGCGATTGATCGCCATCCTTAGAAGATGCTTCGATTCGCACGGGACTGCCTAGCGGCACCAGCTCAGGGATATCGACGCCGATCCGCGCTCCGCCCATAAACCTTCCTAATTGATAGGTGAGAATTCCAAAGAGCTGGGTCAAAATCGAGTCGGTCGACTGCAGCATCGTGTGCATCTGAGACACGAAAACCGACGCAGAATCGTCCTGCCACTCGGGAGGATGCGATGATGGCCGCGGCACAGTGCCGTCGCCGGCGTAGTCCATCCCTTTATGGCTGCGCATTGGCTCCACTCTTCCACCGCGAACGAGGGCCGATTGAGCTGTCGGCTGATCAACTCCCTTAATCGCGAATGTCTGGTAAGGTGGACTTTCCCCAACAGCTTCGATCATTCGTGCATGAAAAGCCAACCCCTCGCGGATGTTGACACTGGCCACATCGGACAAATCCACGCCATTCAAGTCGCGCAATTGGCCATCACCGAGATCGAGGCATTGATAGGTCGGCAATAGCTGGTAAACAGAGGGGAAACTGCGAACAAGTTCATCAACAGCAATACCTAGCCGGCCAAATCCGAGGAACATTCCGTTCCCGATGGCATCGAGCGCATTGACCGAGCCTCGATAAGGTGTGCCGATAGTGATTAGCTTGCGCGTGACATCGCGACCGCCAAGCATTTCGAGAAACCAGCGCGCGACGAGTCCACCCATTGAATGGCAAACAAGAACTAGCTTCGCATCTTTGTTTTGCGTGAAACGTTGCCAGCGCTCCAAATGCGGAAAAGCAACGTCGGCAAGCCGCTTGCCGTTTAGCTGGTTGGATAACCGCCAATCATAGGGAAACTCGACCAGGTTTCCTGGTTCGTTGTCAGTCGATGGCGTCAACGAGAAGCGGCTCCGAAGATGCTCGCTCAATCGTCCATATCCATCGACCTTCCAAAAGCGCGGGATCATCCCAAGGCGTGGTAGCATGCGGGGCGCGCTGACACCGTCGATGGGATCTTCGTGACCGATTCCGGGGTCGAGCTTTAACTCTTTGAGCGCACTCCCAAAGTTCACAAGATTAGCGATGACAGACTTACCGGGCGCACCCCAGATTTCCCGACCGTCCTTGACAAGCGTAGATCCGAGAATGCCCGGCACGATGACAACGACGTCACGCATTGGCTGCGGTTGTGCCATTTGGCTCTCCGTTCAGGATTCCGCTTCACGCTGGAAATCAAAGCATAGAAGAGCTCTCTCCATGCCCACCGCGAGTCCCGCGTCACACCGATAAATGGCTCTTATAGGCCCCCCCAGACTCGCTACTACTTCGCCGATATGGGTCCGTGTATTCCAGTGTCGAATGGTCCCATCCTCGCTTGCCGACATCAAGATCGTGCGGCCCTGGACCACGCAGAAGCTTATTGAGGTGACGTCGCTAGTGTGTCCCTCGAGCGGCTTTCCGATTGCCGTTCCGGTGCGCGCATCCCACAGCCGAATGGTGTGATCACGACCTCCCGATGCGATAATCGCGCAGTCGTCGACCGCGCCAAGCGCCACAGCAGTGACCGCGCCCTCGTGTCCCTCAAGCGGCCGTCCTATCGCCGCTCCGGTGCGCGCATCCCACAACCGGACGGTTTTATCTCGACTTCCGGAGACGACTAGAACTCGGTCCTCGACCGCGCCAAGCGCCACCGAGGTAACCCCGCCAGTGTGCCTTATAAGCCGCTTTTGGATTGGCGAGCGGGGGGACGTTGAGCTCTCACGCTGCCGCTGATTTGCAAGCTCGGTGTTTACATCCCACAGGCAAACAGACTTGTCCGCGCTTCCAGACACCACGACCGCACGGCCATCGATCGAGCCAAGCGCCACCGCGGTAACCGCGCCAGAATGTCCGCAAAACGGCTCGCCGAGCGCCGACCCAGTGCGCACGTCCCAAAGCCTAACCAGATCTGAGCTTGCCGAAACCACGACCGCGCGGCCATCGACCACACCATGCGCCACGGCGATAACACGCCCCCTATTTTGAAACAGGCCGATCGGCTCGCCGGTGCACGCATCCCAAAGCCGGATGGTCTGATCCCAACTTCCCGAGATGACGATCGCACGGGCATCGACCACGGCAACCACTACTGACGTTATCTGGTCCTCATGTCCGGCAGGCACGTTCTTGAAAGATTCTTCCGACTGCAACTCCCAGAGCCGAATGGTTCTATCGCCCGCGGTCAAGAAGCGCGTGCCGCTAAGGGCCACCGCAGCAACCGAAGCAGTGTGTCCCTCAAGCGGCCGGCCTACGGACTGACCGTCGCGCCCGGACCACAGCCGAGCCGTCTTATCGTCACTTCCCGAAGCCACGTCGCCTCCTGCACCAAGCGCGACGGCGGTGACCGCACCCGTATGACCCTCCAGCGATGGACCAATTGGCATCGCGGTGCGCGCATCCAAGAGTCGAATAGTTCGATCCCCACTTCCACATACGACCACTGCGCGCTTCTCGATGATCCCAAACGCGACTGAAGTAACTCGCCCCATGAGATCTTTGGGTGACTGGCCGATCGTCACCCGGCCATGAGCATCCCAGATTCGGATCGTTTGATCGTCACTTCCCGAAATCAAGACGGCGCGACCGTCGACCTCACCAAACGCGAGTGCGGTGACGGAGTTCGCATGTCCCTCAAGTGGTTGCCCGATCGGCGTCCCGGTTCGCGCATCCCATAGCCGAATAGTCTCGTCGTAGCTTCCCGATGCGATCACCGGGCTACTTCCAACCGTGGCAAATGCTACGGTGAAGACCGAGCCTCTATGCCCCCTCAGCGGCTCGCCAATCGGCGTCCCGCTGCGTGCATCCCACAATCGAAGCGTCTCGTCCGAGCCCCCCGACACCACAATAGGGCGGCCGTCGACCAGCCCGAAAGCGACTGCCTTAATCCGGTCCGTGTGCCCCCTAAGCGGCTGCCCGAGCGGCGTCCCAGTGCGCCCATCCCAAAAGCGCAGCGTTCCGTCATCATTTCCCGACACAACGAGCTCGCGCTCCTCACCCATGTCGATCGCGATCGCGTTCACATTGCTCGAATGCCGGCCAATAACTCGATGCGGCGTGGAGGGCTGTGCCCCCCGCACCCACCGACATAACCAGCGCGTCGGAAGCGGTGGCACGAACGCGGATGCCAGAGCGGGTGCCTCCATCAGTGCAGTCATATGGATCAAGGGAAGACGATCAAGCGGTGATTGTCCAACCAATCGGTCCGCCACTCGATTGTAAATGCCGGCGAACCCTCGCGCTCGTTTCTCCTCGACCCGCGGCAAAATCGCCACCAGCCGCGTTGGATCGGCTACCGCGAGATAGCAAGGGTCCCGGACAAGCGCATCGAGGCGATCGGCCTGCACGGCATGGTCAGCAAGATGCCTCCAAATGTAGCGGTCGCAATCTAGCCAAGCCGCACCAGCGATGCCGTTGGTCAGCGCCGCGGTAATCCAGCTTTGTGCCTTCTGCATGTCAAGTCGGTCGCGGTAGTAATCGGCGAGCGCCTGATGGGCTAATCGGTAAACCGCCTGCCCATCTTCGCCAGCTTCGATAATGTGCCAGCCGGCGTTTCCTAGAATCCACGCTACGTGATCGTCTTCGTAGGATCGGCCGCGTCGTGACCAAAAGTCGGCGAACCGCGGCCATTTGCGTCCCGCCAGCATGTCGACTATTCCGCGATGCCTCGTAAGTGCTTCAGCAACTTGCGGCCACGTTCGCCGCGTCAGCCCCTTGCCTTCGCCCCACGCCAACGCTGCAAGCAAGTCATCGACCAATTGCTCGTTCGTCTCAAATCGCGTCCGTATATCATTCGCAAACGCCGCGAGCGCCGTCGTGGGCAGCTCACCGTCCAAGCGGTCCAGGTCCTGTAGCGTCCGTGACACAATTCGGGCATACAGAAATACGCCGTCCGCACGATCCGCCACCCGCTCAGCTGCCGCCTCGATTCCGGGGGTATCATCGCGATGCTTAGCCGATGCCGCAAGACGCAGCCTAACGTATTCGGCGATATCCTCGTGGGTCTCTTGCTCATCCTCAAGATCGTCAATAGGCACATCCGTTCCGAACACCGCGCGAAGTCGGCTATGACGCTCCTGCCCCTGCGGAACGATTGAGCCGTCAACAGTACGGCGACTACCAACCAGAACCCGTACCCGATCCTGATTAGCTAAGGGGACAATCAGGCGCTCAGCGATGACGTACCCGTGTCCGCTCGCTGCCTCATCCAACCCATCAATCATGATAGTTAGGCGACGAGGGATGGTTCCGACTGCCGCCACTACAGCGTCGATATCGATAGCGGCCTCGCCCGCGGTCGACAGCCCGAAATTCTTTGCTAGATCACGCGCGCAATTGTCGAGCGTCTTCCCCTTGGCATGAATTGCTACGTCAATAATGCGCTCCGGCGGAATGGTCCCATTGTCGATTAAAGGTATCACACCCGCCCGCAGCGCGGCATTGCGGTAGTCCGGATCAGACAGCGTTGCTAGCCGGCCCATCACCGCCGACTTTCCGCTTCCTGGCGCGCCGGTAACAATCCTGACGCCGTGCTGCGCGCTCTCGAGCCATGCTATTAACTCCCGTAACAATCGGCGCCGGCCAGCGAAGTACCATCCGCTCGCGCCTACCTCGATCCCGCGGGCAGCGAGATCGAAGTGAGCAGCACCACTCGACTGCACCAGACGCCATGTCCGCTCCTCGACAACCTCAGCTGCCTGACCGGGGCGATGCAACGGGTTTGGAAGCAACTCGATCGTCGATCCAATGGCCGAAGGAACGAAATCTTGAATGATTCCGCGCCTCTCGATTTCATCAGAAAGGGAGGCAACAAGTCGATCATAGTCGATGAAGCGATCCTCATCGGACCACCTACGGGCGATACGTCTATCCGTCAGCAAATCCTTCAACAAATTGCTGAAGAGTCCTCCCTGGGCAAATTGCAGCGCGTGAGCCGAGGCGAGCACCGCAATCCCTCGCCTGCTCCCGGCGCTGGGAGCTTGGGCGCTTAGTATCCTCGAAATTGTCTTCCCCATATCGGCGATGGCCTCGCCGGAGAAGCAGGCATCGAAAATGATAAGAACTCTTTTCGCGTTTGAGTTTGCCGCGCCTTTGGCAATTGACCTCGGATCGATGGCATTGTCGGTATTAAGATTATGTGTCGGCGACTCTTGGGTAATCAGATAGAAGCCGTCTGCTTCGCGTCCCCCATGGCTCGACCAATAGAGGAACAGCCGGTCTTCGTGACCGGCATCGCGCAACCAGGAGAGAATGTTTTTTTGCAATTCTTGCGATGTGCCGCCAGATCGGACGGTCGGGATTCCATGCTCGGTGAGCGCCTGTGCCAGCGCAGAAGCAGCAACTGCTACTTCCTCCCGCTGCGGATGTTGCTCATAGTCTTGGATGGCAACGATTATGGCGTTTCCGCGAGTCACGTGCGCCTGCCCTCATTCTTTGAGTGCCTCGACCGTCCTCACACGCGAGGCGGATCATACGGCGAGAATACAAGCTTTGCGCATCGTGGCAACGCGTGATCAGTCTTTCGCGTCTGCGGCATGGCGGCATCTTCACGGGTGACCAAATAGAATCGAAAGCGCGCTCATCCGCCGAGCGAGACAAAATCGTTTGCATCACGACCCGTCAGGCTTCTGGGCTGGAGCAATTACACGCTGCACGACAGACGTGCCTATTCCGAGGGTTCGTCCGATCTTGAGGATTCCCATGCCCTCAGTGCGAAGTTCACGGATGCGACTTTCAATTGACGACTTGATCGGAGGTCGACCAAGCTTTGTGCCTTGCTCTTTCGCCCGCGCAAGACCTGCGTTGACCCGTTCCCGGATCATGGCTCGTTCGAACTCAGCGAAAACACCGCACATTTGGAACATGGCGCGTCCGGACGGGGTGCTTGTGTCGAGGGCCTGCTGATGCAGATACAAATGGCAGCCCAGCGCTTGCAGCTCCGTCAAGAAGCCGACCAAGTCTTGGAGGCTGCGTCCAAGCCGGTCGACCGACCAAGCAGCAATCATGTTAATCTTACGCGTCGTGGCGTCTCTCAGCAACCGATCGAAGCTCGGACGGTGATCACGGCCCTTCGCGCCGCTGATGCCAGCGTCCTCATAGATCCCGATTACTTGCCAGCCGGAACGAGCCGCAACCGCCTCTAGCTCCCGGCGTTGGTTTTCTGTGGTCTGGCCATTGGTTGAAACTCTCAGATAGATACCGACGCGCTTCATTGCGGCCCCCGCTTCGTGGAAGGAGCATTATGGCGAGGACACATACCGTAATCAAGTGTTTTCCGTATCGCGCGCTCTTTGGTGATGGTGCTCTGAAAAACAACGATCTTTCGAGAGAAGGTAGCGCCGGGTTTTTGGTATAGCCCACCATGCTGCAGAAGCGCGCTGATCGGCCAAGCCGCAGGGCAAGACAATCGGGCGGCCTTGCAGGAAGGTTCGGCTGCCAAAGACGGGCCAGTCTTTCATGCGCTGTTGAATAGTCGCCTTCGGCTGAGCAGCAACAAGCAAGGAGATAACGGGGATGGAAAACGACCGCATGTGTGCAGTGCTCTCGAAGTTGACGATGGAGCCGATCATATCCATGCGGTGCTGTCGAGACTGGTCGATTACTTAAAAAGCCCGTCGCCGGGGGATATCAGGAACCCTCATCAGCTCCAGAAATTGCCCAAGGAAATTGTCGGGGCGGTTGATCAAGCTGCCTCGGTCTGGACCAAGTGGGAAGGGGCTCGCGAGGATGTCGCCAAGGCAGCGTCATCCTGTTGGATCCCCGAAGACGATCTGCAAAGGCATCTAGACCTTTTGCCAGGCCCGCCCCTCACCCTTCAGCCAGCGGTTGCGGGCTTTATGGGAGGAACCGTGCGCCCCCTATCCCAGCGACGAACTCAAAGAGGGCTGCCTAACCCTTTCCACTCATGAAAAGAACAGGGGACGGAGTTCATCGCGATTATCGGCGCTATTCGAGAGCACATCGAGGACGAGGAAGCCCGTCTGAGACAGGAGCGAGATGAGGCCAATCGCAGGCTTCGTGAAGACGAGCAGCTGAAGGTAGGCGGCGATTTTTGATGGGCGCCGATGTTGGCTGGACTAGCATGGATACCTCCGGCAGGCTCTACTGCCGCCGCAATGGTCGCACGTTTCGTATAGAGATCGGCAAGGACAAGCGGCGGACGCTGTTTCGCATCAACGAGATTCTCGACACAGGTGAGCTGCTCGGCTCTTATCAGAGGGGTGGCGACGCTAACAACGCCCTGAAGAAGATTGCTTACTCTACTGAATTGCCGCGCTGAAGCGGTATGGAGCGCGGCCTAGCCGACTTCGCGGGTCTTCGCTGTGCTGCCGATTTTCCTGCTAAATGAACCATTCGGCTCGCAACAGAAGCATCACGGCCTAGCGCAACCAATCGATGGATTCTCCGTAACTGCCGAAGCTAGATCGCTGATTTTTGGTCCCTCGGTGCCACCGACGACAGAATTGGCCTTGACGGTGTGCAATGGTTGATCGAGTGCCGCCGTGGCGACACGTACCACTGGGTGGGCCGCCGGTGCCCACGGTGAGCAGTTCATGCTCTTGGCAACTCGTTCTCCGCTTGAGCCGGACCGGCTCTCGCGGTCATCCGGTTGTGCTGAAGCCCTGGAAGAGACCAAGCGCTCGGAGAACGCAGTCCTAGGCTAACCGCAACTGCGGACTGCAAGGGCGGGTGGCTTCAGAGCGAGTTTGTGAATTCTTTGTACGGGACGGTATCAATCTTCAGCTCATCGGCCACGCCCTTGACCTTTCGATGATCCGACTTTGAGCGACCACGCCCGTAGGTTTGACTGTTGTCCTCAATCGCCTTGAGAAGTTCGGTCATGGTCGCAACCGTGAAAAGCGGCAAGGCCGTCTCAACAAAACGGGCAAAGCGCAAGTCGGCGGCATCGTAACTACCGCTTTCTCCATAGATTTTTACAGCCATCCGCAACGCGCTTTCGACCGCGCCGTGCGATACCGCGTCCGTCAGTAATTGCGACCAAACGCCATCGTCCATCTTAGCCAATTCGTTTGAGGGCTCGGCGTGCAGCGCATCGAGATGCGCGGTCATATTAGGCGCCTTGAACCAAGCCTTGGCACGATTGTTGATGTCGGCGGCCAACCGCCCCTCAACTAGAATCTGGGCGGCGAGATCTAGCGAACCGTACAGTTTAGCATGATTAATTAGAAAGTCTATCAGTGCGTCGAGCGGCTCGGAATCGGGGCCAACATTGCTGAAGGTCGTTCGCTCGTTGTCGAGCATATCCCGAATTGCAACAGCATTACGATTGCAGAGAATTGCGAGCGTATCTGCGTTGATCTTACGGTTTGCCTGTGCGTCGGGATTGTTCAGCCTAAAGCAAAATTTCCAAAGCACACGAAATAGCTCGAGCTCGATCGCTCTCGGCATATTTGGAAGATATCGCGCCTCAAGATAAGCCTTCAACTTTTCGCGCGAAATGAGAACAGCTTTATTTGCAGCAATATCCTCCACCAGTGTGTCGATGATGCGCTTCGAAAACAGAGCCGGCTTGAGAAGCAGCGCCTCTAACGCTAGGCGAATCTGTGCACGAGCGATCTCCTTCGTCGGACGAAACAAGAGGTCGCCCGTCGCCAGCACCGGGTGTGCCGAAAGGTGCCGCAGCTTCTGAAGATTTTGGAGTTGGATGTGATCCGACGCCTCAATCATCTTGGTGCGCTTGGCGACCTCATCCAGTAAATAAATCTCCCAATCCGGGCTATTCGGGCTAGCGGTGCGTTTGGTTTCTACATCCGTCAGTAGCTTGCCGGCAGATGTATCGCCATAAAGATCTCGAAGCGTTTGTAGCTTGTAGACGAGGTCGCAGACGACCACCGTCCAGAGCATTACGAGGCTGCTCCGGTAGCACTCGTTCGAGAATGAGCGGGCCACTTCTTCGAAATACGCGCGCGTCCGCGAGTCGACAATCCGATCAGCGGCAAGATCAATAGAGAATCCCGACATTATACCCCCATGTTCATGTAAGCTGATTGGACGGTCCGTTGAGTTGCTCCGCATCTCCGGGAACGAACATCCGCCGCTCAGCCGGCTTCAAGCCGCCTCTCAGCGCTTCGAAACATTCATTTTCGTTTTAGTGCTGCTATCAACGATGCCCACGACTTTGGCAACAAACGCGCGCGCGGGTGGATTTATCACGCACTGAAAACATCCACTTTCGTTTCCAGACATCGGCGCAGGCTCAGGTCCGTCGCTCCCACTGTGAACCAGCCATCAGGCTTTTGATAGAAATCCAGGCCCCGGCCGATCTTGATGATCCACCCATTGTCGAGACGCACTTCACGGTCATGCAAGTTGGCGTTTAGCTTCACATCCAAAGCCACGTCGTGTTCGAGCAAGCTCTGTTTCAGTTCGTCGAGCTTATCCCGGACGTCGGCCATGTCCGTTTGCTGGTCGTAGGACGTGATCAAGGTGATGGATTGAATGGACGACGCCTTGAGCACCGTCTCGCAGAATCGGACGAAATTTGTGATCTGATGGGGCGCGCGGATGTAGGGATCCTCAACGATGATCGACTTGGCGTCCCCCAGATAGGGGCCAAAGATCGTATCGTAAGAATGGCCGGTGTCGCCATAACCGATCGTGTAGTGCCGTTCGACCGGCCTGATTGGTTCCGGCGATGAAATCACCGTGGGGATTTCATCAGACGGGGGTGCCTCGATAGGCTTTTCTATGGGGGATGCTTGGTCCGGTGCCGATGGGAGTTCACCGGACTGCGGGCTCATTCTGAGGCGACGACGCGCGGGCTCCAATGTCGCCGGGGCGTTCGCGCTCTCCGGGCAATGCACGACAATCTCCCGTCCGTCCTTGTCGATGTAGGACAGGCCGATCTTCGCGAACTCGTCGTCGGGCTTCCTTTTGTTCATTTGCTCCTTGACGCGGCGCCGGCACTCGACGGCATAGGCCACGTACTCGTCGAATTCAGCATCATCGGGCGAATCCGCCGGATGCAAGATTTTCAAAAACGCGCAAAGGGTCTTCTTGATACCCTTTTCGTCACGCCCCTCTACGGCCGGGCCGAGCTTCAGCCGTTTGCCAACCTCTTCGTACCGATTGCTGTGCTTGAGCTGATAGTGAAACGCCTCCGCAAGGAAATCGGTGATGAGGCCGAACCGATCTGTGAGGAAGGTGCTGCTATTCTTCGGCATTTCCCAGCCGGGAAGGTAACAGGCGAAACGGTCCATAACCGCAAGGTCGAACTGGTCGGGAAGTGGCTGGAACAGGTCGTATTCGGTGGAGTTGACGATCTGCTCGACCGACATGTCGATATTGCCGACAAAGGCCATGCTCGCATCGGCAATGACCTCGACACCGCGCGAAAAGCGGCCGTTGGCCATGAAGTCCTTCATGATCTGGATCGTGTCGGGATCCTTAACCTTGATGCCGCCGACCTCGTCGAATGCGACCGTGTCCCAGAACCCGACTAGGCCGACCTTGCGCCGAGCGTTGTTGTAGAACAGCACCGACTTGGTTGCCTGGCCGCCGCTGATCAGCGTCGAATAGGGTGAAAACTCGCTGAAGAAATAGGACTTGCCGGTGCCACGGGGGCCAAGCTCAATGAAATTGAAATTGGGTTCGACCAGTGGAGCCAACCTGGCGATGAAATGCAGCTTGACCCGCTTGCTCAGCTTGGTCGGCTCCAATCCGACGGAACGAAGCACTACGTCGATCCATTCATCGCGGCTAAACGCCTTCTTGGCCTCGCCATAGGAAGCGAAGTCAAAGCGGCTGAGCTGGATCGGCCTCAAATCCTCGACATAGAAGGCGTAGGCGTCGGCATCGACATCGTTGTGAGCAATGACGACCTCGGCCCAGATGCCGCCTTCGAGCAGACGGTCATTGTCGCGATAGAACTTCTCGCCAATGGCGATGCGCTGCGATGCGAAGTTTTCAAGCGACGCCCAATGCCGCTTTTCCTTCTCCACGTAGCGCACATGCACCTTGTCGATGAACTTGTGCTTGCCCTTGATCGCCACGCGCGATTGCGCGGCGTTGGCCTCGTCGGGACGGACGTAATTTTCCTGCAAGGTCGTGAGCACCGCCTCCAGGCCCGCCTGGATTTCCGCCGGCTCATTACTGGCGCAATAGCGCGCGAGCAGGAATTCCAGCACGAAGGTCGGCACGTTCGTACCCTTCTTGATCCGGTGCAGCAGGTCCTTGCGGACGACCTTTCCGTCAAAGGCCTGGTTCAACTTGGCGTCGAGAGCGTCCTCGACATATTCAGACGGCATAATCAGTCTCCAACTCGATCGCGGCATATTGGGACAGGGTCACGGGATTTAGCGCCTTCAGCGTGAACTTGCCTTCGAATTCCAACGCCATCTTGATGGTGACCTGAACTCTCTCACCGGGTTTAAGGGTCACGGTCCCCGTCGCGCCGTCCACGTAGCCGCCGCGCTTCGCCTCGCCAATGATCTCGCCCTTCTTACCATAGGCTTCGAGTAAAATTTCGAAGGTCTCGCCCAGCGAAAACATGTTTTCACCCTCCACGGAGAGATCGACGACCGGCAGGCGCGTGGTGACCCGCTTCGCGCCGTTCTTATAGGCGAGGGTAACTTTCGCCGCCGCCATTTGCGGCTGCCTCGCTTGCTTGAGCTTGATCGTGATGACGGGAACGACTGCCTCTTGCAACGATGCGCCACCATGGAAATAAAGCAGCCCGCGGCGATAGGGTGCCATGCTGCGCGGCCCCCCCAGTTTTCCGAAATCGCCACGCAGGCCAGCCTTTTCGGCCGATAGCACGAAATTGCCATTGTCGCCTTCGCCCTCGCCGAGCAAGGCGCGGTCGTGGACGACCAGCCAGTTGCCTGCGGGCTTGGCGCAAACGTCCCCCGCTTCGGCATGGGCATTCAAAACGAAGCCATGGTCGGTGGCGATGACCACGTCGGAAAAACCCTCACTCTTCAATTTGTTGACCGCAATGCGTATGGATCTCAAGGATTGATGGATAAGATTGAGCGTGGTCAGCGTTCCTGACGGGGTGTTTTCCAAATGCCCGTCAATATCGACGCTGCGGAGCACCAACAATTCGACCGTCGGTGCCACTTTGCTTTTCGACCTAACGAAAGTGTCGAGTTGGGCTTCGGCGAACCTGTCGCCATAGCGGACGCGCATCACGTCCATCCGGTTAGTCACAGAAGCCAGCTTGGCCCCGCCCAAAGCCACGGCAAAGCCGTCGCCTTCCTTCATCAGCCTCAGGCCGGCGGCGGCGCCCGGCAGCAGCGAGGCCATACCGACAGGCGTGACGGTCGGCAGGAGCGCACAGGCGGCGCGGATTTCAGCTTGTTCGTTGTCAGCAAGCTGCCGGTGCAGGGTCACGCCGAGCTCATAGCGAAGCGCGTCCACCATGATATAGGCGACCTTGCGCCCGCTTTCCTTCAGCCCGGGTTCGACCAGCTTGTCGAACAGATCGCCGTTGGACAATCGGCCCTGAATAGGCCAGCCGGTAGCCTCCAGATGTTTGGCGAACAGCGTCTGAACTTTTTCGGCCAGCTTAGCATAGCGCCTGCGGGCATATTCGACGGCGCCAGTCAGCGTGTTGTCATCAGGGATGTAATCACCTACCGCCTGCTCGAACTCGCGTTGCAGACGATCGACGTCTTGAAGCGCGGTCGTATAATGGCCAACCAAAGCCTCCAGGCTGCGGGCATTTTCGGCAAGTTGACGTTCGGCGTCGTCGCAAGCCTCGGCAAGCCGGAGGCCAGCGTCGATGAGCCCCCAGTGCGTCTGGTTTTCGCCCTTGCCAATCCAGACCGAAGCGCCGTGTCGGCCGACGATCCGCTTGGCGCGGTCTATCTCTTCGGCGCAAAGAGCCTTCGCCGCTTCGGCGAGAAAAGTCCGCTCCTCGAACGGGAATGTGTCACGCTTGCCGAGATCATTGAGGCCAGAACAGACCTTAGGCAGGTCGAGTTCGCTTTCGACGCTTTCGGCGCGCACGATATATTCGCTTCGGCTCGCGATGTTGCCACGCAGGGTGTCGCACAGATCCTCGATTAAAATTCTGGCCTCAGCGGGCGCCTTGGGCACGTTGGATAAGGCTGGCGGCAAGCCGGAAGGCAGGTCGAAGGCGAATTCGCTGAACAGCAGGTAGCGCCACAGCTCGTCGGCGATGGGCGACAGCGTTTTGCCCTTGGTCATCAGTCTAAGGCCCAAAGCCTTGGCCAGCAGCGCCTTGGCCTCGGGCTGCCAGCCTTCGCTGGCTTTCAAGGCATCGGTCTGCTTTTCAGTCGGGGCCAGCAAGGCGAGGAGGATTTCGCGGGCGGATTCCGCCTGGAGGCAGGTACGCAAGGTCGGCCAGGAAAGACCGCCGCCAACGTTGTCGATCAAGGCGAACGGCGGCGACGGGTTTTCGGCGAACAGCCGGCGGATTTCCGTGGCGTTGTCGGGCTTGGCCTTCAGGCAAAGGCTCTCATAGCCATCGCCATCGCCGTCGGGGAAAACTGCGCCACAGGCGGAATAGACGGCGTAGGGGTGCTTTTGCTTCTCTTCATCGGTCACCGGGCGTTTGGCAGGAATATAGATCAGAAGTTTTTTCGGCTGTCCGGGCTTCCCAAGACCGGCGAGAGCCAACATAGCGCTTTCGCGAGCCAAAATGCTGCTATCGCTGGCGTCCACCCATGCCGTATCGCCGTCGGCCAGCGATTGGCAAAGGTCGTGGTAGCGGCGATCGGGATCGTAGACCGCCAAGACCGCGGCCTTCTGTAGCCGTGGTTGAAGAACCTCATTGAGAATAAAAGCGGCAACGCTCATGCGTCCGTTCCTTTTTTGCCGCGCACCTTGGCGGGCTTTGACGCCGGTTCGACATAGAGCGTTTCGAGGTCATGGGCGATGGCCAGCGACTTGTCAGTCTTGCATTTCTCGCGCACACGGTCTGGCCAATAGGCCATGGCCAGATGCGCCCAGTCATAGTCGCCCTTTTCCAGCTTGGCCCAGGTGTCCTTCAAGATCTTCTGCCAGGGCCTGTAGCGAAAGAGCGGCCAAAGCGGGGCGGCGGTAATCTGCACACCATCGTCGTGGTTCGGCCGATAGGTCGGGGCGATATGCAGAAGCGTGTCGCGCAGCTCGATCAGTTCCAGCTCGAGTGTCTGAAGCGCCTCAAACACCTTCTCATCATCGCGCGAGCGGGCTGCGCCCTTGTCGCGCAGCGTGGCGGTTTCGCGGCTGACTTGCTCCAGCTTCGGCTCGACCAAGTCGTTGACGGCGGTGTACAGCGTCTGGCTGATCAGGCTCGGGTAGTGGAGCCAGAGCGTGTAGCTGCCCGAAGCGGTCGAGATCGGCCAATAGATTGGGGCCTTGCGGCGGCTCTTGCTGTATTGCTTCAAGTGCAGGGGGAAGAAATCCCGTTGCAACCAGCGTCGCACGCCATTGGGCACATCCGTATGGACGCAGGCGAGGACTTCTTCGATTAGCCGAGGTAGGTCATGAAGATGGCCCTGATCGTCCACAAGGATACCGTCGTGGTTATGGAATGGCACAACCCCGCGCGGTAGCATGCCCGGGCTCTGGGCCGGAAGCGGATCGAACGGGTCTGGCTTGGCCGGGGCCTCACGCTCGCCCGTCGCGAGACGCCAGTCAAAGCGACCGAACGCGACGCCGACCGCCCAAGCGGTCAGGAGTTCGACCTGATCTAGCGCTTCTGGAATGACGTCAGCGTCATCGTCTTCATTTTGCTCCTGGTCAGTTTCTTGATGATCCGCTCCATTAATCGTTTCGATCTCATGGCCATCTAGCGAATAAGCAGTCAGCGCGATTTGATCGATCTCGTCGAGAAGCGCCTCCAATGTTCTGCGTTCTGCGACGCTTTCAATGCGGCGCAGAAGTATCTCTGGCAATTTGAAGTAACGAGAACACTCGTCTAGCGATTCACGAGACCGAGCCAGATCAAATCCTTCATTGCTCAGCAACCTCAGGCGATCCACCACGTCTGATCGAAGATTGGGAATTGGGACTGAAGATACGTAACCAGTTTCATATTTGAGGGTTTGCCCGCCAGATGTACCCCTCGCCATCAGAAGACCGAGAAGGGAAGAAAAAACCTTGGAATTTAAGATCCCGGCATCAACCTGAAGTTCCTCCAAAGACTTGCCTACAATAATCGGGCTATCGGTGCTGAAAATGCAGCCCTTGGGCAAGAACTGAAACCACCCTCGCAGATGTGGCCGCCTTGAGTAGGTGATCCCCGCTCTGAAGTAGAGCGGATAGTTCATCATTATTCTCGACCAATGTGAGTTATTGTAGAGCGTCCCAGCCCATGTTTTCATCTCTTCGCCGTCATTCCCCCAATTCATTACAAGCGTTAGCTCACAATAGAACGGAACACGGTTTGAGCCCTTTGATAGTGGCTTCCAGCGGTCTGACTGCTGGGAAACCTCCCACCAGCTACGAACAAACCTAAAGTTATCTGCCGTCGCCAATCCTTGATGGGCTGATCTTCCTGAGTCGCTCCATTTGGGCTCTTGATCGAAAATCTGAGCGATCCGGGGCGAAACCGAATAAGCTATTGGACTTCCGGGGACACCACGGAACTCTGAGACATCTCGGTATATCACCCCGACTTGATCAGGATGGTTGATCGCAAGCTTTAGGCCTTGGGACTTGTCCGAATTTGCGCGGAGATCGATAAAAGCTGTTTTCGTCACTTTTTGATCTCCAGGCAGTATGCAACAGTTTCGACCATGGCATCATCCAGGACACCAAATCCAAGATCAGCAACTACTGTCATGAGAGTTTTTTCTAATAGAATGTTCTCACGCCAATTCTTGAAACGCGTCAGGAAGAAGCCGGTGCGCGGCGTGATTGCGCCGAGAGCGCCGTTCGGCCTTAGTAGACCAATAGCCCGCTCAACAAATGCGGCGTAGATATCGTTCTTTGAGTTCATATATGCCTTTTCAAAATCGAGTTTTGAGAGCGGAGCGCTCTCGCCGAATGGTGGATTCATCACGACTACGTCAAACTTGGCTTGACAAACGTCGATCATCCGCAATCCCTGCAGGGCATCCTCGGCAAACAAGCGACCCTGATAGGTTGCTCGCGAAGTGCGTGCGTAGTCCATTAAAGCCTCGCGAAGTCTCGTCTCTGCCTTCCTCCACTGCGACATATCCTCGGCACGGAATAAATCGCCATGTTCGCCGAAGACCTTTCGGATCAGCGCCGGCAGCTTCTTTTCGACCTGCAGTAGCACGCCGAGCTCTGGTAGGCCCTTGAGCATGAATAGCGTCTGCTCGAACAGCTCGGCATCCAATGGTTCGAGCTCTTCCATGAACAGTTTGCGCAGGTGCAGTTCGGCCGGGGGCGCCACCGCCGCCACTACATGGCCCAGGCCCACCTGCGGCCGGTCCTTGGACTTCACGGTCGCCTCGTGCCAGGCCCGCTGTGCCCGCAGCCACAGCGCCAGCGACGCGATCTGTGCTGCCCGCGGGTCGATATCGACACCGTAGATGTTGTGCTCGAAAATCAGCCGCGGCACGTCGCGCAGAAAGACATCCTTGTCGGCATAAGTTTCGGAGAGCGGCCTCAGATAACGGCTGCCGCCGGTTTCGCAGTCTAACGCGCAGGAGCCATGGGCTTGCTCCCACTCCCAGGCCTCGCGGTAGATCTCCTGGAATAGGTCGAAGGCATAGAGCCCGAAATGCATCGAGCCGCAGGCGGGATCAAGTAGCTTGATCGTGCGCGGGTCGCGCAGCCGCTTGGCAGCCGCAGGCTGCTCGTCCGGCTTCAGAAGGAGATACTGGCAACGGCTGCGCAGTGACGTCTGCCCGCCCGTCCAGTTGAACCAGAGTCGTCCCAGCGTGTTATCGACCAGGAACTCCACCACGTAGCGCGGGGTGAAGAATTGGTTGCGCACGGCGAGCTCGCGACTGTTCCGTGGCGCCTGGGACGCATCGCGCATGGCTTTGCGTTCGTCCTTGCTGTTGAAATATTGATAGATCCAACCGATGGTTTCGTCTTCGGTCCACAGCGGCGCGATCTCCGCGACGTTGATTAGATCGAGCAGCGGCAGAAGCGCGGGTTCGCGGGGAAAAAGCCGACCATTCGGAAAGTGGCGATCGAACAAGATCGGCAAGTCCGCGCCATATATATCGCACATGCTGAGCAGGAAGACGCGATAGGCGTCGCCGGTCTCGCCGTGCGCCGTCCCAGCCACGCGCTGATAGAGCTGGAAGGCCTTGGATTGGTAGGCCTTGCCGACGCAGTCCATTACCAGCCCCCGCGCCTCCATCATACGCAAGGCCGCCAGACGGTTCAGCGTTGTGAACGCCTGTTCGCGCACCATTCGGTCGAGCGTCGCTTTGCGCGCCTCTGCTCCGCTACTCATGGCTGCGGGCAGGTAGTGTTCAAATATTTCGCGAAGCACGCGCGCCGTAGCTAGACGCTGATCGTCGAGATGGGCCAGGCTATCCAAAGACGACACCGTCCCGGAATTGGGATCGAGGCCAAAATCCTGCTGGAACTGCTTGGTAAACTCGTCGGTCAGGACGGCACGTGCTTTCGTCACGAAGGTCTGAAGCCGCCCCCGCGTTGCGTCGTCGAAGGCCACGGCTCAATTCTCCTGCACAACAAAATCAAGGTCGATGTCCAACAATTCGCGCCGCAGATCCGACAAGGTGCGTATGAGCGCATCGAGTTCGGCAGGCGTACCGATACGCGCGGGAATCGTGATCGTTTTTTTCCGTTTTTCCTGCACACCTTGTACGGGCGTGCTCGAAGTTTTTGGATAGAGAACCTGCTGGCGGCGAGCCTTGCCCTCTTGGACAACTTTGACTTTGGTTTCGGCGATGGTGCCTTCGATGTCGAATTGCCGCGCGACCAGTTTTTGGACACCGGCAATGTCGGGCATAACCTCGACCGACAAAGCCTGGATCTTGCCGAGAGTCCCCGCCTGTTCTTCGGCCGTGAACTCAGACCACTCCGGGATCAATGCCAGCTCCGATTCGGCAGCCAAAAGACGTTCGGCTTGCGCCGCGTGCATCGCGGTGACGGCCTCGGCGACCCGTGCTTCTATCGTCGTCCTTCGCGTATTGAGGTCCGCCTTGCGCTTGAAGAAGTCGTCGTGAGCCAAGATATCGGCCACCGCGACTAAATCTTCGCCCGCAGCTTCGCGCAATTCCTTTGGCGCACCTGTGTTGGGCAATCCATCGACGCCGCGCTGAAGGCTGCGCAAAGCCTTAATGGTGTCAGCAATGCCATGGTCAAAAGCCAGCTTGGCGGCAATGGCCCATTTCAGCGCGTCATAAAGCGGCGATTGCTCCGCGCCAAAACGCTGCGGCGCGTCAGACGCGTCGGACAGCAGCATATCGGCGATTTGCTGGTTAGCCGAGCGAACGGTTTCGACGCCAGGGAGTCCCAAGGTCTGCAGCCTTTCCGCTAGAGGCGCGAGTTGATGCTGCAACGAGGGTAAAAGCTTTTGCGCGGCTTTGCCGATATCCTCTTCCAGCGGCACGACCTGGTCGCCAGAGAGATCGGTCAAACGTTCCGCCGCGCGGCTCAAGACCTCCATCGAAGGCCGATCATCGCGCATTGCGACGCCAGTCGATTTGAAGCTATTGTTGTTTTTCAGGGCGTCGATGGCCTGTTGGCCTGCGACGGTGACCTCGCGACCGGAGACTTTCAGCTTCACTTCGCCGGCGACGAGCAAGGCGGCGACCATGTAGCGGATCGTGTCTTGCGACCAGCCGAAAGGCGCCCCGGAAAACACGTCCAGCAGCTTCTTGCCCTCGACGGTGCCGTTCCGCTCGATGAAATCTTTGATGCTGACAAGACCTTTATGGTCGGTCTTGATGCTCGGCGATCCTCCACTGACTTGTACGAGCCCAAGCGGGTCGAGTGCGGAGGAGATCGCGCGCAGGTTCGGTGCCCGCAGAAATTTCTCAGCGAGATCAGTTGCTGCGCGCTCGGCCGCCTCGGGATAGCGGTCAAACACCCGCTCGGCTGCTTCTGCGAGATGTTTCTTGCTAGCGGTCGCAAGCGATTGATCGAGGCTGTCCACCGCCGACACCTTGCCCCGGAATACGAAGGAGCCCTGAGTGAGGCTGCGCGCAATTTTCTTGATGAGCTCAGAGTTAAGACGCGAGGCGCGATCCATCTGGCTTTGGCAATATTCCTTCACCTCCTGATCGGGGTCATTCCTGTGCAATTCGACGATCCGCTCGCAGCGGCAGATTTCCGCGACCAAATCATCGGCTTCGGCGGAGCGGCGGGCGAGCAGATAGATGCTATTTTCCGACGATCTGTGGATGGATTCATTGTTGAGTCGGGTTTTTTCCGTCTCGTAATCCGTCGGATCGGCGAACGTCAGAATTGATTGGACGGTTTCTCGCTCACCTGCGAGCGAGACCTGTTGGCCGGCGTTCAGGTGCTTCAGCCCTGTCGTCACAGTCAACGAACCATGCAGCCGAACGCTGGGCAGCGGATCGAAGACGGCCTTCAAGCCTTCGTTAAAAACTCGCCGGATGTCCGGCGTGCGGGGGGCGAGCCCGGCGCGCTCCTGCTCCACATCATTTAGCTTTTCGCTGAAAAAGCGCAGCCAGCCGTCTTTCTCGCCCAGAGGAACGATTGGATCCTTGAGCAATCGCTCGATAGCTTCCTTGACGTTGTCGGCGATGGAAGCCGATGCGATCCCTGGCTGCATGAGAGCCGCGACATTTTCGACGGTGACCGGCAAATTTCCTAGGATCTGAAGGACTGCCACAGTTTTGGCAACGCCTTGGCACAGCTCATCGTCGTTGAACCGGTACAGAACCGCCTTCTCGACGGCATGGAAGATCGATGGAAAGGCGCGGCGGATGTCTTTGTCTAGAGCGTCGTAGAGCGTCACAGTGGTCGCGAGCCACCCGACTTCGCGATCCGCGACTGGCTTCAGAGAACCGGCGCCTTCCACGAGGATATCCTGAATCACCTTAATCGCCGATCGAAGACCGATACCGCCGGTCGATTTGGCAAGGGCGCCAAGCAAATGAAGTAGAATGTCGAAATGGGCTGGGAGGAAGGGGTAGAGGTTGGTGAACGTCTCGCGATCGAAGCCGGCGTCATAAAATTTGGCATCCGAAAGCTTGGTGTTCTGGCGCAAGGCTTGTCCATAACGGTCAAACAGCGCACCGAGCTCCTTGGCTCCGACTGCGGATTTGCCCAAGAGGCGGCGAAAGCAGATTTCCTTGATGTCGCTGGACTCAAGTGCGACAGTGATCGGAAAGCGATCCTTCAGCTTGTAAAGCTCTGGCGAGTTGATCGCCGCCCTTGGATCATCTTCAGTCAATGTCTGCTGTGCGGTGCCGACAATCCAGACCTTGCCATTCCCGAGGTCTTTCAGATTCTGCGCCAAACCCTGGAGGTCAAGAATCTTGGTCTGCTGGCTGCCGACATATTGGCCGATTTCATCGACGATGAAGATGATGTGCTCTTTGCCTGAGGTTTCGCGCACCAGGTCGATCATTTCCTGCACACGGTCGTTCATCAGGTAAACGATGTCGTTGCTGGCAGTCGAAAAGGCCAGATCGGTCAAGAACAGGTTTGGATAGAGTTTGTGGGCAAGCCTTGGAACCACGCTATCAACAACAAGATCGTCATTCCGATAATCGGCCCATTTTTCGCCTGTCTCGTTCTGAAACGCCTGCTCGAACTCAGTGTAGCGGCCTTCCTTGCGAAGCCGCCGCTCCAGCGCCGCGACTTTGACGTTCCGGGAGTAGCCCGCGTACTGCAGGACTTTGTGATAAAGGACCGTCGAAACCTCAGCGAGTGAGGCACCAGCGATCTGCTCGCTGGCCAAGTCGAGCATGACAACGGCAGCCGGAAAGCTGGCAGCCAGTTTCGAGAGCAAGGCCTTGGTGGTTGGTCGGTGGAGCCTGTCCTGCAGATGACGAAGGAATGGCTTGCCGTCAATGGTGACTCGTTGGTCGAAGGCGAGACCCAGGTATTTGGTGAAGGAGCTCTTGCCCGAGCCATAGAAGCCTGAAACCCAAACGCCGACTTCGTGGCTGGAGCCGGCCTCCATTGCGGCCTGCATCTTCTCCAGCAGCTGCTCCAGCTGCTGTTCGATACTTTCTGTCGCGATATATTCAGAAATTTCGGCCTTTAGCCTCTGCTCTTGCGAAGCCTGATAGGTGATGACCTTCTCGATTGTCCGCTGGATATCTTTGCCGGCGTCGAAGAGATTGCGAATTTGGGTCATGATGCCTTCTGACATTTTTAAGTAACTAGCCGCCGACGTGCACGGAGCGGTAATTGCCGTCTTCGGGATAGAAGCCAAGGAACCTTAGCCGCGTTTTTCCTGTTCGGGTGCCTGGATAAAAGAAGACCGTAGGGACGTGAAATTTACCTTGGAGCTGCGCTTCGATTGCGCCGATGCGCATGTACGGATGTAGCGCCTCAAGGTCGGTCACCAGCATGATCGTTGAGGGTCTGCCTTCCAAAGCGGAAAGCCGCTCATCCAGGCGGGATTGAAGCCGTCCTTGGGCGGTCAGCGCATTTGCCAGCGCGGCATTTGTTCGTTCCCACGCGAGCGGCGCTTTCCGGTCGGCCTCCAGCCAAACTTTGCGGAGCGGCGCCTTCTGAAGGATGTCTGCGATTTGGTCAGCAATCGAAAATGTCTCGACCTGCCAGCCGGCGTTCGTCAATTTCGACTTCCACGCGGGCAGGAGACGTTTCGCCTCAAGCAATTCGGCTGGCGGAAAGACCAGGTAGAAAATTGGCTCAAAGCTTGCGTGTGCGAACTCGCGCCCGGTTTCGATCCGACGGATCAGCTCGTCGAAATCAGCCTTTAGCGATGCCATCGGCAAGCTCCTCCATCGACTTTAGCTTCCAGGACACCTGTATGAGACCTCCGGCCGACTGTACGATCAGCTCCCCGCGCAGGGAAAGCTGCTTCAGCTCGCCAAGAACGTCGTCTGCCTCAAGCCCAAAGAGCCCCCAGTCAGGGCTTTGCAAAAGCGCGTTGTCGCCCAGCCCGCGAAAATGCAGATCGTGAGCGAGGATCGACGCCACCTTCGGCGTGATGCGGAAGGTTAAGATCGGCCTGGCGCCGGATTTCATGACCCCAAGGAGGCCAAAATCCACGCATGCGCCAAGCAGGTAGCTTGCGACGCGGGTGACAGTCGTCTCCGACCAGGGGCTGGTCGTCCGTCCATCGGATACAGCCGAGGAGACGAACTGCAAGGAGTCATTCTTCGACACCGAGATTCCGCCGTTTGCATAGCGCGGCCAGTAAACCTGTCGCACAAATTCGGCAAGGATCGGGTTCGCACGGCAGGTGAACAAGAAACAGAGCGACCGGAAGTCGTCCCGGGAAAGGGCTGTTGAGATCGCCTTTAGGAGCTTGGCTGGCGCGCCGCCATCGGTGAGGTATCGGGAGCGAAACGCTTCCGTCACAACGTTCTGCAAACGCCTCGCAGTGACTCCTGGGAAATCACCAGAAGTGAGCGCGGCCTTGAACAGGTCCTGCCCACCCATTCCAGGCTCCCAGGCAGCCAGCAGTTTCAAGGTCTCAGGCACGAGCCCAAGGCCAGCCTGGAGCTGCGTCGTAAACTTTGGCGTGTCCGTCATCGGTCGCTTGGAAAGTACGGAAAGCATTGGACACCGGCGCCGAACGCGGCGGAATACAAGGACGCTGCCTCAGAGATCCATCCGGCAGTTTCGATTGGCTCAGGCAAAGCCATGAGTGCGGGGCCGGACTTCGCGGCAACTGTTTTGGTAACGAAGCTCTGTAGCGTCGCCTTCGCGGATTCTGGTGATGAGATCGTCTTAGCCAGATCGGAGCTCCCCGACTGGACTGATTCGAATAGACGCTGCTCCATGCTCTCGGGAAGGCGGAATAGGTGGAAGACGAGGCCGACGCCGATCCGTTCATCATGGACTCGTCTGGCGGCTTCAAGGACACCGTGGTAACGAGCTTGGAAAGTACTGCCCCCGAAAACGGGAGCAAGAAATGAAGTGCTCATAGTGGATAGGAATGCCGACGTCCACCATGCTGCACCCTCTCGCTCACCGAGCATCCCCACAGCAAGCCTCAGCACGGCGATCCGCATAATGGTTACTTCGTTGCTACCGCTCATGCGCTCGGCTCTACCAGAATTGATGACCACCCCTCTACAACACCCAAAGGTGTATCATCGTACTTGGTAAGATTTGAGTTCATTTTCATGATCGCAAAACTAGCCCCCGCGGTCCCGCCTAGCTGCGCGTCGGTTGTACGCACGAGGCGCGCACAGCTGGGATATAACTTCCATTAGAATAGCCTGAACCAATTCCGAAGCCTCCAATGGCATGCCGACCTACCCAACCTTGGTCTAGGGTCAGGGCCAATGTTCCTGGAAAAGTCCCTCGAGGCCGCTGATCGGTTCTGGCAGCGTCGGGCCATGAACTGTCAAGCCAAGGAATGTAGCCGCCCTCGTGGTGCCAACGTATAGGTATTTGTCGAAAAGATCTGGCAACCGGTCGGCAAGCTCATCCACCCCGACGAAGAACACAGCTTCGAACTCGAGTCCCTTGATGTGCTGAACGTCGAACACCCGGACGTCGTTGTCCTGTCCAACACTCTGGCCTCGCGCGCAAGCAACAGCTCTTAGACTGCGATCTGCAAGCGTCGCGTCCAATTCTTTGGCGAGCGGCTCGACCTCTTCTTCGCTGTTCACCAGAACGGCGATGGACGGCATCGATCCGGTAAATCGCTCTATTTCTCCGATCCGCGCAGCGAGCCATTCAACCAATTGGGGCCGCGCTGATACCCCCTTCAACAACACCGGTTTCACGCCATCGTTGATGACGCCTGCGGGAAGGGCAGTCCTCTCCGCAAGAGTATTGGAAATCAGCGCTATTCTGTGGGCGAGATCGTTCAGTTGCTGCGTGTGGCGGTAACTGATGTTGATGGGCTGAATAGTGAGGCTGGGGAATATCCATTTTAGTTCTTCGGCCGACCTCGTCCCCCAAGCCGTAACGCGTTGGTTAAAATCGCCACAGGCGAAGAACGAATCCGCGGCGGGGTCGCACATTCCGCCCATGCAGGCCAGCTGGATTGGAGAGAAGTCTGTCGCCTCGTCGACCACAATCTGCGTGCGAAAAACATCTTGCACGGTTTTTAGGATGCTATACCTGCTATCATCGATGTTGCTGGAAATGCGGACGTTCCTTAGCAATTGCCGCGATGCGCGCAACATCGCGAGCATGACCATGTCGACTTCGAGTGGCGAGATGTCTAACGCTGGAAATCCTTCCGTCTTGTACCAACGGCCTTCGGCCTGCCGGTCCTTCCGGAAACGGCGATAACGGCGTGGCATGCCCGATACGAAACGTCCAAGCGGGGACATAAGGCGCCTTGCGGAAGTCTGAACCTGGAGGTTCAGCCCGACGGCTTTTAGCTCTTCAGGTGATAAAATTCGCCCGCCGAGGAACTCCACGAGCCTTCCATGCCGCGTGGTCTTGCCGAGCGTCCTATTTGCGATAGCGGCCCGCGCTTGGGCTCGAACCGCCCGAATGCAGGCATCTATCGCGGCTGTTCTGTCGGCAGGTCTACGGTGATCCTCATCCTCGTCTGCATCGATATCGTCGATGTCTTCCCCGCCATCGTCCAGCGTGGCCACGAATTGCATCAGCCGTGTGATCTTGTCCGGCGTCTGCTTAAATACTTGACCGAGGCCGTTACGAATTTTGTCGTCAGTAAGGGAACGCGAGCTATTTACGAGGGCCTGTAGCCCTTCGTTGGCGCTGTCGATCGTCAAGAATTTGTCGGCAGGAGGCGAGTCACTTGCTACAATAGCCGCGACTCTTGTGCCGACGCGCGCGATTTCCCGATCTGCGTTCGTCGCGAGTCTGTCAGCATGAAGTCCCAATTCCTTCCAGAACTCATCTGCCTGCCAGCCCTCGAAGTCCTCGAACCAAGTGATCTGGCGGGCAAGAGTCGTGGGCTGGAGACACTCCAGTGCCGGACGAAGCTTGAACAGACCATTGTTGGTATCTGTCCGCAGCACGCCGAGCCTATTGCGTGCCACATCGCGACTATAGTCTGACCACGTCTTGATCCGCTCATCGGAGGCGGCAATCTCCTCCCGGGCGAAAGCTTCCTTGACGTACTGTTTCAGGAGCTCCGTCGGGGTAAACATCATCCAGCTTTGGCTATGCCTGTCCGCTCCGGCGGCGGTGCGCGCTATGATCCTTATTTCCTCTTCTTCCAGGGACTGGCTGTCCAGCTTGTCCAGCTTCTGGCCAAGGCGTTTGATGAGCGTCGTGGTCTTTCCCGTGCCCGGCGGTCCGAGAACAGCCAATCGAGAGTTCAGCGGCAGTCGGAAAATCCTGTCCTGGATTTCGTCTAGGAGCGGCTGATCTCTCAGCCCCATCTTCGTGCGAACGTCCCGGCGAATACCCTCCAGAACGTTTTCCGCCGCGCGGCCGTCAGCTAACAGGCTTTCGAGATAATCCACCCCGTCCGGGGCGGTTTCGCCAAGCAGTTGCCGCAGCGACACGATTGTGAGAGGCTTGGCCCTGACTGCTTCCAGAACAGTGTTGACTGAGTCCCATTCATCGCTTTTGAACGACGGGCGGAGCGTCGCGCGCCCACGCAGTTGGTAGTTACGGATTCCCCCCGGGGTACGCACGTCGTCATCGTTGCCCACCCGCAAGGCAGCAAGCCGGCCGATGGGCGACCGGTAGCTGGCCATCGCCCCCGCGCCAGACTGCAGAGTGCCGGCGCGCGCAATGAAATAGACCTGATCCTTCCCGTCTTCGTCTCGGAGAACAATACGTGCAATCGCAGGTTCGATTGCGAGCTGGGTTAGCTCCCGAAGGAGGTCGCTGTTGATCCCGGCAAGGTTCTGCAGCGCGCGATCGGCCGTTAAAGTATTGACGGCTGCAAGCACGCCCGCATCACCGACCGGGCGTCCGCTTTCACAGGCCAGCCTCTCCCGCGCTGCATCGGAGACAGCCTCGAAGAACGCCAGCGTGTGATTGGCCAGTTCGACAAGATGCTTATCCTGCCGCACTGCTGCGCCGTTCGCAGACCCACGTTCCTGCTCCACGCTAGACATCAGCCCCCCTTTTTGTTCCGTTTCTGACACCTGTTGCATAAACGGTCACTTAGACTTTCGAAATATGAGCCACGCTGGATCTATTGCCCAGTCGAACCCAACTTGTGTATGGCATGCTGCTAGTGCGCGCCCCCGCGCTGTCAGCTTACGTCGGAAGCCTATTTCAAGCTTTGGGCCCGCGCAAACGGCCGGACGCCTTGATCTACCGACGATCCATGCCGCAGCTGATCAAGGTAGTCAGCCCAGACCTGCATCATCTCGACCCGCTCGCTCCAGAACTCCGCGGCATGCATGTAGGCGCGGCGGACGTCATTCTCTTCCATGTGCGCGAGCTGCCGCTCGATCGCATCCGGATTCCATCGCCCCATCTCATTGAGCAGGGTCGAGGCCGTCGCCCTAAAACCCGACACGCTGACCTCCTCCTTCGAGTAGCCCAGCCGGCGCAGCGCTGCGTTGAGCGTGTTGTTGCTCATGCAGCGGCGAACCGAGTCCACCGCCGGAAACACGTACTCGCCCTGCCCGGTCAGGCCGTGCAGCTCACGCAGAACCACGATCGCCTGGCGCGCCAGCGGCACACGGTGCGGCCGCTTCATCTTCATGGTCGCCGCCGGCACGACCCAGATCGCTTTGTCGAAATCGATCTCCTTCCACCGCGCCAGCCGCAACTCGCCGGGCCGCACGAACAGGACCGACGAAAGCTGCAGCGCCAACCGCGTGGTCGGTTGCCCGCTATAGCCTTCAATCGCCCGCAGCAGCGCGCCGAGTTCTTTCGGTTCAGTGATCGCGGCGCGGTGGTTGACCTTCGGAGTCGTCAGCGCACCGCGCAGGTCGACTGAAATGTCGCGCGTCGCTCGCCCCGTGGCGATCGCGTACCGGAACACCATGCCGGCGACCGCGCGCAGCCGCCGCGCGCTTTCGTATCGCCCACGTTGTTCGAATGTCCGTAAGGCGTGCAGCAGTTCGGGCGCGGTAACCTCGCCTACCTGACGATCGCCGAAAGCCGCATAAGCCGGTTCGAGCAGCCAGCGGTTCTTCTTCAGCGTCGCTTCCGAGCGCTCCTCCCGCCGCTGCTTCTCCAGAAACTCCTCCGCGACCTCGCGAAATGAGTTGCCGCCGGCGGCCTTGGCGATCTTTTCCAGTCGGCGCTCGAGGCTCGGATCCTTGCCCGTGGCCAGCAGCTTGCGGGAGGCTTCGCGACGCTCACGAGCCTCGGCAAGCGTTACGTGCGGATAGGCGCCGAGCGCGATCTGCTTCTGCTTGCCCTCGAAGCGATAGGCGAAGCGCCACAGCTTGCTGCCGTTTTTGCAGACCAGCAGATAGAGCCCGTCGAAATCGGTGAGCTTGCAGTCACGCTCGGTCGGCTTGGCGCTGCGGACTTTGGTGTCGTTCAGCATGGCGGTCCTCGTGCTGGCATGACCGAACAAAAGCGGATTCGGTGCCAGCAAACCTACCAGCCGTGCCAGCGGTTGCCAACGAACGGAACCGGACGCACCCGCGCCGCGGTGGATTTAAGTCTTTGAAATGTTTTCCGGAAAAGTCGTCAACGGACGTCTGTGAACAGACGCGAACACCGGTGTGGTGCCCAGGGGCGGAATCGAACCACCGACACTGCGATTTTCAGTCGCATGCTCTACCAACTGAGCTACCTGGGCGTGCTCCAAGAGAGGGGCCAAAGCCCATCGAGCGGGCGGTTTATAGTGGGCTCGGAGCGGCCTGTCCACCCACGCTTCGCCTAAGGTTTGGCGGGACGCGGTCCGGCTGTGCACAAGCCGGGGCGAGCTTGCCGCGGCTGCGGAGCGGCGCGGCGGGCGCCAGATCAAGGCATTGATATTACTTGATTATCCTACGTCATCCACCTCATCATCGCGACCGGGGATGACGTAGGAGCCTTTCAGCCAGCGGTTCAGATCGACGTCGCGGCAGCGCGAGGAGCAGAATGGACGGGTGGCCTGCGCCTGCGGCTTGCCGCAGATCGGGCAGGTTTTGAGGGGCCCGGCGGGCTTTTTGACCTGGTCGTCCATGATATCGTCAGCTTGCACGGGGTGAGAGGAGTCGAGAGTCTGTCGGCGAAGCGGTTCCTCCGGCAGGCGCGCATGCGGTTCCACCGGATCGGTAAGCCCCATTCTACTGTGCATGGGGTTGTTTTCGAGATTTTTGCGAAGGCAGGCCTAGACGGCCGTGGCGTTGAGCCAGCCGAAGCGGATCGGAAAGCCCTCGCCGCCGAGCAGGGTCGTGGTCTCGTAGAGCGGCAGACCGACCACGTTGGTATAGGACCCCACCATCTTCACCACGAACGACCCGGCGATACCCTGCACGGCATAGCCGCCGGCTTTGCCGCGCCATTCGCCGGAGCCGATATAGGCCTGGATGTCGTCCTCCGAGAGGCGCTTGAAGCGGACGCGGGTCTCGACCAGGCGCTGGCGGAAGGCCTCGCGCGGCGTGACGAGGCAGATCGCGGTGTAGACGCGATGGTTGCGGCCCGACAGCAGCCGCAGGCACTGGGCGGCTTCGTCCACCAGGTTCGCCTTGGGCAGGATGCGGCGGCCGACCGCCACCACCGTGTCGGCGGAGAGGATGAAGGCGCCGCGCAGCTCGTCGTCGAGCTGCACCGATTTGAGCGCCGCATCGGCCTTGGCCCTCGCGAGGCGGTTGGCGCAGGCGCGCGGCAGCTCGCCTCGTCTCGGCGTCTCATCGACGTCGGCCGGCCGGAGCGCGTCCGGCTCGATGCCGGCCTGGTTGAGCAGCGACAAACGTCGCGGCGAACCGGAGGCAAGTACGAATTTGGGGCGGCCGAGCATCAGTGATTTGGGGGATGAGGCAGGGGGTGAATTGCGCGCGGAACCTATCGGAAGGGGGCTGATTTCACAACCCGGGAACCCGGACTTTGCTGATTCGAGGTTTCCGACATGCGTGTGCCCTCAGTCTGTGACGCGGGTGTTACGCCCGCCCAATGCTACCCGCTCGCCGCGCCGACCTTGGCGAAACGCCGGCGGATCCGCATCATGAGCTGGTCGCAGACGTCGCGGTAAGCGGCGAGCTTCTGGTCGCGGCTGCCCTCGATCGTGGTGGGATCCTGCGTCGGCCAGTACTCGACGTCGGCGGCGAGCGTGCGGGTCAGCTCCAGCGCCCTGTGGTGCGCTTCCGGCGAGAGCGTGATGATGAGGTCGAAATTCAGCCCCTCCCAATCCTCCAGCTCCTCGAAGGTCTGCGGCTTGTGGGTGGCGATGTCCTGGCCGAGTTCGGCCATCACGGACACCGCGAACGGATCGAGCTCGCCTTTCCTGGCGCCGGCCGACTTCACATAGAGGCCTTGCGGAAACATGTGCCGGAGCAGGCTCTCGGCCATCGGCGAGCGTACGCTGTTCATGGCGCAAGCAAACAGCACCGATTGCGGATCGCGTGTGCGTGGCGGACCCGCCATCGCACTTAGGCCCTTTTGGTAGAGGGCATGGCCTTGTCGGAAAACCGCTGCACACTTTTCCGGGCCATGCCCTAACCCTTCCAGTGCAGAACGGTGATGAGCGTGAACAGCCGGCGCGAGGTCTCGAAGTCGACCCGCACCTTGCCCTTCAGCCGCTCCTGCAGCGTGCGCGATCCCTCGTCATGGATGCCGCGGCGGCCCATGTCGATGGCCTCGATCTTGTCGGGGGTCGCGGTGCGGATCGCCTGGTAATAGCTGTCGCAGATCATAAAATAGTCTTTCACGATCCGCCGGAACGGCGTCAGCGAGAGCAGATGCGCGACCACGGGCGTACCGTCCTCACGGCGGATGTCGAACATCAGCCGGTTGCCGGTGATGCCGATATGCAGCGTGAACGGGCCCGTGCCTTCCGCGCCATCGGGCGCGAACAGGTTCTGCTCGATCAGGTCGTAGATCGCGATCGCGCGCTCATGCTCGATGTCGGGCCCGGAACGGCCGATCGAGTCCTCGTCAAGCGTGACGCCGACGATGCGGTTCTGCGAGTCGTCCTGTTCGGGCGGCTGGGTCATGACAGATTGAGGCGCAATCCAATCGAGCGCGAATGAGCGTCCAGCCCCTCCGCTTGTCCGAGCGTCATCGCGGCCGGCCCCAGCGCACGCAGCTGGTCCGGGCCGCATTTCAGGATCGAAGTGCGCTTCATGAAGTCGGCGACCCCGAGACCTGAGGAGAACCGCGCCGAGCGCGCCGTCGGCAGCACATGGTTGGAGCCGCCGACATAGTCGCCGATCGCTTCGGGCGTATGCGCGCCGAGGAAGACCGCGCCGGCGTTGCGGATCTTTGCGGCGAGCGCGTCGGGATCAACCGTCATGATCTCGAGATGCTCGGCGGCGATCGCATCCGCCAACGGGATGGCATCGGTGAGGTTCTTCACCATGATGATGGCGCCGAAATCGGCCCAGGAGGCGCTGGCGATCGCAGTGCGCGGCAGCGTCTTCAGCTGCGCTTCGACGGCCTTCTCGACATCGGCGGCGAGCCGCGCCGAGTCCGTGATCAGGATCGACTGCGCGCTGGCATCGTGCTCGGCCTGCGCCAGCAGGTCCGCGGCGATCCAGTCGGCATTGCCGGTGTCGTCGGCGATGACCAGCACCTCGGAGGGGCCGGCGATCATGTCGATGCCGACCTTGCCGAACACCAGCCGCTTTGCTGCGGCGACATAGGCATTGCCGGGGCCGACGATCTTGGCGACCGGCGCGATCGTCGCGGTGCCGTGCGCGAGCGCGGCCACGGCCTGCGCGCCGCCGACGCGATAGATCTCGGTGACGCCGCCGAGCTGCGCGGCCGCCAGCACCAGCGGATTGAGCTTGCCGTCGGGCGAGGGCACCACCATCACCAGGCGCGAGACGCCGGCGACTTTCGCCGGCACCGCATTCATCAGCACCGAGGACGGATAGGCCGCGGTGCCGCCGGGCACGTAGAGGCCGGCGGATTCGATCGCGGTGTAACGCCAGCCGAGCTCGACGCCGAGCGGATCGGTGAAGCGCTCGTCCTTCGGCAGCTGGCGGCGGTGATAGGTCTCGATGCGGTCGCGCGCGAGCTTCAGCGCATCGAGCGTTGCGCTATCGCAAGCCTTCACCGCGGTCTCGATCTCGGCAGCGGTGATACGCAGGCCGGATGCATCCAGCTTGAGCCGGTCGAACTTCGCGGTGGCCTCGAGGAGGGCGGCATCGCCACGTTTGGCCACATCGTCCACAATGGCGCGCGCGGCGGCCTCGACGTCGGCCGAGACCTCGCGCTTGGCGGCGAGGAAGGCCGCGAATCGCTGGTCAAAATCGGCGCTACTGCGGTCGAGACGAACGGGCATTTTTGGCTTGGCTTCCGGCTGGTCTTTGGGGCGGATTGGCTCACCCGACCCCCTGCTCAATGGCGCGGCGGGGAAGCTGCGTCAACCCTCGCGGGGTGCCGCTCCGGCGAAGGCCTGAGCCGGGCCGGCTGGTATACAGGCGGCCTCACCCCTCCCCCTCGATCTCCGGTCCCGTTCCCAATTCGTCCGCCCCAAGGTCGGTCAGCTCGCATTCGAGGCACTCGACGTCGAGGCGGATGGCGCCGCCCTGGGCGAATAGCAGCAGGGCGCTGCCGCCGGGCTCCTCGGCGCGGCCATCCTGGGGGTGAAACTCGATGCCGACGAGGTCCAAGACCTTGTCCGGCGCGCCGAGATCGATGTTGCGCGATTTGCAGGCGAGCACGCGGTCGAAGCGGAGCGCGGCGACCAGCCGGCGCGGCTCGGCCTCGCCGTCCAGCGTCTGCTCCCAGTCGAGCCGGCTCATGCCGACCACCAGGCGCTTTTCGCTTTGCCGCCAGATGATGTCGGCGGCCTGCACCCGGGCGTCCTGGACATGGGTCGAAATCACCGCGAGATCGTCGGCATCGAGCGCGATCATTTTGAGCTGGGGAGACATCACCAATATTTCTCCTCGGAGGCCGATACGGCCCAACGCGCGCGGACGCCGAAATTTCCTCAGAACTAACGGCCCCAGGGATCAGAGGCTATTGATATCCTCCATTTCCAGGATCTTGCTGGGATAGCCGGCCTTGGCGACATGGATCATGGCCCGGCCCATCTGCTCGGTCGAGGTGACGAGCCGCGGCGAAATCCGGCGCAACACCGACCAGAGCGGCCAGGTTGCGGTGTAGACCGCCTGCACCCAGGCAGTCTTCGAGCGGACACCGTGCATGGGCTGGATCGCGCCGGGCCGGAACATATAAGCGCCCTTGAACGGCAGCTTGAGCAGGTCGTTCTCGGTCTTGCCCTTGACCCGTGCCCACATCCGCGCGCCCTGCTCGGTGGAATCGGTGCCGGCCCCGGTGACATAGGTGAAGGTCATCTGCGGATTGAGCCGCGCGAGCGTCGTCGCGGCAGCGAGCGTGATGTCGTAGGTGAGATGACGGTAGCGCTCTTCGTTCATGCCGATCGAGGACACGCCGAGGCAGAAAAAACAGGCGTCGAAACCGGTGAGCTGGGACTCGATCGCGGAATAGTCGGTGAAATCGCCGTGGATGATCTCGGTCAGCTTGGCGTTGCGCACGCCGGTCGGGCTGCGGCCGATCACGAGCACGCGCTCGATCCCGGGATCGATCAGACACTCGCGCAAAACGCCCTGCCCGACCATGCCGGTCGCGCCGAAGATGATGACGCGCATCGGGACGTCCCCAACGATGTCGCGGCTCATGCAGCGACCGCGATCTCGTCGAACGATACACCCGTCA
Source organism: Bradyrhizobium sp. 18BD (assembly GCF_054185225.1). Taxonomy (NCBI): domain Bacteria; kingdom Pseudomonadati; phylum Pseudomonadota; class Alphaproteobacteria; order Hyphomicrobiales; family Nitrobacteraceae; genus Bradyrhizobium; species Bradyrhizobium sp. 18BD. Next base: position 487,245 of record NZ_JAVAYL010000001.1, on the reverse strand, counting down.
ACGTTACAGAGACATCCCACAGCATGGCTGCCGCGGCAAAATCCTTCGCCCGCGCCATGATCCTCGCCGCCGCCGGCGGTCCCTTCATTTCATAAAACCCGTTCGGGCCGTAATAGCCGCCGGGCTCGGCCGCCGGCGAGGTCGCCGCGAACAGCGTGGGCAACGCACCCTCGGCCGCGGACTGGCTCATCATCGGCTGGAGCAACCGGCCGACCCGCCACTGCAGGGTGTTGGTGCCCGGCCCGTTCGAGATGAGATCGGTCCGCGCAAAGCCGGGATGGGCGGCAAGACTGTTCACGCCCCAGCCGGCGGCAAGGCTGCGACGCTGCAACTCCAGCGAAAACATCAGCATCGCCAGCTTGGACTGGCAATAGGCGCGCCACGGACGGTAGGACCGCTTGCTCTGGAGATCATGGAAATTGATCGCGCCGGAGCGGTGCGCGAGGCTGGAGAGATTGACGATGCGAGGCGCTTTGGCGCGGCGAAGCTGCGGCAACAGGCGTGCCGTCAGCGCGTAATGGCCGAGATAATTGGTGCCGAGCTGCATCTCGAAGCCATCTTCGGTCTGCTGCCGCGCCGGCAGCGCCATCACGCCGGCATTGTTGATCAGGAGGTCGAGCTGCTCGTTGCTGGCGGCGAAGCGCCGGGCGAAATCGGCGACGGAGGCAAGGCTGGCGAGGTCGAGATGCTCATAGGCGATCAGCGCATTGGGAAAGCGTTCGCAAATGCCCTCGATCGCCCGCAGGCCCTTTGCGTCGTTGCGCCCGGTGAGTATGACAATGGCACCGGCGCCCGCCAACGCCATCGCCGTCTCATAGCCGAGGCCGCCCGTGGCGCCGGTGACGACGGCCGTCTTGCCGCTGAGGGAGGGGATGTCTGCCGTGGTCCAGTCGGTCATGCATATCTCCGTTAGGGCTGGAAAACGCCCGCGACGGGTCTAAATGTGCACTGAGTGCAAATTTGCAAGAGGTGAAATAATTTGACGGTGTCGAAGTCCGCCGGAAAACCGGTCAGGAAAGGTGCCAAGTCGTTGTCGCCGGGAGGAAAATCCCCGGCGCCGGGCTTGCGCGAGCGCAAGCAGCAGCAGACGCGCGAGCGGCTGAAGCGCGCGGCGATGGCGCTGTTCCTGGACCGCGGCTTCGAGGCCACGACCATCGACGACATCGCGGCCGCGGCGGACGTGTCGCGCCGCAGCTTCTTCCACTATTTCGCCTCGAAGGAAGACGTGGTCGCCGCCTGGCAGGAGGATGCCGCGGCTGCGCTGGTCGCCGAGATCCTCGCACGTCCCGCGGACGAATCCATGCTGACCGCGGCGGAGAATGCGATCGCGGCGGCGGTCAAGCGGATCGACCCGGCCGAGGCCGCCGCTATGTCGCGGCTCAAGCGCGACAATCCCGCGCTTCACGCCCGCGACCAGCTCAAATACGAAAAGCTCGAGCAGGCTCTCGCCGAAGGGCTTACCCAACGCTCCGGCCGCAAGTCGGACCGCTTGAAGGCGCGGCTCGTCGCGATGATCTCGACCGGCGCCATGCGCGTCGGCGGCGAGAGCTGGATCGGCGAAGGTGCGCGCGAAAAGCCCGAGGCCTTCGTGAAGCGCACCTTCGATGCGATCAGGGGAATATTGAAGTGAAGTCCCTCTGCCCCTCTCCCCTTGTGGGAGAGGGTGGCTCGCCGCGTAGCGGCGAGACGGGTGAGGGGTCTGTCTCCGCGAGTGAACCTCTCATTCGGACTCGCGGAGAGAACCCCTCATCCGGCGCTTCGCGCCACCTTCTCCCGCAAGGGGAGAAGGAAGACACGCGCGACCCTTGTCCACTCACTCCTTGAAGAACGCCAGCAGGTCGGCGTTGATCGTCTCGGCGTGCGTGGTCGGCATGCCGTGCGGAAAACCCTTGTAGGTCTTCAGCGTGCCGTTCTTGAGCAGCTTGGCCGAGAGCGGGCCGGAATCCGCGTAAGGCACGATCTGGTCGTCGTCGCCGTGCATGACCAGCACGGGGACGTTGATCTTCTTGAGGTCCTCGGTGAAGTCGGTCTGCGAGAACGCGACGATGCCGTCGTAATGCGCCTTGGCGCCGCCCATCATGCCCTGACGCCACCAGTTCTGGATCACCGCTTCGGACGGCTTGGCGCCGGGACGGTTGTAGCCGTAGAACGGGCCGGCGGGGAGATCGCGATAGAATTGCGTGCGGCTGGCGGCAAGCTGCTTCTGGAGGTCGTCGAACACGCTCTTCGGCAGGCCGCCGGGATTGGCCGCGGTCTGCACCATCAGGGGCGGCACCGCGGAAAGGATCGCGGCCTTCGCCACCCGGCTCTCGCCGTGGCGCGCAATGTAGTGCACGACCTCGCCGCCGCCGGTGGAATGACCGACATGGATGGCGTTCTTGAGGTCGAGATGCGCGGTCACAGCCGCGAGATCGTCGGCATAATGATCCATGTCGTGACCGTCGGCGACCTGCGCCGAGCGGCCGTGGCCGCGGCGGTCATGGGCGACGACGCGGTAGCCGCGGGTGACGAAGAACATCATCTGCGCGTCCCAATCGTCGGACGAGAGTGGCCAACCATGGCTGAACACGATCGGCTGGCCCGAGCCCCAATCCTTGTAGAAGATCTCGACGCCGTCTTTGGTGGTGATGGTGGGCATGGGTTGCATCCTTTCGGTGGAAATCATCGCGTGATGGCACGCGCGCAGGCGCGGGCCGATGGTCCGCAAGATGGGTGTGCGATCTGCCATGTGCGATGGCTCGCATCACCCCGGCGTGACAACGATCGTGTGATCAGACAAACGCCATCGGCTTGTAGCGGCGCCAGGCGCCGATCGTGAGCACCACGAAGAACACCAGCACGATGCCCTGCACCACGGCGAACACCGGGCCGGAGGGCGGCGCCGGCGGCACGGCGGGCGCGAGCGCGGCGAGCGCTGGCACCTTCAGGAACGACTGGATCACCAGCACGAAGACGTTGAAGTAGAGCGAGATCATCGCGGTCACGATGTAGACCGGACGCCAGACGCCGGAGAGCTTCATGCCGTAGAGCGCGAAGCAGGCGATCGCGAGCAGCACCAGCGAGATGATGCCGATGATGTGCGAGGGCAACAATTCCTTGAACGGGAACAGGAAGCCGGTGGCGCTGGTGAGGATCGTGAACAGCAGGAAGATCGCGGTGAGGCCGGGCAACGACTTCGAGCCGAGCAGGCCGAACATCACGACGAGGCCGGCGGCGATCGCGATCAGGCTGATGATGACATGGACCAACGTGAAGGCAGGCAGGCTCAACCCAAGAACCATGACATCTCTCCTCTCTGCTCTGAGATCAGGAGATTGATATTACGGTCCTCATCAGATTGCCACCTGCGCTGTCGTCACACTTGCGCGGGTAGCCATGCGTCATCGTGCGAATCGACAAACGCATGGCTGATTTTTTTTGCAGCGCGGTCACAAACGAGAGCAGTTTGTGGTTCGTAGCCCGGATGGAGCGCAGCGAAATCCGGGGTCGTGCCACAAGCAAGCGAGTCCCGGATTACGCTGCGCTCCATCCGGGCTACGGGCTTGCAGGTTTCGACGAAAGTCGAATCCTGGATTCACACTTCCTTGGTGTCGAAGATCAGGAGGTCGGCGCCGCCGCTGGCGAACTTCGGCACGTCGCCCGCGGCCGCCTTGCCGGCTTCGCTGCCGAAGGCCTTCTGGATGTCGCCGACGCTGTCGAAGCTGAGGATGGCGACGAGGTGGACACCTGATGGTCCGGCGGGGGAGCCGACCGCGCCGGTGCTGACGGCGTATTTCTTCAGGCCGGGAAGCTTCTTGGCGAGCGGAATGTGGGTCTCGGCATAATGCTTGTCGAAGGCGGCAGTGTCCTTGGGCGTCTTGTAGAGCACGACGAGTTCGGCCATTTAGTCCTCCCGATTGAATCTTGTTCTATGTTGACCCTCATGGTCAGGAGGCGCGTGAGCGCCCCTGCGGACGAAGCTTCGCATCGCCGCGCGAACCATGCAGGCCCGGCTCAACGTTCCGGGCCTTCATCCTTCGAGACGCCGCTGTCGCGGCTCCTCAGGATGAGGGGAGTGTCTGTGGGACACGGCAAGATGGCAAGCCAGATTCGACTTGCCATTTACTTGTCTTGTCCTTGACTAAAGCGCCGGTTTTGCGGCGTCGCCGAGATAGCCGTGCAGGGAGGCCACGACCTGCGCGCCTTCGCCGATGGCGCCGCCGACGCGCTTGACCGAGCCGGAGCGGACGTCGCCGACCGCGTAGACGCCGGGCACCGAGGTCTCGAGCGGCGCCACCAGCTTGCCCTGGTTGAGCTCGGACTGCGCGCCTGTCACGACGAAGCCGCCGCGATCGAGCGTGACGCCGCAGCCATCGAGCCAGCTGGTGGCAGGATCGGCGCCGACGAACAAGAAGAGATTGCGGATGTCGGCGGAATCGCCGTCATCGGACAGCCGGCTCTTCCAGTGGATCCGCCGCAGCAGCGAGGCCTCGTCGCCTTCGAGCGCGGTGATCTCGGTGTTGAACATCAGCTCGATGTTCGGCGTCGCCTCGATGCGCTCGATGAGATAGCGCGACATGGAGGCTCCTAAGCCGCCGCCGCGGATGATCATCAGCACACGCTTGGCATGGCCCGACAGGAACACGGCGGCCTGGCCGGCCGAATTGCCGGCGCCGACCAGCGCCACCTCTTCGCCGGCGCAGAGCCGCGCCTCGACGGGCGAAGCCCAATACCAGACGCCGCGCCCCTCGAACTTGTCGAGGTTTTCGATGTCAGGCCGGCGATAACGCGCGCCGCTCGCCACCACGACCGCGCGCGAGCGCAGGGCATCGCAGCCGTCCAGCGCCACCGCAAACGCACCGTCCTTGCGGGTGCAGTCGAGCGACTTCACCGTGACGGGAATCATGATGTCGGCGCCGAATTTCTGCGCCTGGGTGAAGGCGCGCGCAGTCAGCGCCTGGCCGGAAATGCCGGTCGGAAAGCCGAGATAGTTTTCGATGCGCGCGCTGGCACCGGCCTGGCCGCCGAAGGCGCGGGTGTCGAGCACGGCGACCGAAAGCCCTTCGGACGCCGCATAGACCGCCGTCGCAAGTCCCGCCGGTCCACAGCCGACCACCGCGACATCGTAGATCCGCCCGTCCTTCGGGCCGCCGATCATGCCGATGGCGCGCGCCACCTCGGTCTCACTGGGGTTGCGCAGCACTTCGCCTGAGGCAGCGACGACCAACGGCCAGTCCTCGGGCTTGGGCGAATAGCGCGCGATCACTTCGGCGGCGTCGCGATCGTGCTCGGGATCGAGCAGGTGATGCGGCTGGCCGTTGCGGGTGAGAAACCCCTGCAAGCGGACGACGCCGACCGAATGCGAGGGACCGATCAGCACGAGGCCGCCGACGCCGCCCTGGAGCAGATTGACACGGCGCAGGATCAGCGCGCGCATGATGCGCTCGCCGAGCTCGGCCTCGGCGACCAGCAGCGCGCGCAGCCGGTGCGGCGGCAGCAGCAGCGTCTCGACCTCGCCCTCGGCGCGGCCGTCGACCAGCGCCGGCTGGCCTGAGAGCTGGCTGAGCTCGGCCAAGAACTGTCCCGGCCCCTGGTCGATCAGCGGCGTGACATGACCGAGCCCGTCGCGCTGGGTGATGGCGACATGGCCCTTCAGCACGACGAACATGCCCGGCCCGGGCTTGCCGGTCTCGAACAGGAATTCGCCGTCGGCATAGGAGCGGGGTTCCGCGAAAGCCCGGATGCGCTCGATCTCGGCTGGCGTCAGCGTCGGAAAGGTCTGCTCAGGGCGGATGAACCGCGCCATCTGCGCATCAGCCTCGGTTCGTTGTTGTTCGTCCTGCCCCATCGCCACTCTCATGCACTCCAAAAATTCAGTCGATCGGATTTCAACCGCCGGTCTTGCCGGTGGCCTCCTCATTTAGGATTGCATCGTCATCCTGCGAGGGGGCGCCCATTGCGGCGCGTTCGCGCGCCTGCAGCTTCCGCCGCTTCAGGTTTTCGCGCAGCGCCGATTTCAGGCGATCGTCGCGGGATGCCTTCTCCTGCTTCGAGTCCAGTCTCTTGTCGTTTTCGTCAGCCATCACGGATCCAGCGCTGCCATCGGCGCTAACATGCCCAAGGAATGCGGCAGCTCAAGAGGCGGACGCGAACCGATCGTGCGAAACTCGAAATGGACCGAATCCGCATCCGAGGCCAACTGGCCAGTTGGCGGGGGATAAGCGGAGCCAGAATCCGTAGAAAGCCGGTCGTTTCGCGCGAAAACGGGCATTTTGGCCTCGATATCGGCCCGATTTTCTCGTTTTGGCAGGCCAAGCAAGCTTGCACAGGAGGGGGGCTTGTGGCAGATATCGGCCCGCTTGGTAGGCCCCCCTGGCGGCCGATTCTTGTCCCAGCACATGCTGCCGTAGCTCAGTGGTAGAGCACTCCATTGGTAATGGAGAGGTCGACAGTTCAATCCTGTCTGGCAGCACCATTTTCTTAGGTCACGCACAGATCAGCGTTCTCGCGGCCCGAAACGCCCGAGTTTTGCTCTTGTCCTTCACCCTCTTCCTTGAAGAGGGCGCAGGGAAGGCCGGGTGCCGGCTGGCACCCGTGGTCCGCTGCGCCAGGAATTTGCACACGCAAATGCGCAGGCGGAAAACAGGTGGGCCGGAAAACACCCGGCCTTCCCTGCGCGGCGGTCTGACGGCTTATACGCGCTCTCCCCGGAGCCGAGTTCCTTCTGGCCTCCGTCACCTCGCGAATTGGCGATGCCCCGCGGCCCGGTCGAGCCTCAAGACATCTCCGCAAGGCTTGACCGTAGCAACGACGGTCAGGACCACGCGCTTTCGCCGTACGCAGCCATCCGGCTTCGCTCTGGTAGCTTCGCCGGACACGTCCGGCTTTGATCCAGAGTTTCCCCAGACACAGGCGCCGTCCGTTCCGCTGGGAGCAAGGACCTCACGAGGTTCATCTCGCCCTGGTCCCGCCTTCCATGCCCGGCGCTGCCGCGTCCACCGCACCCCAGCCCTCGTTCGACACGACGTACGATCGCCCCTCTCCGCGGGCCGGGGTGGCGGAGAGAATGCCGCAATTCCGAATTTCGGTAAAGTAGAATATTTTTGCGGGGAAGGATTGACGGGGTCTGGGGTGTTTTGCCCGACGGGCAAATTGGCGTGCCTCCCGGCCGCGATAACCGCCCGTAACGGGACTTCTGGGCTTAAACGGGAATGGCCCGGAACCTTTGCCATTTTCTCCCGTTGCCCGTGCAACCAATTGGTTGAGGAGGACCAAAATGAAGAAGCTCGTTATGGCGGGTGCACTCGCGATTGCAGTCGCCACTGCCGCTCATGCCGCAACGACCACAGTGAAGTCGGCGCCATCGGAAAGCTGGACGGTGACCAACTATTACAAGCAGGCCGTCTACGATCCCAAGGAGAGCAAGATCGGCGACATCGACGACGTGCTCATCGATAAGTCCGGCAAGATCACAGGCCTCGTGCTCGGCGTTGGCGGATTCCTCGGTGCTGGCGAGAAGGATGTCATCGTGCCCTTCAGCGCGGTGAAGACCGCCAAGAAGAACGACAAATGGTGGCTCACCATCGACGAGACAAAGGACACGCTCAAGGACGCACCGGGCTTCAAATACGACAGGGCAAGCACCACTTGGGTGCCCGAAAAGAAGTAAGTCGCATCGATCTACGCGAGAACAACGGCTCGCTGCTACGGCAGCGGGCCGTTTTCGTCAGGGCTGCAGCATCCAAAGGAGCCGCTGTCGATCCTGATCGCGCAGGCGCTGGTTTTCACGCAGCGTATCCAACTCCAATTCGGCACTTGTCGTGTCCTGACCTTCGCGCTTCAGGTCAATGATCTGCCGCTCCAGTTCTGCAAGTCGGCGCTCCCCTTGCACCACATCGCGTTCAACGCGACCCAGCTCGTCATAGATTGAACTCCTATCCATCAGAGCGCTCCAAGCAATTCTATCAGGGGGCGCTCGGCATGAAGAGCACCGCCTGCCTCTCCTTCCTCACTTCGCCGGCCGCGTGTCGGCCTGCGGATAGGCGGACTCCCACGGAGCCGGGAGGATCACGCGTATCGGACGAGCTTCGGTCGAGCTCTGACTATTGGATGGAGCTTGATCCTTCGTCGGCTCGGCCAACGCGACCGACATCAAGGCGACGGACATCGCTACGCAAGTCGCAACCAGCCGTACGTCCAGCATCGAAGCCTCCTCCTGTTCGACACGATAACGCAGCGCCGACAGGTAAGTTCGGCTCAATCGGGAACAACTGGCAATCTTTCCGAGTTTTCGAAACGAGCCCGCTGGTTGGGCTAACGGAGGAAGACCGAATGAATATCAAAACGATGATCGCCGTCGCCGTGCTGACGTCAATTGCAGCGCCTGCGTTTGCGCAATCGTTCTACGTCGTGCAGGACGTGAAGACGAAGAAGTGCACGATCACTGAATCCAAGCCGACCACCACGGAAACGACGGTGGTCAGCGGCGACACGGTCTACAAGACCCGCGCCGAAGCTGAAACGGGCATGAAGACCGTCAAGGTCTGCACGTCGAACTAACGAGGGCTTTTCGATGCCTGTACTTTTGCTTTGGGCCGTACCGGCTGTAATCGTTTTAGGTGGCGGCGTTTATCTCATCGGCCACATGCACTAACGGGCTTGGCGCTGTGGTGATTTCCATCCCACAGCGCCAACTCCAGAATGATTTTCGAAAAGCTTTGTCGTTATCGCGTCGCCTGCGCCTCGAGCCGATGACGGATTCGCGGGGGAGTGTTGACTGCCTTTGGCGTGTTCTGCCCGACGGGCAAATTGGCCTGCATGGCGAGCACAAACCCGTCGACCCGTCCAAAGACCCGGTGCCTCCGACCTGTTGGGCCGCGCGGGTAAGGTTAATCCTTCCTTTCGATTGTCGGTAAAATTTTATCTATTATCGTATCTCCAGTGGATGACGAACCAGAGGCTCCCATAGTGTTTGCGTGTTGCCTGATCGTGACTGGAACTGCACTGCTTCTCTCCGGCCTGGTTGCCTTCGGCCTTCATAGAAACTCGCTGCACTCATTGGCGCTGCTGTAGCCCGACCGGCGAGACGGCTTGTCGGATGGGATGATCGAAGCAAAGCCCATCCTACGCATGCTGATTCGGAGGTCGCAGTGGTGCATGATTTGATGCCAACAGCCGAGAAAGTCGTAGATGAGAAGGGATTCATTCAGCTCCTGCAATTGATGGCGGAGGATTGGGAGGATCAGCGGCAAAAGGAGTTGGTGAAGCCATCCTCGCCATGCGCGGCTGGAGCAAACGGCTGGGAAAACGGCTCGATCGGCCAATTCCTGAAGGCTGCAGCAGCCTGGGCCGAAGCCACCTCGCGCGGCACCAGTTCCGGGCCGGACGCATCTGATGCTTGGCGTCGCGCGGCAATGATTCTGGCCGTGGGAGCGTTTTATGAATGAGGAGCGATTGGGCAGCTCGTAGGATCGATAGAGCGAAGCGAAACCCATCGACGGCTTGTTCGGTGCCGAGGCACGATGGGTTTCGCTGCGCTCGATCCATGCTGCGCGCTGTCCCGATCCGGCCGGCCGGCTACGCTGTCTCCACAGGACACGGCAGCAAGGCCGGAAGGTCGCCCATCCGATGAAAGACGCCGTCGCAGATCGCCGCCAACCCCAGTTCGGCGTCCAGATCGCCTCCGGCAAAACCCAGGACTCTCATTCCTGCGGCCTTCGCCGCGCGGGCTCCGGACAAGGAATCCTCAACAACGATGCAATGTGAAGGATGCGCACCCATCGTTTGCGCTGCATGCAGAAACAGACCGGGATCCGGCTTCCACGAACCGACCTCGTACGCACTGAAAATGCGCCCTTCGAAGTGCCCGAGAAGTTTGGTCAATCCGAGCGCATGCGTGAGCTTCGACATGGGTCCATTAGACGCCACACAAACCGGAATGATGATTTCAGCCAACGCTTCATGAATTCCCTCGACGGGCTTCAATTCAGCGTCAAAAGCGATTGCTGTTGCCTGTCGAACGTCGGCTATGAAAGTATCTCGGACGCCACGGCCAAGCCGGCGCTCAATTTCGCGCACGCAATCCGCCATCTTTACCCCGCGGAAGGAACGTACGGCGTCTTCCACACTGATCGCCACGCCCTCCTCGGCTGCGATACGGGCAAAGACGGTGAGCGCGATGATCTCACTATCGACCAGAACACCGTCCGAATCGAAAATAATGAGCTCGGGATTTGCAGACGTCATCCTAGCGATGCTCCAGGCGCAGTTTGTCGGAACTTCCCGCTATATCCGGGACAATCGACGGGCGCCATACCGGGCTGCCGATGGGGTTTCGCTACGCTCTCCCCATCCTGTGCACCGTCAATTGTCGTCCCCCGCCTGATGTCCGACAAACCGATCGTCGGCGCGGCGCAGGCGCCGGCATAGCTCGCGATTGATGTTCTGCAGGACGATCGCATAGGCATGGATGTCGGCCTTGTAGCAGGCGTAGAGATTTTGGGCGGTGAGCTCGTACAGCACAGTCGGGCTCTCCGCGACCACCGTGGCGGAGCGGTTCTGCATTTCGATCAGCGTCATCTCGCCGAAGAAATCACCGGGCTGCAGAGCGGAAATCGGGATGACGTTGCCCGCATGCGCCCGCTTGCTCACCGCCAGCCGGCCGGATCTGACGATGAACATCGAACGCCCCGCCTCGCCTTCCGCGACGACGGTCGCGCCGGCATCGAAGCGGCGCTCGACCAGCATCGAGATCATGAGGTCGAGACTGGGGTCCGGAAGCCCACCGAAGAACGGCGTCGCGAGCAGGAACGCTTTCAGATCGGGGGCACTGACAACCATGGCGCGAGGATACGCCCCGACGCCATCTGCGGCAAGCGAGCGGCGTAGCCGGGATGGAGCGAAGCGTAATCCGGGGCCATCGGCTGCGGATACAGTCGCCCCGGATTGCGCTTCGCTCCATCCGGGCTACGAACTCTACCCATCCCATTGCCGATATGATCAACTTGTCAAATCGGCGAAGTGCCACCATCATCGCAATCGAAATACGATGTACAGCGTCTGTGGGATCAACGGCAATATGGCATTCGGCGCTAATCGACCATGACACTCTCGGAGTTCGAAATAAAGCGCTGCGAAAAGCTGGTCGCTGAATTCATCCAGCAGCGGCGACCACCAGCGCATCTCCGTGCCAAGGTTGACCTTGCATTCCGCATCGCCGGTCAAAGCGTCGAAATATACGAGATTCGAGCCCATTGGCGCGACGAAGGCAAGACGATCGAACAACCAGTTGCAAAAGCGACCTACAACAAGAGCAAGCAGAACTGGAAGGTGTATTGGCAACGCGCCGATCTGAAATGGCACGGTTATCAGCCGCACCCGGAAGCGGCATCGATCGAAGAGTTCCTTGACGTCGTTCGGGAAGACACACACTGCTGCTTTTTCGGGTAGCCAGGCCCGAAAATCTCATCGCGATCAATTCTGCCCGGCTTACTGCCGCGCGACACTCTCGCCGCGGAGCGCCCTTCGCTTTCGCCACACCTGCAGATCGACCATGGCTTTGACGGTTGCCGCGAGGACGAGCGCGCACAGCGCTGCCTTCGAGATCGTCTCCATCGTGCCCTCGATCAGCAGGCAATGGGCGACGCTTCCTGCGACGATGACGATCGCCAGCGGCATATGAACGAAGCGCCAGGTTCGCGGCCGCAGGCCCAATCGCCGGCGCAGTGAGGCCAGCAGCGCCACGACGAAAATGGCCCACATCGCGGTGACGCCGAAGGGGGAGAACGGCGTCGGCGACGCGTAAGTCAGCGCGTCGATCATGTCGGGCGGGCTGGTGATCCAGAGGCCGGCGACATGGATCACCACCGCCAGAGCAAGCGCGCCGCCGATCCAGTGATGGGCGCGCCGTCCGCGATAGGCAGAAAATCCCGGCAGATATCCGCCGATCAGGAGAGGCTGCACCAGCACGAGACCGAGCGCGACGATGCCGGCAAATCCGGCGAGGATGTAGATCGGGCCGCGCCATGCGAGCTGCTCGCTTGTCGCAGCCGCGGCGATCGGCACGCCGATGGCCACGGCGAGAGCGCCCCAGATGAGGACCACCCGGGCCAGTCTCCACCGCGTCATTCGCAAGTTCGCTCAGGCCGGCTGCAGGACGAAGTGCGCCTCGAGGCTCGTCTCCTTCGGACTCCGCATCACCGGCCGCAGGAAGACGGTCTTGAACTCACCGCTGTCATAGGCGAGGTGGCCGTGCGGCTGGCCGAAGATCGGAATGATCTGCGGCATCTCGAGCCGGAATTTGCCGTCCTTGTCGGTGAGCGTAGCGCCATGGCTCTGCGGCTCGTGCTCCTGGCCTTCGACCGTGTGCGCCCAGATCTGGATGCGCTGCCCGGCGAGCGGAGCGCCGTCGCCGGCGCGCCGCACGGTGCCGCTCATCCAGAAGCCGCCCTTGCCGATCCGCTCCACGATCGCCGCGCCCTTGCGGTAATTGTTCGCCCCGCCCGACATCGTCTCGGTCGGTGCGAGACCGTCGGCGCGGGCCGGCAACAGGAGCCCGGAAGCTCCGGCTGCCAGAATGGAGCAGCCGCCGGCGACGAGGAGATTGCGGCGGTTGAGTACGACAATGGTCATGTCAGTTCCTCCGGGCGACCGGGCCGTGGCTGCGTCAAGGATACAACAACAGGCACGAAACGCCCAGTTGCGACGACGGGCGCAACGGGCCGCAATAACAGTGTTGTGAACGGGGCGGGCAACGCGAACGGCCTTGTAGGATGGGTAGAGCGAAGCGAAACCCATCGGAGCGTTGCGAGCCGAAACATGATGGGTTTCGCTTCGCTCTACCCATCCTACGCGCTGACATTACATGTCTTGTTCGCAGCCTCCGTCATTCCCAGATTCCCCTTCTCCGGTAACTTCCCCATGATCCCGTTTTCCGTGCTCGACCTCGCACCTATCAAGCAGGGCTCCAACGCCTCGCAGGCGTTCCGCAATTCGCTCGATCTTGCCCAGCATGCGGAGAGTTGGGGCTACAAGCGGTTCTGGCTCGCCGAGCACCACAACATGACGGGAATCGCCAGCGCGGCGACGTCGGTGGTGATCGGGCATGTCGCGGGCGGGACGAAGACGATCCGCGTCGGCTCCGGCGGGATCATGCTGCCGAACCATTCACCGCTCGTCATCGCCGAGCAGTTCGGCACGCTGGAGTCGCTCTATCCCGGGCGGATCGATCTCGGGCTCGGGCGGGCGCCGGGCACCGACCAGTTCACCGCGCGGGCGCTGCGGCGCGACCTTGCCATCGCGGCCGAGAACTTTCCGCATGACGTGCTGGAATTGCAGGCGCTGCTCGGCGACGTGCAGCCGAACCAGGCGATCCGCGCCGTGCCCGGCATGGGGACGCAGGTGCCGCTGTGGATTTTGGGCTCGAGCACGTTCGGCGCGCAGCTTGCGGCGATGCTCGGCCTGCCCTTCGCCTTCGCCTCGCATTTCGCGCCGCAGATGATGATGCCGGCGCTGCGCGAATATCGCGCGCGTTTCGAGCCCTCGGCCCAGCTCGACAAGCCCTACGCGATGGTCGGCGTCAACGTGTTCGCCGCCGACAGCAACGCCGAGGCGCAGCGCATGTTCTCCTCGCTGCAGCAGCAGTTCATCAACCTGCGCCGCGGCACGCCCGGCCCGCTGCCGCCGCCGGTCGACGACATGGACGCGCTGTGGTCGCCGGCCGAGAAGGCCGGCGTCGGCCAGTCGCTGTCCTGCTCCGCGGTCGGCACGCCCGAGGTCGTCGAGGAGAGGCTGAAGGCGCTGATCGCGGAGACCGGCGCGGACGAGCTGATGACGACGGGGCAGATCTACGACCACGCCGCCCGGCTGCGCTCGTTCGAGATCGCCGCCGGGGTGCGGGACCGGCTGGCGAAGCAGCCGATGGTATGAGTGCGAAGACCACGCTCGTCATTGCGAGCCACCGGGTCCGCGCGAAGCGCGGCCCGATGACAGGCTCCGCGAAGCAATCCAGGTTGCCTCCGTGGAGGCAGTCTGGATTGCTTCGTCGCCAGCGCAAAATTGCTTCGCAATTTTGTCGCGGGCTCCTCGCAATGACGGCGGGGCTGACTAATCCGGAAACCCGAACAGCTTGGCCGGATTGTGCACCAAAATCTTCTCCAGCTCGGCCTGGTCGTGCGCGAAGCGGAACATCAGCTCGAGCAGATCGGCATCGTTCGGCGGCTGCTTCACCGAGACCGGATGCGGCCAGTCGCTGGCCCAGACGCAACGGTCGAGCGCCGCTTCGATATAGGTGCGCGCGATCGGGATGACGTCGTCATAGGGCGGGCCTGCCTGCGAGGTCTTCTCGCCGAGCGAGAGCATGACCCAGAAATTGCCCCTCTTGAGCAGCTCCAGCATCTTGCGCAGGTTGGGATCGTCCTTGCCGTTCGAGGGCACGGGCCGCGCCATGTGGTCGATCAGCACCGGCACGTCGAGATTTTCGTACTTGGCGACGCTGGAGATGATGCCGTCCTTCTCGGGCTGGATTTTCACATACCAGCCGAGCTCGCGGATGCGCGCGATGGCGCGGGCAAAATCGGCATCGGACAGCACGGCGCCGAGCTCCTGGCGGAAGCTGAAGCGCGCGCCACGGACGCCGGCGTCATGCAGCGTGGAGAGATAGGAGTCGCTCGCCTCGGCGAACACCAGCGCGTTGGCACAGCCGCGATAGTTCGGGCCCATCGCCGCGAGGCCATCGAGCACGACGGAATGGTCGGCGCCGTAAGTCGTGGTCTGCACGATGATGCCGCGCTCGATGCCGAGCGTCTTGTGCACGCGCAGCGCCGCCTCCCAGGTCGCGGTCGGCATCCGATAGGCGGCACCGGGGCGCTCCGGATATTTCTCCAGCGGACCCAGCACGTGGAACTGGCTGTCGACGGTCTTCGGCGGCGGCGCCTTGATCGGGCGGCGCGGATTGGGATCGAACGGCATATAGGTCGGCATGCAAACGCTCCTTCAGTCGATCACGGCGGTGAAGTCGCACTGCACCAGCGCGCCGCCGTCCATGTTGTCCATCGGCAGCGCGTGGCGCGCCGGGCGCGAATGCTCGTCCGGAAACATCTTGAGCCATTCGACATTGACGGGTGCGCGTTGCGTGCGGTCCTTCAGCCACACCGTCATCTTGATGATGTCGTCGGTGGTGCCGCCGGCGGCTTCCACCGTCGCCTTCATATGCGCGAACATGTTGGCGCATTGCGCGTCCAGGCTCTCGGGCATTACACCGGCGGCGTCGCGGCCGAGGATGACGCCTGACATCACGAGATTGCCGATGCGGCAGGCGTTCGGAATCGGGTTGGCGTGCTTGAAGCCGCCGATATGGATGCTCTTGCGCCGCGATTGACCGGTCATGGTGCGCTTCCTCTTGTTATTGGTTCAGACGAATTGGCACGACACCGAGCCGAACGCGCCATAGTCGGCATGGAAGGTGTCGCCGCGACGGATGTCGACCGGACGCGTGAACGATCCCGCCAGCACGATTTCGCCGGCGGCGAGATGCTCGTCATGAGGCGCGAGGCGGTTAGCGAGCCAGGCGATGCCGTTCGCGGGATGATTGAGCACGCCGGCGGCAAGCCCGGTCTCCTCGACCTCGCCGTTGCGGAACAAGAGCGCGCCGATCCAGCGCAAATCGGCATCCATGGGGCGGATCGGCCGGCCGCCAAGCACCAGCGCGGCGTTGGCCGCGTTGTCCGAGATCGTGTCCATGACCTTGCGGGTCTTGCCAGTCTCAGGGTCGACGCGATGCATACGCGTTTCCAAAATCTCCAGCGCCGGCGTGACGTAGTCGGTGGCGTTGAGCACGTCGAAGATGGTGCAATCGGGCCCGCGCAGCGGCGCCTTCAGCACGAAGGCGAGCTCGACCTCGATGCGCGGTGCGTGAAAGCGGTCGAACGGGATCGGCGTGGCGTCGGCATAGAACATGTCGGCGAACAGCACGCCGTAATCGGGCTCGTTGATGCCGACCGCGTTCTGCATCGCCTTCGAGGTCAGGCCGATCTTGTGGCCCTTAATGACGCGGCCGCGGCCGAGCTGGAGTTTCGTCCAGGCGCGCTGGACGGCGTAGGCATCCTCGATGCTGAAATCGGGATATTCTTTCGTGAACATCGGGATCAACGCCTTGGTGCGCTCGGCCTCATCGAGGCGCGCGGCAAGGCGTTCGATCGTGGCGGTATCCAGCATAACTTAGCTCTCCGCAGCGACGGTATTGCGCAGCACGCCGATGCGACTCGATTCGACCTCGACGACGTCGCCGACTTTCAGCCAGCGCGGCGGATCGAAGCGAACGCCTGCCCCGGTCGGCGTGCCCGTCACGATCATGTCGCCGGGCTTCAGCGTGGCGAAGGTCGAGAGATAGGAGATCAGATAGTCGAACGGGAACATCAGCCGCTCGGTCGTGTCCTGCTGCCGCACCTCGCCGTTGACGCGGGTGATGATGTCGTGCGGTCCGCGCGGGTCGAGCTCGTCCGCGGTGACGATCCACGGGCCGATGCTGCCGGAGCGGTCGAAATTCTTGCCTTGCGTGACGTTGAACTTGCCGTGGCGCAGCCAGTCGCGGATCGTGCCCTCGTTGCACAGCGTCATGCCGAAGATGTGCGACCACGCCTTCTCGCGCGGGATATGGCGGCCGCCCTGCCCGATCACGATGACGAGCTCGCCTTCATAGTCGAGCTGTTCCGACACTTTTGGCTTCTCGAGCGTCTGGCCGGAGCCCGTCATCGACGACATGCTGCGCACGAACAGGCTCGGATATTTGGGCAGGTCCGAATTGTCCTTATATTCGGCGTTGCGCTCGGCGTAGTTGACGCCGATGCACCACAGCTTTTCCGGCGCCAGCACCGGCGGCAGCAGCGTCAGCTTGTCCAGCGCGTAGTCGGGCTTTTGTCCGGCGACAGCTTCCTGCGCGTCGGCGAGCGCATTGGCCGCAATCAGCGCCTTCACATCGGAAAAGTCGCGGCCGATCCGCCTGGTCAGATCGACCACGCCGCCTTCAACAGCAGCGCCATAGCGCAGCTCTCCGTCCACCAGATAGCTCACGAGTCGCATCGTCGTTCTCCAATGGTCTTAAGCGCCGCCGAGGCTGCGCGCTCAGTCTTTCGATTTGGGAGTCTGGAAGACCGTGTTCAGCGTCACGATCTCGCCGAGCGTGGCGTAGCGCGGACCGCCGATACGCGCGATCGGGTCGAGCGCCTTGGTCTCGACCTTGCCGTCGTTGACGAGGCCGTCGCGCAGATGAAACATCACGACCTCGCCGATGATCAGGCGGCTCTTCGCCTCGCCGAATTCGAGGCACTGCCTGAAGCGGCATTCCATCGCGACCGGAGCCGCCGCAAGGCGCGGCACCTTGATGCGCTCGCTCGCGATCGTCTCAAGGCCGAGATGCTCGACCTCGCTGACCTCAGGCGGATGCTCGATTGAGCTGTCGTGCACCGCGGACATCAGCGGGGTATCGGCGATGTGGATCACATATTCCTCGGTATCGAGGATGTTGTGCGCGGTGTCCTTGTAGTCGGCGCCCTTGCGGCCGACGCTGATGGCCAGCATCGGCGGCTTCTGCGAGACGAAGGTGAAGGCGCTGAACGGCGCGAGGTTGAGCACGCCTTTGCTCGACAGGCTCGTGACCCACGCGATCGGGCGCGGCACCACGATGCCGGTCATCAGCCGGTAGATGCGCTCCGCGCCGAGCTCGGTGGGGTCGATCCGCATCGATCAGTCAGCCTTGATGTTGGCCTTGCGCACGACCGGAATCCACTTGGCGTCCTCGCGCTCAAGATAGGCCTTGAACTCGTCCGGCGTCATCGGCGTCGCTTCGCCGCCGAGCTTCTCGAACTTGTCGACTACGGCCGGGTCCTTCAGGATCGCGACCAGCGTCTCGTGCAGCTTATCCACGATCGGCGCCGGCGTGCCGGCGGGGGCGAACAGGCCGGTAAAGGTCTGGCCGTCGAAATCCTTATAGCCGAGCTCGGCGAAGGTCGGGACATCGGGCAGCGACTTGAGGCGATGCGGGCTGGTGACCGCAAGCGCGCGGAACAGGCCGGCCTTGATGTGCTGGAGGCTGACGGTGAGCTGGTCGAACGCGAACTGCACCTGGCCGCCGAGCAGATCGTTGATCGCCGGCGCGTTGCCGCGGTAATGCGCGGTGACCCATTGCAGGTCGAGGTTCGACTGCATCAGCTCACTGAGCAGATGGTTGGTGGTGCCGGGACCGGGCGAAGCCATCGTCAGCTTGCCGGGCTCGCGCTTGGCGAGGTCGATGAATTCCTTGAAGGTGTTGGCCTGCACCGACGGATGCACCTCGAGCACCAGCGGCGTCATCGACACCGTCGAGATCGGCAAAAAGTCCTTCTTCCAGTTATAGGCTTCGCGCTTGTTGATCTCGGTCGCGAACAGCACCGGGCCGTTGGCGCCGACGAACAGCGTGTAGCCGTCGGGGGCCGATTTCGCGAACGCCTCGCCCGCGATCATGCCGCCGGCACCGGCCTTGTTCTCGATGATGAAGGGCTGGCCGAGCTTTTCCTGGAGCTTGTCGGCGATGATGCGCGCGGCGCTGTCGACATTGCCACCGGCCGGATAGGGCACGATCAGCTTGACACTGCGGGCCGGCCATTGCTGGGCCGAAGCAGGCCCTGCCAGCATCGCAATGACGGCTGCTATGGCAATCGCGATTAATCTCATGTTAACCTCCCGGCGGCGCTTCCAATTCACTTCGAACGCCTTGACGGTGCGCAGGGCGCTCGACCGCCGCGCAATCTCCAGATGAGCGCTTTACCTGTCGAGTGAATTATGGCGTTCTTGTCCACATTATGGACAGAGCAAATTCCAGAAGATCCGCCCGGAGCGCGCTGGAACCGCGACAAGGTGCACAGGCGATCCGGCGCGCGCTCTCGGTGCTGCGCATTCTTGCCGCAGGTCGCGAAGACGGTGTGCCATTGGCCGAGGTCGTACGAGCGACCGGCCTGACCCGTCCGACCGTGCATCGCATCGTCCATGTGCTGATCGAGGAAGGCATCGTCGAACGGCACGGCAAAAGCGGCCGCTACGCGATCGGCAACCAGGTGCCGGAGCTTGCGCTCGCACGCCCGCGGCCTTCGCGACTGCTGGTCGCCGCGAACCCGTCGCTGCAGCGCGCCTCCACCGAGATCGGCGACACGTTGTTCCTGACGGTGCGGACCGGCAACGACACGCTGTGCGTCGATCGCAGGATCGGCGTCTACCCGATCCAGGTGCTGTCGATCGAAATCGGCGCGCGCCGGCCACTCGGCGTCTCCAGCGCGGGCGTCGCCATCCTCGCCGCGATGCCGGCGCCGGACGCGCGAAAAATCGTCGCAGCCAACGAGAAGCGGTTTGAAGCCTACCAGACCGACGCCGCGAGCGTGCTGGGCCAGGTCGCCGCGGCGCGCAAGCGCGGTTATTATATGAGAGAGATCGGCCTGGTGCAGGGCACGAAATCGATCTCGACCTGGATCAAGACGCCGGACGGGCAGCCGGCCGCGGCCATGACCGTCTCCGCCGTTCGGACGAGGCTCGGCCCCCGCCGCGAACAGGAGGTTGCGGAGATCCTGCTGCGGGAAGCGCGCGTCATCGAGCAGGCCATTCGCGGGTAGCTTCGGGTGAAGCCCAGGCGGCGCCGCTTCGCCTCTCCCCGCGTGCGGGGAGAGGCCGACGCGCGAAGCGCGGCGGGTGAGGGGGACTCTCCACGAGTCCAACTCTCACCGTCCCAGCGGAGACTCCCCCTCACCCCAACCCTCTCCCCGCACGCGGGGAGAGGGAGCACACCGCCACAGCGGGGTACAGCGGCTCTGTCAATGGGCTGACTTGTCCTGCCGTTTTGTGGCACAAGAGCCGCCTCGCGACCGACCAACGAGGCCACGCATGCCCGCGCCGAAACCGCCTGCCTTCGAAACCCTGAGCCTGCATGCGGGCCAGCATCCGGATCCCGCGACCGGCGCCCGCGCGGTGCCGATCTACCAGACCACGTCCTACGTGTTCCAGGATTCCGACCACGCCGCCGCGCTGTTCAATCTGGAGCGCGCCGGCCACATCTATACCCGCATCTCCAACCCGACCACCGGCGTCCTGGAGGAACGGCTCGCGGCACTGGAAGGCGGCGTCGGCGCGATCTGCACGGCGAGCGGCCAGGCGGCGATGCATCTGGCCATCGCCACGCTGCTCAATGCCGGCGATCATATCGTGGCGTCGAGCTCGCTCTATGGCGGCACCATCAATCTGCTGGCACATACGCTGCCGCGCTTCGGCATCACCACGACCTTCGTGAAGCCGCGCGATCTCGACGCGTTCCGCGCGGCGATCAAGCCGAACACCAGGCTGGTGATCGGCGAGACCATCGGCAATCCAGGGCTCGAGGTGCTCGACATTCCCAAGGTCGCGGCGATCGCCCATGAGGCAAAAATCCCGCTGCTGATCGACAACACCTTTGCCACGCCCTATCTCAGCCGCCCGATCGAGCTCGGGGCCGACATCGTGATGCATTCGGCGACCAAATGGATCGGCGGCCATGGCATCGCGATCGGCGGCGCGATCGTGGACGGCGGCCGCTTCGACTGGCGCGGCTCCGGAAAATTCGGCGTGCTGACCGAGCCCTATGGCGGCTATCACGGCATCGTCTTCGACGAGCAGTTCGGCACGGCGGCCTTCATCATGCGCGCGCGCACCGAGGGCCTGCGCGATTTCGGCGCCTGCCTGTCGCCGACCAACGCGTTCCAACTCTTGCAGGGCGTGGAGACGCTCGGCGTGCGCATGGACCGTCACATGCAGAACACGCACCTGGTGCTGGAGGCGCTGAAGGCCAACAAGGCGGTCGACTGGGTGCTGCATCCCTCGCTCGAGGACCACACGGACTATCAGCTCGCAAAGCAGTTGCTACCGCGCGGTGCCGGCTCGATCGTCTCCTTCGGCATCAAGGGCGGACGCCCCGCGGGCCGCAAGTTCATCGAGTCGCTGCGCATGATCAGCCATCTCGCCAATGTCGGCGATGCCAAGACGCTGGTGATCCATCCCGCCTCGACCACGCATCAGCAGATGGACGCCGAACAGCTCAAGGCTGCCGGTATCGGCGAGGAGCTGGTGCGGCTGTCGGTCGGCATCGAGACCGCGTCCGACATCATCGACGACCTCAACCAAGCGCTGCGCATCTCGCAGAAGGTCTGACACCATGAAACTTTCCGTCAACGGTGCCGAGGTGTTTGCCGCAACCGGCGGCCGCGCGTTCGACAAGTCCCTGCCGGCGGTCGTCTTCATCCACGGCGCGGGTTTCGATCATTCGACCTGGGCGCTGCATACGCGCTGGTTCGCCCATCATGGCTTCGGCGTGCTGGCGCCCGACATGCCCGGCCACGGCCGCTCGGCCGGCCCCTCGCTGGGAAGCATCGCCGAGATGGCGGACTGGACGGCGGCGCTGCTCGATGCCGCCGGCGCCACGAAGGCGCATCTGATCGGCCATTCGATGGGATCGCTGATCTCGCTCGAGACCGCCGCGCGCCACCCCGACAAGGTGTCCGCGCTGAGCCTGATCGGCACCGCCGCGACCATGACGGTCGGGCCGGATCTGCTCAAGGCTGCCGAAGCCAATTCCCAGGATGCCAACGACATGGTGTCGATCTGGGGCCTCGGCTTCAATGCCGAGCTCGGCGGCAGCCTTGCGCCCGGCCTCTGGATGCATGGCGGCGCGCAGGCCGTGCTGAAGGCGTGCGAGCCGGGCGTGCTGTTCAGGGATCTGTCGGCCTGCAATGCTTACGCGAATGCGCTCCAGGCTGCCGCGACCGTGAAGGTGCCGACGACGCTCATCCTCGGCGAGCGGGACATGATGACGCCGGCGAAGGCCGGCAAGGCACTTGCGGCGGCGATCCCGAATGCAAAGACCGTCGTGGTGCCGGGCGCCGGCCACATGATCATGGCCGAGCGGCCGGATGAGCTGCTCGCCGCATTGAGGGCCTGATAGGATCAATCTTTGCGCCAGCGCGTTACGGTCGGACATCCCTGTCATTCCAAGAGGGAACCCGACGCATGCCAAGACAAGACATCATCCGCAAAGCCAAGCAGGACAAGCGCGCCGGCAAATCGCCGAGCACGCAGGCCGGCGAATTCGTCAAGGACGAGATCGACAAGATCAGGAAAGGCAAGCACGGCGCGCGTTCGACGAAGCAAGCCATTGCCATCGGCCTGTCCGAGGCGCGGCGTGCCGGTGTCGATCTGCCGCCGCCACGCAAAGGAAAAACCAAGAAGTCGACGCGTCGCAGCGCCAAATATGCCTATGAGGTTGGCCAGGGCGAACGTGCTCCGAAGCGCCGGCCGCGCGTGTCGCGCGCCGTCGAAGACGTGCTGAAGAAAGAACCGCGTTCGACCGCATCGCGGAGCGCGCTGTCGAAGCAAGGCAAGCGCGCCGCAAGCCGCCGGACCGCCGCCTCGCGTTCGGCTGCCGCACGGAAGGCGAGCCACACCAAAGGTGCCAAGGTCCGCTCCGCCGCCGCAATGAAGGCGGCGCGCACCCGGGCGCGCCGCAAAGGTTGACCAGGTACGCTGCTTCAGGAGCCCGGCGTCCATTTCCAGACGATGTCGGACACATTGACCGGCTTCGGGATCAGGCCGAGCTTGGCAAAGCGGTCGGCCACGGCCTGCTGGGTCTTGATCACCTCGGCGTCGAGCGGAACCACGCTATAGCTGGAGCGGTTCACGAAGCGCCTGACGGCTTCGACGTCCACGCCGGTCGCCTCGGACTGCGCCTTCGCGACCTCCTCGTGATGTGAATTCGCCCAGGTGCCTTCGGACGCAAAGGTCGTGTTGAGCCTGGCGACCAGTGACGGATATTTTTCGACGAAATCCGTGTTGGCGATGTAATAGGCGTTCGGCTTGTGCACGTCCTTGTCGAACACGAGGACGCGCGCGTTCTCCCTCAGTTCGGCCAGCGCGAGATACGGATCCCAGATCGACCAGGCATCGACCGACCCTTTGACGAAGGCGGCGGTCGCATCCGCGGGCGCGAGCGGCGCCGGCGTGATGTCGGACCAGGACAGGCCGGCCTTTTCGAGCGCGGCCACCAGCAGATTGTGCGCGCTCGATCCCTTGCCGAAGGCGACGCGCTTGCCCTTGAGATCCGCCAGCGACTTGATCGGCGAATCCTTCGGCACAATGATGGCCTGGGTGTTGCCGTCCGATTTCACCGCGGCGGCATAGCGGATCTTCGCACCACCGGCCTGCGCAAAGATCGGCGGGGCATCGCCGACATAGCCGAAGTCGACACTGCCGACATTGATCGCCTCCAGCAGCGGCGGGCCGAACTGGAAATCGATCCATTTGATCTCGATACCAAGTGGCTTGAAGGCGTTTTCGAGCGTCTGGCGTTGACGCACCGCCGGGAAAAAGCCGCCCTTCTGGGTGCCGATGCGGATTTCCGCCGGCTTGTCCTCGGCGCGCGCGGGCGTGCCAAGCGTGGTTGCGAGCAGCAGCGCGGCGGTCAGGATATGTCGTCGTGCAATCATGTTGCGGTCCTTTGCGTCAGGTTCAGTTGGCGAAAAGAGATGCGTTCGTGCGGCGGCTCCGCTCGGCCAGCACGGCGCGCGCGGCGCGTTCGGCCTCGCGCGCCGAACGGAACTGGCGGCCTTCGAGACTGTCGAACAGGCGCTCGGAGGAGAAGAAGCGGAAGCCGCGCTCATCTCTTGTGATGATGCCGGCAGCGCGGTCCTGGATCTCGATGATGTAGGCGTTCGATTGGGATTGGGACATGACTGCTCGTCCGCCGAAGCTCGGCGTTCCTGTCTTGAAAATGACGGTGTGGGTGCTGCTAGGGGGCGATCAGCAACAACAACAGGCGCCCGTTGCCGCCGAGAAACAGCGCCGCGTCATGCACGCATGCATGTCGTCGAGATTGCGCTGGTGATCGGTTCTCATGATGCGGCTTCAGGTCCAAAGGAGCAGTTTCGATGTTGCGAATATCGAGCGATTGCCGCGATTGGTCAATGAAATGGCTATCCATATTTGGCAATGGCACGCCGCCTCGGTTCTCCCGCCGCAAGCACTGACAGCCGGATTCATCTCGCGATGAGTTCAACGCGCCCACGCGGCCGGCATGATAGGCTTCCCGCAGCCACGAAGCCGATGATGTTGGGAGGTCCTGATATGGCGGATGATCTGAAGGGGCGCACGGCGCTCGTCACCGGCGGCTCGCGCGGGATCGGGGCGGCCGTCTGCCGCGCGCTGGCTGAGGCCGGCGCGTCCGTGGCGATCAATTGCCGGGAGCAGATCGGACAGGCCGAGCAACTGGCGGGCGAGATCGTCAAGCCAGGCGGCCGCGCCATCGTCGTTGCCGCCGATGTCTCGCAGCGCGAAGCCGTGACTGACATGGTCGAGCGCGTCACCGCCGGGCTCGGGCCGATCGACATCCTCGTCAACAATGCCGGCATCGCCATCACGCGCGGCATCGACGATCTCACCGAAGACGATTTCGACCGCACGATTCTGGTCAATCTGAAATCCGTCTTCCTGTGCACGCAGGCGGTGCTGCCGTCGATGCGCGCGCGGAAATGGGGCCGCATCGTCAACATCTCCTCGGGTGCGGCGCGCGGTGCCGGCTCGATCGGGCCGCACTACAATGCATCCAAAGCGGGCATGGAGGGACTGACGCGCGGTTATGCGGCGCGGCTGGTCAAGGAAGGCATCACCGTCAACGCGGTCGCGCCGTCGCTGATCGAGACCGACATGATGAGCGGCCAACCGCAACTCGTCAGCCGCATCCCGCTCGGCCGCTTCGGCACCGCGGACGAGGTGGCGAAAGCCGTGATGCTGCTGGTCGACAATGCGTATATGACCGGGCAGACGGTGGCGCTGAGCGGCGGGATGGCGTTTAATTAGAGCGAGATGCCCCTTCACCTCGCCCCGCTTGCGGGGAGAGGTCGGATTGCATCGAAGATGCGATCCGGGTGAGGGGGTACAGGCCTATCGACGATCTCGTACGCAGAGAGAGCCCCTCACCCCGCCCTCTCCCCGCAAGAGCGGGGCGAGGGAGACGAGAGAGCATGGGCTTACCACATCGTCGCCGCCGCCCGCTCCGGCCAGATGCGGTCATACTCCGCGCCGCCGACCTTGTTCTGGCTCATCTCGGCGAGGATCTGGCCGGGTGTCGGCAGCGTCCTGGGATCGATGCGCTTGTCGGGATTCCAGAGGTCGGAGCGGACGATGGCGCGGGCGCACTGGAAGTAAATCTCTTCCACATCCATCACCATGACGCTGCGCGGCGCCTTGCCCTCGACCTTGAACGAGTCGAGCAAGCCCGGATCGACCGAGAGATGCGCGCGGCCGTTGGCACGGACGGCGTTGCCGGAGCCGGGAATCAGGAACATCAGCGACACCCTGGGGTCGCGCACGACGTTGCGGAGGGAATCGACCCGGTTGTTGCCGCGGCGATCCGGCAGCATCAGCGTCTTGGGGTCGTGGATGCGGACAAAGCCGGGGAGATCGCCGCGCGGCGAGCAATCGATGCCTTCGGGCCCGATGGTGGCGAGCGCGGCAAAAGGCGCCTTCTCGATGAAGATCCGGTAGAGCGGCGTGACGTGGTCGGCGACTTTCACGGTCGAGGCGTCGTTGGTGGCGCCGTAGATGGCCTCGAGCTGTTCGACCGTTTCGATCACCGACATTCCGTTCTCCTTATTGTGCCGGCAACTATTCTTGCCAGCATTCATTCCTGATCACGCGCACGAGCTGGCGGCTGTGATAGTCCGCGCTTCCTGCATTTAGGATGGTGACATCGGCATTGGCCGACGCATCGTCGACGCTGCGCGAGAGCCGTTCCGCGAGATTGCCGTCGCTGTGCCGGGCGCGCGCGGCAAGCCGCTGCGCCAGCACGTCAGGCGGGGCCGTGATCGCGACCACGACGACGTTTGCATAAGTTTGTCGCAGCGCGCCGAGCACGGTGCGCGAGACATTCGCGACGACCGCGCGCCCGGCGCGGATATCGTCGTTGATGTCGAGCGGCAGGGCATAGGAATGCCCGTGTGCCTCCCAATGCACGGCGAAATCGCCGTGCTCCTGCGCGCGGTCGAACTCGTCCTGGCTCACCGCGATGTTGTCCTCGTCGGCGGAGGAGGCGCGTGTCACGACACGGCGCGGAAAGACGACATCCTGGTCGTCGGCGCAGGCCGCCTGCGCGAGGCGCAGCAGCGTGTCCTTGCCGGCGCCGCTGGGACCGACCACGAGCACGAGCCGCCCGGGTCCGATCCCGCCCGCCGTGCTCTGTGCCATGGTCTCGGTCTCGCTCATGCGACGCGGTGTCCTTCGCGCCAGACGCTGCGGACCACCGGAACGCTGCCGGCGACGTGCACGCGGATCAGATCGGCGCGCTTGCCGGTCGCGACTTCGCCGCGGTCGGTGAGGCCGACCGCCTCGGCAGGCGCCTTGGTCACGGTCTGAACCGCGGCCGGAAGGCTGATCGCCGGCACGTGCTCGGGCAATTGCAGCGCCGCCATCAACAGGCTCGACGGGATGTAGTCCGACGACAGAATGTCGAGCAGGCCTTCGCGGGCGAGATCGACCGCGGCGATGTTGCCGGAGTGTGAGCCGCCGCGCACCACGTTCGGCGCGCCCATCAGGATGTCGATGCCGGCCTGGTGCAGACCGCGCGCGGCCTCCAGCGTGGTCGGGAATTCCGCCACCGACACGCGATCGCGCACGGCGTCCGTGACGTTCTCCTCGGTGGTGTCGTCGTGGCTCGCGAGCGGGATCTTGTACTGATGCGCCAGCGCCACGATCTCGCGCATGTTGGTCGCGGCATATTTCTTCTGGTACTCGAAGCGCTTTGCGAACAGCTCGTCGAGCTCGGCATCGGTCTTGCCGCCGCCCTTGCCGCGATAATAGTCGCGCAGCTTGACCTCGTCGCGGAACTGGCGCTGGCCGGGCGTGTGGTCCATCAGCGACATCAGCTTGACGTCGGGACGGTCGATCAGCTCCTTGGCCTCCTCGACCACGCTCGGCATCGGGATCTCGCAGCGCAGGTGCAGGAAGTGGTCGGCGCGCAGCAGGCTGGCCTCGCGCGCGGTGGTGATCGCAGCGGCGAGCACACCGGCGCGGCCATCGACTTCCTCGGCGCCGTCCTCGCGCCAGACCCGGAGCGAGTCGAACACGGTGGTGATGCCCGAGGTCGCGAGCTGGCCGTCATAGGAGATGACGGCGGCAACCGGATTCCAGAACACTTTTGGGCGCGGCACGTAATGCGCTTCGAGATGGTCGGTGTGGAGCTCGATCAGGCCGGGCATGACGAGATCGCCGCCGGCATCCTCGGCGCCCGCAGGCGCTTTGCCCTCGCCGATCTCGGCGATGCGTCCGTCGGCAAGAGCGAGCCAGCCCTGCTCGATCACCCGGTCGGCCAGCACGATCCTGGCGTTGGCGATCAATGATTCCTTCGGCTTGGCGTTCATTTCCCTCGTCCTTCAGGCGGCAGCGGCAAAACTGGTGACGTCAACGATACGGTCGGCAATCAAATGGCGGATTTCGTCGTCATGGACAATGGCGACCATCGCGACGCCCCGGCGCTTCTTCTCGGCGACCAGCTCGACCACGACGGCGCGGTTGGCGGCATCGAGCGAGGCGGTCGGCTCGTCCAGCAGCAGGATCGGCAGATCCGAGATGAAGCCGCGCGCGATGTTGACGCGCTGCTGCTCACCGCCGGAGAAGGTCGCGGGCGGAAGCTGCCAGAGCCTTTCAGGGATGTTGAGCCGGTGCAGCAGCTCACCGGCGCGCGCCTGCGTATCGGCCCGGCTCATGCCGTTGACGATCAGCGGCTCGGCGACGACGTCGATGGTCGCAACGCGAGGCACGGCCCGCAGGAACTGGCTGACATAGCCGATGGTGGAGCGGCGGATGTTGAGCAGCTGCCGCGGCTCGGCGGTGGCGAGATCGACCACGGCGCCGCGATGGCGGATGCCGATACGGCCGGAATCGCAGCGGTAGTTGCCGAAGATCATCTTCAGGATCGACGACTTTCCGGCGCCCGACGGCCCCGACAGCACGACGCATTCGCCGGGATCGACGTGAAACGTCACGCCGCTGACGACAGGCAATTCAACGCTGCCCTGCAGATGCATCGTGAAGGTCTTCTTGGCGTCGGCAATTTCGATCATGGCGGTCATCGGAGAGCTCATGGCGGCAAAATCGAGGAGACGAGGAGTTGCGTGTAAGGCTCGCGGGGATCGTCGAGCACCTGGTCGGTGAGACCGGTCTCGATGACGCGGCCGCCCTTCATCACCATCACGCGGTGCGACAACAGGCGCGCGACCGCGAGGTCGTGGGTGACGATGATGACGGCGAGATGCAGCTCGGCGACGAGGCTGCGGACGAGATCGAGCAGGCGCGCCTGCACGGAGACGTCGAGGCCGCCGGTCGGCTCGTCCATGAACACCAGCCGCGGCTCGGTGACGAGGTTGCGCGCGATCTGAAGGCGCTGACGCATGCCACCGGAATAGGTGCGCGGCGCATCGTCGATGCGGGCGATGTCGATCTCGACACGGGTCAGCCAGTCCGAGGCGGTATCGCGAATGCGGCCGTAGTGATTCCAGCCCACCGCCATCAGCCGCTCGCCGACATTGGCGCCGGCCGAGACCGCCATGCGCAGGCCCTGCGCGGGATCCTGATGAACGTAGCCCCAGTCGGTGCGGAACAGGAAGCGCCGCTCGGCTTCACCCAAGGTCGTGAGATCGCGGGTGATCCCGTCGCGCATGCGATACGACACCTGCCCGGCGCTCGGCGTGAGCTGGCCCGACAGCATCTGCAGCAGCGTCGATTTGCCCGAGCCTGATTCGCCGACGATCGCCAGCACCTCGCCCGGATAGAGCGAGAACGAGACGTCGCGACAGGCGGCGATGCGGCCATAGGACTTGCTGAGGGACTCCGCGACCAGCAGCGGCTGGTCGTTCTCAAGATTATCGAGTTCAGCCATGTGAGCCCGCCTTCTCCTTGTACGGCGCGGCGCTGAGTGCGCCGTGATGGCCCGCAGCCTGGCGGCTCTCGCAATAATCGGTATCCGAGCAGACGAACATGCGGCCGCCCTTGTCGTCGGTGACGATCTCGTCGAGATAGGAGTTCTCGGCGCCGCACAGCGCGCAGGGCGCGTTGAAGCGGTACGGCTCGAACGGATGGTCCTCGAAATCGAGCGAGACCACCTGCGTATAAGGCGGGATCGCATAGATGCGCTTCTCGCGGCCGGCGCCGAACAGTTGCAGCGCCGGGCAATTGTCCATCTTGGGATTGTCGAACTTCGGCGTCGGCGACGGGTCCATCACGTAACGCGCGTTCACCTTCACCGGATAGGCGTAGGCGGTCGCGATGTGGCCGAAGCGGGCGATGTCCTCGTAGAGCTTGACATGCATCAGGCCGTATTCGGCGAGCGCATGCATGCGCCGCGTCTCGGTCTCACGCGGCTCGAGGAAACGCAGCGGCTCGGGGATCGGCACCTGGTAGACCAGCACCTGGTTCGCATGCAGCGACGTCTCCGGGATACGGTGACGGGTCTGGATCACGGTCGCCTCGTCCGTCGCCGTCGTCGTGGCGACGCCCGCGGTCTTTGCGAAGAACTTTCGGATCGAGATCGCGTTCGTGGTGTCGTCAGAGCCCTGGTCGATCACCTTGAGCACGTCCTGCGGCCCGAGGATCGCCGCGGTCACCTGCACGCCACCGGTGCCCCAGCCATAGGGCATCGGCATTTCGCGGCTGGCGAACGGCACCTGATAGCCGGGGATCGCGATCGCTTTCAGGATCGCGCGGCGGATCATCCGCTTGGTCTGCTCGTCGAGATAGGCGAAGTTGTAGGCGGGCGCGTTCATTCCGCGGCCTCCTTCATGGCATCGGGCGCATTGGCCTCGGCAAACTCCTTGCGCAGCTTGCGGAGCAGGCCGAGCTCGGACTGGAAGTCGACATAGTGCGGCAGCTTCAGATGCTCGACGAAGCCGGTCGCCTGGACGTTGTCCGAATGCGACATCACGAATTCTTCATCTTGCGCGGGGGCCACGGCCTCTTCGCCGAGCTCGCGGGCACGCAGCGCGCGATCGACCAGCGCCATCGACATGGTCTTGCGCTCGCTCTGGCCGAAGGCAAGGCCATAGCCACGGGTGAAGCACGGCGCCTCGGTGGCCGACCCCTTGAACTGGTTGACCATCTGGCACTCGGTCAGCTCGATCGAGCCGAGCGGCACGGCGAAGCCGACGTCCTCGGCGAAGAATTCGACCTCGACCTCGCCGAAGCGGATCTCACCGACGAAGGGATGGTTGCGGCCGTAGCCGCGCTGGGTGGAGTAGCCCATCGCGAGCAGAAAGCCTTCGTCGCCGCGCGCGAGATTTTGCAGGCGCAGGTCGCGATCGGCCGGGAAGTTCAGCGGCTCGCGGGTGAGATCTCCCACGCTGGCGCCATCTTCCGCCTGCGGCGAGGATTCGATCAGCCCGTCGCGGCCGAGAATGTCGGTGACACGCGGCGTCGCCGCGGTGGACGCCTCAGACGTCGCCGGCGCGTCCGGCACGAAGCCTTCAGCGAGCGACGGATCGAGCAGGCGATGCGTGTAGTCGAAGGTCGGCCCGAGGATCTGGCCGCCGGGAATGTCCTTGAAGGTCGCGGACACCCGCCGCTGCACGCGCATCGCGCCAGTGTTGACCGGCTCGCTCGTGCCGAAGCGCGGCAGCGTGGCACGGAAGGCGCGGACCAGGAAGATCGCCTCGATCAAATCGCCGCGCGCCTGCTTGATCGCCAGCGCCGCGAGCTCGCGGTCATAGAGCGAACCTTCGCTCATGACGCGGTCGACGGCGAGCCCAAGTTGCTCCGAGATCTGATCGAGGGTGACTTCCGCAACGCTCTGGTCGCCGCGCCGCGCATTGGCGAGCAGACGATGGGCGTTCTCGATGGCGCGTTCGCCGCCTTTGACTGCGACATACATGCTTCAGCTTCCCTTGCTCACGACGCGCGTGGTGCGGGGGATCGCGACCACGGCATCATCGGCGACCAGCACCACGTCGATGCCGCGCGGAAACAGCGCCTCGTTCACGCGCAGGCGCTCGAACAGGTCGAACGGCTTGATCGAGGCATGCAGCGTCGCAACGCCATCGATGCCGGGGCCGCGCAGCTCGAAGCTACGCCCTGCGTCCAGGCTCTCGACCTGAATGATCACCGTGGTCGAACGATCCGGATATTCGTTGGTGCCGAGCGCGAAACGCTCCAGCACCGGCAGCAGGGCGCCATCGCTGATCAGCGCGAAGGCCGCGATCGCGGAATCCTGCACGACCGGCGCGCCGGTGTGGAACTTGAGCCATTTCACCACGTCGGTGCTTTCGGCCAATCTCGCGTCGAGCCAGAGCGGCGTGTCGTGGTCGAATAGCGTCAGCGCGATCGCGGCGGTGCCGCGCATCATCGTATCAGCCGTTCCCGCCATCGGCACGATGCGCTGGACCGAGCCCGGTCGCGCCATCGCGTCCATGACGGAGCGAAAGGTCGATTGCGCCGACAGCACCTTGTCGGCGAACCCCGGCGGCAGTTCCGCAATCGTGGTCATGATCTCACCCCTCACCGCGCACCATGGTGTAGAAATCAACCTTCGTCGCCGCAGTCTCGGCCGCCGCCTGCTCGCGCTCGGCCAGAAGCTGCTCGCGCAACGGCGCGATCACGTCCCGCTCGACGGCCGCGCCAAAATCCCGTGACTGAACCAGCGCATCGCACAGCGCGATCAGCCGCGCCTTCTCACCATCGCGCCCGAGCGTGTAGCCGAAGCCGACCTCGCCGCTCGCGAGCCGCACCGCGGCGCGCGACACCGTCGCCTCGCCGAGATTGAAGGGCGCACCGTCGCCGCCGACCCGGCCGCGCAGCATGACGAGGCCGTTCTCCGGCGCGCGCAGATCCTGATGGGGTGGAAGCGCGAAGTTGCGGAGGCGAGCGGCGATCTCGCCCGCCTCCGCATGCGCCAGCACGGCCATTACGGCCTGGCGCTGGGCTTGCTGGTTGTTGTGCTGGGTCACCAAATCCACCGAGCTTTTGACAGAACTTGCCGAATTCAAGTTGTCTATGATACTAGACAACTTGATACGCAAGCGCCATGACTGTTTCGTGACAAAGGTGTGATTTCTGGAGTAGGTTGCCCGCGACATGAGCATGCAGGACACCGCCTCCTCGGGCGTCGCGCTGTGGCGCCTCGTTGCCGACGGTATCGAGCGCGGCATTGCCGACGGCCGCTTTGCGGCCGGCGATAAATTGCCGGGCGAGATGGAGATCGCCGAAACCTACCGGGTGAACCGCCATACGGTGCGGCGCGCGCTGGCGGCGCTTGCCGAGCGCGGCATCGTGCGCGCCGAGCGCGGTAGCGGAACCTATGTCGAGGCACAGAAGCTCGCCTATCCCCTGCGATCGCGCACACGCTTCTCCGAGATCGTCGGCGCCGACGGCCGCGAGCCGCATGGCCGCATGCTCGAGGCATCGGCAGATGTCGCGACCCGCGAGCTGGCACGGGAACTGGGTTTGAAGACAGGCGCACCGCTGGTGCGGATTGAGGCGATCAGGCTTGCTGATCGCACGCCGATCTGCGTCTCCACCACCTGGCTGTCAGCGGAACTGTTTCCGGGCGCCGGCAAGGTGTTCGCCGCAACGCGCTCGATGACGAAGCTGCTCGAACATTACGGCGTGCGCGACTATCGCCGCGGCGCCACAAGGATCACCGCCGGCATCGTCGATGCGACCGATGCCGCGCGACTCGATCTTCCGCTGGGACGGCCGATCCTGGTGGTCGATGCGACGGACCATGATGTCGACGGCAAGCCGCTGGTGACGAAGCATTCGCGGTTTGCGGCAGAGCGAGTGGAGTTTTTGGTGGAGTCGTAGGGTGGGCTGCCTCTTCCCCCTCGCCCCGTTCTTACGGGGAGAGGGTCGGGGTGAGGGGCTGCTTCCGCGATCACGGTGAGAGACGGCCTCGCGGAGAGTTCCCCTCACCCGCCGCGCTTCGCGCGTCGGCCTCTCCCCGCAAGCGGGGCGAGGCGAAGAACTCAGGCCACAGCCCGCCTGCCAATAATCGCAAATCGCAGCTTGCCCGAGATGAAATCGATCGCGGCAACCGCAACCAGGATCATCAGGATCAGGAACGACACTTTCTGCCATTCCAGCACGCGGATCTGCTCGGCGAGCTGGAGGCCGATGCCGCCGGCACCGACGATGCCGATGATGGTGGCCGAGCGAGTGTTGGATTCGATGAAATAGAGTACCTGGCCCGCGATCACGGGCAGCACCTGAGGCAACAGGCCGAAGCGGATCTCGTGCAGCGGGCTGCCGCCGGAGGCGCGAATGCCTTCGACCTGCTTCTGGTCGGCGCCCTCGATCGCCTCCGAGAACAGCTTTCCGAACGCGCCGAAATCCGACACCGCGATGGCGAGCACGCCCGCGAACGGGCCAAGCCCGACCACGTTGATCCAGACCAGCGCCCAGATCAGCGTGTCGACGCCGCGGATCGAGTCCAGGAAGCGTCGCACGGGAAAGCGCAGGATCTGCGAGGGGATGACGTTGCGCGCGGCGAGCAGGCTGACCGGCAGCGCGAACACCGCCGCCAGCGTCGTGCCAAGCAGCGCGATCGACAGCGTCTCGCCCAGCGCCTTCAGATAGACCGGCAGCGAAGAGCCGGGATCCGGCGGGATCATCATCACACTGATCCAGCCGAGCTGGCTGAGGCCTGCGAAGAAACGCGACGGCGAGAAGTCGAGATCGACGAGGCCATAGACCAGGATCGCGAAGGCCGCGACGATCATCGCCGGCATCGCCAGCCGCGACGAGGCCGGCCGGTCGAACACGCCGGGGTAACGCGCACGCATCTGCGCGGTGTCGACCTCCTGCGGCGTCACGTCCGCGCCTCCTTGCCGAACAGGCGACCGCGCAGCCAGCCGGTGGTGATGTCGATGATGAAGACGGTGATGATGATGGTGAGCAGGATCGCGCTGACGTCGGAGTAGTAGAATTTGCGGATGGCGACGACCAGCTCCTGGCCGATGCCGCCGGCGCCGACAAAGCCCATCACCGAGGCTTCGCGGACGTTAATCTCGAAGCGCAGCAGCGCGTAACTGGCATAACCCGCCGTGACTTGCGGCAGAATCGCAAAGCGCATGCAGGAGAGCCAGCTTGCACCGGTCGAACGGATACCCTCGACCGGCTTCATGTCGGCGTTCTCGACGATCTCCGAGAACAGCTTTCCGAGCGCGCCGGTAGAGTGGATGGCAATGGCCAGCACGCCTGCCATCGGGCCGAGCCCGAAGGCGATGACGAAGACCAGCGCAAAGACGATGCCCGGCACGGTGCGCGCGAATTCGAGCAGGCGCCGCACCACGAAGCGCACCCATGGTGACGGCGACGTATTCTCAGCGGCGAAGAAGTTCAGGCCAAACGCGAAGGTCGCGCCGATCAGCGTGCCGACATAGGAGATCAGCAGCGTCTCGCCCAGCATCCTCAGCCATTTTTTCCAGCCCCAGAGCCATTCGCCGACATCGGTCCAGACCCGCTGGCCGCTGTCGAGCGTGAGGATGCGGTCGAAATAGCTGACGAAGTTGCCGAAATAGGTGAACAGCGTGCGGAGATTCACTTCGGCGCCGATGCCGGCGAGGACCAGCGCGGCGGCAAACACCACGAATCCCAGCAGCAGGCGCAGCCGCTTGCGCGCGACCACCTGGCGATAGGCGGCGTTCAACGCGGCCAGTTGCTGCTCGGGGAGGATCGAAACCGCGACGGTCATCTGGTCAGGACAAGTGGCCGGTCAAAGAGAAAGAGCCGGGTCCATCGACCCGGCTCGAGTAGCGTCGTCCCGAAAACTCAGGACGCCTTCTTCTTACGCAGTGCGTCGACGAACTTGATCAGCTCGATCGTGCCATCCCAATCCTTGGTGGTGGCGGGATGAAAACCCTTCTTCTGGCCGTCCGACAGGCGGTCGAACGCGGCCTTGTCCTTGGCCGGCGCGTCGAAGAACGCCTTGGCGATCGCGGCCTTGGCGTCTTCCGGCAGGTCGGCATTGTAGGCATAGGGGCCGTTGATGATCGGCGCCGACTTGTGGATGATGCGGAAGTCGTCCTTCTTCATCGCCGAGCCGTCGGCGTTCTTCAGCATGTTCTTGGTCAGCATCTGCGCCAGCGTGGAATCGTCGTCGCTGGTCCACTGGTTGGCGGCGACGTCGACCGTGCCCTGCGACAGCGCCAGGATCGCGTTCTCGTGGCTGCCGGTGAAGACGACCTTGCTGAAATAGGTGTCGGCATCCGGGATGCCCATCTTGTCGAGTTCGAAGCGCGGCACGTTGTTGCCGGAGGTCGAATTCGGATCGACGAGGCCGAGGTTCTTGCCCTTGAGGTCGTCGACCTTCTTGTAGGGGCTGTTCGCCTTGACGAAGAACACCGAGTAGTAGCCGGTCGAGCCGTCGGCGTTGATGTCGTTGGCGAAGGCGTCGGTCTTGACGCCGGTCAGGCGGGCGCGCGCGAACGAGGCCGAGCCGTAGCTGGCGATGTGGATGTTGCCGGCGCGCTGGCCTTCGATGACGGCAGCATAGTCGTTGGCGATGCGTAGCGTGACCTTCACGCCGAGCTGCTTCGAGAGGTATTCCACGAACGGCGTCCAGCGCTCGGTGACGCCGGAGGCGTTCTCGGCCGGCACGACCGCGAAGGTCAGCTCGGGATATTTAGCCTTCCAGTCGTCCGCGAGAGCCGAGGTCGTGAAAGCGAGCGCGGCAGCGCCGGCAAGGATGAGTCTGCGAGTGATCATGATACCCTCTTGATCGGTTGGGATCGGTTGACGCGAAATTGGCAACAAAGCAGGTGGCGCGGCTTAAGCCGCCGCGGCCGTTCCAAGCGCCGGAACGCCCTCGGGCGCCGGGACAGGTGTGCCGCCCATGACGTCGGCGGCTTCGAGATCGTAGAGCTCGCGGGCGACGTGATCGGTCAGCGCCGACGGTGCGCCGTCGAACACGACGCGGCCCGCCGCCATGCCGATCAGGCGATCGCAATAGGTGCGGGCCAGGTCGAGCGAATGCAGATTGCAGAGCACGGTGATGCCGAAATGCTTGTTGATGCGCAAAAGCGCATCCATCACGATCTTGGTATTGCGCGGATCGAGCGAAGCGATCGGCTCGTCGGCAAGGATGATATCGGGCTGCTGCACCAGAGCGCGGGCAATCGCGACGCGCTGCTGCTGGCCGCCGGAGAGCTGATCGGCGCGCTGGGCGGCGAGCGAAGCGATGTCGAACTGCTCGAGCGCGGACATGGCCAGCGCCTTGTCCTGCTCAGGCCAGATCTGCGAGAGTGAACGCCAGGCCGGAATGGTCGCGAGGCGCCCCATCAGGACGTTGGTGAGAACGTCGAGGCGGCCGACCAGGTTGAACTGCTGGAAGATCATCGCCGAACGGGCCCGCCACCGCCGCAGCTCCTTGCCGCGCAGCGCGGTCACGTCGATGCCGTCGAACAGGATGCGTCCCTTGGTCGGCGTCACCAGACGGTTGATGGTCCGGAGCAAGGTCGACTTGCCGGCACCGGACCGTCCGATCACACCGACGAACCCGCCGGGGGAGATTTGAAACGAAGCGTCGTCCACCGCGGCTTTTGCGCCGAAGCGGCACGTCAGACCTTCAACCACCAGCATGCAGGGCTCCAGAGAGTAGCTGGAGCCCACCGCTAACGCCGGCGCTTGACACTTGTGTGACACACGCGTTGCAGTGCGGCGATCCTACACACCTCGTCCCCTGTCATCGCCGCGTCATGACATTGTCATCAAGCAACTCGAAGAGGAGTGCCCGCCCTCGAACGTTCGGACGCAACATGGCCGGCAAGGTGCTTTCAGTCCAACCGACCATCGATCCCACGGCCAGGCTGCACGAAACCAGGCTCGGCACCTATACCGAGGTCGGTGCCCGCACGATCCTGCATGAAGTGGCGATGGGTGATTACTCCTACGTCGTGAACGACGCGCAAATCACCTACACCACGATCGGAAAGTTCTGCTCGATCGCGGCGATGACGCGGATCAATCCCGGCAATCATCCGATGCACCGCGCGACGCAGGCGCATTTTACTTATCGTTCCAGCGCCTACTTCCCCGGCGAGAGCGACGACCACGAGTTCTTCGACTGGCGGCGCCAGCATCACGTCCATATCGGTCATGACGTCTGGATCGGCCATGGCGCGGTCGTGCTGCCGGGCCGCAACATCGGCACCGGCGCGGTGATCGCGGCCGGCGCCATCGTCACCAAGGACGTGCCGGCCTACACCATCGTTGCCGGCAATCCGGCGCGCATCGTGCGGCGGCGGTTCTCGGAGGAGGTTGCCGGGCGGCTCGCAAAGCTGGCATGGTGGGACTGGGATCACGACAAATTGCGTGAAGCACTCCCCCATTTCCGCAAGCTCGGGATTGAAGATTTCCTCGCAACATATGAAGCACGGGCCAGCAGCGGTTCTCTGGCCAGCAAAAAGAGCGCGGTCGCGTGACAGATATTTTCCTTGAAGGCGGCCGGGCCCTGATCGGCGCCGAATTCGTCGAAACGTCGCTTCTGGTGTCCGGAACGGACATTGCGCAGGTCGATGCCTCGCGCGGCCGGGCGCGGCTCGCGATCGACGCGCGCAATCTGCTGGTCCTGCCCGGCATCGTCGACATCCAC
Source organism: Bradyrhizobium sp. 18BD (assembly GCF_054185225.1). Lineage (NCBI taxonomy): Bacteria > Pseudomonadati > Pseudomonadota > Alphaproteobacteria > Hyphomicrobiales > Nitrobacteraceae > Bradyrhizobium > Bradyrhizobium sp. 18BD. Next base: position 449,600 of record NZ_JAVAYL010000001.1, on the reverse strand, counting down.
GGCGATGCCTTCGAGCGGCAGATGATGCCGCGCGCCGGCGTCGATTTCCCGATCGACGTCGCGCTCGCCGACAGCGACCGCCAGGCGATCAGCAACGGCATCACCACCGTGTTTCACGCCACGACCTGCTCGTGGGAGCCGGGCCTGCGCAGCGCCGGCAATGCGCGCGGCCTGATGGAGGCGATCGAGCGGCAGCGTCCGCAATTCGCCGCCGACACCCGCTTCCACCTGCGGCACGAGACCTACAATCTCGATGCCGAGGCCGAGATCACAGAATGGCTCGGCGAGGGCCGCGTCGACCTGTTCGCCTTCAACGACCACATGGACGGCACGGTCGCCGACATGGCGAAGCCGCGCAAGCGCAACCGCATGGTCGAGCGCACCGGGCTGTCGAGCGAGGATTTTGACAGGCTGGTCGACCGGATCGTCTCGCGCGCCGCCGACGTGCCGGCTTCGGTGTCGCGGCTGGCGGCTGCGGCCCGCGCCGCGGAGGTGCGGATGCTATCGCACGACGACGCGACGCCGGCGATGCGCCGGGAATTTCGCGAGCTCGGCGCTGACATCGCGGAGTTTCCGGTCAACGTGGAGACGGCACAGGCGGCGGCGAGCCACGGCGACGCAATCGTCTTCGGCGCACCCAACGTCGTCCGCGGCGGCAGCCACACGGGCTGGACCAAGGCATCCGACATGATCGCCAAGGGCCTCTGCTCGGTGCTGGCGTCGGACTATTATTATCCCGCGCAGCTACTCGCCGCCTTCCGCCTCGTCGCCGACGGCGTGCTGCCGCTGGCGAAGGCCTGGGATCTGGTCTCCGCCGGGCCTGCGCGCGCAACCGGCCTTCTTGATCGCGGCCTTCTCGCCGAAGGTCGCCGGGCCGACATCCTGCTCGTTGACGACACCGTGCCGCTGCGGCCGCGCCTCGTTGCCGTGATATCAGGGGGCAAGCTCGCGCATCTCACCGATGCGACACGGCTGCTCATTGCCGCGGCAACGCCGCGCGAGGCTGTCGTTGCGGCGTAAACCGGCTATGTTCGGACAATGACAGGTTTCCCCCGCTACGCGATCTACTTTGCCGCCGGCACTGACAGCGCCCTCACCCGCTTCGGCGCCGAGCTGCTCGGCTACGACGCCTATACCGGTGGCGAACTGCCGTTTCCACGGGACGCGCTGCACGTTGCGCCGGACTGGCGCGACATCACCGCCGATCCCCGCAAATACGGTTTTCACGGCACGCTGAAGGCGCCGATGGCGCTTGCACCCGGCAAGAGCGAAGCCGAGCTCCTGGCCGCCTGCGCGACATTCGCGAGCAAGACACGGCCGATCCCGACGATCCGCCCGATTGTCGATGCCATCAGCGGCTTCATTGCCGTCATCCCGGCCGAGCCGGTCGACGCGCTCCAGCAGCTCGCCGCCGATTGCGTCCGCGATTTCGATGCCTTCCGGAGCGAGCTGACGGCGGAGGATCGCGCCCGGCGCAAGCCGGAGAAGCTGAGCGAGCGGCAGCGCGATTATCTCGACCGCTGGGGATACCCTTACGTGATGGAGGAATTCCGCTTCCACATGACGCTGACGGGGCGGCTGGATGCGGACCGGCGCGGGCCGATCCTGGCCATGCTGCGGGAGAAGTTTGCGAGGCTGGGGCGCGATGCACTGGCGATCGATCGCCTCTCGCTGTTCAAGCAGGATGATGCCAAGGCACGATTCCGCATCATCGGCGAGTGGGTGTTGGCGCGCTAGCCGGCAACATTCTCGCTCGCGATTGCCCGCGCTACTTCGTCAGCAGCGCATAGGCCCCGGTCCAGCCCTCCGGCGGCGGATTGAGCTGGAAATTCCTGATCCGGGCTTCGTACAGCTTGAAGAGCTTTTCCAGCGTATCGGCGTCTTCGCTCTTGCGCCCGCGTTCGATGGCCTCGAGCGCGCCCTGCCAGTCGCGGCCGCGGTAGCAGCTGAGCATTTCGATGGTGACGTTGCGCAGGCGCTGGAACGCGGCCGAATGCATCACGTCCTCGCGGCCGGCGATGGCGTAGATCACCTCGGGCTCGGTCTTGCCCTTGACCATGATGAAGTCGAGCTCGAGGATCGCGAACTTGTCCTTGGCGGCGAGCGCCGTCCTGGATCCCACGATGATCGGGAAACCGTATTCCTTCGACTGGCCCTCCAGCCGCGAGGCGAGGTTAACGCTGTCGCCGAGCACTGAATAGTTCTTCTTCAGGTCGGAGCCCATGTTGCCGACCACGCCGATGCCGGTGTTGAGGCCGATGCCGACATTGAGCGGAATGTAGACATGGCCGCCGTCGGCGGCCTCCTGCTGCCGCTCCTTGTTGACCGCGTCGATCTGCTCGAGCATCTGGATCGCGGCCTCGCAAGCGTTGACTTCGTGCTCGGCATCGTCGAGCGGCGCGTTCCAGAACGCCATAATGGCGTCGCCCATGTATTTGTCGATGTAGCCCTTCCGCTCGATGATGACGTCCGTCAGCGGCGTCAGGAAGCGGTTCATCAGCGCGATCAGCCCTTGCGGATCCTGCTTGTAGCTCTCCGAGATCGTGGTGAACCCGCGCACGTCGGAGAACATGATCGTCATCTCGCGCTCCTCGCCGCCGAGCACGAGCTTTTCCGGCGACTGCGCCAGCTGCTCGACCAGCACCGGCGACATGTATTGCGCAAACATGCCGCGGATCTGCACGCGCTGACGCTGCTCGCGCACGAAGCTCGCGAAGATGAACGTCAGATAGATCGCGGTCGTCGACAGCAACGGATAGGTGAAGTCGATGAGGTAGCGGTACTGCGCGTAGAAGAACCAGGACGTGCCGACCAGAACCGCCGCGAACATCGCGCCCGCGATCACCAACCGCACCGGTCCGAGATTCGGCGTGAAGATGATGACGAGGAGGCCGATCACGAGCGCGGCGAGCAGCTCGACGCCGAGCGCGTAGTTCGGCTGCGAGATCACCGCGCCGCTCAGGACGCTCTCCAGCACCTGGGCATGGATCTCCACTCCCGGCATGGTCGAGGACACCGGCGTGGTCTTGATGTCGTTCAGTCCGACCGCGGAGGTGCCGACCAGCACCAGCTTGCCGGCGATCTTGCTCGGCGACACGGTGTTGTCGAGCACGTCGGCTGCCGAGACGTAGATCGAGGGATCCTGGCGCGCATAATGCACCCAGAGCTGACCGTTCTTGTCGGTCGGGATCTCGACGCCCTTGAGGCGTACGGCCCGCACCCCGGTCTTGTCGGTGCGGACAAGCAGCGTCGGCGTGCCCGTGACCACGCGCAGGATCTCGAGGCTGAGCGAAGGCATGATGTTGCCCTGGGCGCGCATCACCATCGGCACGCGGCGGATCAGGCCGTCGCGCTCGGTCCGAATCGTGAACAGGCCGCGGCCGGCCGCGACCTTCTCGATAGCGGGAACGTTGCGCAGCAGGCCCGGGAATTCGAACAAGAAGCGTTCGGGGTTCTCCTCGCCGACCGTCGCGACGCCGGTGAAGGGCAGTGACTTGTCGGCCTCGAACGAGATCGCCCGCTGGCCGGTCTCGCCCAGCACCACGCGCGAGCGCTTGATCGCCTCGGAGAGGATCTGGTCGTTGCTCGGCAACTCGCGCAGCTTGGCGCGGGTGGCGTCGTCCAGATCGCGCATCTGGCTTGCGACCAGATCCGGATTCAGGCGGTCGGCCTCGGAAAACACCACGTCGAAACCGATCGCCACCGCGCCGTTGCCGGTGAGGTTCTGGATCAGATCGGCGATCCGCGTGCGCGGCCACGGCCACTGGCCGAGCTTGGCGAGGCTCTTGTCGTCGATGTCGACGATGGTGACCGGCCGCGCCGCCTTGTGGCGCGGATCGATCAGCTGGAACATGTCGAAGGTGCGCAGCCGCAATTCCTGAACCGGCGGCGGGTCCCAGAGCCGGATGGCCGCAAAGACCACCAGCAGCGCAAGGCACATCGCCCGGGCAAAGCCGAACTTCCGCGCAAACCACCGCCGCAGGATTTTCAGACGTTTCATGCTGCTAAATTATCACGCATTGGCCACCAATGGCAGCACCGATCGGATACGACCGGCCGCGACCGAATGATCATCCGGAATGGACGATGAAGTCGCTCGCGTGAAGATTGGCGGCGTTGACGCCCTTCAGGAGGATGGTGTCAGCCGAATCGATCGTGATCAGCGTGTCCGCGGAATTGGTCGGCGAGGACGCCACGTGCTGGGCGATCCATGCGGCATCAATATCGGTCGCCACGACGGCGGTGAGGTTGATGTGATCCTCATTCGGCGTGAAGTTCAAGATCCTGTCGTGGTTCGAATTGGCGGCGAAGACGAACTGGTCGTGATAGCCGGTGCCGAACAGCACGTCCTTGCTGGTCGTGCTGGCGAGCGTCGCCGCGCGTTCTTCGGTCAGGCTGAAGATCAGATTGACCGTGTCGGTCGCACCGTGACCATCGGCCACGGTGACCACGACCTTGTCCGTCGCGGGACCGTCTTCCGGCTCGGAGTAGGTCAGATATTGGAGCGACGAATTGACGTTGGCGAGGGTATCCGTCGCCGATGCGGGGTCCACACAAGTGCCGGAATCCGCCGTCGCAGTAAGCGTGAAGTCTTCATCGGCGCCGGAATCGACGTCGGTGACCGAGAGCCCCTTGACGAAGACCTGGTCGCCTTCCTGCCCGACACAGACCTGATCAATGTTGATGACCGGCGCGTCGTTCGCGCCGGTTACGTCCACCGTGAGCGTCGCGGTGCCGGTCGCACCATGCGAATCCGTGGTCTGGACCGTGAATGTGTCGGTATGATTTCCGTCCTGCAGCGCATTGATCGCGTCCGCGTTCGGAACGTAGCTGTAGCTGCCATTGGTATTGACCGTCAGCGAACCATAAAGGCCACAAACGGTCGTCGCCGCGTGGTGATGCGCGTTCAGCACGGCATAGGTCAGCGTATCGCCGCTGTCGGCATCGCTTCCGGCCAGCTGGCCGGTGAGATTGGAGAAGGTGTCGGCCGCAGCCGTATCCAGGAGCTTGCCGATGTTGAGAGCGGTTAGCGTCGGGGTGTCGTTGGCGCCGGTCAGGTCCACGGTATATGTCGCCGTGGTGGCGGCGCCATGCGCATCCGTGACCTGGACCGTGAAACTGTCGCAATAAGAGCCTTCCGGCAGCGCGTTGATCGACGCTGCGTCGGGCACGTAGGTGTAGCTGCCGTCGGCGTTGACCGTCAGCGCACCATAATGGCCCGTGACCGTCGCCACCGCGTGGTGATCTGCGTTCAGCAAGGCATAGGTCAGCGTGTCGCCAGTGTCGGCATCGGTCCCGGTGATCTGACCCGTGAGATCGGAGAAACTGTCCGCGCCGGCCGTGTCCGCCAGTTTCCCGATGCTGCCGTCGGACAGGACCGGCGCGTCGTTGGCACCGGTGACGTTCACCTTGAACGTCGCCGTGCCGGTCGCGCCATGCACGTCCTTGGTCTGGACCGTGAAGGTGTCCGTATAATTGCCTTCCGACAGCGCGTTGATCGCGGCAGCGTCGGGGACGTAGCTGTAGGCGCCGTCCTCGTTGACCGTCAGCGAGCCGTAGTGACCCGCGACCGTCGTTACCGCATGGTTCGTCCCATCCAGCACCGCATACTTCAGCGTCGTCGTCTCGCCGTGGTCTGCATCGGTCCCGACCAGCGTCCCCGTGATGTCGGAGAAGGTATCGGCGATCGCCGTATCCACGAGCGGCCCCGTGGTCACAGCAGCCAGGGTCGGCGCGTCGTTCTTGCCGGTGATCGTGACGGTCACGTCGGCCGTATCGTGCCCGCCGTACTCGTCCGTCAGCGTGACGGTGGAGACGACCTTCACCGTCTGGCCCTCGCCGAGAAAATCGAGCGCGTTGTCGGCGATCGAATAGTGCCAGGTGACGGCGCCGTTGTTCTTGCCGTCCAGCTGATACGTGAACGCGGCCTTCAACGCGTCGATCTCGCCGGTCGTCAGCGACGTGGTGAGGTCGGTGCTGCCGTCGGCGGCGAGCGAGGTCACGGCCTGATCGATTTTCGTCACGGTCGGACGATCGGTCAGGTCGATGTCGGTGAAATTGATCGAGCCGCTCGCAGCCGGCGTCGGGTCGATCGTGGCGGAAGCGCCGGTGGTATCCGGCTGTTCGGAGAAGCTCGCGGTCAGTTGGGCCGCGTCCGTGGTGGTGAACATCGGCGCGTCGTCATCCGCGTGGATCGTGATCAGCGTGTGGCCGCTCTCATCACTGCCCGCGAAGTGTGCATTGCGATAGTCTCCGACGAGGGTCAGGCTGATGGTCTTGCCATCGTCGCCCGTGACCGTCAGCACACCTCCGCTCGCGGGATCACTGTCATTGGGGACATAGACCGCGCTGGTGCCGGGCCCCCATTTGATCAGCGTCAGGTCGATCTTGTCGTTCACGGACAGGTCCGCGATCGAGCCGCCGAAATCCTTCGTGTCGATCTCGAGCTCGGCGCCGTCGCCGGTGAGCGTGACTGTCTGCGATACCGTGCCCTTGACCTCGAGTGTCGCGCCGGCATCGACGACGACCGAGCCCGAGGCCGAGCTCGTCAGCGAGCCGAACAGCGTCAGCGTCCCGGTGTGAACCTCGATCGAGCCGGTGTCGGTATTGGTGATGTCGCCGGTAATCGACACCGTGCCCCAGCTGTCGATGCGGCCGTCATTCTCGATGCTCAGCCCGGTGCCGGAGATCGACGCGCCATGCAGATCGATGGCGCCATGGTTGATGATCGACGATGCGTCACCGAACACGCCGCTGCCGGCGACCGTCCAGGTGCCGCCCGCCTCGTTGTTGAATGTGGCGGAAGCGACCGAGATGTTGCCGGTGATGTGGCCGGTGTTGTTGATGGTGATGGCGCCCCCGGTCTCGACGATCGCGTAGGTCGTCGCGGTGACCTTACTCGCATCAGCGAGTCCGATGGTACCGGAATTGTCGATCTGCGCCGGACCGGTGCCGTTCTCCTGGATCGAGATGGCCGCAAAGCCATCGGCGCCAACGACCGTTCCGTGATTGGTGATCTGCGTCGAGCCAGTCGAGCCCGAATCGTCCTGATCGACATCGATACCGAACGAGACCGTCCCGGTGATGTGCCCGTTATTCGTGATGGTGGCGTTGCCGCCGCCATGGGACACGATATCGAGGCCCACCGCGCCGGATACGCCGCCGCCGATGGTCGCCGTGATGTCGCCGGCCCCGGTCGCGCCATCGTGCAGGACGATGCCGTTGCCGTTCTGGCCCGTGACGTCACCGGCCGTCGTCAGCGAGATGCTGCCGATGCCGTTCTGGGTGGCAACGATGCCGTTGTCGTGGCCGGTCAGCGTGCCGGTCGGCGTCAGCACGATGTTGCCGCCGCCTCCGCTCGTTCCGCCCGATGCGGTGAAGTCGAGCGCGTCGCCGACCGAGGTCGAGATATCGGCCGTACCGGTGATCGTGAACGTGCCGTCCTGCGACGAGGTGCCGGCGATCGTGCCGGTGAAGCTCTTGCCAGCCACCTTGTCGAGCTGAAGCGTGTTGGTGCCGCCGGCGAAGGTGATGGTCTGCGCGTCAGCCCCGGCCAGTTCGAGCGTCGCCTTGTCGTCGATGAGGATCTGCTTGCCGACGCCGGTGAGGCCGCCGGACAGGTTCAGCGTGCCGCTCTGGACCTCGATGATGCCGGTGTTGGTGACGCCACCCGTGACCGTGTTGAGGCCAACGCTGTAGAGATTACCGGCATTGGTGAGGCTGCCGCCATTGATCGAGACGTCGGTCAGATAGAGTTTCGAGCTGCCGTCGACCGAGATCATTCCGCCGATATTGGTGATGGTCGCCGTGGTCAGCTTCAGCGTGCTACCGGTCACCGCCTCGATCAGGCCGTGATTGGTGATGGCGTGAATCGTCCCGGGATCGATCGTCAGCGTGCCGCTGGTGACGGAGACCGTTCCGGTGCCGGCAACGGTGAGGTCGGCATTGTCGATGGCGCTCGTGCCGGTCGATTCCAGCAAACCCGAGATCGTCACCGTGCCGCCGTCGATCGTTGCACCGCTGAGGTCGAGCGTCGAGCTGGAGTCGACCGACACCGTGCCATCGGTGTTGGTCACCGTCATCCCGATCAGCTTCAGCGTGCCGTCGCTGAGCGCCGCCAGGGTGTCGGTGTTGGTGACGGCCTGGTGGTCGATGTCGAGCTCGCCGCCCTTCGCCTGAAGCGTGCCGGCATTGGCGATGCTCGCCGCGGTCGTGGCGGTAAGCGTCAGCACACCAGCAATCGCCTCGATCAGGCCGTCGTTGGTGATGGATGCATTGGTGAGCGTCGTCGTATTTTGGGAGTCGAGCGTCCCGGCGACGTTGAGCGTGCCGCCGGTCAGGCCCGCACCGTTCATCGTCAGCTTCTTGCCGGCATCGACCTTGACGGTCCCGAGATTGCCGATCGCGGTACCTGCAACGATCGCATCGCCGAACGTCAGGGTGACGCCGTCCTCGACCGTGACAGCGCCCTTGTTCAGGGTCACATTACCGCTGAGCTTGCTGTCGCCGGTGATGTCGATCGTGCCGGCGCCCGCGCCGCTGTAATTGTTGATGGTGCCGCCCGCGATCTCGGTGCCGGACAGCGTCAACGTCTGGCCATCGTCGATCTTGATGGCATGGCCGGTGTTGGTCAGGATGTCGTTGAGCAGCGTCGCGGCGCCGGCGATCTCGAGCGTCCCGTTATTGGTGATCGCCCCCTTGCTCGCCGCCGACGCGCCCTTGATGGTGACACCGTCCTTGAGCTTGACGGTGTTGGCGAGCGCGATGCTGGAATTGTCGGTGATGGCGGTGCCGGATACGGTGACACCGTCCAGCGTCAGCGCGGCATCAGCAGTGATCGTGCTAATGCTGACCGTGGCGCCGCCGTCGATCTTGCTGGCGCCCGTGACGTCGATCGTGCCCGCGCCCTTGATGGCGCCGCCGCTGATCGTCGCATAGCTCAGCGCCAGCGCAGCATTGCCGTCGACGATGACATTGCCGATCGAATTGTCGACCGTCGAGCCCTGATCGATCGCGAGCACGCCATTGGCCAGCACCTCGATGGTGCCGGCGTTGGTGACGGTCTCGTTGTCAAGCGCATTGCCGGTGCCGCTGACATTGAGGCTGGCGTTGTTCTTCAAAAAGCCGCGGCTCAGAACGGCGCTGCCGGTGAGATCGAGCTCACCGTTATTCGTGACCGTGCCCCTGCCCGTCGAAGCGTTCACGGTGAGCGTACCGCTGGAAGCATCGCTGGCACCGGCGCCGAGCACTGTCGTTCCGGGCACGATGACGAACGATCCACCACTGATCGTCGCGCCGTTGATGGTCAGCTTGCCGCTGGCATCGACGGTGACCGCGCCAGTGTTGGTGACGCTGGAGCCCTGATCGACGGTCAGCCAGCCATTCGCCAGCACCCTGATCGTGCCGGTGGAGTTGTTGGACACGCTCTCGTGGGCGAACTCCGCCGTGCCCTTGACGTTGACCGTGCCGGAATTGTTCAGCGTGCCGTTCTCGATCAGGCTGGTGCCGTCGAGCTCCAGCGTGCCCAGAATGGTGACGGTGCCGCCGTCGAGCGTGGCGGTATCGACGATCAGCGTCGTGCCGGCCTCGTTCCTCAACGTCCCGCCGGCATTGTGGATCGTGGCCAGCGTCTTCAGCGTGCCGCCCGACAGCTCGATCGTGCCGGAATTGGTGATCGCCGTGCCTTTGGCGAAATCGCCGCCCCCCTGGAGCGTCAGATAGCCGCCATTGGTGAACACGCTCGTGTCGAGGATCTCGGCCTTGCCGCCGACGAACATCGAGCCGGCGTTGATGAAGATCGAGTCCGCGCCCATGTTGAGCGCGCCGGCAATCGTCAGAGAACTCTGGTTGATCACCTTCGGCGGCGGACCACCAAAGTCGTTCATCGTGATCGACTTGGCGTAGGCCGCGGTGTCGATCGTCACCGGATAGGACGGCGTCAGGCCGTGCAGCTGATCGGTGATGACGATGACGTCATCGTTGATGGTGGGGACCGTACCGGTTTCCCAGTTGGCCGCATCCTTCCAGAACCCGCCCGAGGGCGCGCCGGCCTTATCGGTCGCGATCCACACCACCGCGGGCGCGTCGGTGCCCGTGATCTCGACGGTGATGGTCTGCGTCGAGGTCGCGCCTTGCGAGTCCGTGAGCGTTACGGTGTAGACCAGCGTCAGCACCTCGCCCTTCGGGATGAAGTCGGCGAGATAGACCGGAAGATCCGCCAGCGACCAGTTGATGGTGCCGGTGCCGTCGCCGGTGCTGTCGGCACCCGCTGCAATCGCGACCGACATCGCCTTCTGGAACGCCGCGAGCGGGCCCGGCGGAACGCTGCCATCCGGCAGGGTGGCGCTGGTCAGCGCCACCGATACCGTGTGTGTGTCGGTGAGATCGACGTCGTCGAAGCTCAGCGTGCCCGAGGTCGGCACATCGCTGGTCAGCGGACCGCCCGGTACGCTGGTTCCGCCCTCGAAGATGATGGTCGGAACGCTGGTGGTGATCACCGGCTTATCGTTGGTGCCGGTAATCGTGATGGTGATGTCGATGAACGAGGATTCGGGGTCGACCAAGAAATTGTTGTTGACGCGGATCTTGTAGGTCAACGTCAAGGTTTCGCCGGCCGCGAGGAAGTCGAAGACGTGGTCGGGGATCGTGTAGGTCCAGATCGCCGAGCCGTTGTTGTTGTTGGCCGCGTTGGCCACGACCTGGATATCGATCTGCGTCGCCGCGATGTCCTGCTTCTGGAGATCGTTGAGCGAGCCGGTGACATCCTGCTGGCCGGCGTTCTTGTAGACGTAGTTCGGCGCACCGGCGAGGCTCACGCTCACCGTCGGCTGGTCGCCGAGATTCTGATCGACGAAGGTGATCCGGCCGGAGATCGTATCGGCAGCCACGGTCTCGCCGGTCCCATCCGCGCGGTCGCCGGTCGCGTTCGCGTGCTCTGTCAGCGTGAACGCCGTCTTCACATTGCCGTTGAGGTCGAGGCTCCGCGAATCCGGCGGTCCGGGAATGCGGGTGCTGGACACCGGATTATGGCTGGGATCGTTCGAGCCCGGCTGGTTGAGGTTCGTGAAGATCGCGGTCGCAGTGGTGCCGTTCTGGGTCTTGAGGAGGATGCCGTCGCTGACCGGCGTGATCGTGTCGGTGAAGTTCGTGGTCAGCTTGGTGTTGGTGTTGTTGTCGGTGAACTTCAGTGTGAACACGTCCGTGATCAGCTTCTGAATGTCCGGCGACATCAGCGCGTTGGAGATCGAGACGTTGCCGCCGCTGATCTGGATCATCTGGCCGGCCTGGTTGACCGTCGCGATCGGCAGCAGCGTGACCTTGTCGAACAGGATGTAGGAGCCCGTCGTGCCGTTCGGCTCGACCAGCACCTGGAAGCTCGCCTGCGGCTGCGGATCGCCGCCGCCGGCGGGAACGACGAAGTTGATCTGGGTCAACACCGCCGTGCCGCGGATGCCCATGGTGGCGACCGGCGTATCGATCTTCATGTCGCCGTGCTTGGCGGTCTCGCCGGCGACGAAGGTGATAGTGCCTGCGACCAGGCTGAGCAGCGAGGAATTGCTCGACCCGTTGGGGTCGTAGACCATCTCGTTCAGCACCATCCGCGCATTGGAGGACAGGCCGAACACGGTGCCGTCGATGAAGGTGATGCCGAGGGTCGAGTCTGCACCGGTCGAGACGACGTCGCCCTTCTCGACGTTGTCGCCATTGTTCAGGACGACCGAGACGCCGTTGCGGACCGCGGTCGCGCTGCCGGACAGTTTGGTGACGTGGCCGATGACCTGGGCGGCGGCGGCAGTGCCGGGCGCAGCCTGCGCATATTGCACATGGCCGGTGAGCGCGTTGACAGTGTCGCCGCTGAGATGGGCGCCATCAGGCGAGGAGAGCGCCGCGCGCTTGTCGCCCCTGAAATAATCGTGAACGACGAACTCGTGGCCGTCATGGGACAGCACGAGGTCGAGACCTGCGCGCTTGAACTCACCGCTGAAGATCAGGTTCGGATCGGGAACAATGAACGCGCCATCGGGCACATGACCATGCGCCTTGGCCGTAAAGGAATCGACATGGGTAGAGGCGGGCGAGCGGGAACCCTGGCCATCCAAGGAGATCGCGGCGTCAAATTTGCCAGCGTAATTCAACCGCGCGCACCGTAAAAAGGGTTAAAATCTAAGTAAGTATCGACCGCCTAAGCTTGCATAGCATTACCAAGTCCTTAGCGAAACCGTCTATTGCTTGTGTGATTTCGCATCACTTGATCGCCGACGACTATGCCTATGGCGACATCCATAGATAAGCCGAAGTATTTTTTCGAATATTTTGCAGTCGAATCTGGCTTATTGCGCGCATGTTAAGTTATCCAAAGTAATCAGCCATACAGATCTGGTGGCAGATACTTGTGTCATCTTTCCTTCGCAGTGGCCCGCAACATCCTGCGGCAAATACGGACTTAGATCTGTGACCCAACTAACAGAACCCGCGAAATAGCGGGGCCGTTAGCCATAGGACGCAGATTCGGCCTCCCCACAACTTCTGCCTGTAATTGATTCCATTGCGCGGCAGCCGCGCCACACCTAGCCTGTGAATCGTAAAATTTTACGCAATTTGGGCAGGTCCGTTTCAGCCTGTCCCACGGTTTTGGGACCCCTGCGGGGCGCGTTAAGCAGAACAAAACGGCCCGTCTCGCACTATCTCCGCGAAAGCAACAAAGCCCGGCACGTCGAGGTCGAGGGGACCTGACGAAGCCGGAAGGGGATGTCAGATGGAGACCGCTGCTCGCTCGCGCGCCTGGCGCGCTGTCCTTGTGCTGTGCGGATTGATCCTGCTCGGATCGGCCGCCGATCTGCGCGCCGGCACGCTGCTGTCGCCGGGCGCCGGCGTCCTCGTGCGCAAATCGGCCGAGCCGTTCGGCGTGTTCGCCTTCGCCATCTCGTCCGGCAGCCTGCAGCAGAAATGGTCCGTGCTGAAGCAGAAGCTCGACGACGACATGGTGCAGCTCGCGCTGTGCGACGGCGACCGGGACAATTGCGCCTCGCCCGCGGCCCTCAAGCTGCTCGCCATCGTCGACCAGGCCCGCAGCCGCGATGGCCGCGCGAAGCTGGGCGAGACCAACCGCGCCATCAACCTCGCCATCCGCGCCACCAATGACGACACTGACGACGTCTGGAGCTCGCCGCTCGCGACCTTCACGCGCGGCGCAGGCGACTGCGAAGATTATGCCATTGCCAAGCTGGCCGCACTGCGGCTCGCCGGCGTCGCCAACGAGGACCTCCGCATCGTCGTGGTGCGCGACGTCAGGGCCGGCGAAGAGCATGCGGTTGTCGCCGCCAAGCTCGACGGACACTGGCTGATGCTCGACAACCGCCGCATGGCGATGGTCGAGGACGATGTCGCGCGGACCTACCAGCCGCTGTTCGTGCTCTACCAGTCCGCCGTGATGAAATATGTCGACGAGCCCGTGCGGTTCTCGATGGCTGCCCCCGAGGCGCATTGATTGATCTTGTAGCCCGGATGGAGCCAACGGGTCGGCGCGAAGCGCCGCCCGATGACAGGCTCCGCGAAATCCGGGGCCGCTGTCGCTTGTTGCGGGAATCCCGGATTACGCTTCGCTCCATCCGGGCTACGGACCTCACACAACCACCCACCACAACCCCATTCCACCGCGCGGTCCGGGACGCTAGCATGGCGCCTTCGACGCGGGGGCGACGGGAATGCGGTTCATCGGTCTGATTGTACTTGCGCTGCTGGCGTTGCCGGCGGCGTCAGGCTTTGCGCAATCCGGCCCGACCGACCGCTCCATCGCCGACAGGCTGCCGCTGTTCGCCAAGAACAACTGTCAGCAGATCCGCGATGCCGGCAATCAATTGTTCTGCGGCGATCCCGAGCTTAAGGCGGCCGCCGAGAAGCTCGGCACGGCCAACGAGGCGCGGCTCGCGCGCCTGCCCGATCGCCTGCCCGCAATCGAGGAGAACGCGATCTGGACCCGGCAGCGCAATCTCGGTTGCGGCATCGTCGGCCAGACCGCGATCCGCGCCGACGAATTCGACCGGGTGAAGGCGTGCCTTCTCAAGGTGACCGAGGAACGCGCCGCGATCCTGCGTGATCCGGATTTCGACTGTCTCGCCGCCAACACCGCGGCGGGCGCGCTGATCTGCGCGGACCCGTCGCTGGCGCTGGCGGAGACGGAGCTCAACGGCCAGGTGCTCAGCCTGATCGGCAAGCTGGACCCGACCGCGGCGCGCTTTGCCTTCGCCGAATATGGCCGGTGGACGCGAGAGCGCGATCGCAAATGCAATCTCGTCGGCAAGGAGAACGTGCCGTTTCAGGAGCTTGGCTCCGCGGAGGATTGTCTCGCCGATTATCTGAAGCACAAGACCGGCGATATCGCCGCCGCCAAGGGCGATCCGAAAAAGGTGTTCGGCCGGCAGATCGCAGCCCGCTCGCCCGACACCGACGCCGTCGACTTCTGCGCCGCGCGGATTCACGCGGCCAATTCATGCGGCAATTTCCTGCGCATCAACCGCGTCTACGCCATCGACAGCCAGGTGACCGACCAGGAGGCCCAAGTCACCGGCGAGATCGAAATGGTCGTGCTGGCGCCTTTCACCACATGCAGCACGGTCGCCAGCATGTGCACCGGCACCTGCTGGGATCCGAGGACGGGGCTTCCGCGGCCGGGCGTCGGCAACAAGGAGCGTTCCGGCGAGGCGTTCAACGTCACACGCCGGCTGAGGATCCAGCGGACCTTTGCGTTCGTGAAAGCCGCCGACGGCTGGCGCTGCCGGGAGGACGAACTGGCGCCGGTGAATTCAGGGACGGCGGGCGGGGGATCGTAGGCTGCCTCCTCTCCCTCTCCCCGTTCTTACGGGGGAGAGGGTTGGGGTGAGGGGCCGCTTCCGCAAAGACGGCTGAAAGACGGACTCGCGGGGAGAGGCGAAGATCAAAACATCAGATTGTCCTTCACCAGCACCCAGCGGCCGCCCTTGACCTGCTGCACCTGGGTGATGGTGTTGGCGAGATGGTCCGTCTTCGAGAACTTGGTCGGCGGCGAGTTGAAGATGTCGAGGAACTTCTCGCCTGACTCCAGCGAGTCCAGCATCTTCTGCCCGGTGAGGTCCTTGCCTGCCTTGTTCGCGTAGAAGGCGAACGTCATCACCGCGTTGTAGCCGATCATCGCTTGCGTATTGGCGTCCGTGCCAAACGCTCTCTTGTAGTTGACGATCCAATCCTTCACCTTGTCCTTGGCCGTATCCTCGTAGGGAATCTCGAAGAGGCTCGCCGCATAGAGCCCCTCGACGGCGTCCTTGCCCAACGCCGGCACCTCCAGCACGTTGGTCGGCGAGGCGCCGAGGAACGTGACGTCCCAGCCCAGCTTCTTGGCTTCCGTCATCGCGCCGATGGTCTCGCGAAGAATGGTGCCGAGCACGACGAGATCGCAGCCGTCCGACTTCATCTTGGCGACCTGCGCGCTGAAGTCCGACGCGCCACGCTTGTAGCTCGTGATCGAGGCGGGCTGCACCTTCATGGCGGTGAGCTGCTGATTGAAGCCGTCGAGCACGTTCTTTCCGTACTCGTCATCCTGATGCATGATGCAGGGCTTCTGGAACTTCTTCCACTCCATCATGTATTTGAGCGCCGCCCGGGTGCTCTCGACATAGGGTAGGAGATTGTTGAACTTCAAGCGCTCCTGCGGCTTGGCCGGATCGAACTTGAAGGTGAACTCGGCCGCGGTCAGCGGGAACAGCTGAAGCACGCCGGCGTCGAACAGGATGTCCTGCGCGGCGAGCACGGTCGGCGACCCCATCGGTCCCACCATCGCGAAGATCTTGTCGCGCTCGATCAGCTTTTGCGAGGCCAGCACGGCCTTCTTCGGATCGTAGCCGCTGTCCTCGACGACCAACTTGATCTTGCGGCCATTGATGCCGCCCGCCGCATTGATCTCTTCGGTCGCCATCTTCATGCCGTT
This sequence comes from Bradyrhizobium sp. 18BD, assembly GCF_054185225.1. NCBI lineage: Bacteria > Pseudomonadati > Pseudomonadota > Alphaproteobacteria > Hyphomicrobiales > Nitrobacteraceae > Bradyrhizobium > Bradyrhizobium sp. 18BD. Next base: position 433,642 of record NZ_JAVAYL010000001.1, on the reverse strand, counting down.
CGCAACCGGTACGCCCCAGCCCTTGATCGGTCCCGACAGATCCTGATGGGTGCCGATGACGATCTCGCCGGCCGAGATACCTTCATTGGTAACCTTGGTTTGCGCCGCGGCCGGCAGACAGGTGAGCGCCACCGCACTCACAGCAAGACCGAACGCTTTCAACGATCTCGACATTGACGTCTCCTCTCCTTGGGCCCATGTGACGCGAAGGGCGGGGCCATCACTCCCTCGCTTTTTCGAACGAATTCACGCCACCGCGCGCTCGCGATACATCGCGTCGATCTCGGCGGCATAGCGCTTGTTCACGAAGTTGCGCTTCAGCTTCATGGTCGGCGTCAGCTCCTCGTCCTCCGGGGTGAGCTGCCGCTCGATCAGATAGAACCGCTTGATGGTCTCGACCCGCGCGAAGTTCGTGTTGACGCCTTCGATCTCGCGCCAGATCAGGTCCTGGATCTCCCTTGCGCGGCACAGGCTGGCATAATTGGTGAAGGGGATGTCGTGGTCCTGCGCGAACTTCTCGACATTTTCCTGGTCGATCATGACGAGGCAGGTCAGGTACGGCCGCTTGTCGCCGATCACCACCGCGTCCGAAATATAGGGCGAGAATTTGAGCTGGTTCTCGATCTCCGACGGCGTGACGTTCTTGCCGCCGGAGGTGATGATGATGTCCTTCATCCGGTCGGTGATACGGACGAAGCCTTCGTTGTCGATGGTGCCGACGTCGCCGGTGTGCAGCCAGCCGCGATGGTCGATCGTCTCGGCGGTCTTCTCCGGCTGATTCAGGTAGCCCATGAACAGGAAGTCGCCCCTGATCAGGATCTCGCCGTCCGGCGACAGCGCGACCTCACCCCAGGACACGGCGGTGCCGACCGAGCCGAGCTTGATCCGCTCCGCCGGCATCATGGTCGCAACCCCGCAATTCTCGGTCTGGCCGTAGACCTCGTGCATATCGATGCCGAGCGCGAGATACCAGCGGATCAGTTCCGGCGCGATCGGCGCGGCGCCGGTGAAGGCGATGCGACAGCGGTCGAGCCCGATCATGCGGCGGATATTGCGGAACGCGAGCCGGTAGGCGATGGCGTTGGCGATCCGCAGCGACAGCGGCGGCGCCCTGCCTTCGATCCGGCAATCGACCATGCGGTAGCCGATGCCGATAGCGCGGCGATAGACCCATTGCTGGAGCGGGGTCGCATCCTTCAGCGCGATGGTGATGGCGGAATAGAACTTTTCCCAGATGCGGGGGACCGCGAGGAAGATGGTCGGCTGCACCTCACGAAGATTGTCCGGCACGGTCTCCGGGCTCTCGGCAAAGTTCATCACCGAGCCGAGCGCGACCGAGATGTAATAGCCGCCGACGCGCTCGGCGACGTGACACAGCGGCAGGAAGATCAGCCTGTCCTCGTCTTCCCGCGCCGGAATGAAGTCGTTGGCGTGCCGCATCTGGTGCGTGACGCTGCGATTGGCATGCATCGCGCCCTTGGGCGGGCCCGTCGTGCCCGAGGTATAGACGAGCACGGCGAGATCGCCGGCGCTGCGGCTGTCGATCATCTCCTGCCACAACGTTTCGCGTCCGGCCATGTGGTTGCGCCCAAGCGCGCGGAACTCGTCGAGCGACATCACCATGTCGTCGGAGAAGCCGCTGAGGCCCTCCATGTCGAACACGATGATCTTCCGCAGCGAAGGACAGCGGCTGCGGCAGGCGAGGATCTTGTCGAGCTGCTCCTCGTCTTCGGCGAAGATCACTGTCGTCCGGGAATCGTTGACGAGATATTCGACCTGGCTCGATGAATCGGTCGGATAGATGCCGGAGGAGACGCCGCCGGCGCACAATATGCCCATGTCGGCATGGACCCATTCGGGCACGGCATTGGCGATGATGGAGGCGACGTCGCCGGGCGTGAAGCCGATTGCTTGAAGTGCGTAGGCGATCTCTTTCGAGATTTCCAGCCACTCGCGCCAGCTCGTCGGCTGCCAGATGCCGAACTTCTTCTCGCGGATCGCCGGCCTGTCGCCCCGCGTCTCCGCGGCGCGCAAAAAGCTCTTCGCGATCGTATCAGCGACCGTCAGCACCGCCGGTCGGGCCATGCGCGTCTCCTCCTTGTCGCCTCTCCCTCCGCTGCCTGCCTTGCCGGCGGTCTGTTGTTGCGGATGGGTCGTCCCAGTTTACCGCCGAATTGTCCCCTAACGCCAAATCTTCCGCTAACGCCAAGTCTTCTTCTTTTTCCAGCGCCGCTCGCCTCGCGCGCCCTGTTCCTTGGCGCCAAGGTAGAATTCCTGGATGTCCTTGGAATGCATCAAGCGGTCGCAGGTGTCGTTCATCACGATGCGGCCGATCTCCAGCACATAGCCGTAGTGCGCCGTCTCCAGCGCCACCTTGGCATTCTGCTCGACCAGCAGGATCGACATGCCCTGCTCCTCGTTGACGCGGCGGATGATCGTGAAAATCTCCTTCACCAGCAGCGGCGACAGGCCGAGCGAGGGTTCGTCGAGCAGCAGCAGCGTCGGCCGGTTCATCAGCGCGCGCCCGATCGCGAGCATCTGCTGTTCGCCGCCCGAGAGCTGCCCGGCCGGCTGGTCGATGCGCTCCTTCAACCGCGGGAAATAGCCGTAGACGCGCTCAAGATCCTCCGCGACGCCGTCGCGATCCCTACGCGGATAGGCGCCCATCATCAGGTTCTCGCGCACCGAAAGGAACGGGAACACCTCGCGGCCCTCCGGCACATGGCTGAGGCCGAGCCGCACGATCCGGTCCGCCTCCATGCGCTGGATCGGCTTGCCCAAAAACTCGATCGCGCCCTTCTGCGGATCGAGAATGCCCGAGATCGTTTTCAGCACCGTGGTCTTGCCCGCGCCGTTGGCGCCCAGCAGCGTGACGATGCGCCCGCGCGGCACCTCCAGCGAGATACCGCGGATCGCCATGATCGGACCGTAATAGCTCTCGATGTTCGAGAGCTTCAGGATGATCTCCGGTGTCACCGCGGCATCCATCGGATCAGGCTCCCAGATACGCGGCGACGACATCGGGGTGCTGCTGCACCTCCGCCGGCGAGCCCATCGCCAGCACCCGGCCGTAGTTGAGCGCGATGACGCGATCGGAGACGCGATTGACTAGCGACATGTCGTGCTCGACCATCAGCACGGTGACGCCAAGCTCGTTCTTCAGGTCGCGGATCCAGAACGACATGTCGTCGGTCTCCTCGACATTCAGTCCAGACGACGGCTCATCGAGCAGGATCAGCTTGGGTTCCGAGCAGAGCGCACGCGCGAGCTCGATCACCTTGCGCACGCCGTAAGGCAGGCCGGAGATCAGCTTGTCGCGATAGGGCTCGAGATCAAGGAACTCGATCACCTGCTCGACCCGGCGGCGGTGCACCTTCTCGTTGGCGCGCACGCTGGGCAGGAACAGCAACTCCTGCCAGAGCTGGGTGGTCGAATGGCGATGGCGACCGACCAGCAAATTCGACAGCACGGTCGCATTCTCGAACAGCTCGATGTTCTGGAACGTGCGGGCGATGCCGAGTCTGGCGATATCGTAAGGCGGCTGCTCGGTGATGTCCTGGTCCTCGAAGAAGATGCGGCCCGAGGTCGGCCGGTAGATCCGCGAGATCAGGTTGAAGATCGAGCTCTTGCCGGCGCCGTTGGGACCGATGATCGAGAGGATCTCGCCCCGCTCGACCGCGAACGACACTGTGTCGACCGCCTTGAGGCCCCCGAAATGCAGCGACAGGTCCTCGGCGCGAAAATAGCTCATCGGTTCCGCTCCGACTTCACGTAGATCTTCTGCCGCTTGAAGGTGGCGCGCTTGTAGAGCGGGAAGAGCTGGAAGAAGAGCTTGATCTTCAGCCAGCGGCCGTAGAGCCCGAGAGGTTCGAACAGCACGAACAGCACGATGATGATGCCGTAGATGGCGCCCTTCAGGCCGTTGAGCGAGGCGAAGGCTGCGGCCTTGGACTGGACGTTCGCCGCCGTCGCCGGGCCGGCGCCGAAGGTCGCGACAATGCCTGCGATGACGCCGGGCATGTCGTCCTTCAAGTAGGTCAGGAACGGATCGATCATCACGATGAAGATCGCACCCAGCACCGCACCATGCAGGCTGAAGCTGCCGCCGATCAGGATCACGATGATGAACTCGATCGAGAGCTGCAGCGTGAACATCTCCGGCGAGATGAAGGAGAGCTTGTGCGCGAACAGCACGCCGGCAAAGCCGGTGATCGCCGCCGAGATCGCGAACGACTTCACCTTGTAGAGCGCGACATTGACGCCCATGCTGCGCGCCGCCGTCTCGGAGTCCCGGATCGCGACGAAGGCGCGCCCGGTCGGAGAGCGCAGCAGATTGAGCGTGCCGACGATGGTCAGCACCAGCACGGCAAGGCAGAGGAAATAGAAGGTCGGGCTGTCGCGCGGGACCGTGACGCCGAGCAATGAGAGCGCCTTGATCCGCATACCCTCGTTGCCGTTGGTCACGCTCTCCCAGCGTGCCAGGATCTCCTCGACGATGAAGGCGAAGGAGATGGTGGCGATGACGAGATAGATGCCCTGGAGCCGCAGCGCAGGAAAGCCGACCAGTGCGCCGATGCAGCCGGTCAGGACGCCCGCGGCGAGGAAGTAGACCGGGAACGGCACATTGTATTTCTGCAAATACGCCGCCGCGTAGGCGCCGATCGCGAGGAACGCGGCATGCCCGAGCGACGCCTGCCCGGTAAAACCCGTCAAAATCATCAGCGCCACGCCGACCGTGGCGTAGATGCAGACGAAGACGAGCTGGCTCATCAGATAGCTGGAGAGCACGTAAGGCGCGATCAGCAACAGCGCGAGCAGGATGCCGTAGGATACGACATAGCCCGAATGCGGGAAGAGGCGGATGTCGTCCTCATAGTCGGTCTTGAACAGAAACCGCATGGCGTTCAGACCTTCTTGCGGACGTGAAGGCCGAACAGGCCCTCGGGCTTGAGCAAGAGCACGGCAAGCAGCACGAGGTAGGGCGCGACGTCCTTCCAGCCCTCGGCGAGGTAGAATCCGGCCATACTCTCGATCACGCCGATCAGGACGCCGCCGACGACGGCACCCGGGATCGAGCCGAAGCCGCCGAGCACGGCGGCCGGGAACGCCTTGAGGCCGAGCACGAGGCCGACATTGGAGTGGATGAAAGTGATCGGCGCCAGCAGCACGCCGGCGCAGGTCGCGACCGCCGCGCTGATCGCCCAGACGATCGACACCACGCGCTTGACGGGAATGCCCATGTAATAGGCCGCCAGCATGTTTTCGGAGCTGGCGCGCATCGCGGTGCCGAGCGTGGTCTTGTTGAAGAACAGCCAGAGCAGCGTGCAGAGGATGATCGTCGCGGCGATCACCGAGAGCTTGTCATAGGCGAGCACCAGCGAACCGGTACGCAGCACGCCCTGGCTGAACGGCGTATCGATCTTGAAATCGTCGGTACCCCAGACCATGCCGGCGACCGAGCGCAGGAAATAGCCGAGGCCGATCGTGGCCATGATGATGGAGAATTGCGGATAGCCGAGGATCGGCCGCACCACCACGCGCTCCGCCAGCATGCCGAACAGCGCCATGGCGGCCACCGCACCGGCAAAGCCGATCCAGTAGTTCAGTCCCATCATGCCGATGAAGGTGAAAGCGAAGAAGCCGCCCAGCATCATCAAATCGCCCTGGGCGAAATTGACGACCTCGGTGGCCTTGTAGACGAGCACGAAGCCGAGCGCGATCAGGCCGTAAACGCAGCCGAGCGCAACACCGCTGACAAGCTGCTGAACGAAATCCAGCATCGCCGCGCTTCCTCCCGATACAACCGGCGGTTCTTCGACCGCCTTGTCGCATCTTGTGTCCAGTCGCTACGCAGTCATTCCGCCGCGTTAGCGCCATTTGTCCCGCTGCCAATTCAGCCTGAACGCCTGCGCGCTGTCAACAAACGGTGACTTGCCTTTAGTCCAAGGTGCATGACGGAATTTGCGGCAGCGCGATTCACGGTGCCGAAACATCTTCGGGTCATGGTCGCGGCCAATGCAAAACCGCACGGTGTGGCCGTCATGAAGCCGGACAGCTCGGCGCTGGAAGTCCGAGGGTTAACGAAGCGTTTTGACCGCCTGGCGGTCGATAGCCTCGATCTCACCATTCACGCCGGCGAATTCTATGCGCTGGTCGGCCCCAACGGCGCCGGCAAGACCACCACTTTGCGCATGGTTGCGGGCCTCTTGCGCCCCGATACCGGCGCGGTCTCCATCTTCGGCATCGATGCGCTGAGGGATCCGGTTGCCGCCAAACAGGTGATGGCGTGGGTATCCGACGAGCCCATGATTTATGACAAGCTGACCCCCCTGGAGTATCTCGAATTCGTCGCCGGCCTCTGGGGCATCGCGCCATCGGTCTCGGAACCGGTCGCGCAGGAACTGCTCGCCTCGCTCGGGCTCGAGCCGCACCGGCACGAACGCTGCGAAGGCTTTTCCAAGGGCATGCGCCAGAAGGTAGCGCTGGCCGGCGCGCTGGTGCACGATCCCCGCCTCATCATTCTCGACGAGCCGCTGACGGGCCTCGATGCCGTCTCCGCCCGTCATGTGAAGGGGCTGCTGAGCGAGCGCGTTCAGGCCGGCTGCACCATCATCATGACCACGCATATTCTCGAGGTCGCCGAACGCATGGCCGACCGCATCGGCGTCATCGCATCCGGCCGGCTCGTGGCCGAAGGCACGCTAACCGAGCTGCGCCAGCAGAACGGCCATGCCGACACCAGCCTTGAAGATCTCTTCATCGCGCTGGTGACGCTGCAGGCAGCGGCATGAGCTCGGCGACCGCGCTGTCCTGGTTTGCGCGGCACGAGCTCCGGCTCGCCTGGCGCGAATGGTTCGCCATGATGACCGGCGGACGACGCAAGCGGGCGCGCGCGGCCGTGATCGGCCTGCTGTTCTTTGCGGCACTGCTGCATGTGCCGGCCTGGGCGGTGATCGGCCGCTTCGCTGACCTGCAACTGCCGCTCGACAAATCCTCGTTGATCGTGATTACGGCGACGATCTTCCTCGCCTGGACGCTGATGCTGTCGCAGGCGATCGAATCGGTGACGCGGGTGTTCTATGCCCGCGCCGATCTCGATCTCATCATGTCCTCGCCGGCGCGGCTCGCCAATCTGTTCTCGGTGCGCATCGCCGCGATCGCGCTCACCGTCACCGTGATGGCGCTGCTGTTCTCGACACCCTTCATCGACGTGCTGGTGTTCGGCGGCGGCGCGCGATGGCTGGCGGCGTTCGGCGTCGTCATCGCCATGGGCCTGTCGGCCGCGGCAATCGCGATTGCGGTCACGATTCTCCTGTTCCGCCTGATCGGCCCGGCGCGTACGCGCTTCGTCGCCCAGATCCTGGCCGCGATCATCGGCGCGGGTTTCGTGATCGCGCTCCAGGTCGCCGCGATCATGTCCTACGGAACGCTGTCGCGCTTCACCATCCTGACCTCGGGGAGCCTGGCCGCCTACGCGCCCAATGCCGACAGCATCTGGTGGTGGCCCGCGCGCGCGACGATGGGTGACAGCGAGGCGTTGCTGCTCCTCCTGGCGCTCGGGCTCCTGCTGCTCGGCGGCGTCATGGCAATCTTCTCGGGCCGCTTTGCCGACACCGCGATCGATGCCGCCGCCTACGGCAGGTCCGGCAGCAAGCGCGCGAAGGAGCGTCCGTTCCGCGGCGGCTCGCGGCAACAGGCGTTGCGGCGTAAGGAATTCATGCTGCTCTGGCGCGATCCCTGGCTGATCTCGCAGACCCTGATGCAGCTGCTCTATCTGGTGCCGCCGGCACTGCTGCTCTGGCGCAGCTTTGCCGACAGCTCCGCGGCGGTAACGCTTATCACGCCCGTCATCGTGATGGCGGCGGGACAACTCGCAGGCGGGCTCGCCTGGCTGACGATCTCGGGCGAGGATGCGCCCGATCTGGTCGCGACCGCCCCGCTGACGCCGTCCGGCGTCATCCGCGCCAAGATCGAGGTGGTGCTGATCGCGATCGCCGCCATCTTCGGCCCGCTGCTCGCCGCCCTCGCTTTCGCCTCGCCGTTCCAGGCCGCGGTCAGCGCTGGAGCGATCATCATCAGCGCGGCCTGCGCCACCGCAATCCAGCTCTGGTTCCGCGTCCAGGCCCGGCGCAGTCAATTCCGCCGCCGTCAGACCTCCTCGCGGCTTGCGACCTTTGCCGAAGCCTTCTCCTCGATCGGCTGGGCCGCCAGCGCCGCGTTGCTGCTCGCCATGCCGATCGCCGGCGTCATCAGCGGCCTGATCACAGCGGCCCTGGTTGCGATCACCTGGAAGTTCAGCCCGCGGCGGGAGTGACGGGCATCGGTTGCCCGCGAGGCCATCGCCGCGTCAAGTGTCGAAGGCCGGTTGTGTGCTGCGTAGTGCGGCGGCCTTGCGCCGGTCCATCAGGCGCCTGACCCAATTGCGCCCGGGCTCTTCGACAAAGCGATATGTTGCGATCGACAGCAGCACGGTCAGCACCAGCATTGCAATTTGCAGGAGATCACCAAGCCAGAGCGAACCATTCAGGGAGACCACTTTCGTTGGTTCATGGTCCGCGCTCAACGCATAAGAGACAAACAGATCCATATGCCCGAGACGCTCGACCACCATGAGGATGGCCCGCACAACCGCCCTGACGAGCGGATGCAGCATGTAGATCGAGTAGGTCAGGGTCCCGATCATGAGCATGAATGGCGCCGTCAGCCGATGGCTGACCCCGCCAGCCTCACGCGCGAACACGAGAACGACGAGCGTGAACACCAGTGGCGAGGCCACCTGCAGGATGACGCTGCTTCCGGCGACCGAAACATAGCCCACGACGAGCATCAGGCTCGCCGCTTCCAGCCATGTCTCGCCTGACGGCGCCAAGCGGGCGCGCAACACCGGGAAGCGCTCGCGCAATTCGAAGCAGACGACGCCGAGCGCAAAGCCATAAAGGCAACGCACGAGGCCGTAATCATAGGTCGCATTCATCCCATCGGGGCTGATGGTCGCGAGCACGACCGGCCCGGCAACGATCGGGAGCAGCCAGGGCCAGATCGTCGGCCCGATCCTGCTCACGACGGCGGCGAAGATCACATAGGCGGCGAACTCGGTGCTGATGCTCCAGCTCGCGAAGTTCAGCCAGTTCTGCGGATTGACGCCGAGCCCCTGCACGAGAAGGATGTTGGTGACGACGGCCTGGAGCAGGTTCGGGCCGACGCCGTCCTTGGCAGCGTCAATGGGAATGAACAGCAGCAGCGTCACGAGGTGCAGCCGATAGATCCGCCCCAGCCGCAGGGCGAGGAAGCGCCCTGTGCCGAAGCCCGCGGCGAGCCGCGAACGATAATTCGACGCGATGACGAAGCCGCTCAGCACGAAGAAGAAATCGACGAACAAGTAGGCATGTCTGGTGAGCGGCAGGAAGGACAGATGGCTGATCACGTCGAAGTGAAACAGCGCGACCATGCAGGCGCAAATGCCGCGCCAACTGTCGAGCGCATGATATCGCGTGATGTTGTCAGCCGAAGCCATCGAAAACGGGTAGGCGTGGCCGCTTGCTGAAACAAGCAAAGGTTGACGCTATCCTTAATGCAGCATGTGGCCATCTCATCGGCATGACGCCGGAACGATTCGAAGCTACACTGACCGGATCGTCGACTGAATGGCGGGCGGACTGGTGATGTCTCGACTCTTGCTGACGGCTTTGGCGTTCCTCGGCTGGCTGCTGACGCCCGCCCTCGCCGAGCAACCACAGCGCAGCGAATGCCTGGCGATGGCCAATGCTGCGCCACGCGCGATGCCGGTCGCCTTCAGGCAGGCCGCGGCGGCCGCCGAGGTCGAGATCACCTATGCCGGCCATTCCACCTATTTCATCGACACGCCGGGCGGCCTGCGCATCGCGACCGATTATAGCGGCGCCTATCAGGTCGGACGGCTGCCCGACGTCGTCACCATGAACCGGGCGCACAGCACGCACTACTCTCTATATCCCGACAAGCGCATTCCCCATGTGCTGCATGGCTGGGGCGAGGACGGCAAACCCGCCATCGTGTCGGAGCGGATCGGCGACACCTTCGTCCGCAATGTCACCACCGACATCCGCCGCTATTTCGGCGACGATTCCGGCACTGACATGATCCGCGACGGCAACTCCATCTTCATCTTCGAGGTCGCGGGCCTCTGCATCGGCCATCTCGGCCACCTCCATCACAAGCTCGATGACAGCCACTTCGCGCAGATCGGACGGCTGGACATCGTAATGGTGCCGATCGACGGCACCTACACGATGTCCCTGAACGGCGTCTCCGAGATCACGAAGCGGCTGCGCGCCTCGGTGGTACTGCCGATGCACCGCTTCGCCACGCCGCTCGACGAATTCATGCATCTGATCGGTCAGCAGTTCGAGATCGACCAGCGCCGCGAGCGCTTCCTGCGCACGTCGCGGGATATGCTGCCGGCGAAACCTACGGTGATCATCCTCGACGGCGTCTGAGGTCGAGCATCCGGAACGTCTGAACTTCCTCCGACTTGGTTGCTCGAGATATCTTCGATCGGAGCAATCATGAGCAGAAGGTTCCTGGTCATCGGCTCATTCGCGGCCATTTATCTGCTCTGGGGTTCCACCTACTTCGCGATCACCTTGGGCCTGAAGTCGATTCCGCCATTTCTGCTGATGGCGCTCCGGTCGTTCTGCGGCGGCCTCGTGCTGCTCGCGATGAGCGGCCGACAGATCGCGGGCGTGTCGTTGCAGACGGGGGGCAGAGCGAGCCTGTGCGGGTTGCTCTTCTTTGTGGGTTGCCATGGCGTGCTCGCCTACGCGCAGCAATCGGTCCCCTCGGGCGTTGCAGCCATCGTGCTCGCGACCATCCCGTTCTGGATCCTGCTGATCGATGTCCTTGTCCCCGGCGAACAGCGCCCGAGGTCCCTTGCCCTGCTCGCACTCGTGCCGGGATTCCTCGGCGTTGGGCTCGTTGCCTGGCAGAACGTCGAGCAGGCTGGCATCAGCATCCTTCCCGTCGTCTGGCTGCTGGCTGCAGCGCTGTCCTGGTCGGCCGGGACCGTCCTGTCCCGGAGCATGTCGAGCCAGGCCTCTGCCATCCTGCTTTCGGGAATGCAGCTCACGATCGGCGGTACCGTGTTGTTCGCGATCAGCTGGCTGACGGGCGAGATCGAGAGCTTCAGGCCGAGCGATGTCTCTACGACCTCGCTTGCGGCGGCGCTTTGGCTGATCATCGCCGGCAGCGTGATTGGATTTGCCGCGTACAATTGGCTACTGGAAAACGTCTCGACGTCGTTGGTGTCGACCTACACTTTCGTCAACCCGGTGATCGCGGTGCTGCTCGGCACCGTCGTGCTTGGCGAGCCCTTTTCACGCATGATGCTACTTGGCGCGGGTCTCGTCATCGTCTCCGTCATTGTCATCTGGCTGGCGGAGCGCTCGGCGAGCCGGCGAACGAATGATGGGCGGGAACCTGGCATAAGGCATCTGGCGCCGCGCAGGACCTGACGACCGGCGACGGCAATTTTCTCCAAGCCCGCCGCCACCCGATCGTGCTGACCTCCCGCAACAGGAGATCGACATGACCGACTTTGTGAGATTACTGCATGCGGATGGACCGAACCCGGAGCACGCTGCGGCGCTGCAGCTTTACGGCCGCTTCGTCGGCGATTGGGATGCCGAGATCACGGCCCACGATCTGGGTGGAACGAAACACACCGCGCCCGGCGAGATCCATTTCGGCTGGGTGCTTGAAGGGCGCGCCGTGCAGGACGTCTGGATCATTCCCCGCCCGGCCGGCAGTCCGGCCTTTCCGATCGCCGGCAATTGGTACGGCACGACGCTGAGGGTCTATGACCCCTCCATTTCCGCGTGGCGGATTTCCTGGTTCGATCCCGCGCGCTGCGTATTCCGGCAACAGATCGGCCGGGCGCGCGGCGAGGACATCGTGCAGGAGGGCACGACGGAGTCCGGCGAACTGACGCGCTGGAGATTCGTTGAAATCACAGACGATTCTTTCCACTGGCTCGGCGAGGTCAAACCTGCCACCGCTGCCGATTGGCGACTTGTGGTCGACGTGAGGGCGAAGCGGCGGAAGGCGTGACGACAACATCGCTGTGATCGCGATGACAGGTACGGTTGCGCAACGCGCGCTGCTGCGTGACGAGACGAGGTGCTAGGCTCCCAATCACAAAAACATAATGGGAGCGAACGCCGATGGCTGCAAGCGGTCTGCCTGCCAATACGAGCGGGCTATTTGTCGAGCCGCGCGAGGACTGGCTCGCGCAATATCAGGAGGAGATCATCGATCCCGCGCGGCCGATCGTCGATCCCCATCACCATCTCTGGAATCGTGGCCATCGCTATTTGATCGAGGAGATGGCTGCCGACATCGCCTCCGGCCATAACATCATCGCCACCGTCTATGTCGATTGCCGCTCGATGTATCGCGCGCACGGGCCCGAGGCATTCCGGCCCGTCGGTGAGGTCGAGTTCGCCAACGGCGTCGCGGCGATGAGCGCGAGCGGCGGTTACGGCAAGGCCGTGATCTGCGCCGGCATCGTCAGTCACGCCAATCTGTTGCTGGGCGATGCCGCAAAGCCGGTGCTCGAGGCGGAAATCGCCGCCGGCAATGGCCGCTTCCGCGGCATCCGGCATTCCTCGGCCTGGGACCAGGACCCCGTCGTCGCCGGCATGTATGCGAACCGGCCGAAGGACTTGTTGCGGGACCCGACCTTCCGGAGGGGTTTTGCCTGCCTTGCGCCTCTCAAGCTCAGCTTCGATGCCTGGCTGTTCCATCCGCAGATCGGCGAACTGACCGAGCTCGCGCGTGCCTTCCCCGACACCAGGATCGTGCTCGACCATTGCGGCGGCCCGGCCGGCGTCGGCCGCTTTGCCGGACGGCGCGAAGAGGTGTTTCCGCAGTGGCGCGCGTCGATCCTGGAGATCGCAAAATGCGAGAACGTCGTCGTGAAGCTCGGCGGGCTCGCGATGTGCCTGCTCGGCTATGACTTCCATCTGCGGCCCAAGCCGCCCTCATCCGAGGAGCTTGCGGCGGCGTGGCGGCCCTATGTCGAGACCTGCATCGAAGCCTTTGGACCCAGGCGCGCGATGTTCGAGAGCAATTTCCCGCCGGACAAGGGCCAGTGCAGCTACCAGGTGATCTTCAACGCCTTCAAGCGTATCGCCGCGCCCTTGAGCGAGGCCGAGAAGACCGCGCTGTTCTCGCAGACCGCGACCGAATTCTACCGGCTCGATTTGCCGTCATGACGAGAAGAGGGGCCGGGATGTTGGTCCCGGCCCCTCTTCCGTCGTGGCCGCTGGGAAGCTCCTTGAAACTTTATAGCTACCCCGCACCCAACAGCGAGGCGGGCCGGCGCTCGCCGGTGGTGACGAACATCCGCTTGAGCTTGTTGACGACGCGGATCAGGAAACCGATCATCACGGGGTTGGTCTTGCGGCAGAAGGCAATCTTCTTGACGTAGCCTTCGACATGCCATTTGGCATGCGCGCCGTCGCGGAAGAAGATGACGTCGCCGGGGCCGTAGCGCTTCGGCGGCATGCCGTCGCTCTCGAGCACGATCGATCCTTCCATGATCATGATCGTCTCGTCGATGTCGTAGTACCAGTTGAAGCGGCCTTCAGTGCAGTGCCAGATGATGGTCGACGCGGTGCCGTCGTCGCTGGTGGACAGGATGTGCGAGCGCGAAATGGGGTTACCCTCGATGATCCAGGACGGCTCGATCGGCCGCAGCTCGAGGTCCACGTTGCAACTACCGATTTCAATCAATGCGCGCGACATCTGCTTCCCCAGGGGATATAATATGGATTGGCCGGGTCTCAGCCCGGATTGTTTCGAAAGATGTTGGAACGCTAGTAGCCGGTTTTTAATTCTTTCTTACGCAGGCCCCGACAATCAGCCGGAAGTTGCAGGTGCGAAGCGGTTAACGTCCAGATTTCCCTGCGAATCCACGCACATGAACCCTTCTTTTCCGGGGTGCGACAAAGTGCGCAAGAATGCCAGAAAGGAACCAGCCGATGCCCCTCACCCCAGAGGTTCTGAGAGCCAACGGCGAGGTCGTCGCCTGGCTCGGCGGCTTCGATATCTCCTTCGTGCCGGACGAAGAGCCCTGGTTCACCATCGACGGCATCGAAAGCCCACAGCAGATCGGCAGCGATGCGTCCGGCGGCGCCTTCGTGCTGCTGCCATCGCAGGATGTGCTCTACGTCTCATCGGAGGGCCGTGCAGGCATTATCGCGGAGAGTTTCGAGGCATTCATCCAGCTCGTCATCGCCCACCCCTACTGGCTGGACGTCCTCAAATTCTCCGCCGGCGGCGATCTCGCGGAGATGCGGCGCGCCGCGGATGCGCTGGAGGCCACGCTCAACGACGAGGACGAGGTCAATGAGGCGAGAGAGGAAATCCGCAGCGCGCTCGACCTGCCCGAACCGGGCGATCCCGTCGCTGCGCTTTACGACGCGGTGGCGGCGTCCGACGCGATCGTGCGGGCCACCGACGGCAGCCCGTTCACGACGCTGTTCAACCGCTTCAGCATCGACAACAAACCGATGCTGCGCAACGCGGCGGCGTGAGGGGAAGGTTTACTTCGCCCACTCACCCTTGCGGAACACCGGCACCTTGCTGCCGTCGGCCAAGATGCCGTCGATGTCGGTCTCGGCCGAGCCGATCATCCAGTCGATATGGATCAGGCTCTGGTTGCCGCCCTGCGCAGCGATCTGCTGCGGGGTGAGCTGCGCGCCGTTGACGAAGCACTTCGAATAGCACTGGCCGAGCGCGATGTGCGAGGCCGCGTTCTCGTCGAACAGCGTGTTGTAGAACAACAGCCCGCTCTGCGAGATCGGCGAGGAATGCGGCACCAGCGCCACCTCGCCGAGCCGGCGTGCGCCTTCGTCGGTGTCAAGCACCTTGTTCAGCACCTCCGCCCCGCGCGAGGCCTTTGCGTCGACGATCTTGCCGTCCTCGAAGCGCACCGCGATGTTGTCGATCAGCGTGCCCTGATAGGACAGCGGCTTCGAGCTCACGACGTGGCCGTAGACCCGCCGGCAGTGCGGTGTGGTGAAGACTTCTTCGGTCGGGATGTTGGCGTTGCAGCTGATGCCGTTCTTGGACAGCGAGGCGCCACCTTCCCATTCATGGCCGTCGGCAAGCCCGATGGTGAGGTCGACACCCGGTCCGTTGTACTGGAGCGCGCGGAAACGCTGGCCATTGAGCCAGTTGGTGCGCTCGCGCAGCACCGCATTGTGGCTCGCCCAATTGGCCATCGCATCCTCGCGATCAACACGCGACGCCGCGAAGATCGCGTCGGCCAGCTTGCCGACCGCAACGTCCTCGGGATCGTTGGGGAACACCTGCTTGGCCCAGGACGGGCTCGGATAGGCGATGATATTCCAGTTGGTGTCGAAATTGACGATTTTTTCCAGCGCCGGCTGATAGGCCATCGAATTGGCCTTGCTGGCGCGCGCGACCTTGGAAGGATCTTCGCCGGACAGCAGCATCGGATTGTCGCCGACGATGGCGAGCCGCGCCGTGTTGTCGGAGAAGGCCTTGGCCATGCCCTCGTAGAGCCAGTTCGCGGCGCGATCGAAACTATTGTCCTGGCCGTGGCGGTAGCGCGCCAGCGTCATCTCCTCGTCCGAGAGGATCGGGGTGACGATCCCGGCGCCGGCCTTGTAGGCATGCACGGCGATCCGCCGCACCAGCGGCAGTGCGATCGCCGGCGCCGTCAAGAGCAGATCCTGTCCCGGCCGCAAGCCCAGGCCCACCTTCACCGCCACCTCGGCCAGCCGGTCGAGTTTCGCGGGATCGATGGGAGTGGAGGTGATGCGTTGATCGGTCATGCCGGGTCCTCTGCCGAAAGTCTATGGTTCAATCTAAGCCTAGCATCACGGGACACAAGTGTGCGAGCGCCCCAGAGCCAACGAAAGATACGCGGTTTCACGCATTTTGGTTTTCAACGCGTTGCCGATTTCAGCACCCGGTCGACCATTGCGGGCGCGAGACCGAGGTAATTTTTCGGTGAGGTGAGCGCCTCGATTGTGGCGCGGTCGATACGGCTCGAGATGCGGGTGTCGGACGAGAGCGCATCCGCCAGCGTCAAACCCTTCTCATTGGCGAGCCGGCAGGCATCGTAGACTACGTCATGCGCCTCCTGCCGCCCGATCTGCGGCGCCAGTCCCATCATGACCGCTTCGGCCACGATCAGGCCTCGGCTCATGGCGAGATTGTCGTTCATCTTCGCATCATCCACGATCAGGCCGGCGAGCGCGAACTTCGCCTGGTGCAACCCGCCCGCGGTCAGCACAAAGCTCTCCGGGATCGCCATCCATTCGGCATGCCAGGGACCGGTGGCGCGCTCGAAATCCTGCACCATGGCGTCCAGCATCAGGCCGGCATGCTGGCGCACCGCCTTGCTTGCTGCGAGCATCAGTTCCGAGGAGATCGGGTTGCGCTTCTGCGGCATGGTCGAGGAGGCCCCGCGCCCCTTGACGAAGGGCTCGTAGACCTCGGCGAACTCGGTCGAGGCCATGATCATGATGTCGAGCGCGATCTTGCCGAGCGAGCCGGTGACGAGCGCGAGGAAATTCACGGCTTCCGCAAAGCCGTCGCGCGCGACGTGCCAGGTCAAGGCGGGAACGCCGAGCTTCAGCTCGGCGCAGAGCGCCTCCTGCACCGCAAAGCCCTTGTCGCCGAGCGAGGCCAGCGTTCCGGCGGCGCCGGCGAACTGGCCGACCAGGACGCGCGGCTTCAGTTGCTCAAGACGCTCGGCGTGGCGGTCGAACATCGCGAGCCAGATCGCGGTCTTGTAGCCGAAGGTCACCGGCAGCGCCTGCTGGAGATGGGTGCGCCCCGCCATCGGCGTGTCGCGATAGCGCCTGGAGAGGTCGGCGAGAATTTTGCGCAGCTCGGCGACGTCGCGCCCAACGATCTCGAGCGCGGCGCGCAGTTGCAGCACCACGGCGGTGTCCATGATGTCCTGCGTGGTCGCGCCCCAATGCACGTAGCGGCCGGCCTCGCCGCACTGCTTCACCATCTGATGCACCAAAGGGAGGATCGGATAGCCGACGATGTCGGTCTCCTGCCGCAGCAGATCGAAATCGAGCGCGGCGACATCGGTCCGCGCCGCGATCTGGTCGGCAGCGTCCTGCGGGATCACGCCGCATTTTGCCTCCGCCTTCGCCAGCGCCACCTCGACCTCGGCATAGCGGCCGACCAGCGCGACGTCGGAAAACACCTCGCGCATCGCAGGCGTGCCGAAGGCATCGCGGAACAGCATGGAGTCGAGCACGGTGGTCGAGGCGTGAAAAGCGGGCATGGGCGTTTCTTCGTATCTGTTGTTCTGTGTGAGCACAGCTTACGCGGGCCGTAGCGTTCGGCAATGAACATTCATCGTTCGTCACATGTTCGATCTTGCGTGATGGCTTCGCCGCCGCGCCTCAGCTCCGTCATCCTGAGGTGCGAGGCGCACGATGCGAAGCAGCGTGCGCAGAGCCTCGAAGGATGCACGGCCGCGATACAGCCGGGCCGTCGATCCTTCGAGGCCTCCGCTGCGCTCCGGCACCTCCGGCGACAATGGCGTAGCCATTGCGCGGGGATGACGGAGAACATTTGCAACTCTGAATGACTGCCGCGCGCACCATACTGTCAGAACTTTAATTCAGCGCGCCTCTGCAGTTGCCCTATCACTGACGCGCGGCGCGAGACCGCCGCATGACGAGGAGACAAGAATGCTGAAATCGTTTCGCTTCGTTGCTGGCGCTTGTATGCTTGCGGGCCTGTCGACGACATCACTGACAGCGGCGTCGGCGGCGCCGATCGGGCAGCCATTGGCGATGACGCAGGCTGACCTGGGTCAGGTCGAACAGGTGCGCTGGTACGGGCACCGCGGCTGGGGCTGGGGCGGCGGCGCGTTCGTCGGCGGGCTCGCGGCCGGCGCGATCATCGGCGGCGCGGTTGCTGCGCCCTATTATTACGGCTCGCCATATTATTACGGACCGGGCTACCCGCCGCCGCCCGTCGCCTATGGACCGCCGCCGGAAGGCGACCTGCAGTACTGCATGCAGCGCTACAAGTCCTACAATCCGAACACCGGCATGTACCTCGGCAACGACGGCAGGCGCCATCCCTGCCCGTAACGGCTCGATCCTCGTTCCAGTCGCAGGCCACACCCATCCGGCCCGCGACAATCTGACCAAGGCCCGCCACAATGTCGTATTCCCCTTCGGAAACGGCATGGCTGCCATCCCGCGATTGCGGTGAACCATGCGGGCCCTTGGGCGGACTCACAGACTTCAAGTCGGAATCCATTTTGAATTCTTCATTGCCTGATATCGCTGTGAGGTCTGAGTTTTCGACGTGCAGTTTCTGTTCCGGGATCACCTTCTCGACACTGACCGGCGCGAGCTAAGCCGCGAGCAGGTTCCCGTTTCCGTGGAACCGCAGGTGTTCGACCTCGTCGTCCATCTCATGGAGAACCGTGACCGGGTGGTCAGCAAGGACGAGCTGATCGACAAGATCTGGCACGGTCGCAGCGTCTCCGAATCCACCCTGACCAGCCGGATCAACGCAGCGCGCAAGGCGATCGGCGACAATGGCGCGAGCCAGACGCTGATCCGCACCATCGCGCGCAAAGGCTTTCGCTTCGTCGGCGATGTCGAGACCAAGCTCGCCGCCATGGCGCAGGAGCCGGGCCGCGGGATACAGGTTCCGCAGGCGGCGCTCGCGCTGCCTGACCGCCCCGCGATTGCCGTGCTGCCCTTCACCAATATGAGCGGCGACCGCGAGCAAGATTATTTCTCCGACGGCATCAGCGAGGACATCATCACCGCGCTGTCGAAGCTGCGCTGGTTCTTCGTCGTCGCGCGCAACTCCTCCTTCATCTACAAGGGGCGCGCCGTGCATATCCACGAGGTCGCGCGCGAGCTCGGCGTCCGCTACGTGCTCGAAGGCAGCGTGCGGCGAAGCGGCGATCGCCTGCGCATCTCGGCCCAGCTCAACGACGTCTCGACCGGCAGTCATCTCTGGGCCGAGCGTTACGACCGCGAGCTTGCCGACATCTTTGCCGTGCAGGACGAGATCACCGAGGCGATCGTCGCCGCAATCGAGCCGCAGCTCTATGCCGCCGAGAGCTTTCGCGCCCAGCAGAAGCCGCCGGGCAGTCTCGACGCCTGGGACCTCGTGATGCGCGCCTTGTCGCATTACTGGCGCATCACCCGCGAGGACAATGCGGTCGCGCAGGAACTGCTCGCCAAGGCCGTCGCGATCGATCCCGCCTACGGCAAAGCCCTGGGCCTGCTCGCGACCAGCCATATCTTCGGCGCGCATATGGGTTGGGCCGACATGGCCGCGACCGTGCCGGTCGCCGAACGCGCGGCGCATGCGGCAGTGGAAGCCGACCGGGAGGACGCCTGGGCCCATCACGGCCTCGCCTATACCTATCTGTTCCGCCGGCGCTTCGACGACGCACTGGCGGAGTTCGAGCTGGCCTTGAGGCTCAATCCGAACTTCGCGATGGCGCACGCCTTCTACGGCGTCACGCTGTGCTACGCGGGGCGATGGCAGGACGGCGATGCCGCCGCGCGCCGTGCGCTGCGGCTGAGCCCGCGCGATCCGCTCGCGGCGATCTATTGCGGCGTCGCGGCCTATGCCCAGTTCATCGGCCGCAATTACGAGGCGTCAATCCAGATGGCGCGGGAATCGATGCGGCAACGCGCTGATTTCGTCGGTGCTCATCGCGTGCTGACCGCCGCCGCGGGAATGTCGGGTGATGCTCAGCTCGCGGCGTCGGCGCTGCGCGGCCTGTACCGCACCCAGCCCGGCATCTCCCTGACCTGGCTCACCCGCGAGCTGCCGATGCTGCGGGCGGAGGATCGCGAACATTATCTCGAGGGGTTTCGGCGCGCGGGGATGAGGTGATGACTTCTCCCTCGCCCCGCTTGCGGGGAGAGGGTCGGGGTGAGGGGGAGTCTCCGCGGAGACGGCGACAGTGAGACTCGCGGAGAGTCCCCCTCACCCGGATTGCATCTTCGATGCAATCCCGCCTCTCCCCGCAAGCGGGGCGAGGCGAAGGGGAGCCTTCTACTCCTGCATCATCTCGCCGCTGCCGCCGAACTCGGCCGGGAAATCCTTCAGCTTGGGCAGGCCGTCGCGCATCGGCAGCACCGTCTCGGAATAATTGACGTGGACGCCGGGCGTGAAGGCGAGCGTGGGGATGGTGGCGGTGAAGACGTCGACCAGGCCGAGCGGCGGGTGGTTGGTCATGAGATGGCCACCGCACTTCTTGCAGAATTTGCGCTGGCTGTGCGGCGTCTTGGCAAAGGTCTCGACGTGCTGGGCGCCTTCGATGATGCGCACGGCCTCGGGTTTCCACAGGCTGAAGGCGTTCACCGGTCCGCCCGACCACGAGCGGCAGGACCGGCAATGGCAATAGCCCATCGCCTCCGGCGCGCCCGAGACCTCCACCGTGACCGTGCCGCAGAAGCAATTTCCGACATGTTTCATTGGTCTTCTCCATAAATGAAAGGGGAAATCCTCTCCCCGCTCCGGTTCACGCGAGACCTCGGTGAAGACGGATATGGGGAGAGGCGTCGGGATGAAGGGGAGTCATCCCGGGGGGCGTTGAGGGGACGGAACGCATGCGATGCTTGCGTTACCCGGCTCAGTACCGCGTCGCGTCCTCCTTTCGGCGGACGCGACGGAAAGACGCGACCGCTATATCGACCGGCGCCAGGGAATAAGCATCGACACTCGTTGTTTGTACTGCCGGTATTCGTCGCCGAAGAGTTCGATGAGGTCGTGCTCCTCCAGCGCGATGCCGACGAAGATGTAGGCGGTGGTCACGGCCGCGAACAACAGATGTCCCGCCGTCATGACCGGCGCTGCCCAGAACGCGATGATGAAGCCGAGATAGATTGGATGACGAACGAACTTGTAGAGCATCGGCGTCTTGAACCGCATCGGCTTTTCTTCCTTGCCGATGAGATGGTTGGTGACCTGGTGCAGGCCGAACAATTCGAAGTGATTGATCATGTAGGTGCTCGTGAACACGAGCACCCAGCCCGCCAGGGACAACGTGACCAGCGTCACGGCAAGATCAGGGTTCTCGACCTCCCATATGACCGCAGGCAGCGGACGCCACTGCCAGAACAGGAGCAGCAATGCCAGGCTCGCGAACAGCACGTAGGTCGAGCGCTCGACCGGCTTCGGGACGAACTGCGTCCACCACGCCTTGAACTGCTTGCGTGCCATCACGCTGTGCTGAACCGCGAACAGCGTCATCAGCAGTAGATTGATGATGATGGCCTCTGCCGTCGGCGTGTCGGCTCCGGCGTCGATGGTCTTCGGCACCACCAGCCCCATGACGAAGCCGATGGCGTAGAGAATGGTGACGAAAAACACGAGATATGCCGCAATTCCGTACAGAAAGGCGATGAACTTGAAAATGCGAGAGCCCGCAACCTCCGGGCCGATCGAATGAACCTGGTGATCAATTTGAGACATGGAAAGCTCCGTTGTGCCGAGGCATCGGCACTGTTTGGTCTTCCCACCATGCCGGATCGGACGTCCCCAGACTTTCGCGGACGGTTGATTTTCGCCTGAGACGACTTTGATTTTTGCTTGAGACGACAGGAACGTGAGATTTCTCTTTGAAAACAACGTGCTCGACGGTGACCTGCGGGAGCTGACCTGCGGCGGCGCAGCCGTGCCGCTGCAGCCACAGGTGTTCGATCTCCTGATCTACCTGGTCGCGCAGCGCGCCCGGGTGGTCAGCAAGGATGACCTGATCAGCCAGATCTGGAGCGACCGCATCGTCTCGGACTCTGCGCTGAACAGCCGAATCAATGCCGCGCGAAAAGCGCTCGGCGACGACGGCGCGACGCAGCGGCTGATCAAGACGATCCCCCGCAAGGGCTTTCGCTTCGTCGGCGAAGTTCGGGAACAAACGGCAGTGACGCTGACGCCGGTGGAACCCGGCCCCACGCCGGCGCGCATCGCGACGGACCGCCCCGCAATCGCGGTGCTCGCCTTCGAGAACATGAGCGGCGATCCTGCGCAGGACTATTTCGGCGACGGCATCAGCGAGGACATCCTCACCGCGCTGTCGAAGCAGCGCTGGTTCATGGTGATCGCCCGCAACTCGTCCTTCACCTACAAGGGACGCGCGGTCCACATCCGGCAGATCGCCGAGGAGCTCGGCGTGCGCTACATCGTCGAAGGCAGCGTACGTAAGGCCGACAACCGCGTGCGGATCACCGCGCAGCTCAACGATGCCACCACCGGCAGCCATCTCTGGGCCGAGCGTTACGACCGCGAGCTGGTCGACGTCTTCGCCGTGCAGGACGACATCACCAACGCGATCGTGGCGGCGATCGAGCCGCAGATCCATGCGGCCGAGAATTTCCGCGCCGACCGCAAGCCGCCCGCGAGCCTGGATGCCTGGGACCTGCTGATGCGCGCGCTGTCGCATTACTGGCGGGTGACGCAGCAGGACCACGAGGCCGCACAGGCCCTGCTCGAACGCGCCATTGCCATCGATGCGAATTACGGCCAGGCGCTGTCGGTGCTCGCGGCAAGTCACATGTTCGGCGTGCATCTCGGCTGGGCGGAGCTTGCCACGACGGCGCCGATCGCGGAGGCCGCAGCGCTGGCCGCGGTGCGCCACGACCACGAGGATGCCTGGGCGCATGCCGCGCTCGGCAGCGTCTTCTTCTCGACGCGCAGGCTTTCGGACGCGCTGTCCGAGTTCGAGCAGGCGCTGGCGCTCAACCCGAACTTTTCGCTGGCGCAGGGCTATTACGCCCTGGCGCTATCCTATGCCGGACGGTCACGGGAATCCTACGACGCAGCGCAGCGGGCCATCAGGCTTTCGCCGCGCGATCCGTCGCTGGCGATCTATTACGGCATCGCCGGCTATGCGCGCTTCACCGAGCGGCGCTATGACGAGGCCATCACGCTCGCGCGCGAGGCGATCCGACATCGCGGCGATCTCACGGGCGCCTACCGCGTGCTCGCGGTCTCCGCCGGCATGACCGGCGACGGCGCGCTTTCGGAGCTGGCGCTGGGCGAGCTCCGCCGCACCCAGCCCAATATCTCGCTGCACTGGATCGCGACCCAACTGCCGTGGGCCAATGACGCGGATCGCGAGCACTATCTGGAAGGATTCCGCCGGGCGGGATTGCGCTAGAGCAGGCCCGGGTTACATCACCCGCTTGCGGCGCAGATGGACGATGACGTCGAGCCGCGCGATGTCGTGGCCGGGCAGCGGGTCCGGCACCTTGCTGAAGGTAAGGCCGCCGGCGACATCGACCAGCACATCCTCGCCTTCCAGATAGAAGTGCGGATGCACTGACGTGTCGGTGTCGAAGAACGACTTGATGCCGTCGGCCGCGATCCGGCGCAGCAGGCCGGCATCGGTGAACTGGTTCAGCGTGTTGTAGACGGTCGCAAGCGACAGCCTGAGATTGGCGGCCATCGCCTCGTCATAGAGACCTTCCGCGGTGACGTGACGATGATCGCCGAGAAGCAGCATTCGAGCGAGCGCCAGGCGATGGCGCGTGGGCCTGAGGCCGGCTTCGGCAAGACGTTGCGCGCAACGTTGTCCGGCCTCGTCCGCGGCCGGCACAGCGAGGTCATCTGAATCCGTTTCAGGAAGGCCCGACAGAACGTCCATCGCGCCATCAGAACGCAGAAGCGACGACCCGGCTTTGATCCGGATCAAATTTTGAGCGGAACTCCCTCCACACCCGTCATTGCGAGCGCAGCGAATTCGTGGCGACGGCGCGTCTTACTTCGCCTTGGCCTGGATCGGCTTCGGCGCCGGAACCGCCGCCCATTCCTTGTCGGCGCGGGGACCGTTAAGATCGCCGGTCAGGCCGACGAGCTGGCCGGGCAGCACGTCGAGGGTCTGCTGCCAGGTCTGGGTCTGGCACAGGAATTTGATGAGGCAGCCCTTGAGCTTGAGGCGATCGGGGGACTCGCGCCAGATCGAGACCGAGTAGAACTTGCCGTCCTCGGCATTGTAGATGTCGCCGGCAAACCGTCCCTCGGGCGTCGCCGCAAGGCCCATGATCAGCTGGTGGCCGAGCAGCGCGCGGGCGCGCTTGTCGGGATCGGGATTTTCCTTGTCGCGATGGGGCTGGCCGCGCTTGTCGGCCGGTTCTTTCATCCAGACGATGAAGCCGCAGATGCGGTCGCGCGACGGACCGCAGCGCTCGAGACGGATGCGCGCGCGGCCGTCCTCGACCAGCCACGTGCCGCTGGGATCGCTGGGCGTGCCGGCGCCCGCGCGGCCACCCAAAACCATCAGCACGATCGTGATCGCGACACGCAGCACGAAGCGAAGCAGAATATTCATCAGCGGCACCTCTCGTTGCAGGGTTGCGGCGTCAGTTCAGTTGCGCCATCAGAGCGTCGGCACCCTTGTCGAGGCCGGCCGTCGCGGCCGCGAGCGCACCGACGCTGGCCTTGATGTCGTAGGCGCCCGGATATTGCTTGGTGACGTAGGCGCTGATCAGCCGCGAGGTCGCGGCGTCGAATATCTCGACGCCGTAGATCACCGAGCCGGTCAACATACCCTCGCCGTCGCGCGCGGCCTGCACGCCGTTGTAAACCGCGCCGGCCATGTCGAAGCGTGAGAGCGTGCCGAGCACCGGCGTGTTGGTGACGGCGCCGGTAAGCGTCAGCCTGATCCGCAGTGTGTTCGGCCCGCGCTCACGCACCAGGGCGAAGCGGCCGCGCAGCCGATCGGCGAAGCTGTTCTGCATGTAGGCAGCGAGCGTCGCCTTGTCCTTGTCCGACATGTCGCCGAACTGATGATCCTTGCCGCGATAGACCACGACGGGATCAAGGATCACTTTGTTGTACGCACGCCAGTCGACCGGCGTGGAATAGCGGTAGGGCACGCGGCCGGAGGCGTCCGACTTGTCCGGGGCCATATAGGCCGAGGACGCCATCTCCGAATAGGGCACGGGCGCGACCGAGGCGCAGCCGGCCATGGCCGCGCATAGCGCCAGCGTTCCCAGACCGCGCAAGGCGATCGAGCGATCCATTCCAGACTCCTCTTGCGGCTTGTTGGGAAGGCAATGGCGACCGCAGCCGCGCTTAGGGACCAGACGCGGCTGCGGCGCTCACCATTGCCGGCCAGGGCATCATCCGGGGCCTGTTCAGATGCCTTGGGCCGTCTCAGTGTTTCCGTTTATAAACCGACTAGTTGGTTTGTAAAGTTCAAAAAGCATGGCTTGACACATTTGGCCGCAGGCGCGGTTTTGTGCAGGCGCCGGTCGGAATTCGTTAACGGTGAATCAGGCGCGCTTGCGCGGGGTTGCGGGCTTTGCCGCCGAAGCCGCCCCGGATTTGGCAGCGGACTCGACAGCGGGCTTGACCGCGCGCGTCGGAGCCGGCTGCTCGAGGCCGGCCCACTGCGCGTCGTCGACAAGACGCGCGAACAGTCGCTGGTGCTCGTCCTTGCTGAGCGGCGACATACCGAACAACGAGCTCAACAGCAGTCCCATCGCGCCAGCCCAGCGCAGCATCGCGAGGTCGGGATCAGCGGCCTCCTCCCTGATCGCCGCCATCCGCTCCATCTCGCGCTCGCGCGGCAGCGCCATCAGGCGGGGATTCTCCACCATGGCTGCAACGAGCGCCAGCGCCGCGGAATTCGGCGAGGTCGCCGCTTCCCGGATCGTGGCGAGCTGGGTCGCCAGATTGGGATTGACCGAGGTCGCGCTCACCTTGGCCATGAACTCTGTCGAGAACTCCTGAAAATGCACCATCTGCCGTTCGAGCAGGGCCTTCAGCACCGCTTCCTTGGTACGGAATTGATGCATCACGCCGCCCTTGCTGAGGCCGCTCTCGCGCGCGATCGCGTCGAGCGTCAGCCGGCCGGGCCCGTCGCGCGCGATGATCGCAATGGCCGCTTCCAGCGCAGCGTTGCGGGATCGTTCGGAACGTGTGGCATTGTCCATGGCGGACTTGTCCCCCGTGACAGGAGAATGAATCAAGTGAAAACAGGACGCGCTGTACATTTTTTGTGCGAACGCTGTCGAGACTTTCATCTTGCGGCGCTGAATGAGACTATGTGAGCCTTGATGCCGGATGGGGACTGGGATGGGCCGGCCGTAGCTTTGCGCGCCATGACGTGCGAAGCGTTTACGGCCGGTCTCGCTTGAGAAAGATACGACATGCCAAAACGAGTGTTGCTTGGTCTCCTCCTGGCTTGCGGGCTCGTGGCCCCGGCTCTGGCACAAGAGCCGAAAACGGGGGGCGTGATCAATGCGGTGATCCAGCCCGAGCCGCCCGGCCTGATGCTTGCCATGATCCAGAATGGTCCGACCCAGATGGTGTCGGGCAACATTTTCGAGGGCCTGCTGCGCTACAGCCCCAAGCTCGAGCCGCAGCCGGAACTCGCCGAGAGCTGGAGCGTCAGCGAGGACGCGAAGACCTACACCTTCAAGCTCCGCAAGGGCGTCACCTGGCATGACGGCAAGCCCTTCACTTCCGCCGACGTGCTGTTCTCGATCGAGATGCTGAAGCAGACGCACGCCCGTGCGCGCAACAACCTCGCGCAGGTCGACAAGGTCGAGGCGCCCGACGACTACACCGTCGTGTTCACGCTGAAGCAGCCGTTCGGCCCGTTCCTCGGCATCTTCGAGGTCGGCTCGATGCCGATGGTGCCGAAGCATCTCTATGAAGGCACCGACTTCAAGACCAATCCCTACAACAACGCGCCTGTCGGAACCGGCCCGTTCATGTTCAAGGAATGGCAGAAGGGCTCCTTCATTCGCCTCGTCAAGAACCCGAACTATTACGAGAAGGGCAAGCCCTACATCGACGAGATCTACTGGCAGATCATCCCCGACGCCGCCGCGCGTTCGGTGGCGTTCGAGACCGGCAAGGTCGACGTGCTGCCCGGCGGCTCGGTCGAGAATTTCGACGTGCCCCGCCTGTCCAAGCTGAAGGACACCTGCGTCACCGGCGCCGGCTGGGAGTTCTTCTCGCCGCTGGCCTGGCTGTGGCTCAACAACCGCCAGGGTCCGCTCGCCGACAAGCGGGTGCGGCAGGCGATCATGTATGCGATCGATCGCGACTTCGCCAAGGACGTGATCTGGAACGGGCTCGGCAAGGTCGCGACCGGCCCATCCGCCTCGACCATCAAGTACTACACCGACAACGTGCCGAAATATCCTTACGATCCGGCCAAGGCCAAGGCGCTGCTGAAGGAAGCCGGCTACAAGGGCGAGAAGATCCGCCTGCTGCCGCTCGCCTATGGCGAGACCTGGCAGCGCTGGGGTGAAGCGGTGAAGCAGAACCTCCAGGACGTCGGCATGAACATCGAGACCATCGCCACCGACGTTGCCGGCGGCAACCAGAAGATCGGTGACTGGGACTACGACATCGCCTTCACCTATCTCTACCAGTACGGCGATCCCGCGCTCGGCGTCGGCCGCAACTACGTCTCCAGCGCCATCGCCAAGGGCCAGGTGTTCAACAATGTCGAGGGTTACTCCAACCCCGAGATCGACAAGCTGTTCGCCGATGGCGCGGTCGCGACCCCGGACTCCAAGCGCAAGGAGATCTACGAGAAGGCGCAGAAGATCCTGGTCGAGGACGTGCCGGTGGCCTGGATGCTCGAGCTGCAATTCCCGACCATCACGCGCTGCAAGGTCAGGAACCTGATCACCACCGGGATCGGGGTCAATGACGGCTTCAAGGACGCATGGCTCGACAAGTGAGAGCGCTCTCGACTTCACCTCTCCCCGCCTGCGGGGAGAGGTCGACACGCCCCGAGCGATGCGAAGCATCGTCTCGCGCGTGGCGGGTGAGGGGGTACAGGTCCATCAGCATTCTCATGCATGGAAAGAAGCCCCTCACCCCAACCCTCTCCCCGCAAGAGCGGGGCGAGGGAGTTCACCGTCACCGTGGCTCCCGGTCACGCTACCAGGTATGACGCACTAACTATGCTCTCCTTCGTCGCTCAGCGTGTCGTGAAGGGCGTGATCGTCCTGCTCGCGATCGTCGTCCTCAATTTCTTCCTGATCCGGCTTGCACCCGGCGATCCCGCCGTCGTGATGGCGGGCGAAGCCGGCGCCAGCGACCAGGTCTTCGTCAAGCAGCTCCGCGAGAAATTCGGCCTCGACAAGCCGCTGCCCGAGCAGCTCCTCATCTACGTCAAGGGCATCGCGACCCTCGACCTCGGCTTCTCCTTCCGCCAGCAGGCGCCGGTAGCAAAGCTGATCGCGGAACGGCTGCCGGCCACACTGCTGCTCACGCTGACCGCATTCGCAATCTCGCTCGCGCTCGGTGTTCTCTTCGGTACTTTCGCCGCGCGCTTTGCCGGAACCTTCCTCGACACCGCCATCACCGTGTTCGCGCTGATCTTCTACGCCATGCCGATCTTCTGGGTGGCGCTGATGGGCATCCTGCTGTTCTCGGTCACCATGGATTGGCTGCCGAGCTTTGGGTACGAGACGGTCGGCGCCAACCTCTCCGGTTTCTCCCACGCAGTGGACGTCGCAAAGCACCTGATCATGCCGGCGATGACGCTCGGCCTGTTCTTCATGGCGACCTACACCCGCATGACGCGCGCCTCGATGCTCGAGGTGAAGCGCCTCGACTTCGTCAAGACGGCGCGCGCGAAAGGGCTCTCCGACGGAGTGATCCAGCGCCGCCATGTGCTGCGCAACGCGCTGCTGCCCGTGGTCACGCTCGCCGGCGTCCATTCCGGCACGCTGATCGGCGGCGCCGTCATCACCGAGACCGTGTTCGCCTGGCCCGGCATCGGCCGCCTGATGTACGACGCGCTGCTGCAGCGCGACTACAATCTTCTGCTCGGCGTCTTCGTGATCTGCTCCGCCATGGTGCTGATCTTCAACCTCATCACCGACCTCGTCTACCGGCTGGTCGATCCGCGCATCGAATTCGCCTCATGAAACAGTTCTGGAAATCGATGCTGAAGAGCCCCAGCGGCGTCATCGGGCTCATCATCCTGCTGCTCGCGATCTCGGTCGCGGTGTTCGGGCCGATGCTGTTCCCGAATTCGCCCTGGCGCATGGTGCAGCGGCCGTTCCTGCCGCCCTTCACGCTCTCGACCGTGCCGCTCGGCACCGACGCGCTCGGCCGCGACGTGTTCGCCGGCATGATCTTTGGCGCCCGCGTCTCGCTGCTGGTCGGCCTCGTCTCGACACTGGTCGCGCTGGTCGTCGGCGTTCCCATCGGCGCCATGGCCGGCTATTTCGGCGGCAAGGTCGACGACGCCCTGATGCGCTTCACCGAATTCTTCCAGACCATCCCGAGCTTTGCGCTCGCGATCGTGCTGGTCGCGATCCTGCAGCCCTCGATCTATTCGATCGTGGCCTCGATCGCGGTGGTGAGCTGGCCGCCGGTCGCCCGCCTCGTCCGCGGCGAGGTGCTGTCGTTGCGCACGCGCGAATATGTCCAGGCCGCCGTCGTGACCGGCCAGAGCAACAGCTGGATCATCCTGCGCGAGATCCTGCCGAACGCGCTGTCGCCGGTGATCGTGCTGGCCTCGCTGATGGTGGCAACCGCGATCCTGCTGGAATCCTCGCTGGCGTTCCTTGGCCTCGGCGATCCCAATCTGATCTCCTGGGGCTACATGGTTGGCGCTGGCCGCACCGTGATCCGACAGGCTTGGTGGATCACCGTGTTTCCCGGCGTCGCCATCCTGATCTCGGTGCTCGGGCTGAACCTGATCGGCGAAGGCCTCAACGACGCGCTCAATCCGCGCCTGTCGCGGGAGGGCCGCTGATGATGACCGCCCCGCCCGCCGTCTCCATCAAGAACTTGCGGATCGCGCTGCCCAAGGGCGCCGAACGTCCCTTCGCCGTCGACGGCGTCTCACTGGACTTGCGGCCCGGCAAGATCGTCTGCGTCGTCGGCGAGTCCGGCTCAGGCAAATCGATGTGCGCGCATGCGCTGATGGGCCTGCTGCCCGATACGGTGTCCGTCACCTCCGGCGAGATCCAGTTCGAAGGCCGCGATCTGCTCAAGCTCGATGACGACGGCTGGCGCGATCTGCGCGGCCGCCGCCTCGCGATGATCTTTCAGGAGCCGATGACCGCGCTCAATCCGTTGATGCGGATCGGCGACCAGATGGCCGAGATGTTCGAGGCGCACGGCCTGCTGACGCCCAGAGAGCGGCGTGCGAGAGCGCTGGCGCTCGCGCGCGAGGTCGGCCTGCCCGACCCTGAACGCATCGTGCGCGCCTATCCGCATCAGCTTTCCGGCGGCCAGCGCCAGCGCGCCATGATCGCGATGGCGCTCGCGCTCGAGCCGGCCGTGCTGGTCGCGGACGAGCCGACCACCGCGCTCGACGTCACCACGCAGGCGCAGATCCTGAAACTGATCCGCAACCTGCAGCGCAACCGCAACATGGCGGTGATGTTCATCACCCATGACTTCGGCGTGGTCGCTGATATCGCCGACCAGGTGGTGGTACTCCGCCATGGCAAGGTGGTCGAGGAAGGTCCGGCCGCAACGGTCTTCAACGAGCCGCAGCACGACTACACCAAGGCGCTGCTCGCCGCCGTGCCGTCGATGGAGCCGCCGAAGCGCGCACCGCTCGACGACCAGGCCAGGGCCGTCGAGGTGATCGGGCTGGACAAGACCTACGTCACATCGGGCGGCTGGTTTCGCGAGGACCGGCGCGTCGATGCCGCGCGCGAGGTCAATTTCAACATCCTCAAGGGCGAGACGCTCGGCCTCGTCGGCGAGTCCGGCTCCGGCAAGTCGTCGGTGGCGCGGCTGGTGATGCGGCTGATCGAGGCCGACCGCGGCACGGTGCGGATCGGCGAGACCGATCTCACGTCTCTTTCGGGTAAGGCGTTGCGCGCCGAGCGTCATCGCATCCAGATGATCTTTCAGGATCCGTTCGCCTCGCTCAATCCGCGGCGCAAGATCGGCCATATCATCGCCGACGGCCCGATCGCGGCCGGCACCGATCCGAAGGTCGCGTTCGACCGCGCCCGCGATCTCCTCAAGATGGTTGGCCTCGATGCCGGCGCGCTCGAACGCTATCCGCACGAATTCTCCGGCGGCCAGCGCCAGCGCATCGGCATCGCCCGCGCGCTCGCGCTCGAACCCGAAATCATCGTCGCGGACGAAGCCGTCTCCGCGCTCGACGTCTCCGTGCAGGCGCAGGTGCTGCGACTGCTCGAAGACCTCAAGGCGCGGCTCGGCCTGTCGATGCTGTTCATCACCCACGATCTGCGCGTCGCCGCCCAGATCTGCGACCGCATCGCGGTGATGCAGCGCGGCGCCATCGTCGAGTTGAAGCCGACCGCGCAGCTCTTCGCCGCGCCGGAGCACGCCTATACGCGCGAGCTGCTCGCGGCGGTGCCGGGACGCAAGGAGCGCGCGCCGGCGGCGTGAGGCGCCCGTGCGCGGCTATCGCTTAGTCGAAGGGTTTGTGTTGTTCCAGGTGGGGACCGAGTTGGTCACGCCGACGGACGGCTGAGTAGACGTTCCGATCGACGGCGCCGTCACAGTCCCGACCGTCTGCCCGGAACTTCCAAACGTGCCTTGTTGGACTGGCGCGCCGGGGGTGCTGTGCGTGCTGGTTTGTGCGCCCGTTGCGGACGTCTGCGCGCTTGCGGCGAATGGCGACGCCGCAAATCCGACGGCGATGAGTGCAGCAATCAACCTTCTCGTTCTTGTCATGGCTGCTCCTTTCGAGCGCGGTGCCTCAGTGGCGTCGGCCCTTCACTCGTTGAACCGCTGTGCACGGAGTGACCTTACAACTCCATCCGGACGACAATGTGCCGCAACAGTCATGCCGCGGGCCTTCAACACTCCATCACGATGCCGCGATAGGCATAACCTCCTTGCGGCGAGAGGCGATGCGCTAGGGCGATCTCGTACGGGACGCCGTTCTCGTCTTTGAAGCCGACGCACCCTGCTTGCGAAATCGGGTCATCACCCGCTTGGCGTTGTCCCCGCAGCTCAAGCCCTCGGGCTTGGTCTCGATGGTCTCGATGATGGCGTGCAGTCGCTCCAGACTTTCACCGAGACGTTCACGCAACGCCTCGATTTCGGCAACCTTCCCCTTGAGCGCGCCGACGAGTTCGTCGTGGCGCCAGGCGTCGAATTTCGGTGGCATCAGACGGTGGATCTCGTCAAGCGAGAAGCCGGCGCCCTGCGCGCTGGTGATGATCTCCAGCAACAGGACCGCGTCCGGCGTGAACTCGCGGTAATTATTCGCGCCACGCTCTACTGAGCGGATCAGGCCGCTCGCTTCGTAAAAGCGGATCCGGGACGCGGTCAGGCCGCTGCGGGCCGCCAGTTCTCCAATCCTCATGCCACGCCTCGGTGGGGGTTGACCTTAAAGTTAACTTTAAGGGTAGGCTCGCGCCACGATCAAGGCAAGTCATCCACGACAGGCCGTCTACGAAATGAGCCCCATGACAGTATTCGAGAAGCTCACGCTCCCCAATGGTTCCGTCATTCCCAACCGCATCGCCAAGGCCGCGATGGAAGAGAACATGGCCGACGCGGACCAGGCGCCGTCGCCGGAATTGATGCGTCTCTACCAATCGTGGGCTGACGGCGAAGTCGGCTTGATCATCACCGGCAACGTCATGGTCGACGGACGCGCGATGACGGGTCCGGGCGGCGTCGTGCTGGAAGAGGACAGGCATCTCGACAGGTTCAAACGCTGGGCCGAGATCGGCCGCTCCAAGGGCGCTCAAATCTGGCTTCAGATCAACCATCCGGGACGCCAAATGCAGGCCAATCTCGGCCAGAAGACGTTTGCGCCCTCCGCGGTAGCGCTCGACCTCGGCAAGATGTCCGATCGCTTCGCCATACCGGAGGCAATGACCGAGGATATCATCGCCGACGTCATCAGGCGTTTCGCGCGGGCGGCTCAATTGGGTGAGCAAGCCGGATTTACCGGCGTCGAAATCCACGCCGCTCACGGTTATCTGCTCAGCCAGTTTCTTTCACCGCTCAGCAACCGAAGAACCGATGCGTGGGGCGGCCCGCTCGAGAACAGGGCTCGCCTGCTGCTGGAGATCG
The DNA here is from genome assembly GCF_054185225.1 of Bradyrhizobium sp. 18BD. Taxonomy (NCBI): domain Bacteria; kingdom Pseudomonadati; phylum Pseudomonadota; class Alphaproteobacteria; order Hyphomicrobiales; family Nitrobacteraceae; genus Bradyrhizobium; species Bradyrhizobium sp. 18BD. Next base: position 400,615 of record NZ_JAVAYL010000001.1, on the reverse strand, counting down.
TGAAGGCCGTTCGCGCCAAGGTCTCTCCGGGCTTCGCAGTCGCCGTCAAGCTCAACTCCGCCGACTTCCAGCGCGGCGGTTTCAGCACCGATGATGCCCGGCAGGTGGTGGAGATGCTCAACCACCTCGACGTCGATCTCGTCGAGCTCTCCGGCGGAAGCTACGAGGCGCCGGCGATGCAGGGGCAGTCACGCGATGGGAGGACACTCGCGCGCGAAGCCTACTTCTTGGAGTTCGCGCGTGACATCAGGGCCGTTGCCGATATTCCGTTGATGGTCACAGGAGGCATCCGCCGCCGCGCGGTTGCCGATCAGGTGCTGAGCAGTGGCGTGGACATGGTCGGCATCGGCACCGCGCTCGCGATCGACCCGCAACTGCCACGCGACTGGCGTCTCGGCAAGGACACGGCCCCCCAGCTTAAGCCCATCACATGGACAAACAAGATGCTGGCCTCGCTCGCCAACATGGCCGTCGTCAAATTCCAGCTGCGGCGATTGAGCCGAGGCGGATACCCGGATCCAAAAGTGTCGCCGCTATGGGCGTTGATCCTGCAGCAGGTCGCCACCGCATTGCGGACGCGGCAATATCGGCGATGGATCGCACAGCGTTCGACGCCGGAGATGTCGATCGTCGCCGCGTCAGAAGTGCCGGCGCCCCGCGCCAATTAGGGCCGTTGCGCGACATGTCGCATTGGTACTCCGTTCCGGCAGGGTCACGCGCTTTTTATTCCTTGTGACCGCCGCACCGCTAAGAAATGGAAGCCTCGCACCCCATATCGTCATGGAATGATTTCCATCATCTGATGATGGGCCACCGATCCATTGGAGCGAATATGGGCCAGGTTATTCAGTTTGTCTCGAAAGCCGAGCGCGAGAGATTGCGTCTCATTCAGGAAGCCCGCGCGATCTACGACAGTATCTTCCCGCCGAATGATCCGGCCGGTGAGCGGCAGGACAAGGCGACGATCAGCCGCGCGGCCGCTGGTGACGTAGGAAATCTGGCGTGATCAAGATCATTGCTGTGCTCTGCAGTCTGTCCGCTCCCGGAAACTGTCACGAGCAGATCGTGACGACGTCGGACTTCGCCGACGTCTCGATGCAATCCTGCCTGCTGGGCGCGCCGCAGCTCGCCGAATGGATGAACCAGCATCCGGCCGAACGGCTGGCCGGATGGCGCTGCGTGTTCGGTCAGCAGAACGGCCGGGGAATCTAAGGGGCGAGACTTATCTCCGCCGCACAATTGCCGCCGCCTGACTGACGAGGAGTTTTCGGGCCAGCAGCGGCCCGCGCAAGACAGTGACGACAATCCATTGCCGGAGTAATCTACCCTGCGGCCGTTGGCAGCAGGGGGACAGCCGGATGGAAGTCGCCAGCCTCGTTCTTCCCGTATTCGCAATCATCGTCACCGGCTGGCTCGCCGGCGCATCAGGGTATCTGTCCCGCTCGCTGGCCGACGCGCTGGTGCATTTTGCCTACAATGTCGCGATGCCGGCGCTGCTGATCGTCACCATTGCGCAGGAGCCGGCGCGCAATCTGCTGGAATGGCGCTTCCTGCTCGCCTTCGGCGGCGGCTCCCTGCTCTGCTTCGCACTCGTCTTCGTCGCGGTTCGCGTCGGCGGAAAGCACGACCTCGCCAGCAGCACGATCCGCGGCATGGCGGCGGCGATGACCAACACCGGCTTCGTGGCGCTTCCGATCCTGCACGCGATCTACGGCCAGCCCGCCGTGCTGCCCGCTGCGGTCGCGACCGTGTTCGTCGCCGCCGTGATGTTTCCGATCACGGTCATCCTGCTGGAAAGGGATGCGCACGGAGGGGCGCAGTCGGCTGGCCTCGCCAAGCAGATCCTGCTCAACCCGATGGTGCTGTCGACGCTGATCGGCCTGGTCTGGGCGGTCACGGGCTTGCCGATTCCGGCAGCCGTTGCGGCCTATTTGAACATGATCGCCGCGGCGCTCACGCCCTGCGCACTGTTTGCCATCGGGCTCGGCCTGTCGGTCGATGGCCTGCGATCGAACCTCGGACCATCGTTCGCGCTTGCGACCGTAAAACTGGTGGTGATGCCGCTGATCGTCTACGGGCTTTGCGTCGTCACCGGCCTCAATCCACTCTACACCGTCGCCGCCGTCATCTGCGCGGCAGTGCCGACGGCCAAGACCGTGTACGTGCTGGCACACGAGCACAAGGTCGAGGAGAAGCTGGTCGCGGCCACCGTCTCAGTCACGACGATGCTGTCGGTCGCAACCTTGCTGGTCGCGCTCTACCTGCTCTCCGGGCTCGCGACGAGCGCACGCTGAACACGCTGCAGGCCGCCTTTTGACTCTGCTGGGCTTCTCATCGCGGGTTGGTATTGCTCCAGGTCGGGACCGAATTGGTCACGCCGACCGAAGGCCAATTATACGTTCCGATCGACGGCGCCGTGACCGTCCCGACCGTCTGGCCGGACGAGCCGTAAGACGCCCTCGGCTGCACTGCGGTCGATCCGACGCCGCCATAGGTCGGGGCCATCACGCTCGTGCTGTAATGATGTCTGGTCGACCGGGCCTTTTTCGCTTCGGCCGCGAACGGTGCGGCAAGCAGTCCAGTGGTGATGAGTGCGGCAATGGCGAATTTCATGCTCGTCATGGCTGATCCCTCTGTTGCTAGGGGCCCCTCATGCCATCTGTTCATTGATCTCAAGATTTCCATAGGCACGCGTTCATAACTCCGTGCGCGGGCGGTTGTGCCGCAGCGCGACTGGAGCGCGCAACCCCGCCTTCGGATGGACCCGAATCAGCGCTAGTGCATTGCCTTCAGTGACTTCCCTGGACGCACACAGCATGACCGGCCCCGAACTGAAGCAGCTCCGCAACGACCTCTCCGACGCCCTCGAGCGCAAGCTCTCTGCGGCCGACATGGCCAAACTGTGCGGATTGCCGGAGAAGGGCGGCGCCGACACCATCCGGCGCTGGGAGGTGAGCGGTCCGACGCCGGCAGCGACCAAAGTGCTGCGCGTGCTTGCGATGGCGAGCGAGCGCTATCCGATCATGGAGAAGTTCGACATCTTCGATCGTCACGACGTGCGCGAAGAAGACCGGCCCGCAAAGCGCGCGGCATTCCGCCAGCAGATGCGCGACGAGGCGCGGCGGCGTCTTGGTTAATGCGAGACGCGCGCAAGTTACCGAATGCGCGCCCGGTTAAGTCTTCCTTCAGCATTTCTTAAGCCGGCATTAAGCACGAAAATCATTTGCAGCCCAATACGTTAGGTTGGCTGTCGTTGTGCCACGGATGTGACAGCATTTTCGTCAAAAGCGAGCTATCTGCAAAACCAACGCGGCGCGGAGAGCGCGCCTGCCGGGGACATTGAGTGTTGGAGTTCAAGACGATGAAGAAGATTCTGTTTGCGACCGTTGCGCTGCTCGCACTGGGCGCCGCTGCGCCGGCGATCGGTGCCGATCTCGGCAACCGCAACTATTACAAGGCACCCGCGCCCGCCTACGCCGCGCCGATCTACAACTGGACCGGTTTCTACGTCGGTGCGCATCTCGGCGGTGCGTTCTCCAGCGACAACAATTTCAACGGCCTCTCCACCGGCAACAACGGCAACGGCCGTTTCCTCGGCGGCGTGCAGGCCGGTGCTGACTGGCAGTTCAACCCGAACTTCCTGGTCGGCGTCGAAGGCCAGTACTCCTGGCTCTCCGGCAGCGTCGGTGCGGTGTTCCCGGGCGGCGTCGCCTACACCAACGATCAGCGTGGCCTCGGCTCGATCACCGGCCGCGTCGGCTACACCTGGGGTCCGGGCCTGCTCTACGTGAAGGGCGGCTACGCCTATTCCGACAACAACGAGAAGGTGACCGTCGGCGGCGTGCCGACCGCCTTCGTCATCACCGGCGATCACCGCAACGGCTACACGGTCGGCGCCGGCCTCGAATACATGTTCGCCCCGAACTGGTCGGCCAAGGCCGAGTATCAGTATTACAATTTCGGCGACGCGCACTTCACCGGCGGCCCGCTGACGGGCACCGGCAACTTCACCACCGACGACCACACCATCAAGGCGGGCGTCAACTACCGCTTCAACTGGGCCAACTCGGCCGTCGCGCGTTACTGATCGGGCTCTTAAAACCACATCGCGACCGAGGGCCGGCAACTCTGCCGGCCCTTTCTTTTTTCGCTGTGCGGAACTAGCCAACCAATTGTGCAACTTGCGATTTTTTAACCCGCCCAAAGGATACTCCGCCGCGAAAACATAAAGATCATGGGTGGGGGAATTTCGATGGCGATCCGTCTGGGCGTTGGCCGTGTGTTCGGCCGTTTCAAGCCTCGCTTCAAGATGCCGAGATGGGGTGTGCGCGGCAGCCTGTTCGCGGCCTTCGCGGTGATCACGGCGATGGGCCTCGTGATCGCGGGCGGCGCCGGCTTCGTGTTCAATCATCTCGGCAGCACCATGATGGATCTGAGCGGCCGCGACATTCCGCGTCTCTCCGCCAGCCTTCAGCTCGCCTCGCAGAGCGCAACGCTCGCGGCGCAGGGCCCGGGCCTGCTGGCATCGCCCTCCGAAGAGGCCCTGACCGAACGCACCAAGAGCGTGAAGGACATCCAGCAGCTCGCCATGGCCAAGCTTGGCGAGATCATCGAGCTCGGCGCCGACAAGCAGATCGCGACCGCACTGCGCGACACCGCCAAGAGCATCGACGAAGCCACGCAGAGCCTGGTCTCGGCGGCGCGCGAGCGGCTCGAGACCGGCGCACAGCACGACAAGCAATACGAAGCGCTACGCAAGGCCCAGCTCGCCTTCGTCGGCGCGGCCGGCCCGGCGATGCTGGATGCGCAGACGCGCCTGAACGCGATCCTGGGCGCGGCGGACGTTTCCGCCGACGATGCCACCGAGGCCGCCCGCACCGTCGCGCAGATTTCGACGGTCTCCGCCAACGGCAATCTGATGGCCGCCGACATGATGGCGGCGCTGTCGGCGAGCAACAGCGACATGCTGGAGGTGATCGAGAAGGAATTCAAGGCGACGCGCGACCGCGTCAAGTCGAACCTCGAAGACCTCCCGAAGATTGCCTCGATGCAGGCCGTGCGCGACGCCGTGCAGAAGCTGTTTGCCTTCGGCGAGGGCAAGACCGGCGTGTTCAAGATCCGCCAGAAGGAGCTCGACTCCATCGACTACGGCCAGACCATCCTGGACGAGACCCGCAAGCTCAATGTCGGACTCAGCATCAGCGTGCAGCAGCTCGTCGACGGCGTGCAAAAGGAGACCAACGCGTCGACGTTCCAGGCGCGTCAGGAGATTTCGCTCGCCACCACCGCGATGCTGGCGCTCGGCGCGCTGATGCTGGTCGGCTCGTCGCTGTTCGTCTGGCTCTATGTCGGCCGCAACATCCTGCGCCGCATCCGCGAGCTTCAGCGCGCCATGCAACTGCTTTCCGCCGGCGATCTCGACACCGAGATCGTCCGCTCCCGGCAGAACGACGAGATCGGTGCGATGAAGGAAACGCTGACGGTGTTCCGCGACAGCATGATCGAAGCGCGGGCGCTTGCCGGCGAGCAGGACAAGGACCGCATCGCCAAGGCCGAGCGTGCCGCGCATATGGAGGCGAAGATCGCGGAATTCGAGAGCACCATGCGCACGGCGCTCGACAATCTCGCGCAATCCGCCAATTCGATGCAGACGACCGCGCAGAGCATGTCGAACACCGCCGACCAGTCCAACGCGCTGGTGAACGCGGTTGCCTCCGCCGCGGAGGAGACCTCGGTCAACGTGCAGACGGTGTCGTCGGGCACCGAGCAGCTGTCGTCCTCGATCGAGGAGATCAGCAAGCAGGTCGTCACCTCGGCCGCGATCGCCAAGAAGGCGGTGGACGAAGCCGGCGCCACCGACACCACGGTGCAGAGCCTCGCCGACAGCGCCAGCCGCATCAGCGTCGTCGTCGACCTGATCCAGACCATCGCTTCGCAGACCAATCTGCTCGCGCTCAACGCCACGATCGAGGCGGCGCGCGCAGGCGAGGCCGGCCGCGGATTCGCGGTGGTGGCATCCGAGGTGAAGAGCCTTGCGAGCCAGACCGCCAAGGCAACGGAAGAGATTCGCACCCAGATCGCCAGCATGCAGTCGGTCACGACCTCAGCAGTCGGCGCCATCCAGGGCATCGGCCGGATCATCGGCGAGATCAACGACGTCACCACCACGATCGCTGCCGCGGTCGAGGAACAGGGCGCGGCCACCCGCGAGATCGCCCGCAACATCCAGCATGCCGCCGGCGGAACCAGCGAGGTCTCCAGCAACATCGTCGGCGTCTCGACGGCATCGGCCGAGGCCGGCGCTGCGGCGACCGAAGTGCTGGGTGCCTCGGACGCGCTCCGCCGCGAGGCCGACATGCTGCGCGGTGAGATCGACGCGTTTCTGAACAACATGCGAGCGGCGTAAGCCGCCGCTCTGCCGCGGCCTGTCGCCCGGATGGAGCGCAGCGTAATCCGGGACTTACTTGCATGCGGCACGAACCCCGGATTTCGCTTCGCTCCATCCGGGCTACGGAATACGGCCGGAATGACCGCTATGCGGAAGCGCGTCAGCGCCCCTTTTTCGGCTGGCGCCCCGCCCGCACTGGGTTTAAGCCGGTAGCATGAACCCAAGAACCGACACCGTGCAGTCCTCCGCCGAGGCCCTGCGTTATCCCTGGGAACAGCATCCGGGCCCCGAAGAGGTGGTGGAGGTGCGTCCCGGCGTGATGTGGGCGCGGCTGAAACTGCCGTTCCGCCTCAACCACGTGAACATCTACCTGCTCGCCGACGGCGACGGTTATGCGATGGTCGATGCCGGCTTCGGCAACGAGGAGACGGTCGAGGCCTGGACAAAACTGTTCGAGGGGCCGCTGAAGGGCGTCAACATCACGCGCCTGATCGTCACCCATTCGCATCCCGACCATGTCGGCCTTGCGGGCTGGATCGTCGAGCGCTTCAACTGTCCGCTGGTGATGTCGCAGGTCGAATATCTGCAGTCGGTCTATCATCAGAACCGCGGCACCGAGGAGCGCCGCAACGCGCAGCGGCTGTTCTTCCGCCGCCACGGCATGGACGAGTCGCTCACCGAGAAGCTGCTCGGCCGCGGCCAGGACTACCTCAAGCAGGTGTCGGTGCTGCCGCCGTCCTATCACCGCATCTCGCACGGCGACGAGGTCGTGATCGGCACGCGCCGCTTCAAGGTGATCACCGGCGGCGGCCACGCGCTCGACCAGGTGATGCTGTATTGCGCCGACGACAAGCTGTTCCTCTCCGCCGACCAGGTGCTGAGCAAGATCTCGCCGAACGTCAGCGTGTGGGCGGTCGAGCCCGACCAGAACTCGCTCGGCGAATATCTCGCCTCGCTTGCGAGCCTCACGACGACCCTGCCCTATGACTTGCTGGTGCTGCCCGGCCATGGCGTGCCGTTCTATGGCCTGAAGACTCGCATCAAGCAGCTCGCCGATCATCACGAGGAGCGCTGCCGCCTGATCGCGGAAGCCTGCCGCGAGGTACCGCAGACCTCACGCGCCCTGGTGCCTGTTGTGTTCAACAAGCACGTGCTGGACGAGCACCAGATGGGCTTTGCCGCCGGCGAGCTCGTCGCGCATGTCAACTACATGATCGTCGAGGGCCGGCTGACGGCCGAGACCAAGGACGGCGTGCTGCAGTTCAGGACAACGTGAGTTCTTTTTTCACCTCGCCCCGCCTGCGGGGAGAGGTCGGAATTCGCGCGTAGCGCGGATTCCGGGTGAGGGGGACTCTCCAAGAATCCCACTGTCACCGCCGCTGCTGAAACAGCCCCTCACCCCAACCCTCTCCCCGTAAGAACAGGGCGAGGGAGCGCACCCTCCCAGCTGCGTCACCTTCACTTCATATTCGCAATCGCGTGCAGCGCCGCTGTGTAGCCGAACGGGCCGAGCCCGCAGATCACGCCGGTCGCCACGAACGAGATCTTGGAGTGGCGGTGATACTCGTCGCGGGCGTGAATGTTGGAGATGTGGACCTCCAGCACCGGGCCTTCGAATGTCTTGATCGCGTCCATGATCGAGACCGAGGTGAAGGAAAGCCCAGCCGGATTGATGATGATCGCATCGGCATCCTGCCGTGCCGACTGGATCAGATCGACCAGCACACCTTCATGGTTGGACTGGTGGAAAGCGAGCTTGAGCCCGAGCTTGGCGGCGGCTTCCTCGCAGCTCGCATTGACCTGGTCGAGCGTCGTGGTGCCGTAGATGTGCGGCTCGCGGATACCGAGCATGTTGAGATTGGGACCGTTGAGGATCATCACGCGCTTCATGGACAGGTCCTTTCAAAGTTTTGTTTGAGCATGATCTTATCGGAAAGCCTCTGCACACTTTTCCGGATCATGCTCTAGCCACCGAACCACTTGGCCGGGCCGGTGACGAGAACGGGAAACAGTGTCAGCAAGGCCAGCACGGCCAGCTGAGCGATCATGAAGGGCCAGACGCCGCGGATCAAATCGTCCATCGAGACGCGGGAGACGCCGCAGACGACGTTGAGCACGACGCCGACCGGCGGCGTGATCAGGCCGATCGCATTGTTGATGATGAAGAGCACGCCGAAATAGACGGGGTCAATGCCGGCCTGCTTGACGATCGGCATCAGGATCGGCGTCAGGATCAGGATCGTCGGCGTCATGTCCAGCGCCGTGCCGACGATCACGACGATGATCATCAGGACGATGGTGAGGAGCGTCTGGTTGCCCGCGAACGGCTTGACCAGGGTCACGATCTGGTCGGAGATTTCGGCGACCGTGATCAGCCAGGACGAGACCAGCGCGGCCGCCACGAGAAACATCACCACGGCCGTGGTCTGCGCAGTCGAGACCAGCAGCGCCGGCAATTGCGCGGGCTTGAGCTCGCGATAGACGCCCATCGCCACTACCAGCGAATAGACCGCGACAACGACGGCCGCTTCCGTCGGGGTGAAGATGCCGAAGCGCAGGCCGAAGATGATGATCATCGGCAGCATCAGGGCCCAGAAACCGTCGATCAGCGCGCGCCAGATCTCGGCGACGCTCTTGCGCGGCAGGCGGGCCGGGTTCTCCTTGCGCACCACCCACCACCAGGCAAAGCACAGGCCGGCACCGAGCAGCAGGCCCGGCACTATGCCGGCCAAAAACAGCTTTGAGATCGAGACATTGGCGGCGACGCCGAAGATGACGAAACCGATCGAGGGCGGGATTACCGGCGCGATGATCCCTCCGGCCGCGACGAGGCCGGCCGCGCTGGCGCGATTATGACCGGCGGCCGCCATCATCGGCACCAGCAGCGCACCGAGCGCCGCTGCGTCCGCGACCGCCGAACCCGACAGCGAGGCCAGGATGCAGGAGGTGAGGATCGCGACATAGCCGAGCCCGCCGCGGAAATGGCCGACCAGCGCGATGGCGAAGTTGAGGATGCGGCGCGCCAGCCCGCCGGTGTTCATGACCTCGCCGGCGAGGATGAAGAACGGCACCGCCATCAGCGGAAACGAATCGACGCCGTTGATGACGTTCTGTGCGATGATCTGGGAATCGAACATCGCCAGATACGTCATCAGCGCGATGCCGCAGATGATCAGCGCGAACGCGATCGGCATGCCGATCGCCATGGCGCCCAGCAGGGAGAAGGTGAAGACGGCGACGGTCATGCCTGCTGCTTTCCGCTGGTCAGGTCAGGAGAATGCGAGAGCTCCTCGGATTCGCTGATGGCGATGAGATCGGCATCGGCGATCTGCCCGGTCACGAGCCGGTAGAGCTCGTAGACGATGATCACGCAAGAGGAGGCGCCGAACACGATGCCGGCAGCGTAGAACAGTCCGACCGAGAGGCCCGAGGCCGGCGCCACCGTGTCCCAGTTCAGCACCGTCTGCTTCCACGAGCCTTCCGTCAGCAGGATGGAAGCGTAGAGCATCAGCACGTGGCTGAGGCCGTAGCAGACCTTGCGCCCAAACGGCGACAGCACCTTGACGAGGCTGTCGACGCCGAGATGCGCGTGCTCCTTCATGCCGATGATGGCGCCCAGAAACACCATCCAGACGAACAGCCAGCGTGACAGCTCTTCCGAGACGGCGATGCCGGAGTTGAAGCCGTAGCGCAGCACGACATTGCCGAACACCAGCACCACCATGGCGGCCAGCAGCACGGCGATGACCGCGCGGAGCAGCCAGAAATATGCGTTCACCATCGTTTTCATGATTTCCGGCCCGCCCCTGCGTGCCGGCTCAGGGCTTCGGCGCGTGAACGCGGTCGAGCTCGCTGTTGAACAGCTTGACGATCGCCGGGTCATAGTCGGCGGAGAATTTTTCCGCGATCGGCTTGGTCTTGGCGCGCATGCGATCGAGCTCGGCCGGCGCGATCGCATTGACCTCCATGCCCTTGGTCTTGAGCTCGTCGATCGCGGCCGTGGCCTGCTCGCGGCTGACCTTGCGCTGGTAGTCACGCGCCTCGATCGCGGCGTCCTGCAGGATCTTCTGCTCGTCGGGCGAGAGCCCGTCCCAGAACTTCTTGCTGATCAGGATGATGTTGGTCGAATAGGTGTGGTTGGTGACGCTGAGATATTTCTGCACCTCGTAGAACTTGTTCGACAGGATCACGGAGAACGGGTTCTCCTGACCGTCGACCGTGCCGGTCTCCAGCGCGCTGTAGAGCTCGGAGAAGCTCATCGGCACCGGATTGGCGTTGAAGGCGTTGAACGTCTCCAGATAGACCGGATTCGGGATCACGCGGATCTTGATGCCGCCGAGGTCTTCGCCCTTGGTGATGGCACGCTTGCTGTTGGTGACGTTGCGGAAACCGAGGTCCCAATAAGCGAGGCCGACGAGGCCCTTCTCCGGCAGCTTGGCGAGTAGCGCCGCGCCGAGCGGGCCGTCGAGCAAGGCGTCCGCCTGCTGCGGCGTCGAGACGATGAACGGGAAATCGATCAGTCCAAAGTCCTTGACGATGCCGACCAGCGACGTCGTCGCCGGCGACTGCATCTCCTGGGTGCCGGCGCGCAGCGCCGATTGCTGCTGCATCTCGCTGCCAAGCTGATTGGCCGGATATTCGCGCACCTTGATCTTGCCGCCGCTCTTGGCCGCGACGATCTCGGTGAATTTCTGCACGCCTTTGCTGACGGGATGGTCGGTGTTGTTGAGGTGGCCCCAGCGGATTGTGCGTTCCAGGATCGCCTGCGCGGAGGCCGGCCCCATCGCCGCCAAAGCGACCGCACCGATCGCCATCACCCACGCCAGACCTTTGAACCGAACAGGCATCGTGCCCTCCCCCTGATGATCTCGTTCTTAGGGGCGCGAAGGTCTTATAGGACAAATTATAAATCAACCTATATTTTTAGCTTCATATGATATTACAAGAAACGCTTGATAAAGTTGCGAAATTTGTCAAATCGCACGTCCAAGACGCTAGGATGAGGCATGGACATCTCTCCCGACACGACCGCCGAGACGGTGGGCGACAGCGCCTACCGCCGCATCCGCACCGACCTGATCTTCGGCAAGCTGACGCCGGGTCAGAAGCTGAAGCTCGAGCGCATGAGCAGTGCCTACGGCACCAGCATCTCGACGCTGCGCGAGACGCTGAACCGGCTGTGCTCGGAAGGTTTTGTCGTCGCCGAGGGCCAGCGCGGCTTCGAGGTGGCGCCGATTTCAGCGACCGAATTCCAGGAGATCGCGGAGCTACGCGAGCTGCTCGAAGGCCACATGATCGAGAAATCATTTGCGGCTGGCGATCTCGACTGGGAGGCGCACATCGTCTCCGCGCATCACAAGCTCGCGGCGATGGAGCGGATGCTGCTGTCGGGCGAGCGATCCGACGCCGAGAGCTGGAAACAGTGTGATTTCCAGTTTCATCGCGCACTCGTCGCGGCCTGCGGCTCCAAGGTGCTGCTCGACGCGCATGCCGCGGTCTACGATCGCTATCTGCGCTACCAGATGATCGCCGTGGTGTTCCGCGGCGAGATGGCGGCATCCGAGCATCGCGAATTGAAGGAGCTCGCGCTCAAGCGCGACGCTGGAGGTGCGAACAAGGTGCTGCACACCCACATCCACGATTGCGTCGCGCATGCCCTGCGCAATTCGGATTGGTTGAAGCCCGCCAAGGACGCGCGTGCCGAGCCGCGCAAGAGGGCCAAGTCCGGTTGAGGCTGGTAAAATCGGTGCTTCGAGGGATGGTGCAAAGCAACATCACATCTCGCGCGAACTTGATCGTGATCAAGTTTCAAATCGCACGATAGGGCATTTTGCCCAAATGCCCCTCACGACCAAATGTGGGATAGCACATAGACATTAGAGCTGGAAAAGCTCTAAGAAGATGCGCCCTTTTGGTCAGTTCCTTCTCAGGTTGCACCGATGGATTACGCCCAGTTCTTCAATTCCGCCCTCGATCGTCTTCACTCCGAGCGGCGCTATCGCGTGTTCGCCGACCTCGAGCGCACCGCCGGCCGGTTCCCGCACGCCGTGTGGCACTCGCCGAAGGGCAAGCGCGACGTCGTGATCTGGTGCTCCAACGATTATCTCGGGATGGGCCAGCATCCGAAAGTGGTCGGCGCCATGGTTGAGACCGCGACCCGCGTCGGCACCGGCGCAGGCGGCACCCGCAACATTGCCGGCACGCATCATCCTCTGGTGCAGCTCGAGGCCGAACTGGCCGATCTCCACGGCAAGGAAGCCGCGCTGCTGTTCACCTCGGGCTACGTCTCGAACCAGACCGGCATCGCGACCATCGCAAAACTCATTCCGAACTGCCTGATCCTGTCGGACGAGCTCAACCACAATTCGATGATCGAGGGCATCCGCCAGTCCGGCTGCGAGCGCGTCGTGTTCCGCCACAACGATCTTGCCGATCTCGAAGCGCTGCTGAAGGCGGCCGGCCCGAGCCGGCCGAAGCTGATCGCCTGCGAGAGCCTCTATTCCATGGACGGCGACGTCGCGCCGCTCGCCAAGATCTGCGATCTCGCCGAGAAGTACGGTGCGATGACCTATGTGGACGAAGTTCACGCCGTCGGCATGTATGGTCCGCGCGGCGGCGGCATTGCCGAGCGTGACGGCGTCATGCATCGCATCGACATTCTCGAAGGCACCCTCGCCAAGGCGTTCGGCTGCCTCGGCGGCTACATCGCCGCCAACGGCCAGATCATCGACGCCGTGCGCTCCTATGCGCCGGGCTTCATCTTCACCACCGCGCTGCCGCCGGCGATCTGCTCGGCCGCAACCGCCGCGATCAAGCATCTGAAGACCTCGAGCTGGGAGCGCGAGCGCCACCAGGACCGCGCCGCGCGCGTCAAGGCGATCCTCAACGCCGCAGGTCTTCCGGTGATGTCGAGCGACACCCATATCGTGCCGCTGTTCATCGGCGATGCCGAGAAATGCAAGCAAGCCTCGGATATGCTGCTCGAAGAGCACGGCATCTACATCCAGCCGATCAACTATCCGACGGTGGCCAAGGGCACCGAGCGCCTGCGCATCACGCCCTCGCCGTATCACGACGACGGCCTGATCGATCAGCTCGCCGAAGCCCTGCTTCAGGTGTGGGACCGCCTGGGTCTGCCGCTGCGCGAGAAGTCGCTGGCGGCGGAGTAGGTTCTTCTTTCGCCTCGCCCCGCTTGCGGGGAGAGGCCGGATCGCATCGTCAGATGCGATCCGGGTGAGGGGAGTCTCCGCGAGTCCAGCTGCCACCGTCCCCGTGGAGAGCCCCCTCACCCCACCCTCTCCCCGCAAGCGGGGCGAGGGAGAGCAGGCAGCTCACCCATGGCTTAACGACAACCCCAGTTCCCGGCTCAGCCTGGCATTTCGCTGTCGCCTCGACCCGCCCATCGCGCTAGATTTGCTGGGAAAATGAGACCGGGCGCATGCGCGCCCAGGGAGAAGCACGCTCGCAATGCTGCACGACTGGGGCGTGATCGCCGCGGCCTTCGGCTATATCGGCTTCCTGTTCCTGGTGGCGAGCCATGGCGACCGCCGCTCGCCGGCGGGGCACGGGCGCGCGTCCGGGCTGATCTACCCGCTGTCGATGGCGATCTACTGCACCTCCTGGACCTTCTTCGGCTCGGTCGGCTTCGCCACCCGCACCTCGACCGACTTCCTCGCGATCTATGTCGGCCCGATCCTGATGATCGGGCTCGGCGCCGGCGTGCTCCGCCGCGTGATCCAGCTCGCCAAAGCCCACAACATCACCTCGATCGCCGACTTCATCGGCGCGCGCTACGGCAAGAGCCAGGCGGTGGCGGCGACCGTAGCGCTGATCGCGATCATCGGCTCGGTGCCCTACATCGCACTCCAGCTCAAGGCGGTGGCGTCCTCGCTCGAAACGATCTTGAGCGAGGACCAGGCGTTTTCCCACATCCCGATCCTCGGCGACATGGCACTGATGGTGACGCTGGCGATGGCCGCCTTCGCCGTGCTGTTCGGAACGCGGCAGACCGATGCCACCGAGCACCAGCACGGCCTGATGCTGGCGGTCGCAACCGAATCCATCATCAAGCTGGTCGCCTTCCTCACCGCCGGCATCTTCGTCACCTTCTGGATGTTCTCGCCGCATGAATTGATCGAGCGCGCGATGAAGACGCCGGAAGCGGTGCGTGCGATCGAATACTCGCCGTCGATCGGCAATTTCCTCACCATGACGCTGCTGTCGCTGTGCGCGATCATGCTGCTGCCACGCCAATTCCATGTCAGCGTGGTCGAGAACTCCTCGGATGCGGAAGTCAGCCGCGCGCGCTGGCTGTTCCCGCTCTACCTCGTCGCCATCAATGTGTTCGTGATCCCGATCGCGATCGCCGGCCTCGTCACCTTCCCGTTCGGCACCGCCGATCCGGACATGTATGTGCTGGCGCTGCCGATGGAGGGCGGCGCGGATTTGCTCAGCGTCGCCGTCTTCGTCGGCGGCATGTCGGCGGCGACCGCGATGGTGATCGTCGAATGCGTCGCGCTCTCGATCATGGTCTCGAACGACCTCGTCGTGCCCCTGGTGCTGCAACGGCGGCCGGAGGGACGCACCGGCGGTGCCGATTTCAGCGATTTCCTGCTGCGCTCGCGGCGCCTCGCGATCTTCGCCATCATGGTGATGGCCTATTTCTACTACCGCGCGCTCGGCAACACCCAGCTCGCGGCAATCGGCCTGCTCTCCTTTGCCGCCATCGCACAGCTCGCACCGAGCTTCTTCGGCGGGCTCTTGTGGCGGCGCGCAACCGCGCGCGGAGCCATCGGCGGCATGCTGGTCGGCTTCGTGGTGTGGCTCTACACGCTGTTCGTGCCGAGCTTCATGGATTCCTCGACGGCCGGAATCCTGCTGCTCCAGCACGGCCCGTTCGGCATCGAGGCGCTGCGGCCGCAGGCGCTGTTCGGCGCCGATCTGCCGCCACTGATGCACGGCGTGATCTGGTCGCTCTCGCTCAATATCCTGACCTATGTGCTGCTGTCGCTGGCACGGCGGCCGTCGTCCATCGAGCTGGTGCAGGCCGACCTGTTCGTACCGAACACGCTCGCGCCGATCGCTCCGAGCTTCCGCCGCTGGCGCACCACCGTCACGGTGCAGGATATCCAGACCACGGTGGCGCAATATCTCGGCCCCGATCGCGCCCGGCATTCGTTCGAGGCCTTCTCGGCGCGGCGCAACGTGCGGCTAGAGCCTGCCGCGCCTGCGGATTTCGAGCTGTTGCAGCATGCCGAGCACCTGATCGCCTCGTCGATCGGCGCGGCATCCTCGCGCCTCGTGATGTCGTTGCTGCTGCGCAAGCGCACGGTGTCCGCGAAAGCCGCACTGAAACTGCTCGACGATTCCCATGCGGCACTGCATTTCAACCGCGAAATCCTCCAAACCGCGCTCAACCATGTGCGCCAGGGCATCGCCGTCTTCGACGATGATCTGCAACTGATCTGCTCCAACCGGCAGTTCGGCGACCTTCTCAACGTTCCGCCGCACTTCATCCAGTTCGGCACACCCTTGCGCGAAATCCTCGAATTCATGGATGTCAGCAACCCGGACGACCCCGTCGAGCGCGAGGCCATGCTGGAGCGGCGGCTTGCCGCCTATACCATCGACAGCGAGCCCTATCTCGAACGCCTGCCGGACCGCCATATGGTGATCGAGGTGCTGACCAACCGCATGCCCGGCAGCGGCTTCGTCATCACCTTCACCGACGTCACGCCCACATTCGAGGCGGCGGAAGCGCTGGAGCGCGCCAACGCGACCCTGGAAAAGCGCGTGCGCGACCGCACCGAGGAGCTGACGCGGCTCAATTCCGAGCTGGCGCAGGCCAAGAGCACGGCGGAAGACGCCAGCATCTCCAAGACGCGCTTCCTCGCGGCCGCCAGCCACGACATCCTTCAGCCGCTGAACGCGGCACGGCTCTATGTCACGAGCCTCGTCGAACGCCAGCACAATGGCGAGGAGACGCGCCTGGTCGAGAACATCGACGAGTCGCTGCAGGCGATCGAAGAGATCCTCGGCGCGCTGCTGGATATCTCGAGGCTCGACGCCGGCGCAATGGCAACCTCGATCTCGAGCTTCAAGATGGCCGATCTGATGCGCTCGCTGGAGATCGAGTTCGCGCCGATCGCGCGCGCCAAGGGCCTCGACCTCACCTTCGTGCCCTGCTCGCTGCCGGTCGAGTCCGACCGGCTGCTGTTGCGGCGGCTGCTCCAGAACCTGATCTCCAACGCGATCAAATACACTCCGCGCGGCCGCGTGCTGGTCGGCTGCCGCCGCCAGGGCCCCTCGCTCAAGATCTGCGTCTACGACACCGGCGTCGGCATCCCACAGGTCAAGCGCGGCGAGATCTTCAAGGAATTCCACCGGCTCGAGCAGGGCGCGCGGATCGCGCGCGGCCTCGGTCTCGGCCTGTCGATCGTCGAACGTCTGGCGCGCGTGCTCAAGCACGGCATCGCCATCGACGGCAACAAGAGCGGCGGCTCGGTATTCTCCGTGACGGTGCCGACGGCAAAGGCGATCACCCTCACCGCCGCCGTCACAAGCGCGACGCCGCTGGCGCGCACGCCCATCGCCGGCGCCTTGATCGTCTGCATCGAGAACGATGCGGCCATCCTCGACGGCATGCGCACGCTCTTGAAGGCCTGGGATGCCGAAGTGATCGCGGTCGCCGATCCCGAAGGCGCGATCGCCGCGATCGAGGCGGCCGGCAAGCGCGTCACCGGCCTCCTGGTCGACTATCACCTCGACCGCGGCAACGGCATCGCCGCCATCCGCGATATCCGCCGCCGCTTTGGCGACACCATCCCGGCGATCCTGATCACCGCGGACCGCAGCCCCGCCGTCCAGGTCGCTGCACGCGACGAGAAGATCGCAGTGCTCAACAAGCCGGTGAAGCCGGCCTCGTTGCGCGCGCTGCTCGGGCAGTGGCGCACGCAGCAGATGGTTGCGGCGGAGTAGGACGCACGGTCAGTAGTCGGTCGAGACGCTGAGCGAGCGCCACCGCTCCAACTCTTCGAGACGTTGCCGGTCCGTCGCTGCGATCGCGTTCACGGCGTCGCTGCCGAGCGCAATCCGTAAGGGCGGGCGATCCATCGCGACAAGCTTCAACACGACGGCGGCGGCCTTGGCAGGATCGCCGGGCTGACGGCCGTCATAATCTCGCTGCATCCTGACGGCGGCGCCAACGACGGCGTCGTACTCGGCGCGCCCCTCGTCGGTCGCATGCGCGGCCTGGGCAAACCCCGTCCGGAAGCCGCCGGGCTCGACGATCGTCACATGCACGCCGATCAGCGCCATCTCGCGTGCAAGCGACTCCGAAAAGCCTTCAACTCCCCATTTCGCGGCCGAATAAGCCGCGCGGGCCGGCGCGCCGATCCGGCCGCCGACAGACGAGAGCTGCACGATATGTCCGCGGCGCTGCCGGCGCAGCACGGGGATCGCCGCCTTGGTGACGATGATGGTGCCGATCAAATTGGCCTCGATCTGCCGCCGGAACGAGTCCAGGCTCATGTCCTCGACCGATCCGAGATCGCCATAGCCGGCGTTGTTCACGACCACATCGATGCCGCCAAACGCCGTCACGGCGAGGTCGATGGCGGCTTGCGCGGCGCCCTCATCGGTGACGTCGAGCTTTGCGAGCTGCAGTCTTTCACCGAAGCGTTCACGCAGCGGTGCGAGCGACGCGAGATCCCGGGCCGTGGCAACCACCTGGTCTCCCGCTGCAAGAGCGGCCTCCGTGATGGCACGCCCGAGCCCGCGAGAGCTGCCGCTGATGAACCAGGTCTTCATGTCAGCCTCTGCAAGGTCTCAAGGCGCAAGCCGGGTGAAGACGTAGTCGCGGCTCTTGGCGCGCGCTTCGTGACAGCCCCAGCAGGTGCGGTGCTGGGCCTCGTCGACCGGCTTGCCATTGACGAAGCGGCCAAAGCCCCAGCCGCCGGTCGAGGCGTACTTCTTGGAATCCTTGACCATCACCTGCACCGTCGTCGCGGCACCGGGAATCGTCGCGGACGCGAACTCCGGCGACTGTTTCCGCTTCCAGGCGCGCTTGACCAGAATGGTGCCGTCGGGGAACGGCAGCTTTCCGGCCTGATAGGCATCGATTGCGGTCTGGTTGCCGACCACGGCGCGCAGCTCGTCGAGCGGCGCGGCCTCTTCGGCCGGCGCGACCAGCTCCCACTGCTTATAGCCCTCGGGAATCGTGACGCCGAAGATCGGTGACGCCTCTGCCGTATTGCTCTGCGCCGGCCCCTCGGCAAGGGCGATCGAGACGAGGTAAGGCACGCAGGTCAGGAGAACGACGAGGAGCAGCACGGCCAAGGTGATCGCCGTCGCATAGCTACGCTTGTTCTTTTCGGATTCGATTGTCGTCATGACGCATCTTCAAGCTGGAATCGCAAAATGAGCCCGGCCCAGCCGCGCTGGACCGGGACATTGAATGAATCATGCGCCGTCGGCGTCGAGGACGGCCTTGGCAAAGGCTTGCGGCGCTTCCTGCGGCAGATTGTGGCCGATGCCGCCGGTGATCAGGCGGAAGTCATACCGGCCTCCGAACTTCTTCGCATAGGCACTCGGATCGGGATGCGGCGCGCCGTTGGCGTCGCCTTCCATCGTGATCGTCGGCACTTCGATGACGGGACCTGCCGCGAGTTTCTTCTCGAGCTCTTCGTACTTCGCCTCGCCCTGGGCAAGCCCGAGCCGCCAGCGGTAATTGTGGATCGTGATCGCGACATGATCCTTGTTGTCCAGCGCCGCCGCGCTCCGGTTGAAAGTGGCGTCGTCGAACTTCCATTGCGGCGAAGCCAGCTTCCAGATCAGCTTCGCGAAATCATGCGTGTACTTCTCGTATCCGGCGCGGCCGCGCTCGGTGGCGAAGTAGAACTGGTACCACCATTGCAGCTCGGCCGAGGGCGGCAGCGGCGCGCTTCCCGCAGCCTGGCTGGAGATCAGATAGCCGCTGACCGACACCAGCGCGCGGCAGCGATCCGGCCACAGCGCGGCGATGATGTCGGCGGTGCGCGCGCCCCAGTCGAAGCCGGCGATGACCGCCTTCTTGATGTCGAGCTTGTCCATCAGCGCAATAATGTCGACGGCCATGGCCGCAGGCTCGCCGTTGCGTGGCGTCTCGCCGGAGAGGAACTGCGTCGAACCGTAGCCGCGCAGATATGGGATGATGGCGCGATAGCCGGCCTTCGCCAGGATCGGCGCGACGTCGACGAAGGCGTGAATGTCGTAGGGCCAGCCGTGCAGCAGGATCGCGACGGGACCGTTCGACGGACCGGCCTCGGCATAGCCGACGTTGAGGACACCGGCATCGATCTGCTTGATCGGACCGAAGGATGCGTTCGATGCCTGGGATCGCGGCGCATCCGTTTCGGCGCGGACCAGGTCGATCACGCCGAGACCGGCGACGACGGTCCCTGCGGCGACGCCAAAGAACTTGCGACGATGCTGGTCGAGGAGCTGCTTCATGGTGGTGCTGCCTTGTTGATGATTGGTGATGGTCAGATCAGTTCGACCGTGACGTCGATGTTGCCGCGCACGGCCTTGGAATAAGGACAGGTCTGGTGCGCCTCATCGACGATGCCGCGCGCGACCTCGCGATCGAGGCCCGGCAGGCTGACATTGAGGCGCGCCCGCAAGGCGTAAGCTCCATCATCGAGGAGAAGGTCGATTTCCGCATCGATCGCACTTTTTCTTGGAAGCACGATCTTCCGCTTGCGCGCGGCGATCTCCATCGCGCCTTCGAAACATGTCGACCAGCCGGCCGCGAACAATTGCTCGGGGTTGGTGCCGATGCCTGCGCCGCCCGGCGGCGACAATTTGACATCGAGGCGGCCGTCGGAGCTGCGCGATATGCCGTCGTGTCGTCCGCCGCTGGTGTGGGTCTTCGCCGTGTAGAGCAGTTTTGCCGCTTGCGTCATGAAAGTCTCCTTGCCGTCACGCGACTGACTATCAGCCGCCTCCGCCGGACACCCGTTGGGACTTGTGAGAAGTTGTGAGACCGCCAGGGAACCCGGTCACGAGCCCTGCAAAGCCGGCCTTGCCGGATTGCTGCGCGCTCGCTATCCGGTGTTCCAAATGAGCAAGATTTCGCGATGACTGAACTGGCCGCGCCCGCGGCAGCGACATTGTCGTTCGGGCCATTCACCGTGACGCCACATGAGCGGCTCGTGACGCGCGACGGCGTCGCGCTGCCGATGGGTGCCAAGAGCTTCGATACGCTGATCGCGCTGATGTCGCGACCGAACGAGGTCGTCAGCAAATGGGACCTGATGGCGCAGGTCTGGCCCGGCATGGCCGTCGAGGAAGCCAATCTGCGCTTTCACGTCGCAGCGCTTCGCAAGGCTCTCGGCGACGGCAAGGACGGCGCCCGCTACATCACCACGCTCTCCGGCCGGGGTTATTGCTTTGTCGCGCCGATCTCGCGCGCGAATGTCGCAGCGGAGCCGCACCCTGCACCGCGAGCGAACCTGCCGCCCGTAAAACTACCTAACCGCCTGCAACGCATGGTCGGACGTGACGATGCGATCGCCGCCGTGTCCGACAGGCTCATGTCCTCGCGCTTCGTCACGATCGCCGGCCCCGGCGGCGTCGGCAAGACCGCCGTTGCGGTCGCGATCGCGCACGATCTGCTCGATACCTTCGCCGATGCCTCACATTTCGTGGACCTAGCCGCGCTCAGCGATCCCGATCTCGTGATCACGTCGATCCTGCTGATGCTGGGCCTGCCGGCGCAGACCGACGATCGGCTGCCCGCGCTGCTCGCGCATCTGGGCGACAAGCGCATGCTGCTGATCCTCGACAATTGCGAGCATGTCATCGCCGCGGCGGCGCCACTGGCAGCGGAGATCTTCCACGCCGCGCCGCACGTCCATATCCTCGCCACGAGCCGGGAACCGCTGCGCGTCGAGGGCGAGCAGGTCTATCGGCTGGCGCCGCTTGCCGTTCCACCCGACGATCCCAGACTGACGGCGGTTGCCGCACAGGCCTATCCCGCGCTTCAGCTCTTCGTCGAACGCGCCAAAGCCAGTGGCGCGCAGATCGCGCTCGACGATCGCAATGCGTCAATAGTCGCGGGAATCTGCCGTCAGCTCGACGGCATGGCGCTGGCAATCGAGCTCGCCGCCGGGCGGGTCGAAGCCTACGGCCTAGAGCAGACCGCGGCGCTGCTCGACGAGCGCCTCAATCTGCTCTGGCAAGGCCAGCGCACCGCGCCGCCGCGGCAGAAGACATTGCAGGCGACGCTGGACTGGAGTTACGGGCTCTTGTCCGACACCGAGCGCCTCGTGCTGCGCCGGCTTGCGGTCTTCGCCGGCCATTTCACCATCGACGCCGCGCTCGACATCGTGCCGGACGAGCGGGTCGACCGCGCCCGGCTGTTCGACGCCATCGACAGCCTCGTCGCCAAGTCGATGGTCGCTCCGCGCCCCATCGGCGCCATGATGCGCTACCGTCTGCTCGACACGACACGCGCTTATCTGCTCGAGATCGAGCCCGATGACGCGGCACTCGCCGCCCGCCACGCGACCTATTACCGACGCTGGCTGGAGCAGGCCGGTACGACATGGGCAGCGGTCCCGAGCGCCGACGAGCGCGCGATCCATTTCTCCGCGCTCCACAATGTGCGCGCCGCGCTGGATTGGTGCTTTGGCGCGAACGGCGATGCGGGCATCGGCATCGCGCTCGCCGCGGCAGCCGTGCCGATCTTCCTCGCGATGTCCCTGCTCATCGAATGCCGGCGCTGGTCGGAACGGGCGCTGCTTGCGATCGATCCATCCTCGGGCGGTGGCGCCGAGGAAATGCACATCCAGGCAGCGCTCGGACTGACCTTGATGTTCACACGCGGCGGCAGCGAGGCGGCGCTCGCCGCACTGCGCAGGAGCCTTGCGATCGCCGAGGCGCGCGACGACGCACCGAACCAGCTCCAGCTGCTCGGCCGCATGCATATCTTCCACGAGCGGATGGGGCAGTTCGACGCTGCGCTCGGCTATGCGCGGCAGAGCCTCGCTGTCGCCGAAAAGCTCGGCGATGGCGCCTCCGTCGCCCTCGCCCATTCGCTGCTCGGTGTCTCCCTGCATCTGGCCGGCGAACACCGCGACGCGCTGACCATGCTGGAGGCTGCATGGAAGGGCCCGGGCACTGAGCGCATCAGCACGGTGTACGGCTTCGACCACCGCAACCGCGCCGGCATCTCGCTTGCGCGAGAGCTATGGTTGCAGGGCCGGCCTGCGGATGCGCAACGACTGGCGCTGCAGACGGTCGCCGAGGCCGCGCAGATGGATCATCCGATCACGCTCTGCATCGCGCTGATCTGGCTGGTGTCGATCGATCTCTGGAGCGGTGAGCTCGACGGCGCGGAAGCGAACATCGACCGTTTCATCGCCCATGCCGATTTACACTCGATGGGCCCCTATCTCGCAGCCGGCCGCGGCGTCAAAGGCGAGCTCGCGATCCGGCGCGGCGACGCCGCGGGCGGTGTCGAGACGATACGGGCCTGCCTGCGCGAGCTTCACGACGCCGGCTACGAGCTGCTCACCACGACATTCAACATCGCGCTGGTTCATGGCCTTCTGGCGCTCGGGCAGGTCGAGCAAGGCGCACGCCTGATCGACGAAGCCATCCACCTCGTCGATCAGAGCGGCGACCATCTCTACATGCCCGAACTGCTGCGCATGAAGGCCAGGGTCTTGTTGTCGCTGTCGGCACCGAACGCTGCGGAAGCCGAGACCTGTCTCATGCAGTCGCTGGAACTCAGCCGCGACAACGGCGCGAAAGCCTGGGAGCTGCGGGCGGCGATCGATCTGGCGCAGCTACTTGCCGAACGGGGTGACCGCGAGGACGCGAATCTGTTGCTCCAGGCGGCGCTTGAAGGTTTCGCAGAGGATTCAGAGACGGCGGACATCCGGGTCACCAACGGATTGCTGCAGTCATTATAAAAACGCGACCAATTGCGCCGTATCTAGCTCCGTCATCCCGGCGTAACGGCGAAGCCGTTATCGCTGGAGGTGCGAGCAGGCAGCGCGGAGCGCTGCAGGCGAGCCTCGAAGGATGAACGGCCAAAGGTGCAGCCGGGCCATTCATCCTTCGAGGCTCGCTTCGCGAGCACCTCAGGATGACGGGTCTGCTTGTGGCGAAAGAACTACCCCGTCGGGGTGCCCTGCTTCCACTGGCCGCCGGCGATCCTCGCAGCGGCGATCACCGCCTGGGTGCGGCTCTCGACGCCGAGCTTTTGCAGGATCGCCGAGACATGCGCCTTGATGGTGGCTTCGGAGACGCCGAGCTCGTAGGCGATCTGCTTGTTGAGCAGCCCCTCGGACAGCATCATCAGCACCCGCACCTGCTGGGGCGTCAGCGTCACCAGGCGGTCGCGCAGGCGCGTCATGTCGGGATCGGCGGCGGCCGACAGGTCGGTGTCGGCGGGAACCCAGACGTCGCCCTCCATCACCTTGAGGATGGCATCGCGCAGCGTCTCGACGCCGAAGCGCTTCGGGATGAAGCCGGAGGCGCCGAAATCGAGCGAGCGGCGGATCGTGGCGCTGTCGTCGGAGGCGGAGACGATCACCACCGGGATCGCCGGATATTGCGCGCGCAGATAGATCAGGCCGGAAAAGCCCGAGATCCCGGGCATCGAGAGATCGAGCAGAACTAGGTCGACGTCGGAGGTCTGTTCCAACAGCTTGGTCAGATCCTCGAACGATCCGGCCTCGTCGATCCTGGCCGAGGTCAGGACGCCAGCCACCGCCTGCCGCAACGCATCGCGGAACAGGGGATGATCATCGGCAATGACGAGATGGGTGGAAGGAGCGTTCATCGATCTCTTGCTGTCGTTCGTCACCCGGCCAGTAGTCCGGACCGGCGCAATGGTCAATTCTTCCCCGACCGGCCGTGGCATGCAAGGGCACATTATTCCTTTGCGGGAAAGGGGTTAATCCGCATGCCGTGGCGCGGTGCTGCACCACCGTCAGTTGCGTGTCAGTGCGAAAGGCCGAAAGTCGTATTGGGGCAGGTTTCACGCCGATGTTACCTTGGGGCAAGACTCATGGCGATCCGGCGCGTCCGGTGCCTGGGAGTGAGGAAAACGCATTTCGGGGAGCAAACGCGATATGTCGACGATGGCAGTGTCTCAAGGACGCGCGGGAGGGATGACGAAGGACGAACGTTTCGTCATTCTCGCCTCTTCGCTCGGTACCGTTTTCGAGTGGTACGACTTCTACCTCTATGGTTCGCTGGCGAGCATCATCGGCGCGCAATTCTTCTCTGCCTATCCGCCGGCCACGCGCGACATCTTCGCGCTGCTGGCATTCGCCGCGGGCTTCCTGGTGCGCCCCTTCGGCGCCATCGTGTTCGGCCGTGTCGGCGACATCGTCGGCCGCAAATACACCTTCCTCGTCACCATCCTGATCATGGGTCTTTCGACCTTCATCGTCGGCCTGTTGCCGAGCGCCGCGACCATCGGCTTCGCCGCTCCGGTGATCCTGATCGCGCTGCGCCTGTTGCAGGGCCTCGCGCTCGGCGGTGAATATGGTGGTGCCGCGACCTACGTCGCCGAGCATGCCCCGCACGGCAAGCGCGGTTACTATACCTCCTTCATCCAGACCACGGCCACGCTTGGCCTGTTCCTGTCGCTCCTGGTGATCCTGTTCACCCGCACCGCGACCGGCGAGGCGGACTTCGCGGCCTGGGGCTGGCGCATCCCGTTCCTCGTCTCGGTGCTGCTGCTCGGCGTGTCGGTGTGGATCCGCCTGCGCCTCAATGAATCGCCGATCTTCCAGAAGATGAAGGACGAGGGAAAGAGCTCGAAGGCCCCGCTGACGGAAGCTTTCGCCAACTGGCAGAACGGCAAGCTCGTTCTCCTGGCGCTGCTCGG
Organism: Bradyrhizobium sp. 18BD; assembly: GCF_054185225.1. Lineage (NCBI taxonomy): Bacteria > Pseudomonadati > Pseudomonadota > Alphaproteobacteria > Hyphomicrobiales > Nitrobacteraceae > Bradyrhizobium > Bradyrhizobium sp. 18BD. The sequence goes on along the minus strand of NZ_JAVAYL010000001.1, from coordinate 375,341 downwards.
CGGCACCATGGGGCAGGGCGTGGTCTGGTACACCGGCCAGTTCTACGCGCTGTTCTTCCTGCAATCGATCCTCAAGGTCGACGGCTATACCGCCAACCTCCTGATCGCCTGGTCGCTGCTGCTCGGCACGGGCTTCTTCGTCGTATTCGGCGCGCTGTCCGACAAGATCGGCCGCAAGCCGATCATTCTCGGCGGCTGCCTGATCGCGGCGCTGACCTTCTTCCCGATCTTCCGCATGATCACCACCAACGCCAACCCGGCGCTGGAGAAGGCGATCGAGGCGACCAAGGTCGAGGTGGTGGCGGATCCCGCAGGCTGCGGCGACCTCTTCAACCCGGTCGGCACCCGCGTCTTCACCGCGCCCTGCGACACCGCACGCGCCTTCCTGTCCGCCTCGTCGGTCAGGTATTCGACGACCTCGGGTCCGGCCGGCTCCGGCGTGAAAGTGATGGTCAACGGCAAGGAAGTGCCCTACGCGGACGCGAAGGCGGGCAATCCGGCGATCACTGCGGCGATCGCGGCGGCGGGCTATCCCAAGGCGGGTGACCCCGGCATCGTGAAGATGTCCAACCCGTTCGACATCTTCCGCCCGCAGGTGATGGCGATCATCGGCCTTCTGTTCATCCTGGTGATCTTCGTCACCATGGTCTACGGGCCGATCGCGGCGATGCTGGTCGAACTGTTTCCGACCAAGATCCGCTACACCTCGATGTCGCTGCCCTACCATATCGGCAACGGCTGGTTCGGCGGTCTGTTGCCCGCGACCGCCTTCGCGATCGTGGCTTCCACCGGCGATATCTATGCAGGCCTCTGGTATCCGATCACGTTCGCGGTGATTACCGCGGTGGTCGGCTTCCTGTTCCTGCCGGAAACCAAGGACGTCGATATTACGTCGACCTGAGGATGAAGCGGCCGGCGCGCGTCGCCGGTCCACGCAAAACAACCGGCCGCAGGGCAACCGCGGCCGGTCTTGTTTTTGCGGCCTACTGATTGCCGCCGATGAATTGCAGCACCACCTCGCGCCGGTGCGGACGAGCACGGTGCTCGATCAGATAGATCGCCTGCCACGTGCCGAGCGCCAGCTTGCCGTTCAGGACCGGGACCTGAAGCGAGGTCTGCGTCAGCATCGTCTTGATGTGGCCGGGCATGTCGTCCGGTCCTTCGGTGTCATGGGTCCAGGGCGCATTTTCAGGCGCCAGCCGCGCCAGTGCGGTGGCGAGATCGACCAGCACGGACGGGTCGGCATTCTCCTGGATCGTCAGCGAGGCCGAGGTGTGACGGATGAACAGCGTCAACGCGCCATCGCGCGCACGGACGTCGGCGATGAATTTTGCAGCCTCGCTGGTGAGATCGGTGAAGCTGCGGCCCTGTGTCTGAACGGTCAGCAGCGACGAAGCGATGGTGGTGGCCTGCACGGACGATGGTGCCGAGCGGGTAACGGATTTGGTTGAAGTCATGAAAGGTCTCGACTGATCGAACACTGCGGTTGGGTGGGCAAAGGCGCGTACGCGCCGTGCCCACGTCTTCCTTCATTGTTGTAGAACCATGGTGGGCACGGCGTAAGAACGCCTTTGCCCACCCTACGGCACCGACGGCAGCTCAACGCGCGGAGAGTGCGACGGGGTCCTCAAATCTTCCCCGACACGTCCTTCTGCACGCGATTGGCCATGTCGATCAGCCGGCGCCAGGCCTTTTCCAGGAATGACATCACGCGGTCCATGTCCTGGTCGCTGGGCAGCGGGATCTCGATTTTGCGGTCGCCTTCGGCCGCTTTCGGCTCGGCCTTCTTGAGCGGATCGGATTTCGGCAGCGCCTCGTCGATCTTACCCGACACGGTCGGCCCCGCCGCGATCTGCCCCTTCAGCTTCTCGACCTCGGCCTGGAGCCGGCCGATCTCGGCGTCGAGCGCGGTGCGTTCGTCGGGCACCGCGTAGCAGGCCCAGCCGGCACCATTCTTGGTACAGGTCGACACCGTGCCGGTTCGGGTGTCGAGCCGCAGCACGCCTTCCGGGATCGGCGTCATGCTGTAGCGGCCATTTTCGCTATCGGGGGCGGATTGCGCGGCCACGAGGCCGCCGCCAACGGTCATCGCCATGGCGAACGCGGCCGCCGCAAACCAGGATGCCGTGCAAGATGCTGTGGATGACGTCGCAGGTCTCATCGCGCTCTCCGCCACGACGCGCAGGTGGCACATCCTCAATTCTACACCGGGGCGTCCAAATCCGCCGCCGAAAACACAGCCATTCATTCAACGAGCGCGGCGGCCCGTTTGATCCCGCCAGACGGACAAAACAGCGGCCTCATTCGCCGTTCCCAAGGAGAGCTGCTGCGGTGCGGCGTCACGCTGTGTGCAGCGCTGCTCGACAGGCCAATATCATCAAATAAATCAGGTACATAATAGAAAGCGACGCAATCGTGACTTGGCTTGACTTGATTATAGGCCATCAGTATGGTCCGCGCGGCTTTTGAGGGTGGCGGGCGTAATTTCCATTCAGCCGCGGCGTTTCGGGTCTTCGTTGCATGACACAGGGCACGGGGCACGGCGAGAATGGAGATCGCGATAGATCGTCCGAGGAAGCTGCGCTTTCCGATCGGCTCGGAAATCTCGATCAGCGGTTGTCCGAATTTCGCGACCGCAGGATCAAGACCGAGCAACCCGCAGGTGACGGTGGAGACGGAGCGGCCAGAGCCTCGGCGATGGCGCTTGGTTTTCGGTTATCCTCCGAGTTGGTCGCCGGTGTCGCTGTCGGAGCGGGGATTGGCTGGGGGTTCGACCGCTTGCTGTCGACGTCGCCTTTCGGATTTATCGTGTTCCTGCTGCTGGGCTTCGTGGCCGGCGTGGTGAATGTGGTGAGATCTGCGGGCGCGGGTCAGAACAGGCGCGGTGGTTCTTAGGCGATCCGCACAGGAGAGGAATGATCGCGCCGGTTTCGCCGGTGCGGGCCGGCCCGGCCGGCAGACCGAGACCAGCCGGCATCGCCCGGCAGACCAAGAGATGCCGCGCCGATGAAAATCGATCCGATCCACCAGTTCAACATCGAGCCTCTCTTCACGATCGGCCATATCGGCAATCATACGATCGCCTTCACCAATTCATCGCTCTACATGCTGGTGGCGGTCGCCATCATCTCGATCCTGATGCTTGCCAGCGGCACGCAACTGGTTCCCGGGCGCCTCCAGTCGGTCGCCGAGATCTCCTACGAATTCGTCGCCTCGACCATCCGTTCGACGGCCGGCGCGGAAGGCATGAAGTTCTTCCCGCTGATCTTCTCGCTGTTCATGTTCATCTGCGTCTCGAACCTGGTCGGCATCATCCCCTACACCTTCACGGTCTCGAGCCACCTGATCGTCACCGTAGGACTGGCGCTGCTGGTCTTCTTCACCGTGCTGATCTACGGCGTCGCCAAGAACGGCCTGAAATTCTTCTCGATTTTCGTTCCTCACGGCGTTCCCGGCTACATCCTGCCGCTGGTCATGTTCATCGAGATCCTGTCGTTCTTCCTGCGGCCGGTCTCGCACAGCATTCGTCTGTTCGCCAACATGCTGGCCGGCCACATCGCGTTGAAGGTGTTCGCGGGCTTCGTCGCCATGCTGGGCTTCTCCCTCGGCGCCATCGGCTGGGTCGGCGGCGTGCTGCCGCTGGCGCTCACGATCGCGCTCTACGCGCTCGAGATTCTGGTCGCGTTCCTGCAAGCCTATGTGTTTGCGATCCTGACCTGCATCTACCTCAACGACGCCATTCATCCGGGACACTGAGCGGTCCGGGGAATTTCCACCCACAACCCAATCTTTCTTCCAAGGAGTCTAAAATGGATCCGGCAGCAGCAAAACTTATCGGCGCGGGCATCGCATGCATCGGCATGGGCGGCGCGGGCGTCGGCGTGGGCGTGATCTTCGGCAACTACCTCGCCGCGGCCGTTCGCAACCCGTCGGCCGCTCAGGGCCAGTTCGGCAACCTGATCTTCGGCTTCGCCGTGACCGAAGCGCTCGGCATCTTCTCGCTGCTGATCGCGCTGCTTCTGCTGTTCGTTTTCTAAGAACGACTTCTTTCGCGCCGCTTCATCCGAAGCGGCGCGTGACAGCAACGGGAGTACTCCATGGCTGAGAGTCATGGCGGCGCAAAAGGTCCGGCGGCGGGCGCTCACACCGAGGCTGACGGTGGTCACCACGGTGGCGGGTTTCCGCCGTTCGAGAGCAGCACCTTCGCTTCACAGCTGGTGTCGCTCGCGATCTTCTTCGTCCTGCTTTACGTCATCGTGTCCAAGCTCGCTCTGCCGAAGGTCGGCGGTGCGATCGAAGCGCGTCAGAACAAGATCGAGGGTGACCTCGCCGAAGCGCAGAAGCTGAAGGATCAGTCCGAAGCGGCGCTGAAGGCCTATGAAGGCGAGCTCGCTTCGGCGCGTTCGCGGGCGCAGGCGATCGGCAACGAATCCCGCGACAAGGCGAATGCGCAGGCGGAAGCCGAGCGCAAGGCGCTGGAAGAGCAACTGACGGCCAAGCTCGCCGAGGCGGAAAAGACCATCGCCTCGACCCGCGCGACCGCCATGAGCAACGTCCGCGGCATCGCGGCCGATGCGGCAGGCCAGATCGTGCAGCAGCTCGCCGGCGTCGTTCCGGATGCGGCCTCGGTCAATGCCGCCGTTGATGCGTCCTTGAAGGGTTAGTCGATATGTTCTTCGATCCTGAAACCTGGGTCGCCGTCGCCTTCGTGATCCTGATGGTCGTGTTCGGCTATCTCGGGGTCTTCAAGTCGGCGTTGACGGCGCTCGACCATCGCGCCGAGCGCATCAAGGCCGAGCTCGACGACGCGACGCGCCTCAAGCAGGAAGCCGCCAAGGTGCTCGCCGACTACAAGGCGCGCAGCGCCTCGGCCGAACGCGAGGCCGCCGACATCATCGCCAACGCCAAGGCCGAAGCCGAGCGCATCGCGACCGAAGCCAAGGCGAAGATGGAAGACTTCGTCGCCCGCCGCACCAAGACCGCGGAGAGCAAGATCGCGCTCGCCGAAGCCCAAGCGCTGGCCGATGTCCGCGCCGCAGCCGCGGAAGCCGCCGTCCAGGCCGCCTCCACGATCCTGTCGCAGTCGGTCAAGGGCCAGGTTTCCGACGACCTGCTCGCCAAGGGCATCAACGAAGTTCGGCAGAAGCTGAACTGAGGGCGCAGCCTTCACCAATCAAAAAGCCGGCGCGCGAGCGCCGGCTTTTTTGTTGGCTCCGCACCAGCCCAGGCACCGTCCAAGCATCATGGACGGACCGGCAGTTTCGCTGTCTATTCGCGTGCGGAAACCATGGTCAGATGAAATCGCATGAAGACCGTTCAATGCAGCGTCCACGGCCCTCAGCAAGCTACCTTCGTGTGTCGGCACGTCGTCGATGGCCTCGGCAGACGTGAGCGCGTCGGCTTCTTCTGGGCATCAGACCCAGAGAACCCGAGACCTGATGCCTGGTGCAGTGCCTGCGAAACACGCGTTGCCGCAACCGGTGGCGAGTGGATTGGCGATGCGCTGACGCAGCTCGAACCCAAATTGCTGTGCGGAGCCTGTTACGACCTTGCAAAGACCTTCCATATGGGCGGAAATCCCTGGTCCTGACAGGCCCCGACGAAGCCCGGTGCGATCAGCGATCGCTTACTTCTTCTTAGGCCTTGCTTTCGGCTCGGGCGCGAGCGCCTGCGGGTCGAAGCCGACATAGAAGATGTAGGAATCGGCGACCGCCGGCGCGGGCACCGGGTAGGTCAGATCCTCGGCAACGAAGGTGAAGGGCACGCTGCCGCCCTCGGTCATCTCCACCGTGGTCCGATAGGCCTTCGAGGCGATGACCTTTTCGCCGACGCCGCCCTGCACCACTGCGATACGCAGCGGCACCTCGACCGTGGCGGGTGCGCCCGCCGGACCGGCGATGACGCGGCCCTGGATGCCGATCCGGGCCGTGATCCCGCCGGCACTGCGGGAGCATTCGCGCGCCATCTTGGTGACCGAAGCCTGGAAGCGGATGTCGTTGCCGACGGCCGGCTTGCCGGTAGAGCCGACTGCATAGGTCGAGGCCCCCGCGCGCACCGTGACCTGCGGGCAATCGACGTCGTCCTCGGCCGGCTGGCCGGGCGCGGGCGCCGGCTTGGGCGGCGCCGGCTCGTCAGAACTACCGCCGAACAGGCCCTTGAAGCGGTCGGTCAGCGACTGCGCGGAGGCCGGCGAGACCGCCGCAATCGACACCGACAATGCCAGCGCGATCGCCGGCACCTGCCGCAGCACATTCCGCGATGACCGAAGCTGCTTCACCTTCAAACCCCGTACTCCATGACAAAATCCCGGCCGATCGCCGGTAGGCATGCGCGTTATATCGTCAAAATCGGCGAACCCAAGGCAGCAAACAGGGCAGCCAAAGAGACTTTGGTCATAGGAATGAACGGCTCAGCCGCGGAAATCCTCGTGCAGCAGGCCGAACAGGAGATGGTCCTGCCAGACCCCGTTGATGCAGAGATAGCGGCGCGCCAGGCCCTCCCGGGAGAAGCCGCACTTCTCCAGCACCCGGATCGAAGGCGCATTGGTGGGGATGCAGGCGGCTTCGACCCGGTGCAGATTGAGCTCGCCGAACAGCGTCGGCAGCAGCACCCGCAGGGCCGCCGTCATGTAGCCGCGATGGGCATGGGGCTTGCCGACCCAATAGCCGATGGTGCCGGCCTGCACGATGCCGCGGCGGACATTGGCGAGCGTGATGCCGCCGACCATGGCGCCGTCGAGCTCGCGGAAGATCAGAAACGGATAGGAGCGGTCCGCGGCGATGTCCTCGGAATAGCGGCGCAGGCGGCGGCGGAAGCCGGACCGGGTCAGGTCGTCGGAGGGCCAGATCGGCTCCCAGGGCGTCAGGTAATCGCGGCTGGACTCGCGCAAATGCGCCCACTGCAAGAAGTCCGACATCTGCGGCGCGCGCAGCAGGAGCCCGTTGCCGCGCGGTGCGAGGGCGGCGGGTCCACTGGAAGGCAGGCGAAAGAGGGCCATGGTGATGCTTCCCGGGGCAGATCAGCCCGCGCGCGGCTCCTAATGCAACCGCGCCTTGGCACGTGCCCGGGTCAATCCTTCCGCAAAAGACACCGCCGTGTCCAGACCCCTGCCGCTGCCTAATGCGACAACTGCAGGGCGGCTCCGCGAAAGCAGTGCACGCGCCGCGTCCCGGGTCGATTCGACGCTGACGGCGTCGATCCGGGCCACCAGTTCCTGCACCGTCTGCGGGCGGCCATAGGCCAGCACATGCCGGGCGAGCTGCTCGGCGCGGGACGAGCAGCTCTCCAGGGCCATCAGCAGGCCGGCTTTCATCTGCGCCTTGGCGCGCGCGATCTCCGCCTCGGTCAGGGTCTCGACCGAATCATTCATGATGTCGACCACGACCTCCATCATCTCCGGCGCGTCGGCCGGATCGGTGCCGGTGTAGAGGCCGAAGAAGCCGGTGTCGGTATAGGGCGCGTGGAACGAGTAGATCGAGTAGCAGAGGCCGCGCTTCTCGCGGACCTCCTGGAACAGCCGCGACGACATCCCGCCGCCGAGGATGTTGGTGAAGACCTGCAGCGAGAACAGCGACGGATCGTTCTGCGGCACGCCTTCCAGCGCCAGCGTCAGATGCGCCTGCTCGAGTTCGCGATGCACCACCTTGGCACCGCCCTTGCCGAACTGGGCGGTCTGCGGTTTAGGACCCGGCGTCCCCTCGAAGCTTGCAAAGCGCTGCTCGACCTCGGCGACCACCTGCGCGTGATCGACCGCGCCGGCCGCCGCCACGACCATGTCGGGGCCGCGATAATGCGTCGAGAGGTAGCCGCGGAGCATGTCGCGGTTGAAGCTGCGCAAGGTCTTGGCGGTGCCGAGCAGCGAGCGGCCCATCGGCTGGTCGGGATAGCAGAGCTCGTTGAGATGCTCGAACACGACGTCGTCGGGCGTATCCTGCGCCGCGCCAATCTCCTGCACGATGACGTTCTTCTCGCGCTCGAGCTCATCCGGCTCGAAGGCGGGATTGGCGAGGATGTCGGCGAGCACGTCGAGCGCGAGCGGCACGTCGGCCTTCAGCACCCGCGCATAATAGGACGTGGTCTCGGTCGAGGTGCCGGCATTGAGGTCGCCGCCGACCGCCTCGATCTCCTCGACGATCTCGCGCGAGGTGCGCTTGGTCGTGCCCTTGAACGCCATGTGTTCCAGCAGATGCGAAATGCCGTGCTCGTTCGGCTTCTCGTCGCGGCCGCCGACGCCGGCCCAGACGCCGAGAGCCGCCGTTTCGAGATGGGGCATCTTGTCGGTGACGACGGTCAGGCCGGAGGCAAGCTTGGAGATCTCGACGCTCATCCGGCAACTCCTTGTTTTGCAGCCCGGCTGACCGACAGTACGAACCGCTCGACCTCGCCCTGATCGTTCTTCATCACCTTCATGTGTTCGGATTTGGTCATGAGACCGTCGAGCCAGGCCGGCAGTTGCGGCCGCTGGCCGCACGCCGCGTCGACGGCATCGGGGAATTTGGCCGGATGGGCGGTGGAGAGCACGATGCTCGGAACCGTCGTGTCGGTGGTGTCGCGGTCGGCGACAGCAAGTGCGACCGCAGTGTGGGGATCGACCAGCTCGCCCGCCTCACGCCAGGCGGCGCGGATCGCGGCGGCGGTCTCGGTCTCGTCGGCGCGGCCTGCGTCGAACTCCTCGCGGATCGCGGCCAGCGTCGCATCAGGCAGCACGAAGCGCCCCGACTGCTTCAGCGAATCCATCAGGCGACGCACGGCGGCCGCATCGCGCCGGCCGGCTTCGAACATCAGCCGCTCGAAATTCGAGGAAATCTGGATGTCCATCGAGGGCGACGCGGTGGCGTGCACCTCGCGCACCTCGTAGATGCCGGTCTTGAGCGTGCGCGCCAGGATGTCGTTGACGTTGGCGGCGATGCGCAGCGTGCGCACCGGCAGCCCCATCCGCTTGGCGACGTAGCCGGCGAAGATGTCGCCGAAATTGCCGGTCGGCACGACGAAATCCACCGCGCGCGCGGGCGCCCCGACGGCAACGGCCGAGGTGAAGTAGTAGACCACCTGGGCGACGATGCGCGCCCAGTTGATGGAGTTGACGCCGGAGAGCGAGGTCGCATCGCGGAAGCGATGGTTGTTGAACATGCCCTTCACGAGCGCCTGGCAATCGTCGAAATTGCCTTCGATGGCGAGCGCATGGACGTTGGCCGCGCCCGTCGTCGTCATCATCCGCTGCTGCACCTCGGAGATGCGGCCATGCGGAAACAGCACGATGAGGTCGACGTTCTCGAGGCCCGCGAAGGCCTCGACCGCGGCGCCGCCGGTGTCACCTGACGTTGCGACCACGATGGTGGTGCGCTGACCGCGCTTGGCGAGCACATGGTCCATCAGCCGCGAGATCAGCTGCATCGCCACGTCCTTGAACGCGAGCGTCGGACCGTGGAAGAGCTCCAGCACGAACTGGTGCGGCGACATCTGGCGCAGCGGCACCACCGCCGGATGGCGGAAGGTGGCATAGGCCTCGTTGGCCATACGGCCGAGCTCGGCATCGCTGATCTCGCCGCCGGCGAAGGGACGGATCACGTCGACGGCGACCTCCCAATAGGGACGGCCAAAGAAGCCGGCGATGGTCTCCGCCGAAAGCTGCGGCCAGGTGACCGGCACATACAGGCCGCCGTCGCGGGCAAGCCCGGTCAGCATCACGTCGCAGAAGCCGAGTTCGGGGGCTTCGCCCCGGGTCGAGATATAACGAGTCAAACTGCCCTCCAAAGGCAGGCCGAGCCGAAGCTCGATCCGTAAGCCCTTGATTTTACGAAAATACTTGTCAACAGCCAGAGGCTTTGGGCCACCATAAAGTGTTTTGCGGCCACGGGAAACCGCTTCCCGCCAAAGCCGCGCCGGCGAAACAAGGGCGGCGCCAGCGAAACGAGGCCCGCCAACGAAAAAGGGCTGCGGCGATGCCGCAGCCCTCCTCTTGGAAGGTCTGTCGTTGATAGTGCAGACCCGGTTTGCCTTGTGCGGGTCACCGACCCGCTAAAACTGTCGACCCAAGCTTTCGTCGCCTGTCACGACATCGTCAAGTGTGAAAACGACGAATGCGGGAAGACGTTCCTATTTTTCCCGGTGCGCTTCAGCCTTGGAGACGCGTCCGGGGGGCGAGCGTCTAGAGCAACATTGCCGCTTTTTCCCGAAAACGACACGTGACCGGGAACGAACACCAGCTCCGCCGATTGTGTCCGCGGATGGTGTCGGCTGTGTCCATGCATTGCCCGGCTGCACGCCGGGACCGATCCGCCCCCACCGAACCGGCTGCATCCTGGAGCAGCCGGTTCGGTGTCCTCGGGCCGGCAGTGCCTGGCGGATGCCCCGAAATATCAGCCCATCCCGATTTCCACCGCGATCCTGATCAGGTCGGAATGGTTCTTGGCCCCCAGCTTCTGCTTGAGCAGGGAGGTGGTGTTGGCGACGGTCTTGTAGGAGATGCCGAGCGCCTCAGCGACCTCGACGATCTTGTCGCCGCGTCCGAGCAGACGGAGAATCTCGAGCTCCCGCGGCGTCATCTGCGAGGCCGGATTGGCCTTGATCGCAGCACCGGAGAACGTCACGGCCTCCGCGAGCTGCGGCGAAATGTAGTTGTCGCCCGCGATCACCTTGCGCACCGCCTTCAGCAGGATCCGGGGATCGTCGCCCTTGGAGACATAGCCCTGCGCGCCCAGCTCGACCGCCCGCACCACGAAGGCCGGATCGTCGTTCATGCTGAACATGATGATCTTGGCGGCGGGGTCGTCCTTGCGGATCCGCCGCATCAGCTCGAAGCCCGAGACGTCGGGCAGGCTGATGTCGATCACGGTGACATCGGGCCGTTTGCTGACATAGGCACGGTGCCCGGATTTGGCGTCCGTGGCTTCGTCGATCCGGATCGAATGGTCGGAAGCGAACAGGGTCCGGCAACCGGACAGCACCACAGGATGGTCGTCGACGATCAGAACTTTGGTCGCCGGTTTGGCGGTATCTTGCATCGCGCGCTCTCGTGTTTTTCAACTCATAGACCGGCGGGAACAAATGGAAAGAGAGAATCCCGCCAAGACGCGTTAGAATTGACCTAATGTGGCAACGCTTTTCATTCAGAACCCAACTTTTTCTTCCGCTCGGCCTGAGCTTTCTCGCCGCGCTGGCCATGGGCGGCCTGCTGCTCCAGACGTTTGCCACAGGCCAGCTGGCTGACGAGAATGAGCCGGGCAGACGCTCGACCCGGACTGTCGCCCTGGCACTTAACGACGCCCTCGGCGTCTCGGACAATCCGCGGAAGATGCTCGACGCATTTGTCCGTTCTTTGGGCACCTCCTCGGATATTCAATTCCGTCCACTGGAAGCGGGTCCCGCACCCTCTCCGAAGGACAGCCTGCGCGGTGTGCATGGCGTGCCGCAATGGTTCATCGACCTGATCGGCATCCCGGACATGGACGCGGCAACTCCTGTCATGATCGACGGCAAGCATGTCGGCGACATCGTATTCATGCCCGACCTGTCGGCCGACCTGTTCGAAAAATGGATCGGCTTCCTGGCGCTCACGAGCCTTATCGCCGTGCTGATGGTGCTGACCGGAACGATCGCCTATCTCTTCGCGGGATCGGCGCTGCGCCCCTTGCAAGATCTGGGCGCAGGCCTCACGCGAATCCGCCGTGGCGATTATGCGACGCCGATCCCGGTCGCGGGGCCGCCGGAGATCCGCCAGAGCTGCGAGGAAGCCAACGCGCTGGCGACGACGCTCGCCCAATTGAGCCAGGACAATCGCGACCTGCTGCACCGGCTGATGTCGCTGCAGGACAATGAGCGGCGCGACCTTGCCCGCGAGCTGCATGACGAGCTCGGTCCGCTGCTGTTCAGCATCCGGGCCGGCACGATCGCGCTGAGCGAGGCTTCGCCGCCAGCGGGAAATCTCGGCAAGCCGGTGCAGGAGGTGATGCGATCGGTCGAGGCGCTGCAGCAGACCAACCGCCGCATTCTCGACCGGCTGCGGCCGCTCTACATCGAGGAATTGGGGCTCGCGACCAGCGTGCAGACGCTGCTCCAGAACTTTCGCAGGCAAGCCCCGCATGTCAACCTGACTGCCTCGCTCGATCCCGATCTCAGCGCAATCGACGGTCCGCTGGCCCAGACCGTCTACCGCGTGATCCAGGAGGCGCTGACCAACGTGTTGCGCCACGCCGGGGCGAGCAGCGCTAACGTCGAGGTGGCCCTTGCCGGCGATCTGCTCGCGATCGAAATCTCCGACGATGGCGGCGGCTTTCCCGAGGGGAACGTCTTCGGCCGCGGCCTGACCGGCATGCATGAGCGCGTGCGTGCGCTCAGCGGATCGCTGTCGCTGCTGCGCGCGGATGAGCGGACCTATGTGCGCTGCCGCCTGCCGGTTGGGACGACACGAGACGAGTGAGCGGAGGCTCTAAAGCGCGATGAGATTTGGATGAATCGTCATCGCGCTTTAGGTCGTTGTTTGAGCATGATCTTTTCGGAAAACCGCTACGCACTTTTCCGGATCATGCTTTAGCAGGCGCAACCGTCGCTGGAGTTCTGCGGCGAGGGCGTGCACAGCGTGCTGTAGATCTTGCCTTCCGCGCTGAAGCGAAACGAGGCGTGAACGCGTAGCGAGCCCGCAACCGAATATTCGAGATCAATGCCATCAGGCACGGGATTGATCTCCTCCAGACCGAAGCCGGCCGACGAGAAGGCGTTGAGCCGCGGGCCCCAATAGCGTTCGAGCTCGTGCCGTCCGCGATAATGCTGCGTGCCGTTGCAGCTGCATTCGACCTGCGCGTCATCCGCATAGAGGTCGAGCAGCGTCGCGAGGTCGCCCGTGCGGCAGGCGTCGACCCAGTCGACGACGATTCCCATCTGATCAATATCGCTCACGCCAACATCCTGTCTGCCGCGAAAGATTCGCGTGCGGCTTAGGATCACCCTCGTGAATATGCGCTGAATAATAAACCCCGGGCGATACCGGGTTCCCCTCCTACGGAAAATTCAGGCCGGGCGACGTCCCCGCACCCAGACGCCGAATGCGATCAGCACCGCGCCTGCAAGTGCGAACCAGGTGATGGCGTATTGCAGATGGTCGTCTTTCAGATGCACGTCGAGCGCACCCGGACGCGGGATGCCGTTCTCGGGCGCGGGCTGCTCCAGATCGATATAGAAGGGCGCGACGGTGCCCCAGCCGAGGGCACTTGCGATCGCCAGATGATCGCGCACGAACCACAGCCGCTTGTCGCGGTTGTCCGCCGGCGTCATCCAGCCCGGCGCCTCGGGAAAGCGAAGATAGCCGGTGAGCGTGATGGGCGCGCCGGTGACGAGCTTCTTGACCGCGCGATCCTCGACGCTGCGGTCCTGCATCGTGTTCTCGACGAAGCCCACATCGATCACGACCATCTCGCCGGTCGGCAGCCGCGCCGGCAGGAAAGCCCAGGTGCCGGGACCGGAGGCATCCTTGCGCACCGCCGAGCCGGACGAATAAACCATCGCATCGGGCAGCGGCGCATAGGTCGCGGTGAAGCTGACGCGGCGGAATTCGTCGCGCGCGGGATTGAGCGCGGCCCATTGCGAAGGCGGCGGCAGTGCGACCGGCGCGTCGGCGAGGCGTTCGGTGAGCGCCGCGACCAGCTCGTGCTTGGCGGTCCGGCGCTGCAATTGCCAGAAGCCAAGTGCGAGGAAAACGGCGGTCAGGAACAGCGTGAACAGCGCGAAGCCAGCCACGCGAGGCTTGCGCGCAGTCTCGTTCATTTCGCGCGGTCGATCAGCCGGCCCGGCGCCGCCTTGTGGTGGAATTGCAGCGCGATCAGCAGCGACTTCATCGCACGCAGCGGCAACAGCGTGGTGGCGAGGATCATCGGCAGCCACAGCACCGCATGCAGCCAGTATGGCGGCTGGTACTTGACCTCGACGATCAGCGCGCACGCGACGACGATGCCGCCGGCCAGCATGATGATGAAGATCGCCGGACCGTCGCCGGTATCGATGAAGGCATAGTCGAGACCGCAGCGGTCGCAGGAAGGCGCGAGCGTCAGGAAGCCCGCATAGAGCTTGCCTTGGCCGCAGCGCGGGCATTTGCAGGCAAGCCCGCGCATCGCGCTTTGCAGGACGGTGGTCTCGGGCCCGGATGTGCCAGCGTTGTCGTTCATGTCGCGGACTCTATCACAGTTTCTGCGGATGTTGGCCGTGGCCGAAAAGCAAAAGGGCGGCTCTGCGGCCGCCCTCTCTGATCGATCCAAAGCGGCTTAGTGCGCGCCGTGAGCCATGGTCTCGGCACCGTGTCCCCAGACATAGATGCAGAGGAACAGGAACAGCCACACCACGTCGACGAAGTGCCAGTACCAGGCGGCGAACTCGAAGCCGAGATGCTGCTTCGGCGTGAAGTGGCCGGCATAGGCGCGGACCAGGCAGACCAGCAGGAAGATGGTGCCGACCAGTACGTGGAAGCCGTGGAAGCCGGTCGCCATGAAGAAGGTCGCGCCATAGACGTTGCCGGCGAAGGAGAACGCCGCGTGGCTGTACTCATAGGCCTGCACGCAGGTGAACAGCGCGCCGAGCACAACGGTGAGGATCAGGCCGTATTTCAGGCCCTGGCGATCGTTCTCGAGCAGCGCGTGGTGCGCCCAGGTCACCGTGGTGCCTGACGTCAGCAGGATCAGCGTGTTCAGGAGCGGCAGATGCCAGGGATCGAAGGTCTCGATGCCGTGGGGCGGCCAGGTGCCGGGGACCGCGCAGGCGCCGGCCTGGGTGCCGAGGCCGCAACCGAACACCGCATCGCGGGTGGCGTGGACGGCGTCGGCCGGGAACAGCGCCGCGTTGAAATAAGCCCAGAACCAGGCGACGAAGAACATCACCTCGGAAGCGATGAACAGGATCATGCCGTAGCGGTGATGCAACTGCACGACGCGGGTGTGGTCGCCCTTGTACTGGGCTTCCTTGATCACGTCGCCCCACCAGCTCGCCATGGTGTAGAGCACGCCGACGGTGCCGACGCCGAACACGATCGGCGCAGCCGAGAACATGTGGTGCATCCAGGCGATCGCGCCGACCGCCATGATGAAGGCCGAGAGCGAACCGACCGCCGGCCACGGAGACGGATCGACCAGGTGATAGTCGTGATGCTTGCCTTGCGCCGTAGCCATTTCCGTCTCTCTCCTCAATCCCGTGCCTGTCCGGCACTTATCCCCTTATGTCCAACCCCGTGGCGTGAGCCCGGCGGTCAGAGATTTCCCTTGCGCCTGTCGTTTTCGCCCGATGCCAGCGGCTTCACCACCGGATCCTTCACCGGATAGAACGTGTAGGACAGCGTGATCGTGTTCAGCCCGTCGTTCTCGTGATCGTCGGCGATCGACGGATCGACATAGAACACGACCGGCATCTCGCGCTTCTCGCCGGGCGCCATGGTCTGCTCGGTGAAGCAGAAGCAGTTGATCTTCTGGAAGTACGACCCGACCGTCAGCGGCGCGACATTGTAGGCGGCCTGGCCCACGGTGGTCCGCGCCGCCTGGTTGGTCACGGTGTAGAACACCGTCACGACCTGGCCGATATTGACCTCGACCTCGTTCTGCTCCGGCTCGAACTTCCAGGGCAGGCCGGGTGCGACGTTGGAGTCGAAGCGCACCGCGATCTTGCGCGCGATCGGACCGGTCGCCGGCGCCGAGATCGCAACCTGCGTTGTGCCGTTGAAGCCGGTGGCGCGGCAGAACCAGTTGTAGAACGGCACCGCCGCGTAGGAGGCGCCGACCATCAGCGCGACCACGGCGCCGCAGATCGAGGCAACCACCACATCGCGACCGAGCCCGCGGCCCTTGGCACGGTTCCTGGCCGGCTTGGCGCTGACGTCCTGCAATATGGCGGGCTCGTGATCCATGTTTCCTACATCGGCCGGACTAGCACTGCCGGCCCCTTGACCATGGTGACGGCGAAGAACAGCACCACGAGTACGCCGAGCGCGAGCGCAATGGCGATGGAGCGCTGGCGACGGCTCTTCTGCTGCGCCTCGGTGAGGACGATTCCATCTGGCTCACGTTTGTCAGCCATTCCTGCCTCATGCGCCCCAAACCATCGGAGCAACCGCCCGGAACACGACCTCGGCCAGCAGGGTCGCGAACAGCGCGAACAGATACAGGATCGAGAAAGCGAAAAGCTTGCGGGTCGCGCGCAGCGACTGGCTGCGCTCGCGGCGCATATAGACGTTGATCGCGAGCACCAGCATGCCGGCGCCGAGGATCAGCGAGACCACGCCGTAGATGGCGTCGAAATAGCCGAGCGCCCAGGGCGCGGCGGCGACCGCGATCAGCACGATGGTGTAGAGCAGGATCTGGAGCCGCGTCGCGTCGGGACCGGCGACGTTGGGCAGCATCGGAATGCCGGCGCGGGCGTAATCGTCGGAACGGAACAGCGCCAATGCCCAGAAGTGCGGCGGGGTCCAGAAGAAGATGATGGCGAACAGCAGCAGCGGCTCGACGTCGACCGTGCCGGTCACCGCGGCCCAGGCCACCACCGGCGGCAGCGCGCCGGCAGCGCCGCCGATCACGATGTTCTGTGCGGTCCGGCGCTTCAGACCCATCGTGTAGATCACGACGTAGAAGAAGATGGTGAAGGCGAGCAGCGCGCCCGCGATCCAGTTGACGAGGATGCCGAGCGTCATCACCGAGAAGAAGGACAGCGTCAGGCCGAACGCCATCGCCTCGGGCCGGGTGATGCGACCGCGCGGAATCGGCCGGTTTGCCGTGCGCGACATCTTGGCGTCGATATCGCCTTCGAGCGCCATGTTGAGCGCGCCGGACGCGCCGGCGCCGACGGCGATGCAGAGCAGCGAGGTGATCGCCAGCACCCAGTGGAAATGCCCGGGCGCCATCGCCATCCCGACCAGCGCGGTGAAGATCACCAGCGACATCACCCGCGGCTTCAACAGCGCAATGTAGTCGCCCACCTCCGCTTCGGAGATGCGAGGATTGATGTCGATGGCGTTCTGGTCGAGGACGGACACTTAAGTTTACTCGCTTCGTTATAGAGCCGCGGCGCCCGTCACGGGCGCCGCGGGAGATTGATCACTGCACGCGGGGCAGCACTTCGAACTGGTGGAAGGGCGGCGGCGAGGACAGCGTCCACTCCAGCGTGGTCGCACCTGCACCCCACGGATTGTCGCCGGCCGGCACCTTGCGGGCGAAAGCGTCAATCACGCAGTAGAGGAAGATCAGGACGCCGAAGCCGGAGATGTAGGAGCCGAGCGAGGAGACCAGGTTCCAGCCCGCGAACGCGTCGGGATAGTCGACGTAGCGGCGGGGCATGCCCGACAGGCCGAGGAAGTGCTGCGGGAAGAACACCAGGTTGACGCCGATGAAGGTGACCCAGAAGTGCAGCTTCGCGAGGCTTTCATTGTACATGTAGCCCGTCATCTTCGGGAACCAGTAGTACCAGCCGGCGAAGATCGCGAACACCGCACCGAGCGACAGCACGTAGTGGAAGTGCGCGACGACGTAGTAGGTCTCCTGCAGCACGCGGTCGACGCCAGCATTCGCCAGCACGACGCCGGTGACGCCACCGACCGTAAACAGGAAGATGAAGCCCACCGCCCAGATCATCGGGGCGCGGAATTCGATCGAGCCGCCCCACATCGTGGCAATCCAGGAGAAGATCTTCACGCCGGTCGGCACCGCGATCACCATCGTGGCGGCGACGAAATAGGCCTGCGTCGCCGAGGACATGCCGACCGTGTACATGTGGTGCGCCCACACCACGAAGCCAATGCCGCCGATCGCGACCATGGCGTAGGCCATGCCGAGGTAACCGAACACGGGCTTGCGCGAGAAGGTGGAGACGATCTGGCTGATCATGCCGAAGCCGGGCAGGATCAGGATGTACACCTCAGGGTGGCCGAAGAACCAGAACAGATGCTGGAACAGCACGGGGTCGCCGCCGCCGTCGGGCGCGAAGAACGTCGTGCCAAAATTGCGATCGGTGAGCAGCATGGTGATCGCACCGGCGAGCACCGGCAACGACAGCAGCAGCAGGAACACCGTCACCAGGATCGACCACACGAACAGCGGCATCTTGTGCAGGGTCATGCCCGGCGCGCGCATGTTGAAGATGGTGGTGATGAAGTTGATGGCGCCGAGGATCGACGAGGCGCCCGCCAGATGCAGCGACAGGATTGCGAAGTCGACGGCCGGGCCCGGATGGCCGGAGCTCGACAGCGGCACGTACATGGTCCAGCCGGCGCCGACGCCGTTGGCACCCGGCTCGCCCTCGACGAAGGTCGACATCAGCAGCAGGCCGAAGGAAGCCGGCAGCAGCCAGAACGAGATGTTGTTCATGCGCGGGAACGCCATGTCCGGCGCGCCGATCATCAGCGGCACGAACCAGTTGCCGAACCCGCCGATCATCGCGGGCATGACCATGAAGAAGATCATGATCAGGCCGTGGCTGGTCACGAAGACGTTGTAGGTGTGCGTCTCGTGGAAGATCTGCACGCCCGGATACATCAGCTCGGCACGGATCGCGATCGACATCGCGGCACCGATCACGCCGGCAATGACCGCGAAGATCAGGTACATCGTGCCGATGTCCTTGTGGTTGGTCGAATAGACGTAGCGCCGCCATCCGGTCGGATGGGCGTGCTCGTGGTCATGTCCGTGGTCTTGCGCGTGATCGCCGTGTGCCGCTGCGCTCGTTGCCATTTTCAAATCCTGCCTTGCGTCCCAATCGGACCTTTGGAGGTCCCGCCCTTTATATCGCTCTCATTCCCCTCAGGCCGTCCCCCGGCGCTTACTGCGTCGGGCCGGCCGCGGAGGCGTAGGTGCTGGTGCCGCCGCTCGCAAATTTCTTCTTCGCCGTCTCGACCCAGGAGGCGAACTCCTGATCGTTCACCACGCGAATCGCGATCGGCATGAAGGCGTGGTCCTTGCCGCAGAGCTCCGAACACTGGCCATAGAACATGCCGGTCTTGGTGGCCTTGAACCAGGTCTCGTTCAGCCGCCCCGGAATCGCGTCGATCTTGACGCCGAAAGCCGGCAGCGCAAAGGCGTGGATGACGTCTGCGCCGGTGACCTGGACGCGAATCACCTTGTTGACCGGCACCACCATCTCGTTGTCGACGCCGAGCAGACGGGGCTGCTTGTCCTGGGCCATCAGCGAGTCGAACTCGAACTTGCCGTTATCCGGGTAGGCATAGGACCAATACCACTGCTTGCCGGTCGCCTTGATGGTCAAATCCGCCTTCGGCACATCGAGCTCGAGGAACAGCAGACGGAACGACGGCACCGAGATACCAACCAGGATCAGCACCGGAACCAGCGTCCACGCCACCTCGATCAGCGTGTTGTGGGTGGTCCGCGACGGCACCGGATTGGCCCTCGCGTTGAACTTGACGACCACGATTACCAGCAGCGCCAGGACGAACAGCGTGATCAGCGTGATCAGCACGAACAGGAAATTGTGGAACCAGACGATGTTGTCCATCACCGGCGAACCGGATTCCTGAAGTGTCCATTCCCACGGCCTCGGCTGCCCGAGCTCGGCGAATGCCGCGCCACCCGTCGCCAGCGTCAGACCCGCCACGGCCAATCCCAGCAAGTGCCGGCCCACCTGGCCCATCGACATCCTCATGCCGTCGCGCTCCCCTTACGAAATCACCCCAAGTGCATTCCCCTGTTTCCGGGAAACGCTTATCGATTCGTCCGTCTGACAAACCGCCGCGCAAGAATACCTCTAAGAGGAATTGGGGCCAGATCGCTAGAACGCCGAAATCAAGCCTCTCAAACCATAATTCTTGATCTATCGCAATGCAGTCTTGAGGCCTGTCTGCCAGCGATCACCCGCCAGATATTTCGTAGTAAGATCAGACAAAAATACCGTTTCCCGGGATGCTGCCGCTTGACAGCGGAATTGCCCGCGGTACGCACTGGCGGAGAGCCGCGCAGGAACCTGATTCGTGCGGGCGATGGCGGTGTGGGCGGCGCGGAATTTGCTTGCGAATCGCCTTCAAGACGCCGTCATTCCCGTATCAGTCCGCCAGGTGCGAGCGATCCAGGCGAGCAGAGGGACCGACCCGATGGGGTTTTCGAAAGGCATGGCAAGGCGGGCTAAGAGGCAGGCTCGCGGCCTCACGGTTCTGGCGGCCCTGCTGGCTGCGGTCACCCTCCTGGCGCTGCCCGGCCTTGCCCATGCGCAGGGCGCGGTGCGCTCCGTCCATGGCGACTGGCAGATCCGCTGCGACACCCCACCGGGCGCCCAGGCCGAGCAATGCGCCCTGATCCAGAGCGTGGTGGCCGAAGACCGCTCCAATGCCGGCCTGACCGTGATCGTGCTCAAGACCGCCGACCAGAAGAGCCGCCTGATGCGCGTGGTGGCGCCGCTCGGCGTCCTGCTGCCCTCCGGCCTCGGCCTCAAGCTCGACAATCAGGACGTCGGCCGCGCCGGCTTCGTGCGCTGCCTGCCCAATGGCTGCGTCGCCGAGGTCGTCATGGACGACAAGCTGCTCGGCCAGCTCCGCAGCGCCAAGACAGCGACCTTCATCATCTTCGAGACGCCTGAAGAAGGCATTGGCTTTCCGCTCAGCCTGAACGGGCTCGGCGAAGGCTACGACAAGCTGCCGTAGGCGCCGGCAACAACATCCAGACTGCTGGTCCCGTCATCCTGCTGATCCCGTCATCCTGAGGTGCGAGGCTTGCGATGCAAAGCATCGTGAGCTGAGCCTCGAAGGATGAACGGCCGAGCTGCCAGCCGGGCCGTCGCCCTTCGAGGCTCGCCTTGCTGCGCAAGGCGAGCGCCTCAGGATGACGGGGATGGATGAGAGCGCGCGATGGAAGCTTTCGATATGCGGTTCGGATATGGCAATGATTTCAATCATGTCGTTTCAGTAATGTGACGGTCCGCCCTCTCGCCGAACGGCCGGGAAGCCATTATCTTGCCTGACATCTCTCCGACAATGGGTGATCGATGACCAACCCCGCCACAACCTCCCTGCTCGACCGTGCCAATCTCGACCGCGACCAGGTTCGCAACGAGGTGGCGCGCGGGCTTGCCGGCGCCGACGACGGTGAACTGTTCCTGGAATACAGCCAGACCGAAGCGCTGATGTTCGACAATGGGCGGCTCAAGCAGGCGACCTACGACACCTCGCAGGGTTTTGGACTGCGCGCCGTCAAGGACGACGCGGTCGGCTACGCCCATTCCTCCGACGTGTCGCTGCCGGCGCTGATTCGCGCCGCCGACGCGGTCGCGGCTGTGCGGGGCGGCTACTCCGGCAGCTTTTCCGCCCCGCCGGCGCATACCAACGTGCGGCTTTATAGCGACGACAACCCGCTCGACGCCCCCGGCTTCGAGACCAAGGTCAAGCTGCTCGCCGAGATCGACGCCTATTTGCGCGACAAGGATCAGCGGGTACGGCAGGTCAGCGTCAGCTTGGGCGCGACCTGGCAGGTCGTCGAGATCCTGCGGCCCGATGGCGAAAGCTATCGCGACATCCGCCCGCTGGTGCGCGTCAACATCTCCGTCGTCGCCGGCCAGGGCGACCGCCAGGAGAGCGGCAGCAAGGGCTATGGCGGCCGCGCCGGCTATGCCGAATTCATCGAGAGCAAGAACTGGCGCGACGCCGCCGATGGCGCACTGCGCGAGGCGCTGGTCAATCTGGAATCGATTCCCGCCCCCGCCGGCGAGATGGATGTCGTGCTCGGGGCCGGCTGGCCCGGCGTGATGCTGCATGAAGCGGTCGGTCACGGCCTCGAAGGCGACTTCAACCGCAAGAAGACGTCTGCATTTACCGGCCTGATGGGCAAGCAGGTCGCGGCCAAAGGCGTCACTGTGGTCGACGACGGCACCATCGCCTCGCGCCGCGGCTCGCTGTCGATCGACGACGAGGGCACGCCGACCAACCGCACCGTGCTGATCGAGGACGGCATCCTGGTCGGCTACATGCAGGACCGCCAGAACGCGCGCCTGATGAACATGAAGCCAACCGGCAACGGCCGCCGCCAGGGTTATGCCCATGTGCCGATGCCGCGCATGACCAACACCTACATGCTCGCCGGCGACCGCGATCCCGCAGAGATCCTCGCTTCCGTGAAGAACGGCGTGTTCGCCGCGAATTTCGGCGGCGGCCAGGTCGACATCACCTCGGGCAAATACGTCTTCCAGTGCACCGAGGCCTACAAGATCGAGAACGGCAAGATCGGCGCACCGCTGAAGGGTGCCATGCTGATCGGCAACGGGCCGACCGACTTGCATCGCATCCGCATGATCGGCAACGATCTCGCGCTCGATACCGGCATCGGCACGTGCGGCAAGAACGGCCAGGGCGTGCCTGTCGGCGTCGGCCAGCCGTCGCTTTTGATGGAACGCATTACGGTGGGTGGAACGGGCGCATGAGCATTGAGAAAGTAACTGCCGCTCCGAAGCGGAAGAGCAGCGGCTGGGGCGGCCAGTTGATGCAGCTCGCCGGCATCGTCGCCGCCGTGTTCATCGCCAAGGGCGCGCTCGCCGAGCCGTTCTACGTGCCGTCGGGCTCGATGGAACCGACGCTGCTGATCGGCGATGCGCTGCTCGCCTCGAAATTCCCTTATGGCTACGGCACCTCGTCGCTGCCGATCCAGATCAACCTGCCCGAGACCGGACGCGTCTTCGCCGAAACGCCGAAGCAGGGCGACGTCGTGGTGTTCCGCTGGCCGGGCGATCGCTCGCAGGCCTGGGTCAAGCGCGTCGTGGGTCTGCCCGGCGACCGCATCCAGATGCGCCAGGGCCAGCTCTTCATCAACGACCGTCCCGCCGAGCTGAAGCCCGATGGCGTTGGCGCGGCCGAGGACGACAATGGCGGCAGCGAGCCCGCCCATCGCTATGTCGAGACGCTGCCGAACGGCGTCTCGCATTTGATCTTCAAGATGCGCGACAACGGCCCGCTCGACAATACGCCCGAGGTGACGGTGCCGCCCGGCCATCTCTTCGTGCTCGGCGACAACCGCGACAATTCCGCCGACAGCCGCGTGCCCTTGCGCTCCGGCGGCGTCGGCATGCTGCCGATCGACAATCTGGTCGGACGCGCGGATGCCGTGCTTGGCTCCTGGGATCTCGGCATCCGTGGCCAGCCGGTCTGGACCTGGCTGTCCGGTTTCCGTCTCACCCGGTTCTTTACCGCCGTGCACTGAGCTGATCCCAAATGACCTTCGACGACGTCAGAAAACTTGCGCTGACGTGGCCGGAGGTCGAGGACGGCACCTCCTACGGCACGCCTGCGCTGAAAGTGCGCAAGAAGATGCTGGTGCGCCTGAAAGAGGACGGCGACAGCCTGGTGATTCCTGATGTCCCGATCGACGAGCGCACGATGCTCGTCGAGAGCCAGCCAGAAATCTTCTATTTCACCGATCACTATGCCGACTATCCGATCGTGCTGATCCGCCTGTCCAAGGCGAAACGCGCCATCGTCGAGCCGTTCTTGCGGCGGCGCTGGCGTGTGCTGGCCTCGAAGGCGGCACGCGCCGCGTTCGACGCCAGCCTGTAGGTTATGGCCGCGATGGATCGCGATCGCTTCCTCGCACTGGCGCTGACGAATCCGGTCAATGCCGCGATCGTCGAGGAGCTCCATCGCCTCGCGCTGCCGGATGCGTGGCTGGTCGCGGGATGCCTGGTGCAGACTGTGTGGAACGTGATCACCAAGCGCGCCATCGACCATGGCATCTCCGACTATGACGTCTTCTATTTCGATCCCGATACCTCCTGGGAGGCGGAAGACGCGGTGATCCGGAATATGCATGCGCGGCTCGGGCATCTCGGCGCCAAGGTCGAGATCCGCAACCAGGCGCGCGTGCACCTGTGGTATCCCGACAAGCACGGCCTGCCCTATCCGCCATTGATGCGCTCGACTGATGGCATCGACCGCTTCCTGACGGAGAACACGCAAGTCGGCGTGAGGCGCGCAGGCGATGGCTATCAGGTCTACGCGCCGCACGGGTTCGACGACATGGCGGCGCTGATCGTGCGGCCCAACCGGGCGCTGAATTTTTCCGCCGCGAATTACGCGGCGAAAGCCGCGCGGTGGAAAGCGTTATGGCCGGAGATCACGGTGATCGCAGCGGAGTGAGATCTCGTAGGGCGGGCAAAGCGAAGCGTGCCCACGAGTTCTTGCATTCGCTGAAAGATCGTGGGCACGGCGCTTCGCGCCTTTGCCCACCCTACGACAGCAATGATAATCGAAGGAGCTGCGCCTACCGCACCACGCCGGACGTAAACCCCGCCTTCCGGCGCGGCGGCTTGATTTCCTTTTTCAGGAAACAGCGCGCTTCGCGCCCGGTGTAGCCGGGGCGGGCATAGGTGAAGGCGCGGCACTTGTTGTCGGCGGTGCAGGCGGCCTTGCAGGCTTCCTCGCCTTCCCCTTCCTTGAGCTCGAAGTTGCGCAGGTCACCACCGGGACGGTCGATCGACGTCTCCACGCCTTCGACGCGCGGCTCGATCACGCCGGCACCGCGCACACCGGAGATGCAGCAATTGCCCGGGACTCGCGGCGGCACGGTGTTCTTCAGCCAGCACACCGCCGCGGCGCCGTCGATATCGGGATAGCTGAAGCTCCAGGAGCGGCACTTGCGGTCGCGCTCGCACAGCAGCGCGCAATCCTCGGGATCGCCCGACGTGACCGGCTGACTGAAATAGTCGCCGCCCGGCCGGTCGAACGCCGTCTGGGCGCGCGCAGGCCCGCTCGCAAGCACGAGCGAAAGCAGCGTGACGCAGGCCACGACGCTTACCAGGCCCCTTGCCAGGCCCTTTGCCATGACGGCCCCGGACAGGCGGCCCTTCCCCATCGGAACAGCTTTCGAGTTATTGACGACGCTCAGGTTTTTCAGCCGGTCATTTGATCGCCGCAAACCTGTATGGGCGATGAACGGCTGATGGCCCGTCGTTGGCCTATTTACCTAGAGCTCCGTTGCGATGGAATCGGAACGGAGCTCTAGCTTCTTGTTTGGACGCGTTTTCTTTACGCGAACCGGTGTCCACTTCGCTCGAAAACGCTCTAGAAGGCGTATTCCGCGTAGGCCGGTTCCACCGAGCCCTTCCAGGGCCCATTGAACTTCTCAAGCATCTCCTCGGCCGGGGTCCGGCCGGAATCGATGATGCGATCGAGCGGCTCCAGATGCCGCGTCTCGTCGCGGCCGAGCTGGTCGATATGGCCGCGCCGGCGCAGGCCGGCATGTGCCAGAACGAGGCATTCCTTGGCGATCTCGAACAGATAGCGGTCCTTGATCCGCGACTTGAAACCGAAGCGCGGCACGTCGTCACGCAGCGCCTGGCGCTCATGCGCGCTCCAGTGCTTCACCAGGTCCCATGCGGCATCGAGCGACACATCGTCGTAGAGCAGCCCGGCCCAGAACGCCGACAGCGCCGGCAGACGGCCCCACGGGCCGCCGTCGGAGCCGCGCATCTCGAGATAGCGCTTGAGGCGCACCTCGGGGAAGATCGTCGAGAGATGGTTGGCCCAGTCCGACAGCGTCGGACGCTCGCCAGGCAGATTGTTGTTGCGGCCTTCGAAGAAGGCGCGGAACGAGGAGCCCGACACGTCGATGTAATCGTCGCCGCGCTTGACGAAATACATGGGCACGTCGAGCGCGTAGTCGACATAACGCTCGAACCCCATGCCGTCCTCGAACGCCCACGGCATCATGCCCGCGCGCGCATTGTCGGTGTCGCGCCAGATCTCGGAGCGGAAGGAGAGGAAGCCGTTCGGCTTGCCTTCGGTGAACGGCGAATTGGCAAACATTGCGGTCGCGACCGGCTGCAGCGCGAGCGAGACGCGCAGCTTCTTGACCATGTCGGCTTCGGACGAGAAGTCGAGATTGGTCTGCACCGTGCAGGTCCGGTACATCATGTCGAGGCCGTATTGGCCGACCTTCGGCATGTAATTGGTCATGATCTTGTAGCGGCCCTTGGGCATCACCGGAATGTCGGCGCGCGACCAGGACGGCGTCATGCCGAGACCGAGGAAGCCGATGCCGAGCGGGGTCGCGATCTCGCGCACCTGCGCCAGATGGGCCATCAGCTCGCTCTGGGTCTGGTGCACGTTCTCGACCGGCGCGCCGGAGAGCTCGAACTGTCCGCCGGGCTCCAGCGAGATCGCGCCGCCGCCGGTGACGTCGTAGAGGCCGATGATGTTGCCCTTCTCCATGATCGTCTCCCAGCCGAGCAGGAGCTTCATGCCTTCGAGCAGCGCGCCGATCCCGCGCGCGCCCTCGTAGGGCACCGGGCGGTGGCCTTCGAGCGTGAACGGCGTCTTCTCGTGCTCAGTGCCCATCCGCCATTCGGACGGCGGCTTGCAGCCGGCCTCGAACCACGCGACGAGCTCGTCGCGCGATTGCAGTGGCGTCATATCGATCTGGTCTCGCGCCATATCAAACTCTAATCAAAAGGGCGCTTCGATCGAAGGCGCGCGGGTGACGGGGATGGTCCGCGAACCCATCGGGCGCACGGACGAGCTGGTTTGCCGCGGGATCATCGCGACGGCGTTGTTTCGTTGGCGTGGACGACGGGCGGCAGCTTCATCTCGCCGCACGAGCAGCCCAGGCGGTCGAGCAGACCGCTGAGCTTGACGGCATCCGCATCGGACAGTTTCGAGCCGACATATTTCTCGATTGCGGCCGAATAGGCGCCCCACATCCGCTTCTGCAATTCGCGGCCCGCTTCCGTGATCTCGACGAACTGGCCGCGCTTGTCGATCTTGCATTCGCGCCGTGACGCAAGGCCCTCGTCGACCAGGCGGTCAATCAGGCGCGAGGTGGAGTATTGCGGGATCAGCATCTGCCGCTCGAGTTCCACCGGCCTGAGTTCACCGGACGGCGCACGCGACAGTTCGAGCAGCGCGTCGTACCATGCCAGCGGCGGGAACCCCGCCTTCTTCAGGTCCTGCTCGACGCAATCGAGCACGCGGCTCTGCACCCGCATCAGGCGGATCCAGGCGGAAGTAGCCTCGGTCGATGGTTTGCGTTTCATGGTCCCGCTCAAGCTCGTCGTCCGTCTCTTACCCCACTCGATGCACCTGCATCAATCTTGACTATTCCATGCAGGCGCATGTAGTCGTTCTTTCGCCCTAACCAAGCATCAAGAGGAGGAAATTCCATGAAACTCTATTACTCGCCCGGCGCCTGCTCCCTGTCCCCCCACATCGCGCTCCTGGAAGCCGGCCTGCCCTATGAGCTGGTCAAGGTAGATATCCGGGCCAAGAAGCTCGAAAATGGTGAGGATTATCTGAAGCTGAACCCCAAGGGCCAGGTCCCTGCGCTGGGCCTCGACAGCGGCGAGATCGTGACCGAAGGCCCGGTCATTGTCCAGATGATCGCCGACCAGGCCGCCGGCAAGGCGCTGGCGCCCGCCCACGGCAGCTCCGAACGCTACAAGCTGCTCGAATGGCTGAACTTCCTCACCTCGGAGGTGCACAAGAGCTTCGGTCCGCTGTTCGCGCCGGCGCTGAACGACGAGGCCAAGGCGTTCTTCAAGGACCGCGTCATGGGCAAGCTGAAATATATCGACAGTCAGCTTGCCAGCCGCGACTACCTGATGGGCAAGCAGTTCACCGTCGCCGACGGCTATCTCTTCACGATGCTGACCTGGGCCGACCGGATGAAGTTCGACTTCTCGGCGATGCCCCACCTCGCCGCCTACAAGGCCCGCGTCGCCGCGCGCCCGCAGGTGCAGGAAGCGCTGAAGAAGGAAGGCCTCGCGCAGGCCGCCTGAACGCTTGCACCGCGCAACAAGCCAAAGGCCGGATCAATGATCCGGCCTTTTATCTGCAGCAAGGCAACGCCGGCGCGAACCATTGCGCCGGATCATCGTACCTCTGAGCAGATTTAGTACCTCTCAATAGACCTATGAACTACTGTTCGCCAAATGTAAGTAGTGCTGTCTTGTCACCACCCGCAAAGCGGGCGAGCTTGGCGGGATTGCTTAGAGGATATGTGGGCTCGCACCGGGGTTGAACTTGACGATTGCCATCGTCCTGATCGCTGCAAGCGCATTGGCGGGAACAGCGACAGGCTACATTTTCAGAATCTGGGCGCTGATCATCATCTCGCCGTTCATCGCAATTGTGTCGGCGATCATTCTTCGCGTTTACGAATTCGGAATGCTGGCGGGCGTGGCCGTCATTGCGCTCTGTCTTGTCGCCTCACAGCTCGCCTACCTCGCCACATCCTATCTGCGGCACGCGCGGCACGTCTCAGCGCATGACGAAGTCGACGGCGATCCAGGCAAGGTAAGCGAGCATAAAATCCGCCGCCAGCACGAGTAACGCCAGCGCTGCCCAAAGCATGGGCCCCTTGCGACGCAGGCGCGCCGGTTTCTGTTGGGAGGCAACGCGCCCCGTTGCGGGCGCAAAGGCATATTTCGCGGTGAGATCGCGAGCGAGCGCGGTCTTCCGCAGCACCAAGGAGTTCATCAAGGACACTTTCTTATTTTCGTCTTCGACTTGCCGATGGGGCGGCAAGTGTCCCAACCAGTTCGTGACCCTGACCCGGAGCAAGACTGGTGCCAAGACCGAGCAAAAGAAGGGCGCTGCTTTGACGCGCCCATGACAATTGCGCGACATCGCGGCAGCGGGACTCTGCCACGGTTCCTACGCGGATTCTGTGAGTGGTTCCACAACCTGGAAGAGTTCTGACGCAACCGTGATGATGTCGTCAAAAGCAAAAAGGCCGGATCGAGGATCCGGCCTTTTGTCGTTTTGGGTCCGTAGCCCGAATCAGGCCGCCGTCTTCTTCGGCGCGAAGCGGCCGTAGAAGGTTTCACCCTTCGCCGCCATGTCCTCGAGAAGTTTCGGCGGGGTGAAGCGCGAGCCGTACTTCGCCTCGAGCTTGTGGCAGAGCTCGACGAACTTCTTCGTGCCCATGAAGTCGATGTAGGACAGCGTGCCGCCGGTGAACGGCGCGAAGCCGAAGCCGAGGATCGAGCCGACATCCGCCTCACGCGGATCGGTGATGACGTGATCCTCGACCGTGCGCGCGGCTTCCACCGCCTGCACCACCAGGAAGCGCTGCTTCAGCTCCTCGATATCGAGCGTGTCGGGGTCGAGCTGCTTCGGCTGCAACGCCGAGAGACCCGGCCACAGGCTCTTCTGACCCTTGCCCTTCTCGGGATAGTCGTAGAAGCCCTTGCTGTTCTTGCGGCCGAGGCGCCCTTGCGTCTCAACCATCTCCACCATCAGCTTCTTCTGATCGGGGTTGATGGCGTTGGGGCCGAGATCGGCTTCGGTCGCCTTCATGATCTTGAGGCCGAGGTCGAGCGCGACTTCATCCGAGAGCGAGAGCGGGCCCACCGGCATCCCGGCCATCTTAGCACAGTTCTCGATCATCGCCGGCGGCACGCCTTCGAGGAACATCTCGTTGCCCTCGGCGACGTAACGGCCGACGCAGCGATTGGCGAAGAAACCGCGGCTGTCGTTGACGACGATCGGCGTCTTGCCGATCTGCCGGACGTAGTCGAGCGCGGTCGCAAGCGCGACGTCGCCGGTGTTCTTGCCGAGAATGATCTCGACCAGCATCATCTTCTCGACCGGCGAGAAGAAGTGGATGCCGACGAACTTGCCCTGGTCCTTGAAGCCTTCGGCGAGCGAGGTGATCGGCAGCGTCGAGGTGTTCGACGCGAAGATCACGTCCGGCTTCAGATACTCCTGCGCCTTGGCGAAAGTCTCGGCCTTGACCTTGCGGTCCTCGAACACCGCCTCGATGACGAGGTCGACGTCCTTCAGCGCCGCATAGTCGGCGGTCGGCGTGATGCGCGCGAGCAGCTTCTCGGCATCATCAGGCTTGGCGCGGCCCTTCTTGATCTGGTCCTCGATCACCTTCTGCGCATGCGCCTTGCCCTTGTCGGCGCTCGCCTGGTCACGATCGATCAGGACGACGTCGAGGCCGGCGCGGGCCGAGACGTAGCCGACGCTCGCGCCCATGAAGCCGGCGCCGATCACGGCGATCTTCTTCACCTTGGTTGCGGGCACGTCCTTCGGACGGCGCGCGCCCTTGTTGAGCTCCTGCATCGACAGGAACAGGCTGCGGATCATCGCCGCCGCTTCCTTCGAGCGCAGCACCGAGGTGAAGTAGCGCGACTCCACACGAAGCGCGGCGTCGATCGGCAACTGCAGGCCCTCATAGACGCAGCTCATGATCGCGCGTGCGGCCGGATAATTGTCGTAGGTCTCGCGGCGATAGATCGCGTTGCCGGCCGGGAACATCATCATGCCGGCCTTGGAGAACACCGGACCGCCAGGGAGCTTGAAGCCCTTCTCGTCCCAGGGCGCGACGGCTTTGCCGCCGCCCTTGATCCAGTCCTTTGCCGCCTTGATGAGATCGGCAGCGGGAACGATGGCGTGAATCAGGTTGAGCGCCTTGGCCTTCTCGACGGTGACCGGGTCGCCCTTGAGCAGGATCGTCATCGCGTCCTGCGGCGGCACCAGGCGCGGCACGCGCTGCGTACCGCCGGCGCCGGGGAACAGGCCGACCTTGACCTCAGGCAGGCCGAGGCGCGTCTTGGGATTCTCCGCGGCCACGCGATAGTGGCAGCACAGCGTGATCTCGAAGCCGCCGCCGAGCGCGAGGCCGTTGATCGCAGCCGCCCACGGCTTACCCGACGTTTCGATCGAGCGCAGCACCAGCGAGAAGCGGCGGCTCTGGTCGAACAGCATTTGGTTCGCAGCGGTCTCGCCTTGCTCCCTAAAGACCTTTGCGTAGGCCTGGTTCATGCCTTCGAGCATGGACAGATCGGCGCCGGCGCAGAACGCTTCCTTGGCGGAGGTGATGACGACGCCCTTCACTGCGGCGTCGGCCGTGGTTTCCTTGACGATCGCGTCGAGCTCGCTGGTCGAGGTCTCGTCGAGCACGTTCATCGAACGTCCGGGGATGTCCCAGGTGACGAGCGCGATGCCGTCAGAATCGGTCTCAACCTTGAAGTTCTTGTAAGCCATGTTGGTTGCTCCCCTATCCTTAGACGCGCTCGATGATGGTCGCGGTGCCCATGCCGCCGCCGATGCACAGCGTGACGAGAGCGGTCGACTTGTTGGTGCGCTCGAGCTCGTCGAGCACGGTGCCCAGGATCATCGCGCCGGTGGCGCCGAGCGGATGGCCGAGCGCGATCGCACCGCCATTAACGTTGATCTTGGCGTTGTCGATGTCGAAGGCCTGGATGTAGCGCAGCACGACCGAAGCGAAGGCCTCGTTGAGCTCGAACAGGTCGATGTCCGACTTCTTCATGCCGGAGCGCGCGAACAGCTTTTCGGTGACGTCGACCGGACCGGTCAGCATCATTGCCGGCTCGGAGCCGATATTCGCGAACGCGCGGATCTTTGCACGCGGCTTCAGGCCGTACTTGCTGCCCGCCTCCTTGCTGCCGAGCAGCACGGCGCCGGCGCCGTCGACGATGCCCGAGGAGTTACCGGCGTGGTGCACGTAATTAACGCGCTCGATCTCCGGATGCGACTGCACGGCGACGCCGTCGAAACCGCCCATCTGCGCGATCATCGTGAACGCCGGCTGCAGCTGCGCCAGCGACTGCATCGTCGTCGAGGGACGCATGTGCTCGTCCTTGGCGAGGATGGTGAGGCCGTTGATGTCCTTCACCGGCACGACCGACTTGTTGAACCGGCCTTCGTCCCAGGCCTTGCCGGCGCGCTGCTGGCTCTGCACGGCATAGGCGTCAACGTCGTCGCGCGAGAAGCCGTATTTGGTGGCGATCAGATCGGCCGAGACGCCCTGCGGCATGAAATAGGCCGGCACGGCCATCGACGGATCCATCGGCCAGGCGCCGCCGGAGGCGCCGATGCCGACCCGGCTCATCGACTCCGCGCCGCCGCCGATCACCAGTTCATGCTGGCCGCTCATCACCTGCGCGGCGGCAAAGTTCACGGCGTCGAGGCCCGAGGCGCAGAAGCGGCTGATCTGCACGCCGGGGACGGCTTCGCCGAGGCCCGCCTTCAGTGCGGCAAAGCGCGCGATGTCACTGCCGGCTTCGCCGACCGGATCGACCACGCCGAGCACGACGTCGTCGACGGAATCTTCCGGCAGGTTGTTGCGGTCCTTCAGTGCCTTCAGCGGCACGGTGGCGAGCGCGAGCGCGGTCACCTCGTGCAACGAACCGTCAGCCTTGCCGCGACCGCGCGGGGTTCGGACGTGGTCGTAAATATAGGCGTCTGCCATGGGAGCCTCCTGATTGCAGTTATCTTGTCATGACCGTCGCGCGGTCGGAATCCTGGGTCGAGCGTGAATTCTCAGAACGCTTCCGCCGGCAATTCCATGATGGTGGCGCAGCCGGCCTGGATGCGCGCGAGATTGGCGGCGGTCTCCGGCAGCATGCGCTCCATGAAGAAGCGGCCGGTGACGAGCTTGGTCGAGAGATAGGGCGTCGCCCCACCCTCGGCAATCTTGGCATTCGTCACCTTCGCCATCTTCGCCCACATGTAGCCGAGCGCGACGAAGCCGAAGAGATGCAGGTAGTCGGTTGCGGCAGCGCCGGCATTGTCGGGCTTCGCCATCGCGTTCTGCATCAGCCACGTCGTGGCCTGCTGGAGATGGCCGAGCGAAGCCGACAGCGGCGCGATGAAGGGCTTGAGCGCCTCGTTGCCGCCGTTCTCCTTGGCGAAGGCCATGACCTCGCCGAAGAACGCCATGATGGCGCGGCCGCCGTCACGCGGCAGCTTGCGGCCGACGAGGTCGAGCGCCTGGATGCCGTTGGCGCCTTCATAGATCATCGCAATGCGCGCATCACGCACGAACTGCTCCATGCCCTGCTCGGCAATGTAGCCGTGGCCGCCATACATCTGCTGCGCCTGCACCGCGTTGGCGAAGCCGTAGTCGGTGAGGAAGCCCTTCAGCACGGGAGTCATCAGGCCCATGTGGTCGTCGGCGGCCTGGCGGTCCTTCGGGTCCTCGGAGCGATGAGCGACGTCGCTCTTCAGCGCGGTCCACATCACGAAGGCGCGCGCGGCCTCGTTGAAGGCGCGGATCGAGAGCAGCGTGCGACGCACGTCGGGATGCACGATGATCGGATCAGCCGGCTTGTCCGGCGCCTTGACGCCGGTGAGCGCGCGGCCCTGGATGCGCTCGCGGGCATAGGCGACCGCGTTCTGGTAGGCGACCTCCGACTGCGCAAGGCCCTGAACGGCGACGCCGAGGCGGGCCTCGTTCATCATCACGAACATGCCCTGCATGCCCTTGTTCTCTTCACCGATCAGCCAGCCGGTGGCGCTGTCGTAGTTCATCACGCAGGTGGAATTGCCGTGGATGCCCATCTTGTGCTCGATCGAGCCGCAGACGACGCCATTGCGTGCGCCGACCGAACCGTCGGCATCGACCAGGAATTTCGGCACCACGAACAGCGACACGCCCTTGATGCCGGCGGGTGCGCCCTCGATGCGGGCAAGCACGAGGTGGATGATGTTCGGAGCAAGGTCATGCTCGCCGGCCGAGATGAAGATCTTGGTACCCGTGATCTTGAAGCTGCCGTCGGCCTGGCGCACCGCCTTGGTGCGGAGCATGCCGAGATCGGTGCCGCAATGCGGCTCGGTCAGGTTCATGGTGCCGGTCCACTCGCCGGCGACCATCTTCGGCACGTAGGTCTTCTTCTGCTCTGGCGTGCCGTGCACCAGCAGCGCCGCGGTCGCGCCCATGGTGAGGCCGCCATACATCGAGAAGGCCATGTTGGCGGAGATCTGGAATTCGTTGACCGCCTGCGAGAGCGTCACCGGCAGGCCCTGGCCGCCGAACTCCTGCGGCGCGGAGAGACCGAGCCAGCCGCCCTCGGCGACCTGCTTGAACGCGTCCTTGAAGCCCTTCGGCGTGGTGACGCTGCCGTCATCGGCGCGCTTGCAGCCTTCGAGATCACCCACACGATTCAGCGGCTGCAGCACCTCTTCGGCGAGCTTGGCGGCTTCGCCGAGGATCGCTTCGCGCACGTCGCTCGACGCATCGGAGAAGCCGGCCAGATTGTCGTAGCGGTCGATCTGGAAGACGTCGTTGAGCAGGAAGTTCACGTCTTCAACGGGGGCTTTATAGATCGGCATTGCGGTCTCCCGGCAGGGCTTGAAAGGATGGAAGTCTCTAGGATTGGGCGGCGAGCTGCTCCGCCATCAGGCGGTGCAGCATGTTGATCGCCTTGAGCGGACGCACCATCACCTTGAAGTTTGTGATGCGTCCTTCGCTGTCGAAGGTGATGATGTCGACACCGTTGATCTCGATGCCGTCGATGACATTCTTGAATTCGAGCACGGCGCCGTTGGCGCTTCGCCATTCACCGACATAGGTGAAGCCCGGGCCGCCGAGCACCTTCTCGGCGCTGGCGAGATATTTGAAGGTGATGTCGCGGCCGCGCTGGGGCGAATGCACCACGGGGCTTTCGAACACGGCGTCGGGATGGAGCAGCTCCCACAGCGCCTTCTGGTCGTGGGACTTCATGAAGGCGTACCAGGAATCGAGGCCGGTCATTGTCAGAATGCCTCCCTAGATAAAGGCCTTGGCAAAAAGCTCGAAAACAACCCCATGCACAGTAGCGAGGGGGTTGATTCCGCTGGGTTTTTGGATCGGACTCAAGCCCCGATCTTGGGCCACCTCATATGCACATTGACGCATATGCACCAATGCGCATAAAGTCAAGTCAATTGGTCGGGACCTCTATCTATAAGGGAGAGCTGGTGCCATGGCGCTGGGCGACGCAATCCTCGCATGCCTGACGGAACGTCCGATGACGGGCTACGAGCTCGCCAAGACATTTGACTCCTCGATCGGCTTCTTCTGGAAGGCCGACCACCAGCAGATCTACCGCGAGCTCTCCAAGCTGCGCGACCGCGGCTACATCCAGGGCCGCGAAGTCGTGCAGTCGGGCAAACCCAATAAACTCATCTATACGCTGACTCCCGAAGGCCGAACAGCGCTGCGGCACTGGGCCGCGCGGCCGAGCACGCCGCCCTCGATCAAGGACGACCTCCTGGTCCGGCTGCATGCGCTCGACAGCATCGACATCGAGCCCATGCGCACCGATCTGATGGACCGACTGGAGCACCACCGCGACCGCCACGCCAATTACGAGCGCATCCTCAAGAAGCGTTTCCCGGAAGGGACGGCGTCGGGTGTGCTCGACCTCGGTAATCTGCTGCTGCTTCAGCTCGGCGCCCGCCACGAGCAGATGGTGGCGGACTTCTGCGAAGAGGCGCTCGACGCGCTCTCGGCGATGAGCGGCAAGGGCACGGTGGTGACGCTGGAGGATGGCAAGCGCGAGAAGGGCTAGGAAAAGCGCTGATCCGTAGCCCGGATGGAGCGAAGCGAAATCCGGGATTCATGCAACGGGCGCCGGTCCCGGATTGCGCTGCGCTCCATCCGGGCTACGCACCTTCGCGAGGCCGCCCCAGGTTCCCGCCGCCCAACTTTAAGCCACCGGCGCCGCATTCCTTAACCCGTTATTTACCGTAACAGGAAAAAGTCGGTTTTCGAGGCAGACGACCCGCGTCAAATCCGATTGTCTTTACAACCGGCGCGCGTGGGGAGACTGGAGGCGCCGGGTGGGGCGCCGGAGTCGGAACCGGACAGAGTCATGAATTCGCGCGTATCGTGGAGTGTTGACGGCATCGATCCATCCGTCCGGGAGCGGGCCGAAGCTGCTGCGCGCCGCGCCGGCATGTCACTCAACGATTGGCTGAACTCCACGCTCGGCGAAACTGCCCCGCCGAACTTTCGCGGACCTTACGATCAACGTCAGGATCAGCGTCCGCAACACATGCCGAACCCGATGCCGAGCGGGGAGAGTCGCGAAGTCGCCGACATCCATCAGCGGCTCGATGCGATCACCCAGCAGATCGAACGGATTTCAAAGCCCGCCGCGCCGCGCCCGGATGTGTCGCGCGAGCAGGGCGTCGCGCGCCAGCTCAACGACGCGATCTCGCGGCTCGATGCGCGCCTGTCGCAGATCTCCCGCCCGCAGCAGCCGCAACAGCCTCAGGCCCCGCGGCCGGCCGCCCCTGCCCCGTCCCCCCTTGAAATGCGCCAGCGCCAGGCCGATGCGGTCGAGCGTGCCGCCGCGCAGGTCTATCGCAACTCGCCTCCCCTGAGCCCTGCTTCGTTCGACGTCGCGGTCGCCGAGATCACGGCGCGGCAGAGCGAGCTCGACGGCTTTGTGCCGCGCCATGTGCCGCCGCGCGCCGCGCCGTCGATTACGCCCAGCGCTGCTCCTTACGCGCCGACCATGACACCAATGGCGGCGCCGCACGCGCCTGCCTATGCTCCGCCGCCACCCCAGCCGGGGCCGGATTTCTCGTCGCTCGAGCGCCATCTGCTCAAGATCACGAGCCAGATCGAGTCGCTGCAGCGCCCTGACAATACCGAGCAGGCGATCAACGCCTTCCGCAGCGAGCTCGCGGAAATCCGGACCGCCATCACCGAGGCGATGCCGCGGCGCGCGATCGAATCGATCGAGAACGAAATCCGCTCGCTGCACCGTCGCATCGACGAGACCCGGTCCAACGGCACCGACGGCCAGGTTCTGTCGGGCATCGAGCGCGCACTGTCCGACATCAAGCAGGTGCTACGCACGCTGACGCCGGCCGAGCAGCTCACCGGCTATGACGAGGCGATCCGCAATCTCGGCGGCAAGCTCGACCTGCTCCTGCGCGCCAATGACGATCCGTCGACGGTGCACCAGCTCGAAAGCGCGATCTCGGCGCTGCGCGGCATCGTCTCCAACGTCGCCTCCAACGAAGCGCTGGCACGTCTGTCCGAAGACGTGCAACTGCTATCGTCCAAGGTCGACCAGGTCACCCGCGCCTCCGGCCACAGCGACGGCTTTGCGGTGCTCGAGCAGCGCATCGCCGCGCTCACCGCCGCGCTGGAAACACGGGAGCGGCCGCAGCCGGCCGAGAGCACCGAGCATCTCGAAGCCGCGATCCGCGCGCTGTCGGATCGTTTCGACCGCATGCAGGTCGGCAACGATTCGGCCTCGACTTTCGCGCATCTCGAACAGCGGGTCTCGTACCTGCTGGAGCGGATCGAGGCCGCCGCCGATCCGCGCAACAGCAATCTGAGCCGCGTCGAGGACGGGCTGCACGACATCCTGCGTCATCTCGAGCGGCAGCAAGCGACCTATTCGGCTCTCGCCGAGAGCCGCAGTTCCGCACCGCCTGCCGATACCGGCGTGGTCGATCTGGTCAAGCGCGAACTCTCCGACATCCGCTTCAGCCAGGCCGAGACCAACCGCAGCACCCAGGACTCGCTCGACGCCGTCCACAGCGCGCTCGGCCACGTCGTCGATCGCCTCTCGATGATCGAAGGCGATCTGCGCGCGGTTCGCAGCGCGCCGCCGGCGCCTGCACCTCAACCCATGGCGATGCCGATGGCCGCGCCGATGGAGCACGCGCCGATGGCGCGCGAGCCGCGGCAGCAGGCACCGCAGCAGCCGAAATACGATCCGAAGCCCGAGCTGCCGAACCCGGCCGCCGCTCAACATCCGGCGCAGTCCGCCTTCGTCGCCGCGCCGCGCGAATTCCACGCCGCAGCACCAGTCGCGCCACCGCCGCCGGTGCCGGTGGCCGCGCCCGTTCCGCCGCGCGCGATCAGCGAGATCCTGGAGCCGCATACGGCGCCCGCGCGCGCTGCGATCGCGCCGGAGCTGCCGCCCGATCATCCGCTCGAGCCGGGCACCCGGCCGGGCGGCCGCGTTGCCACGCCTTCGGAGCGCATTGCCGCTTCCGAGAACGCTATCAGCGAAATCCCGGCCGCGCCGAAAGAGCCGGTGTCGTCGTCGAGCTTCATCGCCGCCGCGCGCCGTGCCGCGCAGGCCGCGGCCGCGCAACCGCCCGAGAAGCCCGCCCGCGGCGTCAAGGCCGCGATCGCTGCGCGCGCCAAGGACAAGGGCAAGGACAAGGGCCAAGCCCAGGCAGGCAGCTCGACCATCACCTCGAAGATCCGCTCGCTGCTGGTCGGCGCGAGCGTGGTCGTGATCGTACTCGGCACCTTCAAGATGGCGATGACCCTGCTCGACGGCGGCGGCGCGCCGCCGGCGCCGCAGGCGATGGAGAATTCGGCCAGCGAGCCGGCGCCGCGACCCGCGCCGCCCCCGGTCGAGAGCAAGCCTGCTGTGCCCGAGCAGATCACGCCGTCGATGACCTCGCCGACGCCGATCGGGAAGCAGTCCCAGAACAATTCCGCGCCGTCGCTGCCCGCGAACGCCGGGAACTCGGCTTCGGTCGAAATCCCGCCCGCTCCGGCTCCGGTCGCGCCGCCGCCTGCTGCCTCCAGCGAGGTCACCGGTGCGCTGTCCGGCGCCAGCCGTGCCAGGCTGAGCATGGTCCAGGTGCCGCCGAGCGAGAAGCTGCCCGACGGCATCGGCGGCCCCGGCCTGCGCACCGCCGCGATGAAGGGCGATGCCACCGCGGCCTACGAGGTCGGCGTGCGCTTTGCCGAAGGCAAGGGCGTGGCCGCGAACTATGACGAAGCGGCGAAGTGGTATGACCGCGCGGCGCAGGCCGGTGTCGTGCCCGCGACCTTCCGCCTCGGCACGCTCTATGAGAAGGGCCTCGGCGTGAAGAAGGACGCCGACATCGCCCGCCGCTACTACACGCAGGCCGCCGAGCGCGGCAACGCCAAGGCGATGCACAATCTCGCGGTGCTCGATGCCGACGGCGGCGGACGCGGCGCCAATTACAAGAGCGCGGCGCAGTGGTTCCGCAAAGCCGCCGATCGCGGCGTCGCCGACAGCCAGTTCAATCTCGGCATCCTCTATGCCCGCGGTATCGGCGTCGAGCAGAACCTCGCCGAGTCCTACAAATGGTTCAGCCTGGCGGCTGCCCAGGGCGATGCCGACGCGGCCGGCAAACGCGACGACGTCGCCAAGCGCCTCGACCCGCAATCGCTCGCCGCCGCCAAGCTCGCGATCCAGACCTTCAGCGCCGAGCCGCAGCCCGACGATGCCGTCAACGTTCCCGCCCCGAACGGCGGCTGGGACAGCGCGCCGCAGGCGAACGCGAAGCCCGCGCCGAAGCCGGTCGCGACCAAGCGCTCGGCCTCGGCGGCGCACTGAGCTCTAAATCCGACCAAGCGAGCCACGGGCTCGGTGCACCTCTCCCGCTTGCGGGAGAGGTCGGCGCATAGCGCCGGGTGAGGGCTTTCTCCTCTTGGGGAGTCTCACTGCGGAGACACCCTCTCCCCAACCCTCCCCCGCAAGCGGAGGAGGGAGCGCACCTCCATCGTCGCTACGACTGCTTCATACCCATTCACCACGCCCAAAGTTCCTGAGCGCGCCCCGCCTCAAATTCCGCTATTGAAAGACGCGGCAATCGTTCCGACCTTCCCGCGAGCATTCCGCGCTAGTCGTTCCGTCTCGCCGGTGCGTGGTTCAATGCAGCTCTATCTCCCGATCGCCGATCTTCCGGTCAACGTCTTCCTGGTGCTGGCGATGGGCACGGCGGTCGGCTTCGTCTCCGGCATGTTCGGGATCGGCGGCGGCTTCCTGATGACGCCGCTCTTGATCTTCATCGGCATCACGCCGGCGGTCGCGGTCGCTTCCGTCGCGAGCCACATCGCGGCCTCATCCTTTTCCGGCGCGCTGACCTATTGGCGGCGGCGCGCGATCGATCCGGCGCTGGCGAGCGTCCTGCTCTGCGGCGGCGTGACCGGGACAGCGCTCGGCGTGTGGACGTTCACGCAGCTCCGCGCCCTCGGTCAGCTCGATCTGATGATCGCGCTGTCCTATGTGGTGCTGCTCACCACGGTCGGCAGCCTGATGTTCTCGGAGGGCCTGCGCGCCCTGATGCGAACCCGGCGCGGCGCGGTGCCACCACGGCGCACGCATAGCTGGATCCACGGCCTGCCGCTGAAGATGCGATTCAAGCGCTCGAAGATCTATCTCTCGGTGATCCCGGTCGTGATCGTCGGCATCGTGATCGGCTTCATCGGCGCCATCATGGGGATCGGCGGCGGCTTCATCCTGGTGCCGATCATGATCTATCTGTTGCGGGTGCCGACCTCGACGGTGATCGGGACGTCGATGGTGCTCACCCTCGTCACCATGCTGTTCGCGACCATGCTGCATGCGGTGACCAATCACCTCGTCGACGCCGTGCTGGCGCTGATCCTGATGGTCGGCGGCGTCACCGGCGCGCAGTTCGGCGCCCGCGCCGGCCAGAAGATCCGCGGCGAGCAACTCCGGCTGCTGCTGGGCCTGTTGATCCTCTCGGTCGGCGTCCGCTTCGCGATCGAGTTGGTGATCCGCCCCGAGGATCTCTTCACCATCCGCGAGTTAGGGGTGAGCGGATGAGGCGCGCGCTTCTCGCAAGTCTCCTCATCCTGCTGCTCGGATCAGTCGCGCAGGCCGAGCGGCTGATCGTGTCGGTCTCCAACCATCGTGTCACCGTGACGCCGAACTATTCCGGCGAAGAACTGGTGCTGTTCGGCTCGGTCGAGAAGGACGCCACGACGCCCGCCGACCGCACGGCCTACGATCTCGTCGTCACCGTGATGGGCCCGCGCGCCGACATGGTGACGCGGCGCAAGGAGCGCAAATTCGGCATCTGGATCAACGCGGATTATCGCCAGTTCCTGGAGGTGCCGAGCTATCTGGCGCTGTTCGCCAACCGGCCGTTCGACCTCATCACCTCGCCCGAGATCGCGCGGCGCCAGCAGATCGGGCTGAACAACGTGCTGCTGACCCAGCGCGTCAGCGGCGACTATGCCGATGTGGTGCCGAATGACGCGTTCCGCTCGGCCTTCATTCGCCTGCGCACCCAGCGCGGCCTCTATCGCGAGGACGCCAGCGCAGTGACGTTCCTGACCCCGACGCTGTTCCGCACCGGCATTCCGCTGCCGGCGGAGGTGCCGATCGGCACCTATGAGGTCGAGATCAAATTGTTCGCGAATGGCGCCCTGATCACCAAGACCGAGACCGCCTTCGAGATCGTCAAGGTCGGCTTCGAGCAGTTCGTCGCGACGACCGCGCGACAGAACGGCCTGATCTATGGCCTCGCCGTCGCGGCCATGGCGCTGATGACGGGCTGGATGGCGTCGATCGTTTTCAGGAAGGACTAGCCTTCGTCATTGCGAGGAGCCCGCGACAAAATTGCGAAGCAATTTTGCGCTGGCGACGAAGCAATCCAGACTGCCTCCCGCGGAAAGATTCTGGATTGCTTCGCGGAGCCTGTCATCGGGCCGCGCTTCGCGCGGACCCGTTGGCTCGCAATGACGGCTGCGACAGTCACGGCGCCTCGATCACCGTCGGCACGCCCGGCTCCAGCAGCCGCAGCCGCGTCCCGAAGCCGAGCACGTCGAAGGTCTTGCGCAGATCCTCGCCGTTCTGGCGGAAATGCGCCCAGCCTTCGGTATGAACCGGAACGATCATCGCATCGGGAAAGGCGCGCGCGGTCTCGATGGTGTCGTTGGTATCCATGGTGAGGTGGAACGGCCCGCGCGTCTGCGTCGCCCCCGCGAACGGCATCACAACGCCGCATTTGAAGCGGCGCGCGACCTCGGCGACGCCGTCGAACCAGGTGGTGTCGCCGCTGATATAGACCGCGCTGGTATCCTTCCGGCTCGAGGTCACCACGAAGCCGATCACGTCGCCCGACAGCAGCTCTATGCCGGCCGGGCCGTGACGCGCTGGCGTCGCGGTGATCGTCAGGGTGTTGCCGTCGTCGTCCTTGAGATGCGCGGTCGCCCAGGGCGCGAGGCCCTCGACATGACCGCCGAGCCGTTTTGCACCGGCCTCGGTCGTCAGCGCGCGCGGCGCTTTGAGCAGATAGTCGCGGCCGGAATTGTCGAGATTGTCGGAGTGCTGGTCGTGGCTGAGCAGCACGGCATCGATCGGGCCGATCGAATCGGCCTTGAGAGCCGGGCCGATCGTCTTCTCCAGCTTCACATGCGGGAGCTGGTAGGCGCCGGGCGCGTCGAAGGTGGGATCGGTGAGCAGGCGGAAGCCGTCGATCTCGATCAGCGCGGTGGGGCCGCCGATCAGCGTGATGGAAATGGGCATGAGACAACTCCTCTTACGCGACCGGCTTGGCCGGCCGCGTCACCAGGTAAATGCCGAGCGCCACTGGAATGATCCCGAGCAAGTCGCGGGCCTCGACATGCTCGCCGAGCACGATGAAGGCGAACAGCATGCCGAGCGGCGGCATCAGGAAATGATAGGCGCTGGCAGCGGTCGCGCCACACACTTTCAGGAGATGAAACCAGAGCCAGTAGGCGAGGATCGAGCCGCCCAGCACGAGGAAGGCGAAGGCGCCGATCAGACTCGGCGTAAAGTCGATCGCATGCACATCGGCGAAGGTGAGCGCGACCGGCGTCAGCACGATGCCGGCAGCGAGATTCTGCACGCCGTTGCCGATCCACAAGGACCCCTTCGGCGCCAGCAGCTTGAACAGGATCGTGCCCGCGACGATGGAGGCGAGCGAGGCCAACGTAAAAATGATGCCGTGAAGCGAGTCGGTGCCGACCGCGAGGCGGTGCCAGACGATCAGGGTGACGCCGATGATGCCGAGCAGCAGGCCGCTCGCCTTGCGCCAGGTCATGCCTTCGCCGAGCAACAATGCGGCAAGCGCGGCGGTGAACACCGGATTGGCCGAGACGATCAGGCCGCCGAGGCCGGCGGAGACCGATTGCAGACCGGTATAGCCGAGCCCGAGATACAGCGCGTTGTTGGCGATGCCGAGCACCGCGAAGATCGCGGCATCGCGCCAGGACAGCGACCAGCCGTCGCCGCGCACCAGCGTCGCCCCGAGGATCAAGATGCCGGCGAGCGAGAAGCGCGCGGCGAGCAGGATCAGCGGCGGGCAATGGGTGACGCCGATCTTGCCGGCGACGAAGGCATAGCTCCAGAGCAGGCAAAACAGGCCGATGGCGAGCGGCAGCGTGTTGAAGCGGCTGCGGGGGGCGGGAAGCGAGGTGGCGAGGGACATGAGGGCATTCTCGGATGTTTTCTTCTGACCCTCGATCTAGGGAGCCTGCTTGTCATTTGGAAATTAAATGATTAACTTCCTGTCAGTGGATTTTCGAATGGAGGCAGACATGCTCGATCTTGAGCTGCTGCGCAGCTTCGTCTCGGTGGTCGAGGCCGGCGGCTTCACCCGCGCCGGCGAACGCGTCCACCGCACGCAATCGACCGTGAGCCAGCAGATCAAGCGGCTGGAGGAGGACGTCGGCCAGGTGCTGCTGCACCGGGACGGCAAGGACGTGCGCCCGACTGAAGCCGGCGAGCGGCTGCTGTCCTATGCGCGGCGGCTGCTCACGCTCGCCGAAGAAGCGCGTGACGTGCTGCGCGAGCCCGACAGCGAAGGCGCGATCCGGCTCGGCATCCCCGAGGATTTCGCGGCGTATCGGCTGGCAAAACTTCTCGGCGCGTTCTCGCGCTCGCATCCGGGCCTGCGGCTGGACGTGCGCGCCGACCAGAGCAAGAACCTCGCCCGCGATCTCGAACGCGGCGAGCTCGACCTTGCGCTGTTCAAGCGCGAGGCCGGTGCAAAGGGCGCAATCGCGGTGTGGCCGGAGCGGGTGCACTGGGTCACCAGCAAGAGCCATCCGGTCGACGTCACCGCATCGTCAGTGCCGCTGATCGGCTTTCCACTCGGCTGCCTCTATCGCGCCGGCGCCATCCACGCACTGGAAAGCGCCGGGCGCGCCTGGCACATGGCCTATTCGTCATCGAGCCTTGCCGGCATCCAGGCCGCGGTCGCCGCCGGCATGGGCCTTAGCATTTTGTCCGAGATGTCGATCCAG
Source organism: Bradyrhizobium sp. 18BD (assembly GCF_054185225.1). Classification (NCBI taxonomy): domain Bacteria; kingdom Pseudomonadati; phylum Pseudomonadota; class Alphaproteobacteria; order Hyphomicrobiales; family Nitrobacteraceae; genus Bradyrhizobium; species Bradyrhizobium sp. 18BD. The sequence continues at coordinate 331,632 of NZ_JAVAYL010000001.1, read as the reverse complement.
TCCGATCATCGCGTGCTGACCGCGAAGGACGGCTTTGCACCAATCAACAGAACCGAGGTGGCGCTGATGGCCTCACCGGATGCAAGCCCGGCCACGCTGCGCCTTGCCGATCGGCTCGCCGAGTTCTGCGATGCGGTGCAGGCGAAGGCGGCCTGAGCTCGCACCTCAGTTCGCCACCAGCCTGTCGCCGCAGGCATTTGCGTAGAACTTGCCGCCGCATTGGCGCTTGATCGCAGCGCAGCGGGCGGCGGGGGATGCGTTCTGCGGGACGGTGAAGGCGCAGCTCAAGCCATCGGCACTGCGGCCGGATTTGCCGGCCGCGAACGCGGCGCTGGATGCGGCGATGCAGACGACGAGCAGAGCGGCGGCGGCGATTTCGATCAGCAATCGCGTCAGCAGTCCCGTCAGCAGTCTCATGGACTTCCTCCACACTGATGGCTGAATCTGCCCGCAATCTAGCACCGAATCCCGGTTTCTCCGTGCTCCTCCGGGTTCCCAAAGCGGCCCGTTCCTTGCATAATTTTACGCCAGCGCAGTGCACGGCCGCACCAGCGATGGTTCCGGTGCAGCGGCAAGACGCTTAGGGTGAGTGGTGTTTGTTTTCGCGACCAGGAAGTGACGGCCTTGCAAGATCAATCGTTCCAGCCAAATTTGCCCGCCTCCGACCAGCCCATCGACGAACTGGCGCTGGCCGAGATCAAGGGCGCGATCCTGGCGAAGCTGCGCCTTGCCATCGGCAAGGACGCCGGTATGGCGACCAAGCATGACTGGTACCAGGCCGCCGCGTTGGCGCTGCGCGACCGCATCGTGCATCGCTGGCTCACGGCCGAGAAGCGCAGCTACGATGCGGGCCGCAAGCGCGTCTATTATCTCTCGCTCGAATTCCTGATCGGGCGTCTCTTCAGCGACGCGCTGAACAATATGGGGCTGCTGAGGATCTTCGACGTCGCGCTGGGAGATCTCGGTGTCTCGCTGCCCGAGCTGCGCAAATGCGAGCCGGATGCGGCGCTCGGCAATGGCGGTCTCGGCCGTCTCGCCGCCTGCTTCATGGAGAGCATGGCGACGCTGTCGATCCCCGCGATCGGCTACGGCATCCGCTACGATTTCGGCCTGTTCCGCCAGATCATCAATCAGGGCTGGCAGCAGGAATATCCCGACGAATGGCTCGGCTTCGGCAATCCCTGGGAATTGCAGCGGCCGGAAGTGATCTACGACATCAATTTCGGCGGCGGCGTCGAGCATGTCGATGACAAGGGCCGCGACCGGGCGATCTGGCACGCGAGCGAGACCGTGCTGGCGATCGCCTATGACACGCCGATCGTCGGCTGGCGCGGCCAGCACGTCAATGCGCTGCGGCTGTGGTCGGCGCGCTCGCCCGATCCGCTCAAGCTCGACGCCTTCAACAAGGGCGACTATGTCAGCGCCAGCGCCGAGCAGTCGCGCGCGGAAGCGATCTGCAAATTCCTCTATCCGAACGACGAGAGCCCGGCGGGCCGCGAGCTGCGGCTGCGGCAGGAATATTTCTTCGTCTCGGCTTCGCTGCAGGATCTGGTCAAGCGGCATCTCGCCTCCGACGGCCAGTTGCGCAGCCTGTCCTCCAAGGTCGCGGTGCAGCTCAACGACACCCATCCGAGCCTCGCCGTCACCGAGCTGATGCGCATCCTCGTCGACCTCCACAATTTCCGCTGGGACGAGGCCTGGAAGATCACGGTCGCCACCCTCTCCTACACCAACCACACGCTGCTGCCCGAGGCGCTGGAGACCTGGCCGGTCGAGCTGTTCGAGAAGCTGCTGCCGCGGCATCTCGAGATCATCTACCGTATCAACGTGCAGCATCTGGCGCTCGCCGAAGCGCGCGCGCCCGGCGACATCGACTTCCGCGCCTCGGTCTCGCTGATCGACGAGAAGAGCGGCCGCCGCGTGCGCATGGGCCAACTCGCCTTCGTCGGCTCGCATCGCATCAACGGCGTCTCGGCGATGCATTCGGATTTGATGCGCGAGACCGTGTTCCACGACCTCAACCATCTCTATCCCGGCCGCATCACCAACAAGACCAACGGCATCACTTTCCGCCGCTGGCTGATGCTGGCGAACCCGAAACTGACCGATTTGTTGCGCGAGACCTGCGGCGACGCCGTGCTCGACGACCCGACCCAGCTCTCGCTGATCGAGGCGCGCGCCAGCGACGTCGAATTCCAGAAGAAATTCCGCAGCGTCAAGCACCATAACAAGACCGCGCTGGCGCGCCTGATCGGCGAGCGGCTCGGCATCAAGGTCGACCCGAGCGCGCTGTTCGACGTGCAGATCAAGCGCATCCACGAATACAAGCGCCAGCTCCTCAACGTCATCGAGACGGTCGCGCTGTACCAGGCGATCAAGGACGATCCCAACGGCAATTGGGTGCCGCGGGTGAAGATCTTCGCCGGCAAGGCGGCGGCGAGCTACCGCTACGCCAAGCTGATCATCAAGCTGATCAACGACGTCGCCGAGGTCGTCAACAACGACCCGGCGATCGGCGGCAAGCTGAAGGTCGTCTTCCTGCCCGACTACAATGTCAGCCTCGCGGAGGTGATCATTCCCGCGGCCGATCTGTCCGAGCAGATCTCGACCGCCGGCATGGAAGCCTCCGGCACCGGCAACATGAAGCTGGCGCTCAACGGCGCCATCACCATCGGTACGCTGGACGGCGCCAATATCGAGATCCGCGACCATGTCGGCACGGAGAACATCGCGATCTTCGGCATGGAGGCCGGCGACGTCATGATCCGGCGCAAGCAGGGGCTGGACGCCTCCGACGTGATCCGCAGATCGCCGAAGCTCCAGCGCGCCATCAACGCGATCGGCGCCGGCGAGTTCTCGCCCGGCGATCCCGGCCGCTTCGAATCGATCGCGCATGCGCTGCGTTATCTCGACCATTACATGGTCAGCGCCGATTTCGATTCCTATTACGAGACGCAGCGCGCGGTCGATGCACGCTGGCAGGTGGCGCCGGCGTGGACGCGCGCCTCCATCCTCAACGTCGCGCGCATGGCGTGGTTCTCCTCGGACCGCACCATCCGCGAATATGCCGAGGAGATCTGGAACGTGCCGGTCAATCCGACCACGCCGCTGCTGCCTGACCTGCGCGACGTCGCCGGTTGATATTTCCGCGGCACGGACTTCCATTATCTCGGACGTCATTGAACAAGACGGTGCCGACTGTCATATGATGACCGTCAGCGCACCGCTTGTCATTGCGAGGAGCGCAGCGACGAAGCAATCCAGACTGTCTCCGCGGAAATAGTCTGGATTGCTTCGCTGCGCTCGCAATGACGTTTGGGGAGACACCGAGGACTACAATGCACGCAAAACTTCCGCACCCGTTCGACGACGCCACGCGCATCACCGCGGGTGACAGCAGTTGGCAGGGGCACACCAGCGACGATTACTGGGCCTTTGTCGGCCCGTTCGGCGGCGCCACGGCTGCAACGATCCTGCGCGCGCTGATCGAGCACCCGCAAGCCGCCGGCGATCCGCTAGCGCTGACCGTCAATTACTGCGCGCCGATCGCCAAAGGCCCGTTCGATCTCGACATCCGCCTGGTGAAGGCCAATCGCTCCAGCCAGCACTGGAGCGTCGAACTGTCGCAGGGCGGTGGCGAGGTTGCCACACTCGCCACCGCCGTGTTCGCCGAGCGCCGGCCGTCCTGGGAGCACAGGGTGGCGCAATATCCCGAAACAAAGCCGTTCGAACAGACGCTGCCGTTCCCCAAGATCTCGGCGTCCTGGGCCAACCAGTACGAATTCCGCTTCGTCGAAGGCGAGATGCGGCTCGGCCCGCCGCAGGCGGAGCTTGCCAGCACCTATTCGAAGATCTGGATCAGCGACCGCACGCCGCGCAAGCTCGACATGCCGTCGCTGATGTCGATGTCGGATGCCTTCTTCGGCCGCATCTTCCACGCGCGGCGCGAGCTGGTGCCGTTCGGCACGGTGTCGCTGACGACCTATTTCCACACCGACAGCGAAGAGCTCGCCGCCGAAAACATCACACGCGTGCTGGCGACGGCCGATTCGAAGATCATGCACAAGAGCTACGCCGATCAGAACGCCGAGCTGTGGTCGCCGAACGGACGGCTGCTCGCGACGACGACGCAGATCGCGTATTTCAAGGCGTAGCTGGTTCCGCAACCTCCTCATTGCGAGGAGCCCGCGACAAAATTGCGAAGCAATTTTGCGCTGGCGACGAAGCAATCCAGACTGTTTCCGCGGAGACAGCCTGGATTGCTTCGCGGAGCCTGTCATCGGGCCGCGCTTCGCGCGGACCCGTTGGCTCGCAATGACGGCGTGGAGAGATCGTGCCACAAACAAAAAGGGCGGCCTCACGGCCGCCCTTTCGTATTTCAGGGGATGCGAACTTACTCCGCTGCGATCTTCACGTCCGGAGCAGCCGCGCGCACTTCGGCGTCGACCTGGGCTTCGAACTTGGCGAAGTTCTTCTGGAACATGCCGACCAGCGCGCGTGCGGTCTTGTCGAACTCGTCCTTGTCCTTCCAGGTGTTGACCGGGTTGAGGATCTCGTTCGGCACGCCCGGCAGCGCGGTGGGGACAGCGAAGCCGAAATATTTGTCGGTGCGGAATTCGACGTTGCGAAGCGAGCCGTCGAGCGCGGCGGTGAGCAGCGCGCGCGTTACCTTGATCGGCATACGCGAGCCGACGCCGTACTTGCCGCCGGTCCAGCCGGTGTTGACCAGCCAGCAATCGACATTGTGCTGGGCGATGAGGTCGCGCAGCATGTTGCCGTAGACGGACGGATCAAGCGGCAGGAAGGGCGAGCCGAAGCAGGTCGAGAACTCCGGCTGCGGCTCGTTGCCGAGACCGCGTTCGGTGCCGGCGACCTTGGCGGTGTAACCGGAGAGGAAGTGATACATCGCCTGCGCCGGCGAAAGCTTTGCGATCGGCGGCAGCACGCCGAAGGCGTCGGCCGCGAGCATCACCACGTTCTTCGGCTGTGGCGCGCGGCCGGTGCGCGAAGCGTTCGGGATGAAGTCGAGCGGATAGGCCGAGCGCGTGTTCTCGGTCTTGGAGCCGTCGTCGAAATCCACCACGCGGGTGTCTTCGTCGAGCACGCAGTTCTCGAGCACGGCGCCGAAGCGCGTCGACGCAGCATAGATCTGCGGCTCGGCTTCCTGCGACAGCTTGATGCACTTGGCGTAGCAGCCGCCTTCGAAGTTGAAGACGCCGTTCGGGCCCCAGCCATGCTCGTCGTCACCGATCAGCGTGCGGTTCGGATCGGCCGACAGCGTGGTCTTGCCGGTGCCCGACAGGCCGAAGAAGATCGCGGTATCGCCCTTGGCGCCGACATTGGCCGAGCAGTGCATCGGCATCACGCCGCGCTCGGGCAGGTAGTAGTTCAGCGTGGTGAAGACCGACTTCTTCATCTCGCCGGCATAGTAGGAGCCGCCGATCAGGACGATCTTGCGGGCGAAATCGATCGCGACGACGTTCTCCGAGCGCACGCCGTGACGTTTCGGATCGGCGCGGAAGCTCGGCATGTCGATGATGGTGAGCTCGGGCACGAAGCTCGACAGCTCGACCGCCTCGGGGCGGATCAAGAGCGTGCGGATGAACAGCGAGTGCCAGGCGAGCTCGGTGAAGACGCGCGTCTTGATCCGGTAGGCCGGATCGGCGCCGCCATAGAGGTCCTGCGCGAACAGGCTCTTGCCTTCGGCGTGCTTGAGGAAGTCCTGGTAGAGCGTCTCGAACTGCTCTGCGGTGATCGACTGGTTACCGGCCCACCACATCTTCGTGTCGGTGGTGGCGTCACGCACGGTGAACTTGTCCTTCGGGCTGCGGCCCGTGAACTCGCCGGTGTCGGCGCACAGCGCGCCGTCGGCGGAGAGCACCGCCTCGCCCGCTGTGAGCGAGTATTGATAGAGTTGCGGCGCACCGAGGTTCCAGTGAACCTGCTTGAGATTCTTTAAGCCGAATTTGTCGGCGCCGAAGGCACCGTTGCGCACGCCCGTCTCTTGCACGAAAAAATCCTCCTAGAACCCGCGACACTCAGCGCGATCAAGCTTTGGCGCCATCGCAGTCACCGTGAATTACAGACCATCCGGCCTCGGCTGAACGACCTAATACTGATGAACGCAGGCGTTGCCAAGCTGATCCCGCAGGATTTGGTTTATTCAAGGACCGCGCCAAACGTCGCGCATGTCAGCTCTGAGCAGGCGCATCAAAAAATCGCAAATGATCGCGCAACCAAATGCAGGATTCAGCGTTATTCATAGTTATTGCGACGCACAATCCCGCCGGAAGGTCTATCGTACCTCACCCTCACCAATCAGCGCGAACGGCCCCCACATCGCGGGATAGGCATTGCGCGACGATGAAGTGTCATCAACGTACATTAACATTGCACGGCGCAATGCTTCGGCACGACCGATTTTTGGTTCGTTTTTGAGCAAGGCGAAAGTCGACGTGGTCAAGCGGGTAGCAGCTTCCGAATCCACTGCCCAATGCGAGACCAGCAGCGCGCGGGCACCGGCATAGAAGAACGAGCGCGCCAACCCCGAGAGCGCCTCTGCGCCGGGCTTGTCACCGGCGATGGTGTTGCAGGCCGACAGCACAACCCAATCCGCATTGAGCTTGAGCTGCGCAACCTCGCTCGCGGTCAAGAGGCCGTCGTCGAGCTCGGACGGCTGATCGGGGATCGAGAGTGCAAGCGAGGGCTCACCCAGTCCCTTGACGTCGCCTGCAACGAGGCCGTGGGTGGCAAAGTAAATGATGCTGTATTGAGCAAGCGCTGCACGCTTGAGCGTCGTTTCGCTGGCGTCGCGGCCGAGATGGATATCGCCTTCGGGCGCGCCGAGATCCTTGGCCACCGCGTTCAGTTCGTCGGCGGTGTCGGGCAATTGCGGCAGCGCCTGCGCGAGCCGCGCGCGATCGACGCCGGCACCACGCCAGAAGTCGGTGTAGGCGATCGTCGCGATGCTGCGTGCGGCAACCTTGCCGCCTGCGGCGCGACGATCGGCCGGCCCTTCGGCCGCAGGGTTGAACACGGGATCGCCGAAGCCGGTCATCGGCTTCACGCCCTGATCCCGGCGCGCAAACGCACGCAGCGATTTCAGGCTGATCACCGACGGCAGCACAGAGACGGCCTGACGCCGCAACAGCCAGGCGGCGTTGCGATAGCCTTCGAACGTGTCGGGGATGGCAGCCGGCGGCTTCTCCGTGACGAGCAGATGAAACGGCAATGCGGTCAGCGCAGCCGAAGGCACCACGAGCAGGTTGCGCTTGTCCCTGGTCAGCGGCTCGACCGGGCCGAGCAGCGCGGCATAGAGATCGTTGGCGAGCGCGAGGTCGAACAGTCCCGATTTGCCGGAGGCGTCGCGGGCCTTGCCGACGTCGAGCCCTTTTCGGAATGCAGCCACCTTCTGCGCCAACGCATCCGCCCCGAGCGAAATCTCCTTCCAGTCGGTGCCCTCGCGTGTGATCGCGATGACATAGCTCTGCTTGTCGACGACGGAATAGATCGTCATCGCCTCATCGGCCGACAGCAAAGGCTGGATGTCCTTCACCGCGAGCGGCAGCGGATTGGAAAGCGAGGCATAATCGGGAAACTCGATGGCGAGGGTCTTCTGCAGGCCGGCGCGCTCGTTTGCGATCGCACCGATCCGGGCACGGCTGCGCTGCTCGGCCGCGAGGTCGCGTTGCCCGGCTTGCTTGGACACCGCCGAGACGATTGCCTTGTCGAGCGCCTCGGATTCGGACCCGAGATCCTGATCCTTGCGCACGAGCTCGGCGAGCCGGTCGCTGCCGGCGGCAAGCCGCACCGCGAGCTTGTTCACGGCGGAGGCGGCGGACGATTGCGTGCCGCGCTGGATCGCGGCCAATGCCTCGTCGAGCGCCTTGTCATCCGGCAAAAGATGTTGCTGGCGCGCGGAAAACAGGATCGGCAGCACCACGCGCAGCTGCGCGCGATCGCTGCTGAGCGTCCGTTCCGCGAGCGGCAGCGCGTCGGCGGTGCGCCCGGACACATAGAGGAAATAGGCGAGATTGCTGGTCGAGGTCAGAACATCAGGATGATCCGGTCCGAGCGCACGCTCGCGAATGACAAGCGCGCGGCGGTAGAGCGGCTCGGCATCGGCGTAGCGCTTCTGATGCTCGTAGAGCCCGGCGAGATTGTTCAGCGAGCGCGCAACATCGGGATGATCGGGGCCCAGCACCTTTTCGCGGATGGCGAGCGAGCGCTTGATCGGCGCCTCGGCATCCGCATCGCGATTGAGGTCGCGATCGACCTGACCGATATTGTTCAGGACGGTGGCGACCGCGGGATGCTCGGGTCCGGCGGCCTTTTGATAGATCGCGAGCGCTCGCTGGAACAGCGGCTCCGCCTCGGCCTGCCGTTCCTGCTTGACGTAGAGCGTGGCGAGATTGTTGAGGGCACGGCCGACATCAGGATGCTCGCGCGACAGGCCCTTCTCGCTGACGGCCAGCGCACGCTTGAACAGCGGCTCGGCTTCAGCGAAGCGGCCCTGGCGCTGATAGAGCGCGGCGAGATTGGTCAGCTCGGCCGAAAGCAGCGGCGTGTCGAGACCGAGCGATTTTTCCATCAGCGCGATGGCGCGCTTGTAGAGCGGCTCGGCCAGATCGTCGCGGCCCTGGCCGGCATAGACCTGACCGAGATTGTTGAGCGCGGCGGCAAGCTCGCGGCCGTTGTCGCTCTTCTCCAGGCTCGCCACCATGCCCTGCGCGAGCGGAAGCGCTTCCGAATATTTGCCGGCGCCCATGAGCGCGTTGATCCGCGCGCTTTCCGCGGCGAGGCCTTTCTGGGCAAAGGCTGGCGTCGCAAGCGATCCAGCGATCACGAGCGCCAAACCCGCGATCAGCGTCAAACGACGGCGTGCCATGAACCCTCTCGCTGCGAGCCTTGAGACCATTACGCTCTTGGGTCGCGGCGATAGGGGGCAGCGTTCAAAGAGCTGCGCCCTGGTCCAGCTTTTTGCGCGCCTCGCCAGCAAGGCGAACCAGCATCTTGCGCAGCGCCGTGCCGTCGGTCACGCGCTCCGGGAAATCCAGCCGCAGCGCCGTCTGGCCATCCTGCATGTCGAGACCCTCAGGATCGCAGCCGGTGCAGCGCCAGTCTCCGGAGGCGGCGCCAAGGAGCTGCGTCGCGTAGAGGCCCATGGCGTCGCGGTGGTCGGCGTTCATGTGCTCGACGGCCCCCTCCTCGGCCGCCAGCAGGTCATCGGCTCCGGTAAGGTCCGTCAGGAATTGCTCCGGCTTCAGATCGACGATTCGGCCGAAGCCCGCGACCAGATGGGTTCCCGTGGGGTGGATCCGGAAGAACGAAAAGTCCTTAAATGAAACAAAGGCTTCCGCCGATGGATGGGCATTGAGATACCGCCGCTGGAGGAGTTCCTTGTCCGCACCGGCCTGCTCGGCCCGTCCGGACAGCATGATCCGGGCGCCTTCCAGGGGATCGCCGGCGGCGCGCTCGTCCAGCATCAGCGAGACCCGGCTGTCTGCCACGATATTCTTGGTGTGCACGGCCAGACCGGAGATCAGCAGGATCGGAGAGCCGTCGGGGTGGCTGGCCAGATTGACCAGGGAACAATAGGGATCGCCGCTCCCGGCCATCAATGTTGCGAGAGCCCCCTGCCGCGACCGCCGCAGCAGCGATTTGGCGAGCTTCTCGGGGGCGAAATCGGGGGTCGGTTGCATTGGCTTTCTCGGCTCAGGTGGTTGCAAGGAGGGTCTTTTTTCGGGTAAACGGGGGCCTGGTTATGGGTCGACATGCGGCGAATCTGCCGTGTTTCGTGGAACTTGGTCACACTTCAGCCCAGCTTGCATTGCTCGGTGACAAGGTTCGAACGCCAACTTTGGCACCCATGTATGCGGCGCATCACTGGATTGCTCGCCGTTTAAGCCACGACCCAAACGGAAAGCAGAAAGCAGAGGCTCATGCCCACAATCGCTTTGGTCGACGACGACCGCAACATTCTCACATCCGTCTCGATCGCGCTCGAAGCCGAAGGCTACCGCATTATGACCTACACCGACGGCGCATCCGCGCTGGACGGTTTCCGCACCACTCAACCCGACCTCGCCATCCTCGACATCAAGATGCCGCGCATGGACGGCATGGAGACGCTGCGGCGCCTCAGGCAGAAGTCCGACCTGCCGGTGATCTTCCTGACCTCCAAGGACGAAGAGATCGACGAGCTGTTCGGTCTCAAGATGGGCGCCGACGATTTCATCCGCAAACCGTTCTCGCAGCGCCTGCTGGTCGAGCGCGTCAAGGCCGTGCTGCGCCGCTCGGCGCCGAAAGATCCGACCGTCGCGCCGAAGGAGAACGATGCCAAGGCGCTCGATCGCGGCCTGCTGCGCATGGATCCGGAGCGGCATACCTGCACCTGGAAGAACGAGCCGGTGACGCTGACCGTCACCGAATTCCTGATCCTGCAGGCGCTGGCGACCCGGCCCGGTGTGGTGAAGAGCCGCAACGCGTTGATGGACGCCGCCTATGACGACCAGGTCTATGTCGACGACCGCACCATCGACAGCCACATCAAGCGGCTGCGCAAGAAGTTCAAGGTGGTCGACAACGAGTTCGAGATGATCGAGACGCTGTACGGCGTCGGCTACCGCTTCAAGGAAGCTTGAGGCGCGGGGCGCCTTCACAACAGACGAGGGCTGCGCCGGTTCTGATTCCATCGGAACCGGGCATGCTCTAGGATGCGGGGACCGTCGTCGCACGAGCCGTCCTAACGCGGGCGTAAGCATTGCTTGACCGAACGCAGCCTGATTCGAGTTCGAACGCCGAGGATCATGCCTCCCGCGGCGCATCGGATCATGAGGACAAGCCTATCAAGCAAGGCTGGCGGCCGCTGAGCTGGCTGAAGCGTGCCGGGCAGTTCTTCTTCGCGCTGTCGTTCTCGAGCCTGACCCGCCGCATCGTCTCGCTCAACCTCGCCGGCCTCGTCGCGCTGGTCGCGAGCATCCTGTATCTGTCGCAGTTCCGCGCCGGCCTGATCGACGCGCGCGCGCAGAGCCTGCTGGTGCAGGCCGAGATCATCGCCGGCGCGATTGCGGCCTCGGCCACCGTGCAGACCAACGCCATCACCATCGATCCCGACCGCCTGCTCGACCTCAAGACCGGCGACAGCTATGGCGGCACCGACGATTCGCTCGATTTCCCGATCAATCCGGAGCGTGTCGCGCCGGTGCTGCGCACGCTGATCTCGCCGACCAAGACCCGCGCGCGGATCTTCGATCCCAACGGCACGCTGCTGCTCGACAGCCGCGACCTCGAGAACGTGCTGAGCTTCCCCCTGCCGCCGCCGTCGCTGAAACCGGGCATCGTCGAACGCGGCATGGTCGCGGTCCGCACCTGGCTGAACCGCGGCGACCTGCCGCTCTATCGCGAGCTCGGGCGCGAGAACGGCAATGGCTATGCGGAAGTCGGCGATGCGCTGCAGGGACAGAAGCGCTCGATGGTGCGGGTCAACTCGCGCGGCGAGGTGATCGTCTCCGTCGCCGTCCCCGTGCTGCGCTCGCGCGCCATCCACGGTGCGCTGATGCTGTCGACCCAGGGCGACGAGATCGACCAGATGGTGACCGCAGAACGCCTCGCCATCCTGAAGGTCGGCGGCGTCGCCGCCGCGGTCATGATCATGCTGTCGCTGCTGCTCGCCAGCACGATCGCCGGTCCCGTGCGCCGGCTCGCCGACAGCGCCGAGCGGGTCCGCCGCCGCATCAAGACCCGCGTCGAGATTCCCGACTTCACCCGCCGCCGCGACGAGATCGGGCATCTGTCCGGCGCGCTGCGCGACATGACCAATGCGCTCTACAGCCGCATCGAGGCGATCGAGATGTTCGCCGCCGACGTCGCCCACGAGCTGAAGAACCCGCTGACCTCGCTGCGCTCCGCGGTCGAGACGCTGCCTCTGGCGCGCAACGAGAACAGCCGCGCGCGCCTGCTCGAGGTGATCGAGCACGACGTCAAGCGGCTCGACCGCCTGATCTCCGACATCTCCGACGCCAGCCGGCTCGATGCCGAATTGCAGCGGCAGGACGCGGTGCCGGTCGATCTGCGCCGCCTGCTGGGCACGCTGGTGTCGGTCGCGAACGAGACCAAGCTCGGCCACGACGTCGCGGTCGAGGCGCGCTTCGAGGGACGCGGGGCGACCGATACGTTCGCGGTGACCGGCCACGATTCACGGCTGGGACAAGTGGTCTCGAACCTGCTCTCCAACGCGCAATCCTTCTCCGAACCCGGCAGCAAGGTGCGCCTGGTTTGCCGCCGCGTGCGCAGCGAAATCGAGATCGTGGTCGACGACGACGGGCCCGGCATTCGCGACGACGCGCTGGATCGCATCTTCGAGCGCTTCTACACCGACCGTCCGCATCAGGGCTTCGGCCAGAACTCAGGGCTCGGGCTGTCGATCTCCAAGCAGATTGTCGACGCCCATGGCGGGCGCATCTGGGCCGAGAATCGCGTTGGCACGCCTGACGACGAGGGCGTCCCGACCGTTGCCGGCGCGCGCTTCGTGGTGAGGCTGCCGGCGCTATGAGCGACGGCGGCGCAAGCGTGCACGCCTCCGCGGTCAAGGTCGGCGATGTGGCGGTGCTGATCCGCGGTCCCTCAGGCTCCGGCAAGTCGCGCCTTGCCTTCGATTTGATCATGGCGGGGCGCGCCGGGGTGGTCGAAAGGGCCGTTCTGGTCGGCGACGACCGTGTCCATCTGGCGACACTCGGCAACGAAATCGAAGTGCGTCCCGCTCCGCGGCTGGCCGGCCTGATCGAGATCCGGGGCCTCGGGATTCGCCGCTGCGACTTTGCGGAGCATGCGACCGTCGGTCTCGTGGTCGATCTGGACGCCACGGACGCCGAACGGCTGCCGCCGGCGGAATCCCTGAAAACAAGCATTTTAGGTGTCGAAATACCTCGAATCCCTGTCGGCCGCGACACTTCGCCCCTCCCTTTGGTTGTTGCGGCCTTGACCACTACCAAGAGTTAACCTTCTGCTAAGCCCCCAGGCGATTGTTTGAAGGGAAATGGTAACCATATGAACCCCACTATCGCGACCGAATAGACCGGCGCATTTCCCCTCATCCATCCGTCTAGATTCAGGGAGATACGCAACATCCCCTCTTGCGCAGGGGCTCTGGATGGTCAAAGTGGCGCGTTCGTGCGGTGCACCAAAAGCGCCCGCGAGGAGTTTTCCGATGATTGGTCTAGTACTTGTGACCCACGGGCGCCTTGCCGACGAATTCAAGGCAGCGCTTGAGCATGTCATGGGCCCACAAAAGCAAATCGAAGCGATTACGATCGGCGCCGAAGATGATTCCGATCTCTGCCGAAGCGACATCATCGAGGCGGTTAACCGCGTCGATTCCGGCGACGGCGTTGCGATCCTCACCGACATGTTCGGCGGCACGCCATCCAACCTTGCGATCTCCTGCATGAGCCGGCCCAAGGTCGAAGTGCTCGCGGGCATCAACCTGCCCATGCTGGTGAAGCTCGCCAAGGTGCGCGAGGAGCGTCCGCTGCCCGACGCGATCGCGATGGCCCAGGAAGCGGGCCGCAAATACGTCACCATCGCCAGCCGCGTGCTCGCCGGCAAATGAGCGACGACGCGCCACAAGCGGGGACTGGCGTGCCCGCGGGCGCGATCTCCAAAGAGCTTCTGATCATCAACAAGCGCGGCCTGCACGCCCGCGCCTCGGCGAAGTTCGTCCAGGCCGTCGAGCGCTTCGACGCGCAAGTGTGGGTGACGCGCGGCGGCGAGACCGTCGGCGGCACCTCGATCATGGGCCTGATGATGCTCGCGGCAGGACCCGGCACGACGATCACCGTCGCAGCCTCAGGCGCCGAAGCGGACGCTGCGCTCGCGGCGATCACCGAGCTCGTTGAAAGCAAGTTCAACGAGGAAGGGATTTAGGTCCCTCGCGCGACGCGCCGCGCTGCCCCGGATCGCACCGGACGATGCTTCGCATCGCCGGGGGGGGGCGATCCGACCTCTCCCCGCAAGCTGGGAGAGGTAAGAGAAGAACTCACTTCTCCGGCGGCGCGATGTAGATGTTCCAGCTCATCGACGGGCCGGCCTTGCCGTGGGTGAAGCGGCGCGTCGTCATCACGATGCGCTCGGCGTTCGGCGCGACCTCGGAGACCCATTTCTCGAATGCCGGCAGGCGACCGTCGGTCGGATCGAACACGCCGATGAAGCCGTACTTCTTGGCGTCCTCACGCGAGGTCAGCCCGGAATCCCAGGCTTCGATCGGCATCAGCGCGGCCGGATGATCCGGGCTGTAGAACACCAGCGGCTGGATCTGTTCCATCGTGCCGGCAACGACGGCCCAGCGCGAGCCGAAGCGGGTGTGCCAGGCCTCAGTCAATTCACGTGCGAGATCCGAACGCGCGCCATAGATCGCGGCGTTGCCGGCATTGGCCGCCATCTCGCGCGCGGCGATCCAGGGCGAGGCGATGAGCGTTGCGACACTGAGCACGAGCCAGATCGCGGCGATGTTGTACAGCACCGCGCTCTGCACCCGCAGCACGGGGATCGCGACCAGCGCCAGCGGCACCAGGAAGAACAGCGAGATGCCCCAGTCGGTCTTCATGTAAATGCTGAACGCGAGCGCACCGAGCGGCGGCCCGACCGCGACGATGATCTGGATGATCCAGACGTTCAGCGCCTGCGAGACATTGACACCAGGATTGACGCCGCGCGCCCAGGCCCGCGTGACGATGCGCAAGGGCGCGCGCAGCAGTTTGAACCACGGCGGCACCAGCGCCATGGCGACCGCGGCGAGCGCCACGGGCAATGCCAGCAGCGCGAAATTATGCAGGGCGTAGCCGGCCACGAGCTGATGCACGCGCCCCGCATCCTCGATGGTGTAGGTATCGCCGGCATAGGTCAGCGGCACGAAATGCGCTTCCGCCAGCCAGACGACGTGCGGGATCATCGCCACCACCATCGTCACAATCGCCACCCAGGGCGCCGGCGACAGCAGGAAGCGCATCCGTGCGGGATGGATCAGCGCGGCAAGGCCGATGGCGCCGATCATGGTCAGCACCCAATATTTGGTCATCAGCGCCAGCGCGCCGGCGAGCCCGAACCAGATGCCGGATTGCCAGCTCCGCTTCTCGAAGGCGTTGAGATAGGCGAGCACCAGCAGCGGCAGCGTGACGAGCTGCAGCAGGTCCGCGTTGTACTTGAACCCCTTGAAATTGAAGATCGGATAGAGCGCGATCATCACCACGACGAGGAACGCGCGCCGTGCATCCACCACGCGCAGCGCCAGCAGCCAGCAGATCACCATGCCGACGCCGATTGTCGCCATCGCCAGCGCATAGGTCGCCCAGTCCGCCGCCGGGAACAGCTTGAACCAGACGCCTGCGACCCAGCCCGACAGCGGCGGGTGCTTGCCGTAGCCCCACAGGAATTGCTGGCCCCAGCCCCAGGCTTCTGCGACGTCCATGTGAACGTCCTGCGCCGCCTTGAGATTGATCAGGATGAAGGTCCAGAGCACCGCATGCAGGATGGCGAGCTGGATCACCAGCCAGCGCCGCGCCTCCGGGCGGATCGCGCAGGCAACCAGCCAGGCGCGGAAGCGGTTGTAACTCAAGCGGGTCTTCGCCCGCGCTCTGGAGGATGGCATCGAGGTGGTCGACATGGACCGTTGCCTAGCGCGTTTTAGGCCTCCGTGGAATCAGCTTGGCGTGAACAAAGGCCCTGAAAATACAGTAATATGGTTGCCGCACGGGGACGTGAGTGGTATCCCGCGCCCATGACGACCGTCCCCATTTCCAACATCCGCAATTTCTCCATCGTCGCCCATATCGACCATGGCAAATCGACGCTGGCCGACCGTCTGATCCAGATGACCGGCGGCCTCTCCGACCGCGAAATGGCGGGCAAGGAGCAGGTGCTCGATTCTATGGACATCGAGCGCGAGCGCGGCATCACGATCAAGGCGCAGACGGTGCGCCTCGCCTACCGCGCCAAGGACGGCAAGGACTACGTGTTCAACCTGATGGACACGCCCGGCCATGTCGACTTCGCCTACGAGGTGTCGCGGTCGCTGGCGGCCTGCGAGGGTTCCCTGCTGGTGGTGGACGCCAGCCAGGGCGTCGAGGCGCAAACTCTCGCCAACGTCTACCAGGCGCTCGACAACAATCACGAGATCGTCCCGGTCCTGAACAAGGTCGATCTTCCCGCGGCCGAGCCCGAGAAGGTCAAGCAGCAGATCGAGGACGTGATCGGCATCGACGCCTCCGACGCGGTGATGATCTCGGCCAAGACCGGCCTTGGCATTCCCGACGTGCTGGAGGCCATCGTCACCCGCCTGCCGCCGCCGAAGGGCGACCGCGACGCGACCCTGAAGGCGCTGCTGGTCGACAGCTGGTACGACGTCTATCTCGGCGTCGTCGTGCTGATCCGCGTCGTCGACGGCGTCATGAAGAAAGGCAGCCGCGTCCGCATGATGGGCACGGGTGCGGCCTATGACATCGAGCGCGTCGGCTTCTTCACGCCGAAGATGCAGCAGGTCGACGAGCTCGGCCCCGGCGAGATCGGCTTCATCACCGCCGCGATCAAGGAAGTCGCCGACACCCGCGTCGGCGACACCATCACCGACGACCGCAAGCCGGTCGCCGACATGCTGCCGGGCTTCAAGCCCGCGATCCCCGTGGTGTTCTGCGGCCTGTTCCCTGTCGACGCCGACGACTTCGAAACGCTGCGCGCCGCGATGGGCAAGCTGCGCCTCAACGACGCCAGCTTCTCCTTCGAGATGGAAACCTCGGCCGCGCTCGGCTTCGGCTTCCGCTGCGGCTTCCTCGGCCTCTTGCATCTGGAGATCATCCAGGAGCGGCTGTCGCGCGAGTTCGACCTGAACCTGATCGCGACCGCGCCGAGCGTCATCTACAAGATGAAGCTCACCGACGGCACCGAGCTCGAGATCCACAATCCCGTCGACATGCCCGACGTGGTGAAGATCGAGGAGATCCAGGAGCCCTGGATCGAGGCGACCATCCTCACGCCCGACGAGTATCTCGGCAGCGTGCTGAAGCTGTGCCAGGACCGCCGCGGCTCGCAGAAGGAGCTGACCTATGTCGGCGCCCGCGCGATGGTGAAATACGACCTGCCGCTCAACGAAGTGGTGTTCGACTTCTACGATCGCCTGAAGTCGGTCTCCAAGGGCTACGCCTCGTTCGACTATCACCTCACCGACTACAAGCCGGCCGATCTCGTCAAGATGCAGATCCTGGTCAATGCCGAGCCGGTCGATGCGCTCTCGATGCTGGTCCACCGCACCCGCGCCGAAGGGCGCGGCCGCGCCATGGTCGAGAAGATGAAGGAGCTGATCCCGCCGCACATGTTCCAGATCCCGATCCAGGCGGCGATCGGCGGCAAGGTGATCGCGCGCGAAACGGTCCGCGCCCTGCGCAAGGACGTCACCGCAAAGTGCTACGGCGGCGACATCACGCGCAAGCGCAAGCTTCTGGAGAAGCAGAAGGAAGGCAAGAAGAAGATGCGGCAGTTCGGCAAGGTCGACATCCCGCAGGAAGCCTTCATTGCCGCGCTGAAGGTGGATAGCTGAGGCGACGGCTCAAGACCGTTCTACGCATGCCCGGGCTCGTCCCGGGCATTTGCATTTTGGGCACTGCCGGGACGTCGTACGCTGGGCAAAGCAAAATGTCGAAAACAACCCCATGCACAGTAGCCGGGGCCTTGTTTGAATTGAGTTTTTCGATTTTCAGAATTTCGTTTGCTCCGTCGGGCAAAACAGGGGCATAATGCAATCATCGCGGTGTGTGTGGGACACTGTCATTCCGGGGCGCGCCACTTGGCGCGAGCCCGGAATCCATTTCACCGCGTTGATCGCTGAGCGATGGATTCCGGGCTCGCGCTTTGCGCGCCCCGGAATGACGATGCGGCAAAGACCTGTGATGATCGCAGCAAAATAGATCGCGCTCACGGCAGAGTGGCAAATCGCGCATAGCCCGCAAGCCTTGCCCTTCACCGACTGATAGCCACCATCCTAGCTGCGCAGCATCAACAAAATCAAAAGCGCTGCGGTGCTGGTCCGCGAATTCTTCGGCGCGCGCATCATGGGCACGGTGTTCGGCGCAGTCTCGGCCTTCGCCAGCCTCGGCATGGCGCTCGGGCCCTGGGCCGGTGGGCTCGTGTTCGACAGCTTCCAGCAATACACCTGGCTGCACGTCGGCTCCTTCGCGATCGGGCTTGCCGCCATCGCGGTGGCGCTGAGTTTTCCGACCAAACGCAGGCCATCGCTCGACCTTGGCCGCGCTGCGGCCTGACAAAGGGTGCATGAGCAAGCGCTAGGGCTGATCACTCCGCGCGTGCAGAACGCTCCATGCCGGCTCTTTGGGCGATAGCGGACATTGACGCGCTCACACCTGAGATCCGGTTTTGACCCATAGCGGGCTTGGCGCCTCCTACTACGGTAGGTTACATTTTCCTGAAATTTACAACCGGTTAAAGCTGACAGTGGTAGCAAAGGGAGATGCACTTAACCGTTGCAACCATCGTTAGCGTCATGGGGCTCGTCTCGCCCCTACTCGCGTTCGTCGTAATCGTAACTTTGGCGTGGCGAAAGTCGCAGACTGAAGAAGTGAGACGAGCTTCACTAATCAAGCTTACGCGACCAAGTCTGCCAGACTTAGTTCTGCTTCTCAAACGGCTTATCGCCGGCACGATCATCGCGGCATTCACAGTCGTCACTGCGATCGGCCTGTTCGCGCTCATCGCATTTTTCCAACAATTACCTGCCATGGCGGTGGTTCGGGCGGAAATTGCGGTGAGGGATATCTGGCTTCGCTTCCAATTGCTTTGCTTACCATACCACTCGACCTTGTGGCGGCGTTTTTTGTCTGCAAACTCTTAGCCAGTGGTCATTGGCCAGAGCGATAGCGGACCCCGCTTAAACAACAACATCAGGCCTCCTTCTTCGTCTGCTTGTGGCCCATCGCTGCCGCATCCCACGGCCGAGGATATGTCGGCTGCCACAGGTAGACCGGACCGAACTTGACCGGGCTAAACCGTCGCGATTGACCCTGAGCGAGTTCGGCGAGCTCGCTGCGCAAACGTACGCCGAACGAGCCGGACTCCACCTAGCCATTCGCGTTGATCTACGCGGCGCGTTCCTTGTCTGACTGTTCCTCTACAGCGGTCGCGGTTTCTTCCAACCCCTTTTTGTAATTGCCCGCGAACCTCTCAATACTATCGGCCCACATCCTCAGCATTGAGACCTGAAAGCGCATAATGGGGCTCAAGGCATTCATGCCGATTGCTGTCGCCGCGGCGATGCGCCTTTGTGGTTCGCGCGCGAGATGGTTTGAATTAGTGGAATTGTCTGCCATGCTCGCTCCTCCTTCTAGTGTTCTTTGCCTGAAAGCTAAGTGTCGACTTGTGCGCGGCGTGAATCTAAACGTTCGGCCAAAATGTGGTCTACCGCGAGTCTCGCAGATCGGTCGTCATGCAATTCGTCTAGTTTTTTCAAGTAAGCGACCGCCGCTATTTGCAAGAGATCGAAATCATCTTCGCCGGTATCACCAAGATTGACGACGTAGCGATAGAGGGCGGAACGCCGAGTATCGTTCTCGCTGATGTCGTTGTGAAGCAGCAAGTAGTTCCGCCAAGCAAACGCACAGGCGCCTTCTATGGTCTGAGAAGTCATGTGCACCTCCCAAAGGCTGAAAGACTGACGATCCGTTTCGTTCCGCGAAATCTCCCGGATGTAATATTGTTCCGTAGCTGCGCTGCAGGATGCGATTGGGTTCGAACCGCCTTCGAGCGCACGCATTTCGAGTGGCGGGTGTGCCCCAATGATCATGCGTGTGTTCCCCAGAACAACGAGGCTGCTCCGTGCGAGACTTCCGCTTATGGCCCCTTGGCCGACTAGCACTGACGCCGCATCAATGTCCGCTCTCCCGTGATGAGCCGACCTCGATAGATCAAACCAGCAAAGCCTGCTTGTGGGCCCGTTTGAGACCTTGCGATGAGCACTGAAGATGTCCGCTCATCGGGTCCGACCGGAAGCCAGCGCGGCAGGACTAAACCGACGCGATTGACCCGGAGCCGACCAGTACCTGCACTCTTTAATTCTGCGTAACCGAGGCTTCGCCCGTTACTTGATTTTGGCTAGGCACTCTTTAAGCCTCTCAAGCTCCGAACGAACTTGCGAATCCATGACGCTTTGTAATGCGGCCATGCCCCTGCTGGAAAACTCTGCGGAAGCCTTTTTGTCCAGATTTTGCTGCCAATCCCGGATTGCCACTTTCGTGGCCCTTTGGGCCGCCGACGCTGCCTTAACGTACGTCTGTATGCAGGCGTCAGCCTCGGCGCACGATTTGCACTCTTGAGCGGCGACCGGACTTGAAACAAGCAGCCCCAACGTCGCAATAACGACCTTCATCGATCTTCCTCCCTACGTTTGGAGGGTCCCACTAGCGGGACTGCCCCGGGGGCCTTCTTGCCGGCCCCTTGAAAGAATTGAGCGGTTTCAGCATTCGGCATTCGGACAGGTCAAATCCTCGATGGCGGTGTCGACGCAAGTAGCGCGCGGCTTTGAGCGAGATGTGGACGTTCTGCGCGCCACCGCGCGGGCCATAGAACGAGATATGACCTTGGTGAGCCTTGAGTGCTCGCATCGTCGATCTTTCCGCCGGATCGTCATCACGCGATGCTTCTCGTATACGCGCATGACCGGGCCACTACGTCCACAACGCAGCCGCGTTGAGACTCTCCACACCCGAATCAGGCGAACGGCTCTGGCCTCTTGGCTTTCGGAAGCCTCCGGCCAACGCAGGGTCGGCTCAATTTGAGCTTGGGCGAAACATGACTTGTGGATTCTGCCGCAATCATGGCGCGAGTTCGGACAACTCAAATTTCTCGATGGCTGTGGTTGCGGGGTTACGCGGTGGACAGCGATGCTGACCAATTGCGAAGTCTCGACAGCTTCTCATTTCGACGAGCGCTGTTGAGCCTCACTTCGACTTCTTCCACTCGAATGTCGCCTGTTGGGCCCGTTGCCGACCTGCGCTCGAAGAGCCGAAACGTCTGCTCGCAAGAGATGAGCCGACCAAGGTGAAGCAGCCCGCCAACGGCATCTTTTGAGCCATCCCGGAAGTCGCACCGGCTGAGCCTTGACTGTTCGATCAAGGCCGGTTCCGAAAGCAGAGCTGCCCTCAGCCAGCTAGTGTTTTGGCCAGTGCCGCGCGAGAAACTCCCCGAGGATAATTGCAACGCCTTCGGGATCATCGCGTGCCACCAAATGACTGGTCTGTAGCCGCGCGAGTTCTCCTTGTGGAATGTGCTCTTTATATTTTTGAAGTTGTTCCGGGTCGATCACACCGCTACTTCCGGCGATCAACATCGTCGGAATTTTCAAGTTCCGGGCGGCGCGGCTCCAGCGCCCAACATCCCGGAAGACATCTTCAATGACACCACCCGAGAGGTAGCGCGGATCAATCGTCGCCATACTGGCGTTGCCTGCTTTGGCTGCTGATTGAACGCGCGACCGTTCCCTCAGAACGCGCTCCAGAACCGGCGCCACTGGCACATCTAGAAGGATCAGGCCGTCAATGGGCTCGCCTTCTCCCGCGGCGACCATTCCCAAGGCTCCGCCGATAGAGCCACCACCGATCACGAGTGGTCGAGTAGCAAGCTCTGCGATCCACGTTGCGACATCGTCGCGAGAGCGCTGGAACGAATAGTTAAGGCTTCTGCCACTGCCGCCGTGGCCACGATGATCGGCTGCGATGATCCGCCACGCGCCCCTAACGTCTGCAACCAAGTGATCGACGACAGATCGCCAAACAATACGCGTTTCAGCACCACACGGTAGAAGCAGCAGCGTGTTCGCTTGATCAGAGTTCCACACATCTGCGGTCAATTCGACATCGTCGTTGGCCCTAATGTTCATATGACCAGTTGGAGCGGACATGAACGACTCACTCATTAGGCTCTTCGGCGCGACGAAGAACCGCGTGGCCCAATCGCCTTAGCGTGGTCCGCAGTACGACGAGTGCAGACCGTAACACTGCCTGAAGTTGTCGGATAGTTAGACTTCTCCGCCCTGGACTAGCACTGTCCGCTTCCGAGAGCGGAGCGGAATAGCATCGTGGAGCTGCCCAGGTCAGCCTTTGGACCCGAAGCAGACGAAGGCTTGGGAAGTACACGACAGCCGACCCCGCCGGGCTAGGCCAGGCATGGACGGGAGTGCTGCGACGTTCGTGGTGAGCTCTCAGCCAGTGTTTCTGACCGCCTCAGCCAGAATGGCGTAAAGCTGCTGCTTGCTGAATTCCTTGGGCTTCGGTCCCTTCGCTGGGTTCCGCGACACCTTCTTTGCGACTGGTTGGGCACAGGCTGCCGACGACGCCGGGCTCAGCTTCGGGGACGGTCTTATGCTGGGTCTTGCTGTAGGCGGCTTGCGGCCGCGCTTCAGGCCCATACGGGTCAGCATGCCGCAGACCGCATTACGGCTGCACCCGAGACGACGCGCAATCTGCGCCGCGCTCTGTCCTGCGGACCAGAGTTTCTTGAGGAGCGCTATGTCTTTCGCATCCCAGCCCATGGGAGACATTATAGCGCTGATTGCCGAACGCGCATCAGTCTAAAGCATGATCCGGAAAAGTGCGCAGCGGTTTTCCGAAAAGATCATGCTCAAACAACGACCTAAAGCGCGATGGCGATTCATCCAAATCTCATCGCGCTTTAGTCTTCGTCCGGCTCGCGCACGACCGGCGGTTCGTCAGCGTCGTCTTCGTCCTCTTCATCTTCGTCCTCGTCGTCTTCATCGGGGTCTCTTGGCGGCATCGCGGTGCCCATAGGCACGAGCGATGCCCGACCGGTCCCTGTGGTGAAAAATGCTTCGGAGGTGTGTTGCTTCATCGTGTTGCTGCTCCTCGAAAAGAACGCGCAGTCGCATATTCCTGGCGGACGACATGCGGATTGCCCAAGGCGCGCAATCGCCGCAGACGCGACGGGGATCAGGTTGACTGCATCAGCAGCGGTTGGCCCCGCCACGCGATTGGTGGCGTTTGCGCCTACCTTATGCTCGAGGGCCCATTGGGCTCAATGTTCACCAAAATCTCGCCGGTGGTGATTTCGGGAGATCCAAGATCGAGGTCATGTAGACTCGCTTGAACAAACGCCAGCACCTTGGCGTTCGCTGCATTGGCGCTTTCACGGTCGTCAAATACCATCACGGCGATACCGACACCGTTGCCCGCATCCAGCACATAGTAAGACCTGAATCCCGGCGATTGCCTTAGGATCTCACCGACGCCGCTCTTGGCCCGGCGAGCGGCGTCCGCGACGGAACGAACGTTGGTGTACTTGCGAATGACCATGTACATGAGGCCACCATGCGCCACGCGCCTTCACACGTCAAAGCAGTCGGTCCCGGTCGGACCCTCTGGTCCATCCTCGCCCCGCAGGCGGGGCGAGGTGCTGAGGCTCAGCTGCCCTCGAACTTGAACGATACGTTGAGCTTGGCGCGATAGGCTTCAATTTTTCCCTTGTCGTCCAGTTGCATATCGAGCTTGACGACCTCTGCAACACGAAGATCCCGGAGAGATTTTGCAGCTTGCTCGACCGCATTAGCGGCCGCCCTCTCCCATGAGTCGCTGCTGGTACCGACCAATTCTATGACCTTGTAGACGCTATCAGGCATGTCGTCCTCCTGTCCGGTCTGACCTGGGCTAGCATCAGGATCTCGGCGCTGATACCGTTTCGAGGATGCCCCTCGGAACCGAGACGAAACAAACTGCATTTGGCGGAGAGGCCGCTCTTGGCTCCCAATTGCTGCGGGACCTGCGCCTTCATGCCCGCTCTTAGCGGGAAGACGGAAGAGGGTCTGATTGGCTGTCACTTTTCAGTTTAACTCGAACAAGAACATCGGGCGGCCCTCCGTCATCGGGCTCGCCGCCGTCGCAGTGGCGCTGAGCTTCCCGACCATGCGCAGGCAATCGCTCGAGCTTGGTCGCGCCGCGGCGTGAGGAGGCAACGCTCAAACAGGTCGGCAACCTTGAACGGCTCCGCCTTTCTCGGCTACACCGTTGCATCGTCGTCAGCCTCGACACCTCCGATGGCCAACGCTGCCAATTGCCTGAACCTGGTCGGCGATGGTGACGACGCTGACGTGCTTCGCGCCGTCGAGGAGGCGTTCGGAGTCAAGATTTCCGCTCCGGAAGCGCTCCGCAGTGAAACGGTCGGGCAGCTCTGCGCCATCGTCTCGTCCAAGCTGGATATCACCGCCGGCTGCGGCATAGCGAAGCATGCGACGGCGAGTCATTCCACTATTCGCCATGACCAAATTCCTATTGTTTAATGAAGATCGGACATCAGTGAATTGCAACCGGATATCCGCGCATCGTTTCGCGGCCACGATCTGAAATTGGTCCCTTCAACGAAGCGGCGCCCCCTCACTTAAGTGAGCTGAGCGGGGCGCCGAAGCGGACGGCGCGCATAGCCAGACATTGGCGCAGTTGCTATAATATAGGCATTCAATTTCCCCGAGCCCCGGGGGTGCATCTTGAGCAGCGAGAACGTTGAGCGGCGATTAGCGGCTATTCTGGCGGCGGACGTCGTGGGCTCTTGCCGTTTAATTGGGATCGACGAAGAAGGCACGCTCGCGCAGCTGAAATCTCTGAGAAGGACGCTTTTCGATCCAAAAATCTCGGAGCATCACGGACGTATCGTCAAGAATACCGGAGACGGCGCCCTTGTTGAGTTCGCAAGCCCGGTCGACGCCGTGCGATGTGCTGACGAAATCCAACACGGCATGGCGGAGCAAACTATCAATGTGCCGCAGGATAAGCGGATTGCATTTCGCATCGGTATTCACGTCGGTGATATTATCGTCGGAGATGACGATATCTTTGGCGACGGGGTCAACATCGCGGTGCGCCTCGAAACCCTCGCCGAGCCGGGCGGCATCGTAGTCTCCAGCACCACCCATGACTACGTCAGGAACAAGGTCAAGATTGGATTCGACGATATCGGCACTCATATCCTGAAGAACATCGCCGAGCCTGTGCATGCCTACCGCGTCAGTGGCACGCCATCGGTGGCAATGGCGGCAGATCGGACCGCGAGCGACAAGCCTTCGGTCGCCGTATTGCCCTTTGACAACATGAGCAGTGGTGAAGACCAACAATATTTCGGTGACGGCATCAGCGATGACATCATTATCGAGCTTTCGCGCTTCCGACAATTGCGTGTGCTGGCGCGCAATTCCTCGTTCCAATTTCGCGGGCCAAATGTCGATGTCAGTCGCGTCGGCCGAGAACTGGGTATCCAATATGTATTGGAAGGTAGCGTCCGACGATTTGGAAACCTCATTCGTATCACCGCCCAGCTAATTGACGCGTCGTCGGGTCACCATATATGGGCGGATCGATTTGATAGGCCCTTGGAAGAGTTGTTCGATGTCCAAGATCAGGTCGTTCGGACCATCGTGGGTACTCTCGTAGGGCGGCTGCAGGCCGACCGTGTTGATCGCGCCAAACGCAAGCCGCCCGCTAGCCTGGCCGCATATGAATGTGTGCTGCGCGGCGATGCCTTGTCTGTGTACGATCCTGCTAACGAGGCTGAAGTGCGCTGTTTGCTCAAGCGCGCCATTGAACTGGATCCTGAGTACGCAAAACCTTATGCGCTGCTGGCGTTTGCGTTCTGCCGCGAATGGTACTTGGACATGAGTGGATCATCCGACGTTGCGTTGGACCAGGCGTTAGCGCTGGCCAAGAGAGCCGTCGAACTCGATGATGGCCAGGAAGTGTGTTTGGCAGCTTTGGGTTGGGTGCACATGCATCACCGTTCATACGATCTTGCTGAGCACTATTATGCGAGGGCGCTCGCGCTCAATCCGAACAACCCTACAGTCCGAGCGAATCTAGGCGACCTTTACCTCCGGCTCGGAGATCCCGCAAAGTGCTTGGAGCACTTCAAGGAAGCGAAAATTATCGACCCCTTTTTTGCTCCGAAATGGTATTGGGGACCGGTGGGCAGGGCGTACTTCATGACACATCGATATGAGAACGCCATCGCAGCTTTCACTCGTTACCCAAGCACGAGATTTTGGCGGCCAGCACATTTGGCGGGTTGCTATGCTTTGACCGGCAATATTAGCCGATCACATCATCATGCCGCGGAAGTCCTTCGCCTCATGCCGGAGTTCTCAGTTTCCCGCTTTGTGCCAAAGGAGCTATACAGGCTTTCAAAGGATCGCAAACATCTGACAGACGCCCTTCGCAAGGCTGGATTGCCGGAATGACCTTCGCAGCGTTCGCATTGCTCCCGGACTCGTCGGCTGGCCAATTGGAGCCCAGGCCGCGCGCGTAGAGCAATGGCCTGGTTTCGCGGGGCGAGCTGACTCAAGCGGACTCCCGCACCCGACGTCCGCCTTGCCCCAAAACCGACATCCCGTCCTCCGCAGACATCCTGGCGTCCACTTCCTCGCCGATCCTGATCGAAACCCGGGAGTTATCGGTGATGCCGAGACTGGCAATCGCGTTTGTGTTGGCGCTGGCGGTAAGCGCGGTCAGCGCGCAGGATACCAGGTCTGGACAATCGAACACGCCGGCTGTGGCCGGCGCCAATGGAACAGCACCGTTCCTGTTCGACGGACGCATGCGGGGTGATGGCGCCCGGCAGGGAGCGGCCGCCGACGATCATCACCCGAATGCCGGCGCCATTGTCATGCCGCCGAAGACCGGCCAGCCCATGCCCGGACGATAAGTCCGCGGGCCCGCACCCCTACAGCCTCCCGAACTCGTCCAGGGTTCTGATCACCAAAGGCATGAACTCATCGCCGCCGCCATGGCCGGCGTCGTCGAGAATATGCAGCCTGCTGCTGGTCCATCGCTTGTGCAGTTGCCAGGCCGTGGATAACGGTGAACTGACGTCGAAACGACCGTGGATCAGGGCGCCGGGAATCCCGTTCAGCTTCGATGCGTCGCGGATCAACTGACTCTCCTCGAGAAACGCGGCGTGGCGCCAATAATGCGTGACCAGAAGGGCAAATCGTAGCCGAAACGCCGCGTCGTCATATCGTGGATTGGGCTGATGTCCCGGCGTCAGCGAGACATGCGCGTCTTCCCACGCGCACCATGCCTGCGCGGACGCATCGCGAACCGTCTCGTCGGCGTCGGCGAGCATGGTGGCGTAGGCATCGACGAGCGGCATGCTCCGCAGATGCGACGGAACGGCCTCGACAAAGCGCTCCCATTCCCTCGGAAAGATGCGCCCGACATCATGGGTGATCCACCGAACCTCGTCACGAGACGTCGTGGTCACAAATCCAAGCACCATCGCCTTCACGCGTCGCGGATGCGCCTGGGCGTAGGCAAGGCCAAGCGTCGTTCCCCAGGACAGGCCCAGGATGACCCAGCTGTCGACACCGAGCAGATCGCGCAGCCGCTCGATGTCGGCGATGAGGTGGTGGGTGGTGTTGCGCGCCAGGCTCGCGCCCGGTCTACTTGCGAGCGGAAGGCTGCGGCCGGAGCCGCGCTGATCGAACAGCACAGCCTTGTAGACGTCAGGATCGAAAAATCGTCTTTGGCCGATCGAGCAACCCGAGCCCGGGCCGCCATGCAGGAAGAGCGCAGGCGTGCCCGCGGGATTGCCGCAACATTCCCAGTAGATCCGGTGGCCGTCCCCCACATCCAGCAATCCGTGCTGATATGGCTCGATAGGCTGGAACTGAGCCATCGCTTGCTCTCAGGTTGGGTGGGAGGGAGTTTGCGACGACGTTCTATCCCGTCGAGAGGCGGCAGGCAAAGTCAGCTATTCGCCCATATCGGCTTCAGCCCGTAGGAGGGTAGAGCGAAGCGAAACCCATCGCCTCAACCAGGGTGGCATCCGACAGCCTTGCCGGCTCGACCTGATCGTGAGGAAGAAGTTTGATGGGTTTCGCTTTCGCTCTACCCATCTTACGAGCGGCATCGCCATCACCCGGTCGCGAAATCCGCCGCCGTCTCCGCGTGGATCGCCGTCGTGTCGAACGTCTCGACCGACGTATCGGCAGCACCGACCAGCATCGTGATCTCGGTGCAGCCGAGAATGATGCACTCGGCTCCAGCGGCGACGAGCGCGGCCATCACCTCCTGATAGCGGCGGCGCGAGGGGGCTGAGACGATGCCGAGGCACAGTTCCTCGTAGATGATGCGGTTCACGTCGGCCCGCGCGACTTCGGGCGGAACAAGGACGTCGAGATCATGGGCGCGCAGTCGGTCGATGTAGAAATCTTCCTCCATCGTGAACTTGGTGCCGAGCAGCCCGACGCGCCGGTAGCCTTTGGACCGGATGCGCTCGGCCGTTGCATCGCCGATGTGGATGAAGGGAATGCTCAGGCTCGAGACGATGTCGGGCGCCAGCTTGTGCATCGTGTTGGTGCACAACACGATCGCGCGCGCGCCGGCGCTTTCGAGACGCCGCGCGACCTCCGCCAGGCTGCTTGCGGCTTCCTGCCAGCGGCCGGCGTACTGCATCTCCTTGATGTCCTGAAA
This sequence comes from Bradyrhizobium sp. 18BD, assembly GCF_054185225.1. NCBI lineage: Bacteria > Pseudomonadati > Pseudomonadota > Alphaproteobacteria > Hyphomicrobiales > Nitrobacteraceae > Bradyrhizobium > Bradyrhizobium sp. 18BD. The sequence goes on along the minus strand of NZ_JAVAYL010000001.1, from coordinate 303,115 downwards.
GTCGTAGGAATACATCAGCAGCGGCGCCGAATGCAGCTTGCCCATGCGATCGCGAACGCGCTCGTTGATGAGCTTGTAGTAGAGCGCGGTGCTCTCCCAGCTCATGCCGCCGATCAGGCCAATTGTTTGCATTCCTGCGTCTCCGACCAATTACGCGGTCGGATCGTAGACGAAGACGGCGAAACTCGCCATCACCGCCCGTTGACGAAAGCGAGCCCCGACGCTAAACGGCCATGTCGGAAAAGGCAGACTTGGTCTGGTAAGCCCAAGTCCTTTCGGTAACGAAAGCTCTGGTCTTTGGCCTCGCGCCCGAGATCCCCACGACGAACAACGGTCGCCGGTCAGGCGATCCCTCGTTCGTCCGTGAGGTCTCGGGTTCGGGAAACGCTCCGGTCGAACATCGACAGTCGAATTTCGACAACGGAGCCAGTCATGCAGAATCCCGACGCTTCCCTCTATGACGTCATCATTGCCGGCGCCGGTCCGGTCGGCCTGTTCCTGGCCTGCGAGCTCAGGCTTGCGGGCTGTTCGGTGCTGGTGCTGGAGAAGGCGCAAAGCCCGCACTCGCCGCTCAAGGGCCTGCCGTTCGGGCTGCGCGGACTTTCGGTGCCGACCATCGAGAGCCTGGATCGCCGCGACCTGCTGAACGATCTCACGCGCCGTGCCGCCGACCGCGACACACCGGCGGCCGCGCACTGGATGGCGCAGCAGCGCCGCCCGGGCGGTCATTTCGCCGGCATCCAGTTCTTCCATGACCGGATCGACAGCACGCAATGGCCCTGTCGCCTGCCCGGCCCCATCGGCAGCGTCGCGGCCGACATGGCTAGCATCGAGGCGGTGTTTGCCTTGCGCGCCGAAGTGCTGGGCGTCGACATCAGGCGCGGCTGCGGCGTTGAATCTCTCACGCAATCGGACGGCGGCGTCACCGTTGAAACGGCCGGCGGAACGGCGCGGGGCCACTGGCTGGTCGGCTGCGACGGCGGACGCAGTTGTGTGCGGAAGGCTGCTGGTTTCGACTTCGAAGGCACCGATCCGGAATTCACCGGCTATTCCGCACAGGTCGAGCTGGCCGGCCCGGTCGCGCTCGCGCCGGGCCGCCACTACACGGCACAGGGCATGTACACTTTTGCGGCGCCCGGCACGATCGCGATGGTCGATTTTGACGGCGGTGCCGCTCACCGCAGCGAGCCGGACCGTGACGAGATCGAGACGGTGCTGCGCAAGGTCTCGGGTCTCGAGGTGACGGTGACTGCGCTTGCGCTCGCGACCACCTGGACCGACCGTGCCTGTCAGGCGACCCGCTATCGCAATGGCCGCGTGTTGCTGGCGGGCGACGCCGCGCACATCCATTCGCCGCTGGGAGGCCAGGGCCTGAACCTCGGCCTTGGCGATGCGATGAACCTCGGCTGGAAGCTCGCGGCGACCATTCGTGGCGACGCGCCGGCCGGCCTGCTCGACACCTATGCGGCCGAGCGGCAACCGGTGGGCGCACAGATCCTCGACTGGTCGCGCGCCCAGGTCGCGCTCATGCGTCCGAGCAGAAGCTCGCGTGCACTCGAAGCGATCATCCGCGATCTCATCGATACGTGCGACGGCGCGACCTATTTCGCCGAACGCGTCTGGGGCGTCTCGTTGCGCTACGATCTCGGCGATCCGCATTCGCTGGTGGGGCGCAGCGCGCCCGACTTTGCGCTCAAAGACGGAACGCGAACCGCCGAGCTGCTCCGGACGGGACAAGGGCTGTTGCTGGACTTCGAGGACCGGCCGTCGCTCCAAGCGCTTGCGCGCCGCTGGCGCGGACGGATCGTGCATGTCGCAAGCGACGCCAGGGACCGGTTGGGCCTGACCGCCCTGCTGGTCCGCCCCGACGGCGTCGTGGCCTGGGTCAGCGAGGGGATTCCTGATCCTGATGAAGCGGCACGAGCTGCGGTGCGATGGTTTGGTGAACCGAGCGATTGAACCAACCACCAGGCCGGCCACACCAAATCAGGCCGATGCATGATCGTGCGTCCCGCCGATTCATGCACGACCTGTGAAACGGTGCGTGGATGCGGTTCTTCCTGTACGAGGTCGTCGCCCGAATAGTTGCGGTCTATCTGTGCGTCGATTGCGGCCGCATGCTGCGGGATGGCTATACCGACCGGAAAATCAGGGCCTTCAGCCCCGACGTCGTGGTCTGGCTGCTGGACTGGTCGCGGCAGGTCTTCCAGAGGGACACCGAGCCGTTCAGCTACTGGATGGAGATGGGCCACCAGGTCATCTGCCTGGCGTCGTGCCTCACCGTTGCGATCTTCGGGTGGTGGTTTCCGAACAGCTGAGGCATCCGCGGGGAAGGAATCCTGACATCTAAAGCGCGGGCAAACCGGGCGGCGGCTTGCGCATGCAGGACGCCTGCTCGTAGGCGTAGGCGAGGCGGAGCAGCTTGTGCTCGCTCCAGGCGCGACCGGCGAAGGTGACGCCGAGCGGATAGTCCGGCGTGTCCTTGCCGTCGGCTCCCGAGACGAGGCCGCCGGGCACCATGACGCTGGGATAGCCTGCCCTGGCGGCAATCGCCGCGCCGGTCGCGCCGGGGAACAGGACCGCGTCGAGCTTGTGCTGGTTCATATAGGCATCCATGCCGCGCGTCCGGGCGGTGAGGAGGTCCATCGCGCGCGCCGATTTGTACTCGCGCTCGCTCAGATCGCCCCTGGTGTTGTTGGCGGCGAGGAACAGGTCCTGGCCGAAGCGCAGCGCCTTGTCGGCATGCGCCTCGTTGGACGCAACGATGTCCGCGATGGTCTTGATGTCGGTGTGGGTCGCCCAATCTTCCAGGTAGAGGTTGAGATCGTGCTTCAGCTCGTAGAGGAAAACGATCCGCTGCACGACCGCATTGCCCTTGTTGCCGCTCAGCGGATTGCGATTGAGCACAGCCATGATCGTGCCCGGTCCGCTCATCCAGCCCGCCGCCGGCATGCTGGCCCGCACGATGACAGCGCCGAGATCCTCAAGCACCTTGATGATCTCGGCCATCAACTTGGTAGCGTCAGGCGGCAGCTTGCCGTAGTAGGGATCGTTCAGCGGATCGGTGGGGTCGCTCGGCACGCCGATGCGCGCGCCCTTCATCGCATCCCGTGCGAGGTCGGCGGTGTAATCGGCCGGCCTGCGCTGCCGCTCCGTCACGGGATCGAGCGGGTCCTTGGCGGCCAGCACGTTCAACATCATCGCTGCATCACGCACGGTGCGCGTCATCGGCCCGGCGGTGTCCTGGCTATGGGCAATCGGCACGATGCCGGCGCGGCTGATCAGCCCGACGGTTGGCTTCACGGTGACGATGCCATTCCGGCTGGCAGGGTGCAGCAGCGAGCCGGAAGTCTCGGTGCCGACAGAGGCCGTGCAGAGACCTGCGGCCACGGCGACCGCCGAACCCGAACTCGAGCCACCCGGATCGACGACCGGAATGCCCCGATCATCCAGCAGCGTCGGCACGTAGGGATTCTTCACCTGGCAGCGAGGAATAGCCCCCCGGCATCTCGATCGCGAGAATGTTGGCGAACTCCGTCAGGTTCGACTTGCCGAGGATCACCGCGCCGGCCTTTCGCAGCAGCTTGACGACCGTGGCATCCCTCCTGGCGCGCGCGCCCTCCAGCGCCAGCGAGCCCGCCGTGGTCGGCTGCTTGTCACCGGTGGCGATGTTGTCCTTCAGCAGGACCGGCACGCCGGCCAGCGGCCGCTTGGCCGACGGCTTGGTGCCGTCGAGCTTGCGGGCGATCTCCAGCGCGTCGGGATTGAGCGCGCGCACGGAGTTGAGCGCGGGTCCGTTGCGGTCGAAAGCCTCGATGCGCGCGAGATAGGCCTTGGTCAGCGCCGTGGCGGTGACATGCCCGCTCGCCAGCGCATCGACGATGTCGCTCATGGAGGCGTCTTCGAGCTTAAGCCCGGTCATCGCGGCGAGGAGAGCGTCGCGGCGGGGCGGCTTCGTCATGAGGTGCCTCTTGGACGGCTTCCTGAAAATATGCTACAGACGGTAGCATTAAGTGCGATCGCGCGACAAGCTGATTGCCGAGCCTGTGACGCGACGCCGACGTGAAGGCTCCAGCGGAGCGACCCATGGATTGCACGATCCGGCCCGCGCGCGAGGACGACGCGGCTGACATCAGCGGCGTCATCCTGCGTGCGCTGCGCGAAACCAATGCGAAGGACTATACGGACGCGATCATCGAAAGGATCGCGCGCAGCTTCAGCCCGGACGCCGTGCGGGAGCTGATCGGGAAGCGCACCGCGTTTGTTGCCACCGTTGGCGACCGGATCGTTGGCACGGCGAGCCTCGACGGAAGCGTCGTCCGCACGGTCTTTGTGGCGCCCGATGTTCAGGGCCGCGGGATCGGCAAGCTGCTGATGGCCGGGATTGAGCGGTCGGCGCGGGAGCGGAGCATTGCCGCGTTGACCGTGTCGTCGTCGGTCACCGCCGAGACGTTCTATGCGGGGCTCGGCTTCAGGGCCGTGCGCGACAGCTATTATGACGACGAACGCACGATCATCATGGAGCGGCTGCTCGAGGACAGTCCGTAGCCCGGATGGAGCGAAGCGCAATCCGGGATTGTCCCGCGGTCTCCGAAGGCCCCGGATTCGCTGCGCTCCATCCGGGCTACGGAGGGGCGGCGGGATGCCTTGATCCTCCCGGCCAAATAGACCACCATCGCGCATCTCACCGCTCACGGCAGAATGGGCGAGGAAACGCGCATGAACGCAACTCCCGGAGTTGGTCTGGTCGAGCGGGCACAGGCGATCGCGCCGCTGATTGCGGGCGAGGCCGACGAGATCGAGCGGACGCGGCGGCTGACGCCTGATGTCGTCGCCGCGCTGGTCGAGAACGGGCTCTATCGCGCTTTGCTGCCGCAAAGCCTCGGCGGCGCGGAAGCCCCGATCGACAGCTTCATGCAGATGCTGGAGGAGATCGCGAAGGCGGATGCGTCCACCGCCTGGTGCCTCGGCCAGTGCAGCGTCTGCGCCATGATCGCGGCCTGGCTCGATCACGACACCGCGCATGAGATCTTCAACCAGGCACCCGGCATCCTCGCCTGGGGCGCGATTGCGCATGAGGCGCGCAGCGTCGCGGGCGGCTATCGCGTCACGGCGCGCTGGGACTTTGCCTCGGGCTCGCGGCAGGCGAGCTGGCTGGGGGCGCATGTGCGCATCGTCGGCGGCGACGGCATGCCGCGCAAGAATGCCGATGGCTCGCCGGAGGTGCGCACCATCCTGTTTCCGGTCGGCAGCGCGGTGATGCATGATGTGTGGCAGGCGATCGGGCTCGCCGGCACCGGCACGGACTCCTATGAAGTGAGCGATCTCTTCATTCCCGAGCGCTTCACCGCATTTCGCGACGTGCCGGCTGCGCTGGTTGAGAAGGGGCCGCTCTACAGGATCGGTACCGGCTCGACCTACAGCCTCGGGTTTGCCGCGGTCTCGCTCGGCGTCGCGCGTGCCACGCTGGATGCCGCCATCGCGTTATCGCGGGCCAAGCACCAGTCGCTTGCGGCGAGCGCCATGCGCGACAACCAGGCGGTCCAGGGCCTGATCGGCCGCACCGAGGGCGACCTTCGCGCCGCGCGCGCCTACCTCTATGCGACGGCGAATGCGATGTGGCGCGACCTCACTGCGACCGGCGCATTCAGCGCGGCGCATCGCAGCGCCGTGCGGCTCGCTGCGACCTGGTCCATCCACCAGTCGGCAAAAGTGGTCGACACCGCCTATCACATGGCCGGCGCGACCGCGGTATTCCGCAGCAACCCGTTCGAGCGACGGTTCCGTGACATGCACGCCATCGCGCAGCAGATCCAGGCGCGCGACACGCATTTCGAGGACGTCGGCAAGATGATCCTTGCCGAAAATCGATAGTCGCTGGTCAGTGCTGCGGCGCTTTGTCTCTCGTTGCACGGAATGAGAGTCGCACCATGCGTCCACTGCATTGAGTCATGCAAAAGGACCGTGGCGATTCCGTTGATACACGGGGACCATGCCGCGCTTGTTGTTAAGCAATTTCTGGGACCTTTCCGCAAAAGCAAGATTTGGAAATGCCTGGGAATTTTTGATGTTCAAGATCAAGTCGATTGCCGCTCGCCTGATTCTCGCCATCGCACTCACCGTTGCGATCGCCTGCGCCATCCTCTCCGGCTTCTCGATCACGCAGCAGCGGGCGTTGACACGGCTCGCGCTCGATCAGCAGCTCAAGCTGCAATATGACAGCGTGATCGCGGCGCTACCGCCGGTCGGCGACGCCATCGCCAAGGGCGACCGCGACAGTCTCCTCACGCTGCTTGGCGACGCCAACAAGGCGCTGAAGGCGCAGGGCATCCCGCTGATCACCTTCCAGCTGCCGCCGGCGATCTCGTTCTTCCGCGTTCACACGCCAAAAACCTTCGGCGACGACGTCTCCGCGCGCCGCGCCACCGTGGTCGAGGCGCTCAAGACCGGCCGGCAGATCGTCGGCGTCGAGCCCGGCCGCGAAGCGCTCGGCATCTTCGGCATGACCCCGATCGTGCGCGACGGAAAGAACCTCGCCAATGTCGACATCGGCGCCGCTTTCGGCAAGGAGTTCGTCGACCGCGCCAAGAAGCGGTTCGGTATCGACCTCGCGGTCTATTCGGTGGACGGCAGGACCCTGAACAAGCTGTCCTCCAGCTTCGGCGAGAACGCGGTCGCCAGGCCCGACGAGCTGAAGGCCGCGATCGACGGCGCGCCGCTGCTGCGCGAGGCCGAGCTCGACGGCCATCCGGTCGCGGTCTATGCCGGGCCGATCAAGAACTATGCGGGGCAGCCGGTCGGCGTGCTCGAGATCATCAAGGACACGACGGAATACGAGGCCGCCTTCTCCGCCGCCGAACGCAATCTGATCCTCGGCACGGTCGCCATCCTCGCCGCCGCCATTCTGCTGGCGTTCCTGCTCGGGCGCGGCCTGTCGCGGCCGCTCACGGCGATCACCGCGGTGATGAACCGGTTGTCGAGCGGCGACACCAGCGTCACCATTCCCGACAGCGAGCGGCCGGACGAGCTCGGCACCATGGCCAAGGCGGTGGACGTTTTCCGCCAGAACATGCTCGAGGCCGGCTCGCTGCGCGAGGCGCAGGAGGCCGACAAGGCCAGGGCGGAGATCGAGAAGCAGGCGCTGCAGCGCCAGATGGCCGACCGCTTCGAGGCCGACGTCAAGGGCGTGGTGGCCGCGGTTGCCAACGCCACCGAGGGCATGCAGAGCGTCGCCGGCGAGATCACCTCCAGCGTCAACGGCACCTCGCAGCGCGCCTCCGCTGCCGCGACGGCGTCCGAGGAAGCCTCGACCAGCGTCAACGCTGTTGCGGCCGCGACCGAGGAGCTGGCCTCGTCGGTCAGCGAGATCGGCCGTCAGGTCACCCATTCCAGCCAGGTCGCGAGCGGCGCAGTGACCAAGGCCGCTGAAGCGACCGAGATGGTCACCAGCCTTGCCGGCGCCGCCGAGCGTATCGGCGACGTGCTGCGGCTGATCAGCGAGATCGCGAGCCAGACCAATCTGCTGGCGCTCAACGCCACCATCGAGGCGGCGCGCGCGGGCGAAGCCGGCCGCGGCTTTGCCGTCGTCGCATCGGAGGTGAAGGAGCTGGCCAGCCAGACCGCAAAGGCGACCGACGAGATCGCGAGCCAGGTCGCGGCGATCCAGGCCGCGACCGGCAATTGCGTCACCGCGATTTCCGGCATCAGCGACACCATCCGCGAGATCAGCGGCATCGCCACCACCATCGCCGCCGCGGTCGAGCAGCAGGGCTCGGCGACGCGCGAGATCGCCCGTAGCGTGCAGCAGGCCTCGGCCGGCACCACCGACGTCTCCACCAATGTCGCCGGTGCCAGCCAGGCCGCAGATCAGTCGCGTGCGCTGGCCGGCAATGTGATGGTGGCATCAGGCGAACTCGGCCAGCATGCCTCGGCGCTGATGAAGAGCGTGGATACGTTTTTGGCGGGGCTTCGCGCGGCGTAAACGCCGCGCGATTCGGCCTGAGCGTCCTGGTCTTCCTGATTCAGGACGATGGAGCTCGCGCCAGCTGCAGCGCAGCCTCGACGCCGCCTTCAAGGATCTGATCCGCGTCGGCGGCGCCGGGGACCGCTCGCGCGAGCTGGAGGGTACCAACCATGAGGCCAAAGATGGCCATCGCGCGCCGTTCGCCGGTCGCCGGATCGGTATCGGGAAGCAGTGCGGCCAGCGATGAGATATAGCTTCGCAACCCCTCGCCATAGGCCTTGCGGGTCGGCAAGGGCTGGCGCGCGATTTCCGGGAGCAACGCCGCCGAAGGACACCCTCTGGCCGGGTCCTTGAGATGGCCGCGGTTCAGGTAGCTCCGGATCGCGCGTTCGAGATCCGCGTCCTTTCGCCGACCTTCATCGAAGCTGTCTTGCTGGTCGGCGAGCGCGCTCTCCACCGCTTCACGAACGAGCGCCTCCTTTGATTCGAAGTGGGGAGAGAATGCCCCTTTGGTCAGGCCAGCCTCAGCCATGATGCCGGCGATCCCCGCAGCGGCGACGCCGTCCCGACGGATGCATTTCGACGCGACATCAACGATGTGCCGTCGCGTCGCCGCCTTATGCCCTTTTTCGAAACGCACTGTTCTTCCCCACTTTCCACGCGCGCTAGGTACTCAGAACGCCTTCGATGCGACGTGCAAGGTCCAGGAGCGCGCGGTCGCTCGCCAGGGGCGCATCCAATTCGAGGCCGATCGGGAGTCGCTCGCGCGAGAGGCCCATCGGGAGGCTGATGCCCGGCAACCCAACGCTGCTCGCCGACACGGTGTGGTTCGCCAGAGCGAGAGCGCTGACCTCGCGCCCTGCGATGGAGACATTTGCCTGCTGTTCGATCAATGGCGCCGTGCGGGGCGTCGTCGGCTGCAGGATTGCCAACGCTCCATGGCCGAACACCTCGTCGAGCCGTCGCTTGATTTCCGGGCGGCTCACGGCCAGCGCGGCCTGATAGGCCTCTGCGGAGATCGCGCCGGCGCCTCCCGGCAAGGCCATGTGTCCCCATGCGTCCCGAAGCTCGGGCTTGAGGCCCTCGTAGATCGCCTCGAACGTGGTCGGAATATCGTGGCGGCGCAGAAACTCCGAGATTGCGCCCATGGTCTCGTGGAAGAAGATGCCCCATGTCGTCGTCTGAACGAGAGAGCCGAAGTCGTCGCCGAGGTCCACCTCCATGATTTCGGCGCCGGCGTCCCGCAACTGCCGCACCACTTCACGGAAGCGCGTCTCGACCTCCGCGTCCACCAGGTCAAGAAATTGCCGGGGTGCGTAGGCCAGCCGGGCTCCCTTGACGTCATATCCGCGCCGAAGCGGCTCCACCGCCTGTTCGCCGGTTACGACATGATCCACGAGCGCGCAATCCTCGACATGACGTGCGAACACCCCGGTCGTATCGAGTGTATGCGAGATCGGCGCCACGCCTTTGCGTGGCCATCGTCCGGTCGTCGGCTTGAACCCCACGACGCCACAGAACGATGCCGGCACGCGGATTGATCCGACCGTATCGCCCCCCAAGGACGCGGGCACGATGCCGGCGGCGACGGATGCGGCGGAGCCGCTCGACGAGCCGCCCGACACACGATCGCGGGCGTGCGGGTTCTTCACCTGGCCATAGCGCGCGTTGTGACCGGTCAGGCCGTAGGACATCTCCACGAGGTTGTTCTTGCCGAAGACCAGAGCGCCCGCGTCCTTGATAGCGCGGACCGCGTCCGCCTCTTCCTGCGACACGAAGCGGGCGAGGCCGTCGAGACCAAGGCTCGTCGGCAGGCCTTTCGTCAGGTAGCTGTCCTTGACGCCCAGCGGCACGCCCAGCAGCGGCGCCGTCGACCCGGCCGCACGGACCTTGTCCGCGTCCCTCGCGGCCGCGATCACCGCGGCCTCGTCGATGGTGATGAAGGCGTTGAGCTCGACAAGCGCTCGCTCACGCTGCAGAAGCGCCGCCGTGTAGGCCTCCGACGTCATGTCGCCGTTTCGAATTGCGGCCGCAGCGGCTGCAAGTCCAAGCGAGGTCACGTCCGCATATTCCAGCGAAGCGGTGTTGGATGAAGTGACAGCCGTATCGTCCATGAAATCCTCGCGAGTGCCGGATTGCTTCATTGAATTACGATCATCATATTGAATTACGATCGTACTTCAATGGGGAATACGGACAAATAAATGTGAGGCGTCAGCAGCGACGGCCAAGTGGTGAAGCGGGAGCGCGTTCGGGGCGCATTGGCCCGCAATGTGATGGCGAGCTCGGGCAGCACGCCTCGGCGCTGATGAAGAGCGTGGATACGTTTTTGGCGGGGCTTCGCGCGGCGTAAGCGCCGCATGACCAGCCGCTGTTTGACTTAAATCAAGTCTGGCGCAGCAAGCCTGCCTCCGAATAGGCTGTCGATGGCCGCGCCCAAGCGCCGCCGCACAGCACGGAGATAGTGATGAGGTTCTCGAACTCTCTGCGTATTGCCGTTCTCGCCGCGACCGGTGCCCTGCTCGCCACGGGTGCCCAGGCCGGCCCGATGCCGACATCTGTGGCGACGATCAAATCGATGGTCGATCCCGTGACCACCGAGGTGCGCTGGGGCTACGGCTACCGCGGCGGCTACGGTTATCGCGGTGGCGGATGGGGTTACCGTGGCGGCTATGGCTACCGGGGCGGCCTGGCTTATCGGGGCTACGGTTACCGTGGTTATGGCTATCGCGGCTACGGCTATCGCGGCCTCGGCTACGGCGTCGCGGGCGCCGTCCTCGGCGCCGGGGTCGCAAGCGCGTATTACCGAGGCTATGGCGGCTATTCCGGCGGGTACTATGGCGGTGGCTATCCCGCCTACAGCTATCCGCCCGCGTTGGATTACGACTATGACGGCGGCTTCCGCTATGTCGACGACTCCTGCATGCCGTCCGGCCCCTACTCCGGCTACTAGACGCCAATCTGCCGAAGGCTAAGCCACCAGGGTTGGAGTGAGGGCTTCTCTCCACACGTGAGATCGTCGATGGACCTGTACCCCCTCACCCGGATTGCATCTGACGATGCAATCCGACCTCTCCCCGCAAGCGGGGAGAGGTTAGGGGTCACTCAGGCCACCAACGCCGTATCACCATCAATGCCACGTTGCGCGGCCAGCAGGCTGATGATCTCCGCGTTCGGCCGGGCCTTGCTGAACAGAAAGCCCTGGCCTTCGTCGCAGCCTTCGGCGCGGAGGCAGCTCAGTTCGGCTTCGGTCTCGACGCCTTCGGCGGTGATGGTGACGCCGAGGCCTTTGCCGAGGCTGACGATGGAGCGGATGATCGCCTGCGCCTCGCGGTTGGCGCCGAGATCGCGCACGAAGGACTGGTCGATCTTGATCTTGTCGAACGGAAAGCTGCGCAAATAGCTGAGGCTGGAATAGCCGGTGCCGAAATCGTCCATCGAGATGCGCACGCCGAGCGCGCGTAGCGCGTGCAGCGTCGCCAGCACCTGCGCGCTCTTCTCGAGCAGCAGCGTCTCGGTGATCTCGAGCTCGAGCCGGCGCGGCGGCAGGCCGGAATATTTCAGCGCGTCCGTCACCATCGAGAGCAGATTGCCGCTGCGGAACTGGAGCGGCGACAAATTGACGGCGACGCGGACGTCGTCGGGCCAGGTCGCGGCATCCAGGCACGCGCGGCGCAGCATCAGCCCGCCGAGCGGATTGATCAGGCCGGTGTCTTCCGCGACGGGAATGAACTCGGCCGGCGAGACCATGCCGCGCTCGGCATGCGGCCAGCGCACCAGCGCCTCGAAGCCGGTGATGCGGCCGCTCTGGAGGTCGATCAGCGGCTGGTAATAGGGACGCAGCACGTCGTTCTGGATCGCATCGCGCAGCTCGACCTCGATCTTGCGGCGGCTCTGCGCTTTCGCATCGAGCGCGGCCTCGAAGAAGGCGAAGGTGCCGCGTGCATCCTGCTTGGCGCGCGACAGCGCCATGTCGGCGCTCTTGAGCAGTTTCTCGGAATCATCGCCGTCGCCCGGCGCCATCGCGATGCCGATGGAGGCACCGATCACGACGGAATGGCCATCGAGCAGATAGGGATCGGAAATGGCTTCGAGCAGGCGCTTTGCCAGGCCCACCGCATCCTCGGGGCGCGTCAGGCCGCTCTGCGCGATCGCGAACTCGTCGGAGTTGAGCCGCGCCAGCGCGTCCTCTTCGCGAAGCGTCGAGCGCAGCCGCTTGGCGACACCACGCAGCAGCTTGTCGCCGACGGCGTGGCCCAGCGTGTCGTTGATCGCCTTGAAATTGTCGAGCCCCAGCATCAGAAGCGCGACCTTCTCGGCGCTACGGCGGGTGTGCAGCAGCATCTCGTCGACCTGCTGGCGCAGCAGGTTGCGGTTGGGCAGGCCGGTGAGTCCGTCGTGCTGGGCCATGAAGGCCAGCCGCGCCTCGGCGCGCTTGCGCTCGGTGATGTCCATCAGCGCCAGCAGCACCGCGGGCCGCTCGGCGTAAGTCAGCTCGCGCGAATAGATCGCAAGGTCGATCAGCGCGCCATCGGCCTTGACGTGCTTCCAGGTGCGCGCGGCCTGCTCGTCGCTGGAGCGATCCATCGTCCAGGGCGGCTCGCTGTCGAAGGCCTGAAGGCTGCGGATCTTCAGCTTCTCGAACTCGGTGCGGCTGTAGCCGTAATGGGCGACCGCGGCGTCGTTGACGCCGAGGATGCGCTCGTCGTCCAGCGCGCAGACGATCATGGGCACGGGATTGCCGTCGAACAGCAGGCGGAACGAGGCCTCGCGCTGCTTCAATTCGGTGATGTCGACGCGCAGGCCTACGACGCCGCCGTCGTCGGTGCGGCGCTCCTCGATCAGGATGACGCGGCCGTCCGACAGCGTCTGCTCGTGGCGCTTGCCGGGCTCGTAGAGCTTCTTCAGCCGGTCGGCGATCCACTCGTCCTCATGGCCGGCGGCCTCGGGATAGTCGCCGCGGGCAACGCCAACGCGCAGCGTGTCTTCAAGGCGCGCGCCTTCCGCGAACAGATCGGCGGTCTTGCTGTAGATCTCGGAATATTGCTTGTTCCAGAGGACATAGCGGCCTTCAGGGTCGAGGATCACGATGCCTTGCGGCAGCAAATCGACGGCCTGGCGCAGCCGTTCATGCGATTTGCGCGCTTCGATGATGGCGGCTTCGGCGCGGCTCTGCACAAGCTCATCGTGTCGAACGGGCAGATGCGGCGCGCGCGCAAAGCGCGGCTTGCACGGCCCCTGGCCGGCCAACCCTTTACGCTTTCGCTTTGCTTGTTTTCGAGACCCCAAACTCAACTTCACATGTCCTAGCCGCGCCCAGTGACGCAAGTTTTGCGACAAGTATCTGAAAGAAAAGTAATCTTGGCTGATCCCGTTTCCCGAGGGCACGGCTCGCAACGGCCAAGCGCCGGGCCGTTTTGCCCGTTTGGGAGGCGCACATAGTGCGTGAATGCGCGCTAATCCTGTTCCTGTTCCGCAATCGGGGAGCGTAGAGCCGCAAAAACGCGCCCTCGCCATGAATCAATTCCGAGACGCGCGTCCGATTGCATGCAGGAACAAGAGAATCTCGGTCCGCGCACGAATATTGGTCAATGCAGGATAGGGTTATCGCGCCGTTAAAACGGCAGCCTGTCCACGCAAAAATCTACGACTTTCGACGGAGGTTAGTTGGAAAAAAGACGCCGTGAGATGGCGCCCTCCTGACAAGTCTAATTCTTAACCCTGACGCGGCGTTGGGCTATAAGGATGTCAGCATGAGTCCCCGCCGCCTCGCCCCCCTCCTGCTCGCCATGACGCTCCTGGCCGCCGGCGGCGCGCTGGCCCAGGACAAGGGCAGCGTGACCCCGAAGCCGCTGCCGCCGCTCGCCAATCCGAACGATCCGCATCTCGGCGCCAAGGAGCTGTTCGCGCGCAAACTGCTGCCCTCGACGGGGCCGGCGCATGTCATCGGCTCCTACACCAAGGGCTGCATTGGCGGCGCGATGCAGATGCCGCTGAACGGCGACAATTGGCAGGTGATGCGGCTGTCGCGTAACCGCAATTTCGGCCACCCCGACATGATCGCGCTGATCAAGCGCCTTGCCGCCAGGGCGCACAAGGACGCGGGATGGCCGGGCATCCTGGTCGGCGACATCGGCCAGCCGCGCGGCGGCCCCGCTCTCTCCGGCCATGCCAGCCATCAGATCGGCCTCGATGCCGACATCTGGTTGACGCCGATGCCGGACCGCAGGCTCTCGCGCGAGGAGCGCGAGGAGATGTCGGCGGTGATGATGGTGCGGCAGGACCGGCTCGACATTGATCCGAAGGTGTTCACGCCGAGCCATGTGCTGGTGCTGCGCGATGCCGCGCAGGAGCCGGGGGTGCAGCGCATCTTCGTCAATGCCGCGATCAAGAAGGCGCTGTGCCGCGAGGCCAAGGGCGACCGCTCCTGGCTGTCGAAGATCCGCCCCTGGTGGGGTCACGATTATCACTTCCACATCCGCATGCGCTGCCCCGCGGGCGCCGGCGAATGCGAGGGCCAGCCGTCGCAATCCGAGGACGAGGGCTGCAAGCCGTCCGATTTGGACTATTGGTTCAGCGACGGCGTGCTGCACCCCAAACCGCCGCCAGAGCCGCCGAAGCCCAAACCGCCGATGACGCTGGCGCAGATGCCTGCCGCCTGCAAAGTGGTGCTGCACGCCGGCGATGCGAAGCCGTAACGTACGCTGCTAGGCGTGCTGCCGCCTCATCCGCCACTGTCGTCCCGGGGCGCGAAGCGAGCCCGGGACCCCCGCGCGAGCGCTTGCGCTCGTCGCGATAACCACAGGGAGTGGTTGTTAGGCGAGCTGGTCGCTCAGAGTCTTCGCCAAACACAATCCTGTGGTTATGGATCCCGGGCTCGCGCTGCGCGCGCCCCGGGATGACGCAGTCATTACTGGCTCCTATCCACCGGAATGCGCTAGGATTGCCCGTGCCGCTCGGCCGTAAGCCCGCGGCATTCCGGGATGCGCATCCCGTCCTTCAACAAACCTGACCGCAAGCCGCGCGTCCGCGCGTGGCCAACGACGAGATTTGACATGCGCATCCTCGCTCTCCTTGCCGTGCTCTCGCTCAGTGCGACCTCCGCTTTCGCTGCGGAGGAACCCAGCGGCTGCGACAAGTTCAAATGGCCGATCGAGCGCGAGCGCGCCGCGCTGACTGCGCCGGATCGTGCCAAGCTCGCATCGGGTACCGAGCAGGCGGCACTGCCGGCGACGGCCATCACGCTGGGGCTAGTCCCGCCTCAGGAGGCAAAGCTGCCGGCGCCGCCGGAGCGGGCGCCGAAGGACGGCAGCTTTGCCGGCTTCACCAGCATCAAGGCGGCGAAGGCCGGGCTTTATACGATCAGCCTATCTGGTGGGGCCTGGGTGGACGTGGTCCAGGACGGGGATTTCCTCAAGCCCGTGGCCTTCAGCGGCGCCACCGACTGCGACGGCATCCGCAAGACCATGAAATACGAGCTGTCGGGCCAGCCCTTCGTGCTCCAAATCAGCGGCGCCAAGGATAATGCGCTCTCGATCGCGATCCTGCCGGCCCAATAGGTTAGATGTTATTGTTTGCGCATGATCTTTTCGGAAAACCGCTGCACACTTTTCCGGATCATGCGCTCGGTCGCCTTTGACCTGAGGCCCCGGCCTGCTATCTTCGAGAGCTGCGATATCCCTGCCGGCCGTAAGCCGTCGCAAGGCCCCGTGGAACAGCGCTTCCGCCCGTCGCACATGACCCACCCAACGCCAGAATTGCGCGTGCATTTGTGCGCGCAGGCCCGGACGGAGCGCTACTCATGATTCGTATTGCCGGACTTTTCACCTCCTTCGTGATTCTCGCGGGCGCGAGCCTCTCGCCCGCTGCCGCCGAAGACAAAACCATCACCGTGTTCGCCGCGGCCTCGATGAAGAACGCGCTCGACGAGATCGACGCGGCCTACACCGCCAAGACCGGCATCAAGTTCAGCGTCTCCTATGCCGCGAGCTCGGTGCTCGCCAAGCAGATCGAGCAGGGCGCGCCGGCCGACGTGTTCGTCTCCGCCGACACCGACTGGATGGACTACGCCATCTCGAAGAAGACCATCAACGAGCCTTCCAGAGTCAACCTGCTCGGCAACAGCATCGTGCTGATCGCGCCGAAGGACTCCAAGATCGACAACGTCGCCATCGCGCAAGGTTTTGACCTCGCCAAGCTCGCCGGCGACGGCAAGATCGTGACCGGCGACGTCAAGTCGGTGCCAGCAGGCAAATACGCCAAGGCCGCGCTGGAGAAGCTCGGCGCCTGGCAAGCGGCCGAGCCGAAATTCGCAATGGCCGAGAGCGTGCGCGCCGCGCTGACGCTGGTCGCCCGCGGCGAGGCCAATCTCGGCATCGTCTATTCGACCGACGCCAAGGTCGAGCCCGGCGTGAAGATCGTCGGCACCTTCCCGGCGGATTCGCATCCCGCGATCATCTATCCCGTCGCGGCGACCACGACCGCGAAGCCCGAGACCAACGACTATCTTGCCTTCCTGCGTAGCTCGGCCGCCAAGACGATTCTGGAAAAATGCGGCTTCAAGTTCCTGGTCAGCCCCACGACCTGATCTTTCGTGTTCGACATCTCTCCCGCCGAATGGACGGCGATCCTGCTCTCGCTCAGGGTCGCCGTCATCGCCACGCTGGTCGCAACGCCGTTCGGCATTGCGCTCGCATGGCTGCTCGCGCGCAGGGATTTCTGGGGCAAGTCGGTGCTGGATGCCGTCGTGCATCTGCCGCTGGTGCTGCCGCCCGTCGTCACCGGCTATCTGCTGCTGCTCACCTTCGGCCGCCGCGGCCTCGTCGGCGGCTTCCTCGCCGATCATCTCGGCATCGTGTTCGCTTTCCGCTGGACCGGTGCTGCGCTCGCCTGCGGCGTGATGTCGTTTCCGCTGCTGGTGCGGCCGATGCGGCTGTCGATCGAAGCGATCGACCGCAAGCTCGAGCAGGCCGCCGAGACGCTCGGCGCCGCCCCCTGGAAAGTATTCTTCACGGTGACGCTGCCGCTGGCGCTGCCCGGCGTGCTCGCCGGCATGGTGCTGGGCTTCGCCAAGGCAATCGGCGAGTTCGGCGCGACCATCACCTTCGTCTCCAACATTCCCGGCGAGACGCAGACGATCTCGTCCGCGATCTATTCGCTGATCCAGACGCCGGACGGCGATGCGGCCGCGGGACGGCTTGTGATCGTCTCCATCATCCTGGCACTGGGCGCGCTGATCGCCGCCGAATGGTTCGCCCGGCGCGCCACGCAGCGCCTGCACGGGAATTGACCATGCTGCGGGTCGACATCGAAAAGAAGCTCGGCGAGTTCTCGCTCCAGGCGTCGTTCACGAGCGAAGGCCGCGTCATCGGCCTGTTCGGTGCCTCAGGTGCCGGCAAGAGCTCGCTGGTCAACATGATCGCTGGCCTGCTGCGGCCCGACCGCGGCACCATCGTGATCGACGGCGAGACCGTGGACGACACCGCGGCCGGCATCCATGTGCCGACCTATCGCCGCCGCATCGGCTATGTGTTCCAGGATGCGCGGCTGTTTCCGCATCTCAACGTCGCGCAGAATCTCGACTATGGACGGCGGATGAACGGCCTCGCGCCCGATCCGGCCCAGCACAAGCGCATCATCGACCTGCTCGACATCGGCGCGCTGCTCGATCGCCGCCCTGGAAAACTCTCCGGCGGCGAACGCCAGCGCGTCGCGCTCGGCCGCGCGCTGCTGTCGAAGCCGCGCCTGCTGCTGCTCGACGAGCCGCTCGGCGCGCTCGACGAAGGCCGCAAGCTCGAGATCCTGCCCTATCTGGTCCGGCTGCGCGACGAGGCCAATGTGCCCATGGTCTATGTCAGCCACGACGTCGCCGAATTGCGCCAGCTCGCGACGCAGATCGTGATGCTGAAGCAGGGCCGCGTGACGTCGTTCGGCGGGGTGAAGGTGCTGACGTAAGGCGGCTCGTAACGTTGCCGGTCTTTTGCTTGTCGTCCCTCAGCTCGCGAACAGCGGCCGCGCGGCGTCGGCCAGCATGCCATGCGCCCGCTTGACGTTGTCGAGAAACTGCCGCACGCTTTCCTGCCAAGTGAAGGTCAGGGCATGGGCGCGGCATTTTTCGCGCGGCACCTGCAAGGCGGCGAGCGCCGCGCGGCGCAGGTCGGCATCGAGACAGCCGCATCCGGACTTGCCGATCACGTCGAGCGGCCCCATCACCGGGAAGGCCGCAACCGGCAGGCCGCACGCCAACGCTTCGAGGATCACCAACCCGAACGTATCGGTCAGGCTCGGAAAGACGAAGACATCAGCTGACGCGTAGACATCGGCGAGCGCTCGCCCGGTCCGCGTGCCGAGAAAATGGACCTGCGGAAACCGCGCCTGCAGGCTCGCGCGCAACGGCCCGTCGCCGACCACGACCTTCGAGCCCGGCAGGTCCAGGGCAAGGAAAGCCTCGAGGTTCTTCTCGACCGCGATGCGGCCGACATACAGGAACACCGGCCCCGGAAAGGCGAGCGGCTGCACGGCGCGAGGACAAAACAGTTCGGCATCGACGCCGCGCGACCACGGCATCAGGTTGCGGAAGCCATGCGCCCTCAACGCCTGTTCCAGCGTCGGCGAGCCGACCATGATGCCGTCGCCGCTGTTGTGGAAACGGCGCAGTGCCGCATAGCTCCACCTCAGCGGCACCGGCAGCCGCTCCGCCAGATATTCAGGAAAGCGGGTGTGATAGCTCGTCGTGAACGGATAGCCGCGGGTCTGGCAGACATAGCGAGTGATCCACCCGATCGGCCCCTCGGTCGCGATGTGCACGGAATCCGGACCCATGCTTTTGATCGCGCGCTCGATTCGCCCCACCGAGGCCAGCGCAAGGCGGATCTCCCGGTAGCCGGGCAGCGGCACGGTGCGGAAATCGCCCGGCGTGAGGAGGCCGATACTGGCGCCGAACGACGGCGCTTCGCTGGCGAGATATTCGAGCGAGCGCACCACGCCGTTGACCTGTGGGCGCCAGGCGTCGGTTGCCACCAGCACGCGCATCAGGCGACCGACCGTGCGAACGGCACCACGCTCGACGGGCCCGACATCGGCTGTAACCGCGCCTCGACCCAGCGGATGATCTCGAACCGGCCGTCATGGTGCTCGACGACACCGGTGCAGGATTCCACCCAGTCGCCGGTGTTGATGTAGCGAATGCCGAACTCGTCATGCATCGCCGCGTGGTGGATGTGGCCGCAGATCACGCCCTGCGCATCGTGCCGCCTTGCTTCCGACGACAGAACCTCCTCGAAGCGGCCGATGTGATTGACCGCATTCTTGACTCGCAGCTTCGCCCAGGACGAGAACGACCAATAGGCAAGCCCGAACCGGCTCCGAATCCTGTTGAGCCAGACGTTGGAGGCAAGCGCCGTGCGATAGCCGACATCGCCGAGCAGCGCCAGCCAGCGGGCATGGCGTACGACGAGATCGAAGTGATCGCCATGGACGACGAGATAAGCGCGGCCGTCGACGCCCCGGTGGATCGCGTGCTCAACCACCTCGACGCCGCCGAAGGTCGAGCCGACATAGTCGCGCACGAACTCGTCGTGATTGCCGGCTACATAGACGATCCGCTTGCCGCGCCGCGCGATATCGACGAGCGCCTGCACCACTGCATTGTGCGTGCCTGGCCAATACCAGCTCGACCGCAGGTACCAGCCGTCGACGATGTCGCCGACCAGGAACACAGTGTCGGCGTCATGGTGGTGGAGAAAGTCGATCAGCCGCTCGGCCTGGCATCCCCTCGTCCCAAGATGGACATCGGAGATGAACAGGCTCCTGACCTTGACGACGTCGGACGGCAAAGCCGCATCCCGGTCCCGGCGCTGCGCCGGCCGGTCGCCGCTATGGCCATCGCGCAGGAATGCCATCGCGGCAGCTTCCGCCAATCCCGCGACCGCCTTCGTCACATCGCGGTTGGCGCGGCGCCGGAAGATCGAGCGATGCCAATAGACGCCGACGGCAAGAACCAGGAGCGCGAACTGGGCGCCACGATGCCGCCCGTCGGACGCAGCGACACCGAACTGAAGGCCGGCGAGCAGGATCAGCACCGCGGCGGTGAGGTGCTCAAGCGTGTGCGAGCCGGACCGAAACCGGGACAACAGGGGTCTCATGCAATCTCCTCCACGGCCTTGGGGGCGGCGATGGCGCGCGACGACGCGAGGCGCGGCCGCGCGATCGCGTGCGCGTAAAAGCGAAGTCCGA
Organism: Bradyrhizobium sp. 18BD; assembly: GCF_054185225.1. Lineage (NCBI taxonomy): Bacteria > Pseudomonadati > Pseudomonadota > Alphaproteobacteria > Hyphomicrobiales > Nitrobacteraceae > Bradyrhizobium > Bradyrhizobium sp. 18BD. Next base: position 282,918 of record NZ_JAVAYL010000001.1, on the reverse strand, counting down.
GAATGATCGCGACCTCCACAGCGACGAGGATGGCGACCACCCAGAAGCCGATGCTGACGGGATCCTGGCCGCTGTCGCGCAGCACATAGCCAAGGCTCAGGAACGGCATGTTCCAGATCACGGTGCCGATCGCGGTGGCGGTGACGAAGGCGCGCGGCTCCAGTTGCAGCACGCCGGCCGGCAACGCCAGATAAATCCGCACGGTCGGCAGCGTCTGGCCGATCAGCGTGACCCAGAAATGGTTGCCGCGATAGGCATTGGTGAGCTGCTGATAGAACGAGGGCCGCAGCAGCACGTATTTGCCGTAAGTCCTCACCAGTCGCTCGATCCGCTGCGAGCCGAGCGCGCGGCCAAGCCCGTACCAGCCGATCGCGCCGACGACCGATCCAACACTTGTCGCCACGATGGTCATGGCCAGCGACGCGCCGTCGGACACGGTGAGACCGAGCAGCATCAACAGAACGTAGGACGGGAACAGCGGAATGAATTTCTCGGCGATCGCCAGGCAACCAATGCCCAGCAGGCCGAAGTGCAGAAACATTGCGATCGTGCTCGACGTGTCCATGGTGCCTCGATCACGCGTAGGGGCGACGGCGGCTGATCCGGTACACCGAGGCCGGAGGCAGGTTGCGGTAGGTCTGCCCGACACAGCTTGCCTGCAGATCGAGATGATCGAGGATCGCATCAGGGACGGGACAACGCGGGCCGTACGTGATCTGGTAAAACGCGCCGCCCGGACGGAGATAGGCAAACGCGCCGCCGAGAATCGCCAGCACTTTTCCTGGCGGCATCGTGAGCAATCCGAGGCCGCTGACGACGGCGCCGACCGGCGCCCCCTCAAACAATTTTTCTTTCACCAGCCAGGCCGCATCCATCCACAGCACGCGCGCGCCGGGGAAGCGCTGCTGCAGCAACGGGATGAAATCGGAGCCGTATTCGACCAGCGTCAGGTCCTGCTGCCGGACGCCGCGATCGAGCAATGCGCGGGTGAACACGCCGGTGCCGGGGCCGAGTTCGATGACGGGGCCGGTCTCGGCCGTGATCTCCTGCGCCATCAGCGACGACGCGGCGGGTCCTGACGGCGCAACCGCTGCGACACGCAAAGGATCGCGAATCCAGGCGCGGAAGAACGGCAGGATGTCAGCAGACGACATGCGATATCTCCCTCGCGATGCAGTCGGTTTCGCAGGTGGGGTTCGGTACCAAGGCCATTAAAATGTCTTTCCGCTTGCGCGTGTCCGCCATCGAACGCGGAGCGTCGCGCGGGTGAGCCATGTCGGGCCCGGCAGGATGATCAAGCCCGACCCAATAGTGGCTTCAGTCTCACGCCAACATTGCGAGAGTCTGTCGCGAATGCGCATCTTTCAGAAAAACATCCGCGACGTTCGCGCTGGATGGAGCCGCAAGGTTGCCGCAATGAATTGGACAAAAAGCCGGCAACGACGAGCGCGAAGGAAAGGCTTGTCGATGCGGGTGCTGTTGGCGGAAGACGAGCCGGAGATGGTCACGGGGCTGCGCGCGGTGCTCGCGCGTCAGGACATGCTCGACGAGCCGCTCGGTGCGCTCGACGAAGGCCGCAAGCTCGAGATCCTGCCCTATCTGGTCCGGCTGCGTGACGAGGCCAATGTCCCTATGGTCTATGTCAGCCACGACGTTGTCGAATTGCGCCAGCTCGCGACGCAGATCGTGATGCTGAAGCAGGGGCGGGTGACGTCGTTCGGTGGGGCGAAGGTGCTGACGTAAGCCGGCCCGTGGCCCATCCCCGTCATTGCGAGCACAGCGAAGCAATCCAGAGTCTTTTCGCGGAAGCAGTCTGGATTGCTTTGTCGCAAGGGCTCCTCGCAATGACGCGCGGCAAGAGCGGCGCGAAAAGCTAGCGCTTCCGCCGCTTCGGCTTCACCGCCGTGAACACCGCGGCCAGATCGTCGCCCGCCGGCACCGCATCATCATCCAGATGCAGCCGGCTCTCCACATGGAGAAAATGCTCGCGCGAGACGGCAATGGCGCGCGCGACGTCGCGGGCGCGCAGGGCCTCGACGATGGCGCCGTGCTCGTCCACGGCGCAGATCGAATCCGCCGCGGGCTCGTAGACCGAGACCATCACCGAGGAGCGGCTGAGCAGATCGGCGAGGAAGCGCGTGAGCTCGGCATTGCCGAGCGCCTCGACCAGATGAACATGGAACGCGCCCGACAGGCGCACCGAGGCGGCGCGGTCGCCGCGCGTTGCGGCGGCGCGTTCTGCCGCGAGATGGGCGTTCAGCTTTTCGATCAGGACGTCGTCGACGAGGCGGACGAGCTGCGTCAGCACGCCGGCCTCGAGCACGCGGTGCGCCTCATACACGCTGCGGACGTCGTCGAGCGTCGGGCGCGGCACGCGGGCGCCGCGGTTGGGGATCATCTCCAGCCGCCGCTCTGCGCCGAGCCGATGCAGCACCTTGCGGATACGCTCGCGCGAGACGCCAAAGATGTCGGCGAGCGGGGGCTCGGCGAGCTTGGTGCCGGCTTTCAGCTTGCCCTCCAGCAGCGCGTGCAGGATGGCCTGATAGACCGCCTCGTCCTCTGCCGGATTCGCCTTGCCACTTCGCCTGCGCTGCGTCGCCATGGCGCTAGCTAGGCCCAAAGGATGCGCAGCGTCACCTCCAAAAAATGTGCACATTCGCCGTGGGACTGTGCATACGACCGATCCAAGGTTCGTTCAATCCATTGAAATTACTTATCTTTATAAAAATGTGCACATTTGGCATGGCGCTTGCTGCTGTCTCGAGGCAAGCTTTACGCACAACAAACGGGACATGCCCATGCACACCCCCTCCCGACGCAGCGTTCTGAAATCGGGCGCGGCCGTAGCCGCGGTCCTGGCGGCACCGGCACGGTTGCGCGCCGCGCCCAAGGAGATCGTCATCGGCGGCCCCGCGGGCGCCGCAAAGTATTTCAACGCCGACCTGTTTCCGGTGCTGGAGAAGAAGCTCGACTGCAAGGTGCTCTACGAGGGCACCAATTCGCTGACCAATCTGCAGAAGATGCAGGCCGACAAGGCCGCGCCGAAAATCTCGGTGGTCATCATGGATGATCCCGTGATGCTGCCGGCATCAAGCGAGGGCCTGATCACCAGGATGTCGGCGTCGTCGATCGCCAATCTCGGCAAGCTCGTGGACGGCGCGGTGCACCAGGACGGCATGTGGGCGAACTATCAGCGGCCCTGGGCCGGCATCGCCTATTCGACCAAGCGCATGAAGACCGCGCCCGCGAAGTGGTCCGACCTGTGGGACGCGAAATATGCCTCGCGCGTGATCGTGCCGTCGCTCTCGAACACGGAAGGGTTCTGGACGCTGCTGGCGGCTGCGCATCTCGAGACCGGCAAGCCCTACAAGGAAGCGCAATACGAGATCGACGCCGCCTTCAAGAAGGTGAAGGAGCTGAAGGCGAATTTGCTGAACGTCTATACCAACGCACCGCAGGCCATCAATCTGATGGAGCAAGGCGAGGCCTGGATGATCGGCGGCCAGTTCTCCGCCTACACGCTGATCCGGAAAGCCGAGGGCTCGCCGGTCGATCTCGCCGTGCCGCAGGATGGCGGCTTTGCAATGCCGTCGGGGATCGCGAAGGTGGCGGGCGCGCCGGCCGGCGATCTCGCCGATGCCGCGATCGACTTCTTCCTCAGCCCGGAGGCGCAGACCATTTTGGCCGACAAGGCGTTTGTCGCCCCGACCAACAAGGGCACGCCGACGCCGGCCGGCTTCCCCGATCCCGCCTCGCTGTTCGCGCCGGACTGGGCGTTCGTCGCCAAGAACCGCGCCGGCTGGGTCGATCGCTGGAGCAAGGAGATGACATGAGCGAGGCCGCGCCGCATCTCGTCGTTCGCAGCGTCTCCAAACGGTATGGGCCGACCACGGTCCTCGACCATATCGACCTCACCATCCGCCGCGGCGAGCTGGTGACGTTGCTCGGCCCTTCCGGCTGCGGCAAGACCACGCTGCTCCGCGCCATCGCGGGGCTGGCTCGGCCTGACGCAGGCAAGGTCGAGCTCGCCGGGCGAGACATCACGAATGTGCCGCCGCACAAGCGCAATGTCGGCGTCGTATTCCAGAGCTACGCGCTATTTCCGCATCTGACCGTCGCCGGCAATATCGCGTTCGGGCTGAAGGTGCGCGGCGCGGCCAAGCGCGAGATCGACGCGGCGGTCGAGCGCGCGCTGTCGCTGGTCAAGCTCGGCCATCTCGCGGGACGGCGCATCTCGGCGCTGTCAGGGGGACAGCAGCAGCGCGTCGCGCTGGCGCGCGCGATTGCGGTCGAGCCTGATGTCCTGCTGTTCGACGAGGCGCTGTCCGCGCTCGATCGCAAGCTGCGCGAGGAGATGCAGGTCGAGCTGCGCCGCCTGCTGCAGGAGGTGAATGCGACCGCGATCTTCGTCACCCATGACCAGGACGAGGCGCTGACCATGTCCGACCGCGTCGCGGTCATGAACAAGGGACGCATCGAACAGCTCGCCGAACCGCGCGAATTGTATTTGCGGCCCGCCAGCCTGTTCGCGCTCAACTTCGTCGGGCTCTCCACGCGGATTGCCGGCACGGTTCTGGCGGCAAGCAATGGCAAGGTCGAGGTCGAGACCAAGGTCGGCCGCCTCTCGGCGCTCGGCAATTTCCAGACGGGATCTCCCGTTATCGTCGCCGCGCGGCCCGAGCAGCTTCGGATCGGCGGCGAGTGCGAGACGAACTCGGCGTCAGGGCGCGTTCGCTCCGTCGTGTTCCAGGGCTCGCGCACGCTGGTGGATGTCGATGCCGGCGCGGGCGAAAGCCTGCTGGCAGAACTGTCCGGGCGCGACGGCGCGATCCCCGGCGTACATGACGAGATCCGCCTGAGCTGGCCTGTCACCGAGACCTTTGCATTTCCGATGGAGGCGCAAGCATGAGCGAGGCGGCCCTTCCTGCTGCGATAGTGCCGCCCGCCGTGGATCGCGAGCGGCTGACGGCGCTCGGCTTTGTGGTGCCCTCCTTCGTCATCATCGCCGGCGTGTTCGCGCTGCCGCTGCTGCTCCTGCTCGGCGTCAGCTTTGTCGACACGAGCGGGCTTACTCTCGCCAATTACAAGCGCCTGCTCGGCACGCCCTATTATCTCGGCGTGATCTGGAATTCGCTGCGGCTTGGGCTGTTGACGACGATCATCGCCTTCCTGATCAGCTATCCCGCCGCCTTCGCGCTGGCGCGCGCCCGCGGCGCCTTGCGCTCCGTGCTGCTGGCGACGCTGTTCCTGCCGCTCGCGGCCAGCGTCATCGTCAAGGCGTTCGCCTGGACGATCCTGTTGCGCAGCGACGGCATCGTCAACGAGACGCTGATGGCACTCGGCATCATTGAGGACTCGATCCGGATGATCTTCACCGAGACTGCGCTGATCATCGGCGCCGTCAACATCTTCCTCCCCTTCATGATCCTGCCGATCTACGCGATCGTCGCCCAGCTCGATCCGCGCTATGCGGAGGCGGCTTCCACGCTCGGCGCCTCGCCGGTCGTGACGTTCTTTCGCGTGATCCTGCCGCTGACCCTGCCCGGCATCATCGCCGGCATCGCGCTGGTGTTCTCACTGTCGGTCTCCGCCTATGTGGTGCCGACCCTCTTGATCGGCGAAAAGTACCCGACGCTCGCGACCACGATCGCCAAGGCATACCTGCTGGCACGGGAGCCCGGGTTTGGCGCCGCCGCCGGCGTGGTGCTGCTGGCCATCGCAATAGCCGTCGTCGCGCTGAGCGCACGCCTGTCGCGGGAGCCGAAGTGATGACGCGCACCGCAATCATCGTTTGCTGGGTGATGGCGATCGCTCTCGCCCTGTTCCTGGTGCTGCCGCTGCTGGTGATCGCGGCGGCCAGCTTCTCGCCGACGCCGGTGTTCGATTTGCCGCTGACCGGCGCGTCGACGCGCTGGTATGGCCGGATCGGCCGGCTCGACGGCTTCTGGCCGTCGCTGTTCCTGTCGCTGCAGATCGCGCTGCTGTCGACCGCGATCTCGCTGGTCTGCGGCACGCTCGCCGCGATCGCGATCACGCGCAGAAAACTGCCGGGCGCGGATGTCTTCGCAACCGCCCTGGTCTCGCCGCTGATGATGCCGGGCCTCGTGCTCGGCATCGCGCTGCTGCAGGGCTTTCGCGCCGTCGGGTTCAATACGCCCTGGGGTACGCTGCTGGTCGCCCATCTCGTGATCACGCTGCCCTATGTCGCGCGCACGATGATCGCGGGCCTGGCGCGGTTCGACTTCACGCTGATCGAGGCGGCGCGCACGCTCGGCTGCACCTATCCCGGCAGCGTGCTGCGGGTGATGGTGCCGGCGCTGGCGCCGTCGTTCCTGATCGCGGGGATCTTCTCGTTCCTGGCGTCGTTCGACAATTATCCGGTATCGATCTTCCTCGCCGACGTCCGCACCAAGACGCTGCCGATCCGGATGCTGCAGTATATCGAGGAAGCGCCCGACCCGACACTCGCGGCGCTCTCCACCCTCATCCTCCTGGGCACGGTGATCCTGCTGTTCGTCAGCGACCGCGTCGTCGGCCTGCACCGCATGGCCGGAACTTCGGACTAATTCCATGAGCGAACCGAAACAAACCACCTCTCCTCGCGACTTCGCCGGCTATCGCGGCAAGCCGCCACATGCACGCTGGCCGAACGGCGCGCGCGTCGCGGTGTCGCTGGTGGTGAATTTCGAGGAGGGCTCGGAGTTCTCGATCAACGACGGCGACGCCGGCAACGAGGCGATCTACGAAGTCGTACACAAACTCGACGGCCCCGATAGCTGCATCGACAGCCATTTCGAATACGGCACGCGCGCTGCGTGGTGGCGCATCATGGACCTGTTCGACGCGCACGGCGTCAAGGCGACCGTGAGCTCCTGCGGCCGCGCGGTCGAGCGCTCACCTGAGCTGGCGCGCGATGCGATCGCGCGTGGCCACGAGGTCTCGGCGCATGGCTGGCGCTGGCAGAGCCACGCCGACATGGATGAGGCGACCGAGCGCGAGGTCATCGCGAAGACGGTGGCGGCAATCGCGCGCGTCACGGGACAGCGCCCGGTCGGCTGGCACACCCGCTCGGCGACCTCGCCGAACACGCGCCGCCTGCTGGTCGAGGACGGCGGCTTTCTCTACGACAGCGACGCCTATAACGACGACCTGCCCTATTACAGGGGCGTCTCGGGCAAGCAGCACCTGGTGCTGCCCTACGCCTTCGACACCAACGACATGCAGTATTACAACGCCTCGCGCTTCAGCGGCGCGGACTTTGCCGATTATGTCATTGATGCATTCGAATGGCTGAAGCGCGAAGGCGAGACCGCGCCGAAGATGATGTCGATCGGCCTACATCTACGCATGATCGGACGGCCCGGCCGCATCGGTGCGCTGGACCGGATCCTCGCGCACGTCACAAGGAGCGGCGTCGCGTGGATCGCGCCGCGCGCGGCGATTGCGCGGCACTGGCGAGAAGTGGTGCCGGCGAAGATCTGATCCTCGCCGGCTACCAGAGGCGCTTTACCAACCGCGATCGACGTTGCGCACTTCGCCGGTGCGGGCGTCCACATCGACCTCCATCCAGCGGCCGGTGCGGTCGCGGCCTTCGATCTGCCATTCGTCGCCGGCGAACTCGGTGTGCGAGATGGTCATGACGCCGATATCGGTGGCGACGTCGAGCGCGGCCTGCATCGAGATCTGGTCGCCGCTGTCATAGGCCAGCGCCGGCGCCGCTGTTCCAAGGCCGATTGCGACGATGGCCGGCAAGATGAGTTTCCGCATTTGGTGCTCCTGTCGGATACGTTGACCGTTACGCCGCTAAGAACGGATAACGCCGCGGGACGTTCCGGAACCGGGAGTCACGAAGCCGCGCAAATCTTCGGCGGTTGCGGCGATTTGGTGGCGGTTGTCTGGCAGGTGTTTCGCTTCCGAGGGCTGCGATGGCGCCGTTGAGGTACGGCGCCTCAACAAGCACCGTCATTGCGAGCGCAGCGAAGCAATCCAGGATCTCTCCGCGGAGGGATCCTGGATTGCTTCGTCGCAAGAGCTCCTCGCAATGACGAGTTCTTGGTTAGCGTCGCCTGCCAAGCTGCCCACAGCGCCATGGGTCCCGGCTCTGCGCAGCAACGCTTGCGCGTTGCGGCGCGTCCGGGACACGAGAGCGCTCTAAACCCCCGCCACCGAGGTCCACACGTCCGCGAGCTTGCGCCGCAGCGCCTGCCGGCGGGTCAGCGGTGGCGGCGTCTCGTCTTCTTCGGGCAGGCGCAAGCCGACGACGTTGACGCGGCCGCCCGAGATGCTGCGCGCGACCAGCACGATCTCGTCCAGCGCAAGCTCGGCCCCCTCCTTCGGCGCGCGGTCGAGATGGACGTCGAAATAGTCGGCGAGCGTGAGCTTGGCCTCGTCCTCGCTGACCTTGACGCCGTAGATCTCCGCAAGCTCGGCCAGCGTGTGCTCGCCCGAGACCATGAAGTCGCCGAGCAGATGCGGATCGGGCGCCGAGCTCGGCTGCATGTCGACGAAGAAGCGGTCGAGCGAGTCCGCCTTTTCCGGCGGGGCCAAGAGGTAGATGTAGTCGCCGGGCGCGATCGGTTCGGCTTCCGCCGGCGTCAGGATGTTCTCGTTGCGAATCACCAGCGTCGGCTTCGACCAGGACGGGATCAGGCCGCGCCGGAAATACAGGCTCTTGGACCGCACCGAATAGCCGACGAGCTGCTGCTCGAGCTGGCCGGGCAGGTCGAGCTCGACGCGGCGCGGGCCGCGCTCGGTGCGCGGCAGCGCGACGTGCAGCTTGCGTGCGGCCGGCGCCAGCGTCCAGCCCTGCAGCAGCAGCGAGATGATGACGACGACGAAGGCGACGTCGAAATAGAGATAAGCCTTCGACAATCCGACCAGCATCGGGATCGAGGCCAGGAAGATCGCGACAGCACCGCGCAGGCCGGTCCAGGCGATGAAGATCTTTTCGCGCCAGTTGAAGCGGAACGGTGCGAGGCACACGAACACCGCGAGCGGCCGCGCGATCAGCATCAGCACGAATGCGACGGCGATTGCAGGAAGAGCGCTGGCGCCGAGCCGGCTCGGCGAGACCAGAAGGCCGAGCAGCACGAACATCACGATCTGCGCCAGCCAGGTCGCGGCATCGAGGAAGGCGACCACCGAATTATGCGCGCGCGTCGGGCGATTGCCGATGATGATGCCGGCGAGATAGACGGCGAGGAAGCCGGAGGCGTGCATGATCTGCGAGCCGCCGAAGATCACCAGCGCGCCCGTGGTCACGAACGGCGCGTGCAGGCCCTGCGGCAGCGCCACCTGGTTGAGCGCGATGACGACCAGACGTCCGCCGATCACGCCGACGACGGCGCCGAGCACCGCCTCCTGGACGAACTCCATCACCACATGCCCGGCCGAGCTCGAGCCCAGCGAGATATATTCGACCAGCATCAAGGTGAGGAAGATCGCGAAGGGATCGTTGGTGCCGGATTCGGCCTCCAGCGTCGCGCCGACGCGCGGGCGCAGGCGCAGGCCCTGCGTGTGCACCAGCAGGAACACCGCGGCGGCATCGGTCGAGGCGACCACGGCGCCGACCAGCAGCGACTCCGCCCAGTTGAGGTCGAGCGCGAATTTGGCGAACGGCGCCGTCACCAGCGCGGTCAGGAGCACGCCGGCGGTGGCGAGCACCACCGATGGCGCGAGCACGGTGCGGATGCTGGCGAAGCGCGTCTTGAGGCCGCCGTCGAACAGGATCAGGGCCAGCGCCACCGAGCCGACCAGATAAGTGGTGCGGACGTCGTCGAACTGGAGCTGCCCGGGGCCGGAATCGCCCGCGAGCATGCCGATCAGAAGGAAGACGAGCAGCAGGGGCGCGCCGAAGCGCAGCGCGAGCAGGCTCGACAGGATGCCCGCCATGACGAGGACGGCGCCGAGTAATATGGCGAGGCTGACAGAGTCGAGAGAGGCCATCCACCTTCCGGGTACAAATCGCTGGAATTGCATCCATATCGTCGCCGCACCGGCGCGCCAACCCATTTTCGCCCGCTCGCGGCAATCTGCCCGTATTTTGCGGCCTTAACGCGCCTCACTTCGCGGTGTATCGATGGTCCGGCCGTGCCCTTTGTGGGATTCTGCGGCGCCTTCGAATCAATCCCACGACCCGCCTCCCGACGAGACCTTTCCGACGAGACCTGCCGATGGATATGAAAGACTTCATGGAGTTCGTGCAGACCACCGCACGCAGCGTCGGGGCGGAAATCGCGTCACCCTGGTTCTACCTGCAATTCGGCCTGATGCTGATCGCAGCCGGCATCGCCTATGCCGCGGAAGCGACCATCCGCAACCGCATCGACATGAGTTCGCTGGCGATGCGCTGGCCGCTGCCGCTCCGGCACTTCGCCCGGGTCATGCTGGCGAGCGCCTCGACGGCGGTGTTCACCCTGCTCGTGATCATCTCGCGGGTGGCGATGTACCACGCGACCTGGCCGAGCCGCTCTTATCTGCTGATGGTCGCGGCCAAGCTGGGCTTCGCCTGGCTCGCGATCCGGCTCGTGACCTCGGTGCTGCGCAACGCCTTCATCGTCAAGCTGGTGTCGATCACGGCGTGGTTCGTGGCGGCGCTGTCCATCATCGGCCAGCTCGATGCCACCGTCGAGCTGCTCGATTCCGTCGCGATCGTGCTCGGCGGCCTCAGGCTGACGCCGCTCTTGGTGATCAAGGCCGGCGCGCTCCTGCTGATTGCGCTCTGGCTCACCAACATCGCCAGCAATTTCGCCGAGAGCCGGATCAACTCGACCACCGATTTGACGCCGTCGGTGCAGGTGCTGCTGGTCAAGATCATCCGCATCGGCCTGCTTGCGGTCGCGATCGTGATCGCGCTCGGCGCGGTCGGCATCGATCTGTCGGCGCTCGCGGTGTTCTCCGGCGCGGTCGGCGTCGGTATCGGTATCGGCCTGCAGAAGATCGTCGCCAATTTCATCTCGGGCATCATCCTGCTCGCCGACAAATCGGTGAAGCCGGGCGACCTCGTCACCATCGGCGACAATACCGGGCGCATCAGTGCGATGAAGACGCGCTATATTTCCGTCGCCGCCGGCGACGGCCGCGAGTTCCTGGTGCCGAACGAGGATCTGGTGACGCAGAAGGTCGTCAACTGGACCTATACCGACAAGAACACGCTGGTGAAGATCGCCTTCGGCACCAATTACGACGCCGATCCCCGGCTGGTCACCAAGCTCGCCGCCGAGACCGCCGCCGCCCATCCGCGCGCGACCAAGGGCAAGCCGCCGAACAGCATTTTGACCGAGTTCGCCGAGGCCGGGATGAAGTTCTCGCTGACCTTCTGGATCGCGGACCCCGACGGCATGGACAACGTCAAAAGCGACGTGATGCTGGCGCTGTGGGACGCTTTCAAGCGCGAGGGCATCCGGGTTCCCTACCCGGTCCGTGAAATCCGCCTCCGCGGCGGCGCCCTGCCGGTCGAAACCACCGTAGAAGTCCCGAGTTAGGCCCGCTTTCGGGCGCAAACGGCACGCTCGGCTTGCATGAAGGCCCGCGATCATTAGATTAGGGCCTGAAATCAAGCCCTTCCGCCGACATCGAGCCCGCAAAGACACCACACGCATGAGCTACGTCGAAGCCACCGATACCTCCCTGCGCAAGACCGGACAGATCAAGCTGCATGGGCCGGGCGCCTTCGCCGGCATGCGCAAGGCGGGAGCGCTGGTGGCGAAGTGCCTCGACGAGCTCACCGACATCGTCGGCCCCGGCGTGCCGACCGAGCGCATCGACCAGTTCGTCCGCGACTTCGCCTTCAGCCATGGCGCCTTTCCGGCGACGCTGATGTATCGCGGCTATCGCTATTCGACCTGCACCTCGCTCAACCACGTGGTCTGCCACGGCATGCCGGGCGACCGTCCGCTGAAGGAAGGCGACATCGTCAACATCGACGTCACCTTCATCGTCGATGGCTGGTACGGCGATTCCAGCCGGATGTATGCGGTGGGCCCGATCGCCCGCAAGGCCGAGCGGCTGATCGAGGTTACCTATGAAGCCATGATGCGCGGCATCGCCGCCGTGAAGCCGGGCGCCACCACCGGCGACATCGGCCACGCCATCCAGAGTTTTGTCGAGCCGCAGGGCATGAGCGTGGTGCGCGATTTCTGCGGCCATGGCTTGGGGCGCATGTTCCACGACGAGCCGAACATCATCCATATCGGCCGCCCCGGCGAGGGCGTGCAGCTCAAGCCCGGCATGTTCTTCACCATCGAGCCGATGATCAATCTCGGCAAGCCGCACGTGAAGATCCTCTCCGACGGCTGGACCGCTGTCACCCGCGACCGTTCGCTGTCGGCGCAGTTCGAGCACTCCGTCGGCGTCACCGCCACCGGCGTCGAGATCTTTACGCTGTCGGAGCGACACGGCGAGAAGCAGATCGGGTGATTGCTGATCGCCTCGGCTAGCGCCGGCGGCGGAATGACGACGGTGCGCGCTTGTAGGTCGCGGCAAAGGCATCGTTGAAGCGACGCACACTGCCGAAGCCGGCCGCAGACGCAATCTCCGCCAGCGTCATCTCGCTCTGGTCGATCAGGCGCTTGGCCTCCTGCACGCGCCGCGTCGCCGCGATCTCGCTCGGGCTCGCGCCGGCATGGCGCATGAACAGGCGCAGCAGATGGCGCGGCCCGACGCCAAGCGCCTCCGCAAGCTCCGCCATCGATGCCCGATCCAGAAAGCCGTCATTGATCAGGCGCATCCCGCGCGCGACCGTGGTGGCCGTGCCCATCCAGGCAGGCGAACCCGGCGCCGTTTCCGGCCGGCAGCGCAGGCACGGGCGAAAGCCGGCCCGCTCGGCCGCGGCCGCTGTCGCATAGAAGGTGACATTCTCGGAACGGGCGGGACGGACGGGGCAGACCGGCCGGCAATAGATGCGCGTCGAGCGCACGCCGGAGAAGAACAGGCCGTCGAACGCGCGGGCACGCGCGAGCCGTGCCCGGTCGCATGTGTCCCAATCGAGATGCGGTGGCAGCGTTTGCCGATGCGTCGAGCCTGTTGCCATGAGGCAAGGATAGTGTCCGCGCGACGCGCCGAGTAGCCGAAATCGGACTCGGTCGGGCGATGAGGTCCGAATCCGGCCAGCCTGCGCCGCCACGCCGGATCATGGTTCCGGTCCATCCAGGAGCAGATTCGCATGAGCATGCAGGCGCAACGAACGACGTCAGGACAAACCACTGTCGCATTCGAGATCAGGCTTTTGCTGCTGCTCTCGCTGATCTGGGGCAGCTCGTTCACGCTGATCAAGCTCGCGATCCCGACGATCCCGCCATTCACGATGGTTGCCGCACGCGTGGCGATCGCGGCCATTCTCCTGGTCGTGATCGCACGCGCGCAGGGACACGCCCTTCCCAGGCAAGGCTCGGTGTGGGCAGCTTTCTTCGTGCAGGGACTGCTGCAAAGTGCTTTGCCGTTCACCCTGATCAGCTGGGGCGAGGCTCATATCCCGAGCGGTCTCGCCGGCGTGCTCAATGCGACCCCGCCGATGTTCGTGCTTGCGATCGCGCTGGTCACCGGGCGCGGACGGCAGACCGTCAGCGGCTGGAAGATCATCGGCGTCTGTCTCGGCCTCGCCGGCGTCGCGATCACGATGGGTCCCGATGCGTTGTCCGGGATCGGCACTTCAGCACCGCTGGCGCAGGCGGCCGTGCTGGGCGCGAGCCTGTGCTATGCGCTCGCGCCGATATGGGGGCAGCGGTTTTCAAAACTTCCCGCGATCGTCGCGGCGGCCGGGGCCATGAGTTGCGCCGCGACCCTGATGCTGCCGGCAGCCGCGGTGATCGAGCAGCCATGGGCGCTGCCGTCCCCACCCGCCGACGCAATCGCAGCAGTCATCATCCTCGCCGTGATCTGTACCGCCATTGCGATGGTGATCTATTTCCGGCTGATCCGCACGCTCGGGCCGCTCGGCACGACCAGCGGCAGCTATTTGCGCGCAGGATTCGCGGTGGCGCTCGGCATCGTTTTTCTCGGCGAGCGCTTTACCTGGTCCGGTCTCGCCGGAATGACGGTCATCCTCGCCGGCGTGATTGCCGTCACCATGCCGCTGCCGCCGCGACGCGCCAAAGAGCCGGCCGGCTGATTGTCGCCGCCCTTCAAACTCCGACGCCGGGACCAGCGGGCCGCACCGCAATTGACGGTTGCAAAAGCGCGATCCCGCAGCGATGCTGGCGGCCGATGCCCGCCAAAACCGACCACGACAAGAGCAAGCCGGAGGACACGCCGCACTATCACGGCCATCGCGAGCGGCTGCGCGAGCGCTTCTACAGCGCCGGCGCGGATGCGCTCAGCGACTACGAGCTCCTCGAGATGGCGTTGTTTCCGGCGCTGCCGCGGCGCGACACCAAACCGCTGGCGAAGATCCTGATCAAGACGTTCGGCTCGTTCGCCGAGGTCGTTCATGCGCCGGTGGCGCGGCTGCGCGAGATCGACGGCATTGGCGAGGCCGCGGTCCACCAGCTCAAGCTGATCGCGGCGGCAACGCATCGCGTCGCCAAGGGCGGGGTCAACAGCCGCAACGCGCTGTCGTCCTGGAACGAGGTGATCGACTATTGCCGCTCCAGCATGGCGTTCTCGGACAAGGAGCAATTCCGCCTGCTGTTCCTCGACAAGCGCAACCAGCTCATCGCCGACGAGGTGCAGCAGACCGGCACCGTCGACCACACCCCGGTCTACCCGCGCGAGGTCATCAAGCGCGCGCTGGAGTTGTCGGCGACCGCCCTCATTCTCGTGCACAATCACCCCTCAGGCGATCCCTCGCCCTCGCAGGCCGACATCCAGATGACGAAAGCGATCATCGACATCGCAAAGCCGCTCGGCATCGCCGTGCACGATCACATCATCGTGGGCAAGAGCGGGCATGCGAGCCTGCGGGGAATGCGGTTGATTTAGAATCGCCAATCAGGTGGCAAGAACGGCATGAGCGACTGGCTGCACAATCTACCGGATGAGCGCGGCAAGCCATGGACGATCAGCTGCCTCACCGAACGAGCTGCCAGCCCTTCGGCGTCCAGCGCAGCAAGCTCCCGGACAACGGCTTCGGCGCGCGCGCAATGAGGTTCTTCGCAAGTGTCCGCAGCGCGTCGAGCGCGGCACTGCTGTCTTCGCTTGCATAAACCACGAGATCCGGCGATGGCGCCGCGACGATCAGCACACCGCTCTGGGCTTGCGCCAGCGGGGCCCAGCTGTCGATCAGCGCAAGCCGGCTCGTCTGGTAGTAATCTCCCGTCACCGTGCCGAATTGTCCCGATGGCACCGGCTTTGCGACGGTCGTGAGCGGCTTCACGCTGCTGCGCAGATTGGCAATGGCGATGTCGAAGACCTGGTCCGATGTCAGGCCGAGCGCAGCACGATCCTTGTCATTGAACACCCTGACCGCCCGCGGCGAATCCAGCACCGGGACGATCACCAGCCCCTCGGCCAGGGGCCGCATCAGGGCCGGCCCGCGCGCATCGACCTCCCGAAGCGCCTGCCGCATGCTGTCGGCCGAGCGCACGACCACGCGAAGGGCCGCCTTGGTCGGGGGATCGTTCCGGCTGCTCGTCGTTGCCTTGATGCCGCTGACATAGGTGCCGATCTCCTTGCTGCAGGCGCTCGCGTTGGCCTTGCAGAAGGCGTAGATGCGATCGAGGTTGGCTTGCAGAGGGCCGATCGACAGTGTCAGCGGGCCCTTGATCGCGACGGGGGTGTCACGGATCTCGGCGCGGATGCGCTCGGCCACGAAGGCGGTAAAGGCGGGTTCGTCGGCCGGAATCTGTTGCGCCCGGGCAACTCCGGCCCCGGCGAGATCGCCGGCCATCATCGCGGCGATCAGCCACCGGCATAAGCGAGATCGGAAATGCATGCGATCCACCACCTCGGGATGGCGGCTCGCCGGCCGGCATCACCCCTCCCCCAATTTCGCCGGCCGCCGTCGATCCCGGAACGCCGGCGGCAGATCGATCAATAGCAATAACGCTGATCGACCCGGACATAATAGCCGTCAGGGCGCTGCATGTAGCAGCCGCGCTGATAGGCATAGTAGCCGGCGCGGCGGCGCTCGCCTTCGGAGGCGATCGCGGCGCCCGTGCCGGCACCGACGACGGCGCCGATGGCAGCGCCGCGGCCTCCGCCAAGCGCGCCACCGAGGATCGCCCCGCCGACACCTCCGATGATGGCGCCGCCGACGGCATCCTGGGCCGCCGCTTCATGCACCGGCACCGCCATCGCAACGCTCAGGCACAGCGCCATTCCAACAGCTCGAAGCATTCCGCATCCTCCAGATAGGTGCTGACAGTCATAGCGTTCGGGACGATGTCCAGCCAGACCCATTGTCGTGGGCCGCCTCAGACCGAGGGGCCTTTGTCCAGGGCAAAGGAGAGCACGATCGCGTCCGGCGTCTGCTTGAATTCCCTGGTCACCGCCTCGCGCACAAGGCCGGCGAGATCACCGATCGACTTGGTCTGGTAGAGACGCGGAAACAGGACGGTCACCGATGCGAGGCGTCCGTTACGCCAGTTGAAACCGACCCGCGGCCTAATGCCTGTCGACTGCTCGAGATCGCCCTCGACGGCCTGGGCCTGCTGCATCCCTTCCTTCAGTGCGCCGATAGCATCGCAGCCGGAGAGGGCAAGGGCGAGAACAAGGATGACGACGGCTCTGAACATCGAGGGACCTGTATGAAATTTAGATTCTATGTAAGATTGTACCTAACGTAGCACGCAACATAATGAGCGGACCACGAAAAATACGCGGCGCTGCAGGATGTTGCAAAAGGTTGATGGTGAGAACACCAGGCCGGCTGCGACGCTGGCCTGCCGCAAACGCGGTTACGGTTCGATCCAGCGCTGCACGGCCTCGGCGGTATCAGCGGGCATGGTGTTGAAGCAGATCGCGGCATCCGGCGCGAGACGGTGGACGAGGTTGAGCACCTTCTCGAACAGCAGCAGGCGCTCGTTCGGCTCGCGCAGTCCCGCGCCGATCACGATGCAGTCGAAGCGCTCGTCGCGCAGCGCGGCCGTGACGCCGGCTTCCGCCGTCACGTCGAGATCGATCAGGCAGCTCGTCACCTCGAAGCCGAGACCGCGCAGGCGCAGCAATTGCGCCTCGATATAGTTGCGCACGAGCGCCGGCGTGAGCTGCGGGAATGCGCTGTAATCCGCGTTGCCGGGTTCGATGCCGATCGCGAGGACGCGCTTGGCCATGCGGGGCCTCCTTACCAAACCATCTACATTGCTAACGGATGGCCGGCGTCACCGTTCCCCGACCTGCAATCGCAGGCTGCGTCGATCGGCCCGCTAAATCTGTAAGCCATTTCATACGGCCGGGATCGGCAACCTGCCACATTCCGTCGGATCACGCTGGGGTCACGCCCTGCTCACGGCGCCTGACCCATATCTGGCTTGCATGAGATTTCGATAATCCATCAATTTGCGGGAGCCAAACATGGTGTCGTTCGAGAACATCAAAGCCGAATACGAGCGAAACTGGTCCAACATGAGGATCAGGCCGGCGCGCGTCGAGGTTGCCAACGAAACGGCGCGCAAGGCGCTCAGGGGCAAGGACATCTACAAGCAGATCGAAGAGCGGACCGGGGTGAAGTGGCATGTCGTCGCACTGTTTCACTCGCGCGAATCCGATTTCGATTTCGACACCTATCTCGGCAACGGCCAGTCGCTCCACCGGGTGACAACCATCGTCCCCAGGGGACGCGGCCCGTTCGCGTCGTTCGTCGACGGCGCCGTGGACGCGCTCCAGCTCGAGGGCTTCGTCGGCGCACGCGACTGGGGCATCGCGAAAACCCTGTTCCGGCTGGAGAAGTTCAACGGCTTCGGCTATCGCGGCCGTGGGGTGAGCTCGCCCTATCTCTGGGGCGGCTCGAACATCTACGGGCCGCCCGAGCAACGAGCCGGCAAATTCGTCTCTGACGGCGTGTTCGATCCGAACAAGGTCGACCCGCAACTCGGGGCCGCGGTGATCCTTCAGGCAATGATGGCGCTCGATCCCTCGATCACGCTCGACGATGCCCCGTCGTCGCCGGGTCATATCGAGCCGGAGGAAAGCCTGGCGCCGATGGCGCTGCTGATGCAGCAGTCGCTCAACAAGCTCGGCGCCAATCCCCCGCTGGAGGAAGACGGCATCGTCGGACCGAAGACCAAGGCGGCGGTGTTGCAGTTTCAGGTGCAGCATGGCCTGAGCGACACCGGGATCCTCGACAACGCGACCACCGCCGCCATCACGCGGGCGGCACAGCAATCGACAACGGCTGCGGCGCCGACGGACCTGTCTCCCGTTCTGAGGCGTCTGGAAGATCTGGTGGTGCTGTTTCAACCCGGACAGAGACTACCGACACCGCCGGTTACGCCGGCGCCCGCGCCCAGCGACCCGATCAATCTGCTCGAACGGTTGATGATGCTTGTCAACAGGACCGGCACGGTACCCGGGACCGCGACGACCCAGCCCGGCGCGCCCAGCACCGCGCCCGTCGATCAGTTGAAGCAGGTGATCGACCTGATCAGCGCGCTGCTCAACAAGGACGGCAAGCCCGTGCTCGGCCAGGTCAACGGCGCGCTCGGCGAAACCATCGGCAAGTTGCTCGACGGCAAGAAGACGGCGATCGGTCTCGGCGGCTCGGTGCTCACCGCGCTGCTCTCGTCGGTGACGGCGAGCCCGAATGCTGGCGGCATCGCCGGACTGCTCGGAACGATCGTGTCGGCGGTGCCGGGCCTCGGCCAGTTCGCGATGCCGATCTCGCTGGCGCTCACGGCCTGGGGCGTGCTCGGCAAGCTGGAGAAATGGGCGCAAGGCACCGCGCCGCCGCCCAAGCAGACGACGTGAGTTGCGGCCATCCTTCGAGACGCCCGCCTGCGGCGGGCCCTCAGGATGACGTCGCGTTCGCGGCGAGATGTCAGACCCTCATGGTGAAGAGCCCGCCGCAGGCGGGCGTCTCGAACCATGCAGGCCGAGCATTTCCGCGGCGCCTACTGCCGCAGCATGATCAAGGGATCGGCGGTGTCAGGGACGCGCCGCCATTGCGCGTTGTCATCGGCTTCGAACTGCCAGACGTCGCCAGACTTCGACATCAGGATGATCTGGCCGCGCTCGAGCCGCCATTGCGTCGGGTTGAACTGCGCGATGACCGGATCGCATTTGGGCTTGAGGAAGACCTGGAAATTGTCGGGCCCGGCCTCGGTATTGGTCAGCGTCAATCCGCACACCGGCTGGCCGTTGCCGCGCACCATCGACCAGTCGCCGATCATCTGGTCCATCGACTTCGCCATCGAGCGGGCGGCGGCGAGATCCTGCAGGATGTAGACGCCCTCGCCCTGCCGCAGTCCCTCGAAGATGCCGGCCTCGACCTCGGTGAAGTCGATCACCGCCTCGCCGGTCGTATCCTGCAAGCGGACGATGTCGAGGCCCCTGACGCTCCAGGCGACGATGTCCTTGGTGAAGGGCAGCGCGGTCTTGCAGGCCGGCTCGAGCTCCAGCTTGAATCCATGGCCGGCGGCATCACCCTTGAGGGTGACGACGCAGGTCTTGCTGCGCTCGGTGGTCGAGAGCTCCCACTGCCCGAGCATCTCCTTCTTCAGGGTCGTCACATCCTGCGCACGCGCAGGGCCGATCGCGGCAGCACATGCTGCGATGACGAACGCGACGACCCGAAGAACTCGCATCAGCACCCCTTGAACGGCGTTTCGGCAACCGGCGTCAGCGGCGCCTTGCCTGAGAACCATGACTTGAGATTGTCGACCACGAGCTGGTCCATGGCGTTGCGCGTCACCACCGAGGCCGAGCCGATATGCGGCAGCAGCACGACGTTCTGCATGGTCTTGAGCTCATCCGGCACGTTCGGCTCGGCCGCGAACACGTCGAGACCGGCGGCGAGGATGGTGCCTGATTTCAGCGCCTGGACCAGGGCCTGCTCGTCGACCACCGAGCCGCGCGCCACGTTGACCAGCACGCCGCGCGGGCCGAGCGCCTTGAGCACCTCGGCATTGACCATCTTGTTGGTGCTGGCGCCGCCGGGCACAATCACCATCAGCGTGTCGACCGCCTTCGCCATCTCGATCAGGTCAGGGTAGTGCTTGTAGGAAACGTCCTTGGACGGATTGCGCGAGTGATAGACCACCGGCACCAGCGAGGCATCGAGCCGGCGCGCGATGGCCTGGCCGATGCGGCCCATGCCGACGATGCCGACCTTGCGGTCACGCAGCGAGCCGACGCTGAGCGGATAGTTCTGGGTCTGCCAGAGACCTGAGCGCACATAGCGGTCGGCCTTGATGAATTCGCGCACGGTCGAAATCAGCAGGCCCATCGCGACGTCGGCGACCTCCTCGGTCAGCACGTCGGGCGTGTTGGTGACGATGATGTTGTGCTCGGCCGCGTATTTGGCGTCGACATGGTCGTAGCCGACGCCGAAGCTCGCCACCATCTCGATCTTGGGCAGTTGAGACAGCGAATCCTTGTCGGCGCGCACGGTGTGATAGGTCACCGCGACGCCGCGGATCTTTTCGCGGACCGCCGGCGTCAGCCGCTCGAGGTCACCGCGCGTCTCGGCCCTGTGCACGACGAAATGATCGGAAAACCCGTTCTCGAGGATCGGCCGGACCGGTCCATAAATCAGAAGATCGATCTTGTCGGACGAAATCGAACCGGTAGACATCAGCTTTCCTTTCCAAGCGCGCTCTCATGCCAGCGCCGTAAAACGAGGTGGGAAACTAGCGCCAGCACCCCATAGATGACAATCCCGGCCAGCGACAACAACAGCAGCGCGGCGAACATGCGGGGTATGTTCAACCGGTAGCCGGATTCGGCGATCCTGTAGGCAAGTCCCGAGCCGGCACCGGCCGTGCCGGCCGCAATCTCGGCCACGACAGCGCCGATCAGCGACAGACCGCCGGCGATGCGCAGGCCACCGAGAATATAGGGCAGCGCCGCCGGCAGCTTCAGGAAACGCAGGGTCTGCGGAGGGGACGCGCCATAAAGCTGGAACAGGCCGGCAAGGTTGCGATCGACCGAATTCAGCCCCAGCGTGGTGTTGGACAGCACCGGGAAAAAGGCGACGATGAAGGCGCAGACCACGACCGCGGTCTGCTGCTCCAGATAGATCAGGAGCAGCGGTGCAATCGCGATCACCGGCGTCACCTGGAGCACGACGGCATAGGGGAACAGCGAATATTCGACCCATTTCGACTGGTTGAACAGCAGCGCCAGCGCGATGCCGCCGATGCTGGCGGCGGCGAAGCCTTCAAGTGTCGTCAAAAGCGTGGTCGCGAGCGATTGTGACAGCACCGCCCAGTCCTTGATCAGTGTCAGGACGATGACGGACGGCGCCGGCAGCACATAAGGCGGGATCTCCCTGATGCGGACCACGAGCTCCCAGACCGCAAGTCCCGCCGCGAACACGATGACGGGCAGCACGAAGCGCATCGCGCGCTGCACGCCTGACGGCTTTGCGGTGACGGCAGCCGGCGCATTCATAGCGTCGACTGCCCCGAATAGGACGGCGCAAGCGCGGCCGACACTTTCCGGCAATAATCGGAATAGGCGGCCGAGGTGCGAAATTCCTCACCGCGCGGCTCGACCGTCTCGATGCGGATATCGGCCTGGATGCGGCCGGGCCGCGCCGTCATGACCACCACGCGCTGCGACAGATAGACGGATTCGAACACCGAATGGGTGACGAAGATGACGGTCTTGCCAAGGCTGCGCCACAGCGCGAGCAGATCGTTGTTGAGGCGGAAGCGCGTGATCTCGTCAAGCGCCGCGAACGGCTCATCCATCAGGAGGATGTCGGGGTCGGTGACGAGCGCGCGCGCCAGCGACACCCGCATCTTCATGCCGCCGGACAGCTCGCGCGGATAGGCCTCGGCGAAGTCGGCAAGGCCGACACTGGCGAGCGCCGCGTCGGCCCGCGCGCGCCCCTCGGCCTTCGGCACGCCGCCGAGCTTCAGCGGCAGCCGCACGTTCTCGCGCACGCTCGTCCAGGGCATCAGGGTCGGCTCCTGGAACACGAAGCCGATGCCGTGGCCGGGCTGCGCCTCGCCTTCATGGCGCGCCACCCGCACGATGCCCGATGACGGCGCGCTGAGCTCTGCAATGATGCGCAGCGCGGTCGACTTGCCGCAACCGGACGGACCGAGCAGCGAGATGAACTCGCCCTTGCGCACGGCAAGATCGAGCGGCCCGAGCGCCACGACGCCGTTATCATAGGCCTTCGTCACGCCACGCAGGCTGACGGCGAGAGCCGTCAGGCTGGCCTCGACGGCGGACGAGGTTTTGACAGCAGACATTTTGATCGCAGACTTGGAGTTTGCGTTACGGCTTGCTCGGGCGCAGCTCGACGCCGACGCCCTTGTTGACGAAGCGCAGCGTGTAGGACTTGCGGAAATCCAGATCGGCCTTCACGACCCCCGCCTTCACCATCTTGTTGAAGAAGGAGGTATAGCGCTCGTCGCTCATCGCGCCGATGCCATTCTTCAGGGAGTCGCCGGAATCGACGATGCCGTATTGCTTCATCTTGGCGACGGAATAGGCGAGCAGATCGTCGGTCATCTCCGGGTTGAGCTTCTTGATCATGGCATTGCCGGCGGAATTGTCGCCGTAGATGTAATTGTACCAGCCGATCATGGAGGCATCGACGAAACGCTGCACCAGGTCCGGCTTCTTCTCGGCGACGTCGCGGCGGGTCTCGATCAGGGTCGAATAGGTGTTGAAGCCGTAATCGGCGAGCAGCAGCACGTTGGGCTTGAAGCCGGCGGCCTTCTCGACCGCGAAGGGCTCGGAGGTGACGTAGCCCTGCATCGCGCTCTTGGGATTGGCGATGAAGGGCTGCGGATTGAAATTGTAGGGACGGACGTTCTTCTCGTTGAAGCCGTATTCGGACTTCAGCCACTGGAAATAGCTGGTCATGCCCTCCTTGGAGACGAACAGCGTCAGCGGCTTGAGGTCCTCGATCTTGCCGACCTTCGCATCGGGCTGCGTCAGCATCACCTGCGGATCTTTCTGGAAGACCGCGGCGATGGTGACGACGGGAACGTCGTTGGCGACCGCGTCGAACGACATCAGGGTATTCGCGGCCATGAAGAAATCGATCTTGCCGGCGATCAGGAGCATCCGGTTGTTCTCGTTCGGACCGCCGGGAACGATGGTGACGTCGAGGCCGTATTTCTTGTAGGTGCCGTCGGCGACCGCCTGGAAGAAGCCGCCATGCTCGGCCTCGGCGACCCAGTTGGTGCCGAAGGTGACCTTGTCCAGCGTCTCGGCCCGCGCCGGCGCGCCCGCGACGAGCACGGGACAAAGGGCAACCGTTAACGCTCGCCAGAGATGGATGAGGCGCATGATTGGACTCCGTCGATCATTCCGGCCCATGATATCAAGATATTCGGGGACGCGAGCCGGCCGAGCCCGCATCCCCTGATAACCTCAAACTACGTGACAAAATTGGGCAAAGAAACCTCCAAAGAACTCTCGACGACGCCATCCCGCGACTGGATCGACATCGACTGGGCCAATGCGAGCCCTGCGGATATGTCGCGCTGGATCGCGGTGCTGCCGCTGGCGGCCACCGAGCAGCATGGCCCGCATCTGCCGCTCACGACCGACGTGCTGATCGCGGACGCCTATCTCGCGCGCGTGCGCGCGGTTTTGCCCAAACATGTTCCGGCCAGTTTTCTTCCCGTTGAACCGATCGGCATCTCCACCGAGCATATCGATTATCCCGGCACGCAGACGCTGCCGAACGACGTAGCGCTGAAGCGATGGACGGGGATCGGCGAGGACGTCGCGCGGCGCGGCGTGAAGAAGCTCGTGATCATCACCAGCCATGGCGGCAACACCGCGGCGATGATGCTGGTCGCGCAGGATCTGCGCGCGCATCACAAGCTCTTCGTAGTGACGACGTCGTGGTCGCGGCTGTCGGGCGCGGAGAAATTGTTCCCGGCCGAGGAGGTGCGCCACGGCATTCACGGCGGCGCGGTCGAGACCTCGATCATGCTGGCGCGCTATCCCGAGCAGGTGCGCAAGGATGCGATCGCGGATTTTCCCGCGAGCAGCATCGCGTTGGAAAAACAATATCGCTGGCTGTCGACGCAGCGGCCGGCGCCGTTCGCCTGGCAGGCACAGGATCTCCACGCCAGCGGCGCGATCGGCAATGCGACGCTGGGCGTCGCGGAGAAGGGAGAGCAGCTGCTCGACCAGGGCGCGCGCGCCTTCTGCGAACTGCTCGAAGAGGTCGATAACTTCGACGTGAACAGGCTCGCCAAAGGCCCCCTCGGCTAGCTCTCATCCCACTGGAATCATTCAGAGAAAGATCTTCGCCCGGCACCGCCTTTGCGGCATTCGAACCGGACGCGAGGAGCCTCCGTCCAATTGGGCACGCGGGCCACAACGGGCCGCCTCAACCCGGATGGAGTTTCACATGTCGATCAAGACCAGGATTGCCGCCGTCGCTCTCGCTGCCCTCGCCGTCACCGGCAGCATCGTGTCCACCACCTCCTCGGCCGAAGCCAAGCAGCCCGGCTGGGTCTGGGGTGTGGGTGCCGGCATCGCCACCGCCGCCGTCGTCGGCTCCGCGATCGCCGCCAGCAACGATCCCTATTACTACGGCTATCATCGCTGCGGCTGGGTCGCCCAGTACAACGCTTTCGGCCAGTACGTCGGCCGCGTCCGCAGCTGCTACTGATTTGAGTATCTGAGGCCGATCTCACGTGGATCCCGCGTCCGACACGGGCGCCTCATCCACCCCGTGTCGTGCCCCCGACCCGCCCGGTTGTCCCCCCGGGCGGGTCATCCGTTTTGGGCCGGGGAATTTGTTGCAGTCCCGTCACAGAAGGGTGCGAACCATCACCTGCGGCAATGCACGCCAGTTGCTATTGCGAATTAATCGCAATAAGGTCCGCAACAAGCTCAGGAGCTTGGGAAGAAATCACGTCGAATCGAGATGATCTCGACCGATGCCGTGGACTTCCGGACCCTGATGACAGGGCCGCCGCGAATCGGCAGGGATATCGCGGCGAATGGGACACATTCGTTTGGGGGCGTGCGTTTTGACGTTGAGAGGTCACCGACACCGATATTTGCAGACGGCCGCGGCGATCGCCTCGGGCGTGCTGGTCCTGCCGGGTGCAAGCATTGCAGCGGATCTACCGCTCAAGGCGCGGGCACTGAGGTCCGTCTACGACTGGACCGGCTTCTATGTCGGCGGCCATTTCGGCTATGGCGACGCGGCCTTCGGGCCCGGCACCAACTCGCTGCCGCTGCAAGGCGTGATCCTGCCGCCCAGCGCCACCGGTCTCAGCGGCGGCTATCAGCTCGGCTATAATCGGCAACTCGCAAACCGCGTCGTGCTCGGCATCGAGGCGGACGCCACCTTCACCGGTCCGCGCGATGTCGTTGCGCATGAGCGGTCACCGGCGCCCTTCAACACCGCGATCGACTATGTCGGCACCGTGCGTGGCCGCATCGGTTATGCTTTCGACCGCTTCATGCCTTACGTCACAGGCGGTTTCGCCTGGGGCCACACGCATATCAACGTCAACGATGCCGACGGCGTCGCCGAGCTGTTTCCGGTCGGAAAGTATCAGGCCGGGTGGACTGCGGGGCTCGGTCTCGAATACGCCGTGAGCGGCAACTGGACGGCGAAAGCCGAATACGAATATGTCGACCTGTCGCGCCGGACTTACGACCTCAGCGGCTTTGGCCTCGGCAGCGTCAACGTCGATCCGCGCATCCATCTGTTCAAGCTCGGCCTGAACTACCAGTTCGGTGACACGCCGTGGATGCCCGCGGTTAACGGAAAAACCAAACTGCCTGAGTCCGGCGACTGGAACGTTCATGCGCAGACGACCGTGCTGCCGCAAGGTTACGGCCCGATCCACTCGCCCTATGCGAGCCCGCAGAGCCTTCCTGGCAGCGGCCAGTTTCAGGCGACGTGGACGACCACGGCCTTCCTCGGCGCGCGCTTGTGGGACGGCGGCGAGTTCTATTTCAATCCCGAGCTGGCACAGGGCTTTGGCCTCAACGGCACGCTCGGCCTTGCCGGCTTCTCCAACGGCGAAGCGCAGAAGGCGGGCGCGCCGTTCCCGAAGATCCGTGCGCAGCGTTACTACTTCAAACAAACTTTTGGTCTCGGAGGCGAGCAGGAAGAAGTCCCCGACGCCCCGAACCAGCTCGCCGGCAAGCGCGACATCGACCGCGTCACGCTGATCGTCGGCCGCTTTGCCATCGGCGACTTCTTCGACGGCAACTCATATGCAAAGGACCCGCGCGCCGATTTCATGAACTGGGCGATGTGGGCTTCGGGCGCTTACGATTTCCCTGCCGACCTTCCCGGCTACACGCGCGGCGCCGTGGTCGAGCTCAATCGCAGGGACTGGGCCGTGCGCGGCGGACTGTTCCAGGTCCCCAACGCGCCCAACAGTGATACGCTGGTCTACAAGACGGGCGGCGCGGTCGTCGAGTTCGAGGAACGTCATTCGATCTTCGATCAGCCGGGCAAGTTGCGTGTGGGCACGTTCTACAACAGCGGCAACACCGCCAGCTATCGCGAGGTGCTGGAGCAGGCCGCCGCCAATCCCGCGCTCGACATCAACGACATCGCGACCGCGAACCAGCGGATCCGGTCGAAATACGGCTTCTACGTCAATCTCGAGCAGCAGCTCGTCACCGACGTCGGGCTGTTCGCGCGGGCAAGCTGGAACGACGGCCAGAACCAGATCCTCTCCTTCACCGACATCGACCGCAGTCTTTCCGGCGGCCTGTCGATCAAGGGCAGCCGCTGGGGCCGGCCGGACGACACGGTCGGCATCGGCGGCGCCATCAACGGCCTGTCGGCCGCGCATCGCGATTTCCTCGCCGCCGGTGGCGTCGGCCTCCTGATCGGCGACGGCCAGCTCAACTATCGCACCGAGCGCATCCTCGAGGCCTACTACGCCTATTCGGTGCTCAAGGGTGTCACCCTCACGGCCGATTATCAGCTGATCGTCAATCCGGCCTACAATGCCGACCGCGGGCCGGTCTCGATCTTCTCGGGCCGCCTGCACGCCGAATTCTGAGCGGCGCGGGGCGGTTCCGGTGCGACAATTTGGGCGGGAACCGGGCAAACCGCATAGGGAATTTATATATAAGGGGGCCTGGTCCGGCGTCCGCCGGATCAGATACCCCTTTCCCTAGAGCGCAATGCTATCCGTCGAACTCATCATCGTCGTCGTCCTGATCGTCATTAACGGCCTGCTGTCCATGTCGGAGCTGGCCGTGGTCTCGTCCCGCCCGGCCCGGCTATCGCTGCTCGCCGCCAGGGGCGTCCGCGGCGCCGAGCGGGCGCTGACGCTGGCCGCCGATCCCGGCAAATTCCTCTCGACGGTGCAGATCGGCATCACGCTGGTCGGCGTGCTTTCGGGCGCGTTCTCCGGCGCGACGCTCGGGCAACGGCTGACGCAATGGCTGGTCGAGATCGGCATGTCCGCAGGCATCGCCGACATCGTCGGCGTAGGCATCGTCGTCACCCTCATCACCTATGCGACGCTGATCGTCGGCGAGCTGGTGCCGAAGCAGGTGGCGCTGCGCGACCCCGAGAGCATCGCGGTGAAGGTCGCACCGGCGATGCACCTGCTTGCGAAAATATCGCTGCCGCTGGTGTTCCTGCTCGATCTCTCGGGCAGGGTGATCCTCACGCTGCTCGGCCGCGGCGGCAAGGCCGAGGAGAAAGTCTCGGAGGACGAGATCCATCACCTCGTCAACGAGGCCGAGAGCGCCGGCGTGCTCGAGCCCGGCGAGAAGGAGATGATCGCCGGCGTGATGCGGCTCGGCGACCGTCCGGTCGGCGCCGTCATGACGCCGCGCACGGACGTCGACGAGATCGATCTGAACGATGCGCCGGAGGCCATTCGCGAGATCATCGTGAAGAGCCCGCATTCGCGCTTTCCCGTCTCGGACGGCGATCGCGACAAGCCGATCGGCGTGCTCCAGGCCAAGGACCTGCTGATCGCCTATATGAACGAACGCACGCCGGACCTGCGCGCGCTGGTACGCGAGGCGCCGGGCATTCCGGCCTCGGCAGATGCGAGGGACGTGCTGGCGATCCTGAAGGCGGCGCCGGTCCACGTCGGCCTCGTCTACGACGAATACGGCGCCTTCGAAGGCATGGTGACCGCCGCCGACATCCTCGAGTCGATCGTCGGCGCCTTCCACTCCGAGGAAGGACCGCCGGAGCCGGCTTATGTCAGGCGCGCTGACTCCTCGCTGCTGATTTCCGGCTGGATGCCGGTCGACGAGTTCGGCGAACTGCTCGGCATCGAGCTGCCGCCGCACCGCTACAACACGGTGGCGGGCCTGGTGCTGCAACAGTTCAGCGTGCTGCCCAATGTCGGCGATGCCTTCGACTTCGCCGGCTGGCACATCGAGGTGGTCGATCTCGACGGACGGAGGATCGACAAGATTCTGGCGAGCCGGCTGGGCGAGCAGGCGGCAGCGTAAGCCAAACGCCGCCCCTCACCCGAACCTCACGCCGATCCGCTTTTCCTTGCGCCAGACCACGGTGCAGGACAGATGCTTTCCATCGGCCTGGACGAACAGGGTGAAATGCTCGGGAATGCCGACGGGGCTGGTGACGTCGAGGGCCGCACCGGTGTCCGAGAGATTCCGCACCGTGCAGTCGATCGCGCCGCCGCCGAACTCGATCGTTCCGGCCTTGAGCACGCGATGCCTGGCTCTGTTGCGTCGCTCGTCCATCCGGACAATCTACACCCAAAGCTGACACAGACCTTAAGGCGTGGCCTCACTCCCCAGCAATTCAGACTGGCGCCGGTCATGCCGGAGCCCGACACCTCACATTGCCGGCTGGAACGTCTCCGCCCGCGCCATCCGCCAGGCGTCCCGGAACCGCGGGTCTTCGGTGCCTTCCAGCAACTCGCCCGGGCGCAGCGCCGGATAGAGCTGGGCGAAGGATTTGACGTCGGTCGTCGAGGTGCGCTGGGTGAAGTGGATCGGGCGCAGCTGCTGCGGGTGTTCGAGGCCGGCAGCAGCGATCAGCTCGGTCAGCGAGTGCAGCGTGGCGTGGTGATAATTGTGCACGCGGTCGATCTTGAGCGGCACGTAGAGCGCGCGCGCCCG
Source organism: Bradyrhizobium sp. 18BD (assembly GCF_054185225.1). Classification (NCBI taxonomy): domain Bacteria; kingdom Pseudomonadati; phylum Pseudomonadota; class Alphaproteobacteria; order Hyphomicrobiales; family Nitrobacteraceae; genus Bradyrhizobium; species Bradyrhizobium sp. 18BD. The sequence goes on along the minus strand of NZ_JAVAYL010000001.1, from coordinate 253,806 downwards.
GGTCGGGTCCTGCGTCGCGACGCCGGTCGGGCAGCGGTCGGTGTGGCAGCTCAGCGACTGGATACAGCCGAGCGAGAACATGAAGCCGCGTGCCGAGTTGCACCAGTCCGCGCCGATCGCCATCGCGCGCGCCATGTCGAAGGCGGTGGCGATCTTGCCGGACGCGCCGATCTTGATGCGGTCGCGCGCATTGATGCCGACCAGCGCGTTGTGGACGAAATTGACGCCCTCCCGCATCGGCATGCCCAGATGGTCCATGAACTCCAGCGGCGCAGCACCAGTGCCGCCCTCATTGCCGTCGACGACGATGAAGTCAGGATAGATGCCGGTCTCCAGCATCGCCTTGCAGATCGCCAGGAACTCCCAGGGATGGCCGATGCACAGCTTGAAGCCGGCCGGCTTGCCACCGGAGAGCTTTCGCATCTCGGCGATGAACTGCATCATGCCTGTTGGCGTCGAGAAGGCACGGTGCGAGGCGGGCGAGATGCAGTCCTCGCCCATCGAGACGCCGCGGATCTTCGAGATCTCTTCCGACACCTTCGCCGCCGGCAGCACGCCGCCGTGACCGGGCTTGGCGCCCTGGCTGATCTTCAGCTCGACCATCTTGATCTGGTCCTGGCTCGCGACGCGCGCGAAGGCCTCAGGGTCGAAGGTGCCGTCGAGGTGACGGCAGCCGAAATAGCCGGAGCCGATCTCCCAGATGATGTCGCCGCCCATCTCGGCGTGATAGGGGCTGAAGCCGCCCTCGCCGGTGTCATGCGCGAAGCTGCCCTTCCTGGCGCCGGCATTGAGCGCGCGCACCGCGTTCGGGCTGAGCGCGCCAAAGCTCATCGCGGAGATGTTGAACACCGAGGCCGAATAGGGCTTTGCGCAATCGGGCCCGCCGACGGTGATGCGGAATTTCTCCTCGGCATGCGTCTTCGGCGAGACCGAGTGATGCATCCACTCATAGCCCTCGCGATAGACGTCCTCCTGGGTGCCGAACGGGCGCTTGTCGAGCTCCATCTTGGCGCGCTGGTAGACCACCGCGCGAGTGTCGCGCGAGAACGGCATGCCGTCCTTCTCGCTCTCGAAGAAATACTGCCGCATCTCCGGGCGGATCTCTTCGAGCAGGAAGCGGATATGCGCCGAGATCGGGTAGTTGCGCAGCACCGCGTGGCTCTTCTGCAGCAGATCGCGCACGCCGAGCAGGGTGAGCGCGCCGAAGATCAGGATCGGGATCAGCATGATGTCGAAGATCTTGCGGTCGGCAATGCCGATGCCGATCAGCAGCGCCGTGACGACCGCACAAATCGTCATCACGATGAAGCGCGGAGAGAACGGCAGCAGCAGGGTTTCCACCAGCCCTTCGGGCGAAGCTTGCGTCTTGTTATCGTTGGCCACCACCACATCCCTCTCGTCAGAATGACGGGGTAAGATACGCCCGCGCCACGTCCATGGATATGACGCGGAGCTGGCTTGAGGCTACCGAATCCCGCCGCCGCAAATCAATCCGCCGGATGACCTGCTTTGAAGGACCTGCTTTTGCAGTGCAATAGACTCAAATGAAATGACAAATCAGTGACCGCGATCAATGGCCAGATCAATGGCCGTGCGGCTGCGCCTCGTGCGGGATCACGCCGTGCTGCTCGAGGCCACCCCGTTCCAGCCAAGCATCGGTGCTCGCGACCGCCCGCTCGATATGGTCGTCGGTGCGCGAGAAATCGTAGGGAGAGCCCACCAGCGGACACAGCGGCGGCACCACGACATATTCGATGTCGGAGGCGACCCCTTCGAGCTCGGCCACCAATTGCCGCGCGATCAGCAGCGTCAGCGCGTGCAGGGCATTGGCGACCGCGCCCACCGGCGGATCCTTCACCGCGCAGGCGTGCCCCGTCGGCAGCACGACCAGGCGCTTTGCGCCCTTCTGGATCGCGACCCGGACCGGCGTGTTGGAGGAGAGCGCGCCATCGGCCAGGAAGCGTTCGCGGTAATAGACCGGCGAGAACGCGCCGGGGATCGCGGTGGATGCCAGGATCGCCTCCGTCGCCGAGCCCTCCGACAGCACCACGCTCTCGCCGGAGACGAAATCCGTGGTGACGATGTGCACCGGCAGCGTTGCATCCTCGAGGTTGCGATAGGGCAGATGGTCCTCGATCAGCTTGCGAATGCCGTCATGGGGAATCAGGAAATCGCGCCGCCACATGAATCCGGCGAGGCTTCGCCAAGTCACCGGAAACACGTCGTGGCGTTTCAACCCGCGCCAGAGCGCTTCGAGCCAGAGCACGCCCTTGAGGGTGGGATCGCCGGCGTAATAGGCGCCGTTGATCGCACCGACGCTGGAGCCGACCACGAGATCGGCGACGACCCCGTGCCGCGCCAGCGAATGCATCATCCCGACCTGGATCGCCCCAAAGCTGCCGCCGCCCGCCAGCACGAAGGCAGTCGGTTTCGGCGCCCGGCCATGGTCGATCACGGACAAGATTGGTGCAGCTCCCCCGCCTCTCGCATTGCAACATCGCGGCGAGATTTAGGCGCGAGCATATAGCCGCGCCCGGCGCGGCGACGCCAATAACAAAGTCGGGGGAGGATGGTGAGGAGTAAAACTCTCACCCGTCGTTCCGGCAAACGCCGGACGGCGGGCGAGTCAGTTGACGCGAACGGAGCTTACCGCTCGACGAACGCCTTCTCGATCACGAAATGGCCAGGCTTGTTGCCGGAGCCCTCGATGAAATCGCGGCCTTCGAACATCACCTTCAGCTCTTCGAGCATCGCCGGGCTGCCGCACATCATGACGCGGTCGGTCTCGATGTTGAGCGGGCCCTGGCCGATGTCGTTGAAGATCTGCTCGGAGTTGATGAGGTCGGTGATGCGGCCGCGGTTGCGGAACGGCTCGCGGGTCACGGTCGGATAATAGATCAGCTTGTCCGCGAGCAGTTCACCGAACAGCTCGTCCTCGCGCAAGGTCGCGACGAGCTTCTCGCCATAGGCGAGCTCCGACACCTGGCGGCAGCCATGCACCAGCACGATCGACTCGAACTGGTCGTAGACGTCGGGGTCCTTGATCAGGCTGGCAAAGGGCGCAAGGCCGGTGCCGGTCGAGAGCAGCATCAGCCGCTTGCCGGGGATGAGGTTGTCGGTGATCAGCGTGCCGGTGGCCTTGCGGCCGACCAGGATGGTGTCGCCTTCCTTGATCTTCTGGAGGCGCGAGGTCAGCGGGCCGTCCTGAACCTTGATCGAGAAGAACTCGAGCTCTTCCTCGTGGTTGGCGCTCGCCATGCTGTAGGCGCGCAGCAGCGGACGGCCGTCGACCTCGAGGCCGATCATGGCGAACTGGCCGTTCTGGAAACGGAAGCCGGTGTCGCGCGTGGCGCGGAAGCTGAACAGCGTGTCGGTCCAGTGCTGGACGGAAAGAACCTTCTCTCGGTAAAACGCGCTCATGATTTTCGATATTCCGAATGATTGCGGTTTTAGGGCAAAAGAATTGCCCGGCCCCTGAATGCGGGGCGGACACCATTGCCATGGCGGAGGATTTCGCGTGTGTGATCTACGCCATTGAGACCAATAATCAACCTCGTTTCGGATGCAATTGATGCCGATCAAACCGGCATTTGCGGCAGAACTGGCCACATCATTAATGGATCTGCTGCCCGACCCGCACTGACGGCAATTTCTTTTCCCTTCAGGGGGCAATCGCAGCACTTAATTTCCATCCCGCTCGCGAGAATTTCATTAAGAATAGCTCTGATTCCACCCCGGTTTGGCGCCGATTCCCGCATTTTTGCGGCTTTTGGCGCCAGGAACGGCTGAGGCACATGGCGAGCAGCGAGCGGATCTTCGTCCAGGCGATCAGGCGCTATTGCGCCGGCCACGGCATTGCGGTCGATGTCCGCGCCGGCGGCTGGCTGATCGCGATGCGCCGGGGCGAGGAACGGCGTTTCGCCTTCGGCTACGACATCGGCCTCAACAGCGCGATTGCGCATCGCCTCGCCAACGACAAATCGGCCACCGCGGAAGCGCTGGCGCTTCAAGACGTGGCCAGCATTCCGCACCACCTCTTCCTCAACCCGAAGCTCGGCAGCAATGTCGTCGGCCCCGCCTGGCGCGATGAAATGCTCGCGCTGCTTCACGACCATCCGCAAGGCGTGGTGGTGAAGCCGAACGAGGGGACATCGGGGCGCTCGGTGTTCAAGGTGACGACAGAGGCGGAACTCGACCACGCGATTGGCGAGGTTTTTGCGATGAGCACCGGGCTCGTGATCTCGCCCTATGTCGCGATCGAGGACGAGGTCCGCGTGGTGCTGCTCGGCGATGCGCCCCTCGTCGTGTACAGCAAGCAGCGCGGCACGGATTGGCGGCACAATCTCGATGCCGGCGCCAAGCCGGTGTTGCTGGAGGACGGCGAGGTTCGAACGGCGTGCGTGCAGCTCGCGACCGACGCGGCCCGCGCGATCGGCATTACCTTTGCCTCGATCGACGTGGTGCGCGTTGACGGTGACTGGCGCGTGCTCGAGATCAATTCCGGCGTGATGATGGAAGCGCTGGCGAAGCTGCATCCGGAGCTGGCGCAGGCGACGTATGACGCGGCGCTGGATCGCGTGTTTAACGATGCGCGCCGCGAGCGCTGACCTATCACCGTCATCCTGAGGTGGCCGCTTCTTCAGCGGCCCTCGAAGGACGACGGCCCGACTGCCAGCTCGGCCGCTCATCCTTCGAGGCTCGCCCAGCGATGCTGGGCGAGCGCCTCAGGATGACGGCGAGAGAGAGCCAATAGCAGCCTAATTATTCGCGCTGGCGGAATCGTCCATCGCTTTGAACGCCTCCTCCAGTTGCAGCGAGATCGGCACGTTCAGCCGTTCGCCGGTCGGAAGCCGCGCGATAAACCATTTGTTGTAGAGCGGGACGAGATCGCGGTTGGAGCCGAGCTTGCGGAAGGTGCGCTCGACCACGGCTGAGAGCTGCGGCTCGCCCTTTTTGAACATGATGCCGTAGGGATCGTAGGACAGATAATCGCCGGTGACGCGGTACTTGTCCTGCGCCTTGTGTCGCGCGATCAGGCCGAAGAGCAGGATGTCGTCGGTCGCGAACGCATCGGCCTTGCCGTCGACGAGCATCTGGTACGATTGCTCGTGATCGGCGCCGACCGCGATGTTCAGCCCCAGCGAGGATTTCTTGTCGGCGGCCTGGATCGCCTGCTCGTTGGTGGTGCCCTTCGTCACCACGACGGTCTTGCCCTTCAGATCGGTCAGCGACTGCACGTTCGACGCCTTCGGCACCATCAGCTTGGTGCCGGCGACGAACATCAGCGGCGAGAAGGCGACGCGCTTGCCGCGCTCCGCATTGGCGGTGGTCGAGCCGCACTCCAGATCGATCTTGCCCTGGAGCACCGCATCGATACGGTCGTCCGAGGTGACCTTGACGTAGTCGATCTTCAGATCGGGATCGTCGACCTCGACGCCGATCTCCTCGACGATGGCCTCGCAGAGTTCGAGGCTGTAGCCGATCGGCCGGCCCGACTGGTCGAGGAAGGAGAACGGCGGCGAGCTCTCGCGATAGCCGAGCCGCACATTGTGCCTGCTCTTGATCGCCGACAGCGTCGGGCTAAGCCCGTCGCTGCCGGTCTGGGCGGAGGCGGGCGTCGCCAGCAGACACGCTGCCAGCAACAGACCGCCCGATATCGCCGTTGAAAGGCGCATGACGCACCTCCATCAATGGCCGGCCATCGCGGGCATTTCGCCGGGAACCATGTCCGGCGTCGACACCTCGCCCGGTCCGAGCTCGTGCTCGGGCCCGAGCTCGCCTTCCCACTTCGCGACCACGGCGGTCGCGAGCGAGTTGCCGATCACGTTGGTGGCGCTGCGGCCCATGTCGAGGAAGGTGTCGATGCCCATGATCATCAACAGGCCCGCCTCGGGGATGCCGAACTGCGACAGCGTCGAGGCGATCACCACGAGAGAGGCGCGCGGCACGCCGGCGACACCCTTGGAGGTGATCATCAGGGTCGCGAGCATCGCGAGCTGCGTCGCGAGCGACATCTCGATGTGGTAGGTCTGCGCGATGAAGATGCTCGCGAAGGTGCAGTACATCATCGTGCCGTCGAGATTGAAGGAGTAGCCGAGCGGCAGCACGAAGCTCGAGATTCGCGACGAGGCGCCGAACTTGGTCAGCCCCTCCAGCGTCTTCGGATAGGCCGCCTCCGAGCTCGCGGTGGAGAACGCGATCATCAGCGGCTCGCGGATCAACTTCAGGAGATGGCTGTAGCGCGGCCCGATCACGACAAAACCGACGATCACCAGGATGCACCACAGGATCGCCAGCGCGAGATAGAAGCCGCCCATGAAGACCACGAGCTTCCAGAGCACGCCGAGACCGTTCTTGGCGACGGTGGCGGTGATGGCGGCCCACACCGCGAGCGGCGCGAACAGCATCACATAGCTCGTCACCTTGAGCATGATGTGGGCGACGTCGTCGATCATCGCCAGGATCGGCTTCGAGCGTTCCGGCATCGAGCCCATCGCCACCGAGAAGAACACGGCGAAGATCACGATCTGGAGGATCTCGTTCTGCGCCATCGCGTCCGCGATCGAGGTCGGGATCAGATGGGTCAGGAATTTCTCGATCGAGAAGGCCGAGACCGGCAGGCCGGTCGATTGCCCCGCCGCGGGCAGCGTGCCGGGGAAGTTCGCGCCGGGCTGCAGCAGGTTGACCATGACGAGGCCGAGCAGCAGCGACACGAAGGAGGCGCTGATGAACCAGCCCATGGTCTTGGCGAAGATGCGTCCGAGCCGAGAGCCGCTGCCCATATGCGCGATGCCGCCGACCAGGGTCGCGAACACCAGCGGCGCGATGATCATCTTGATCAGGCGCAGGAACATCATGGCGATCAGGTTGATGGAGGAAGCCCACTCGGCTCGGGTGTCGGGCAGGAAGTTGAAGATCGCCGCCCCCATGACGATGCCCAGCACCATCGCGGCAAGGATGTATTGCGTAAACCTGTTCGACATTGCTTACCCCCAACTACACCGGCCGCTTCATGATGTCGCAGATATGACAGCGACGCAACACGCTTTGCGTGCGTTCGTGTTGCGGGATGTTCCCGTTGCGAAACCAACGCGCGCGATCTAGCCTTCATGCAGCGCACAACGAATGCGGATTGCACGTTTTGTTTGCGGCAGCTGCATCAATAATCGTCAAGCAAACGGAGAGGGAAACACCATGAGCGGCAACGTCAATCGCCAGATTCTTCTGGTGGAGAAGCCCAGCGGCAAGCTCGGTCCCGAACATTTCGGCATGGTCGATGGTGCGATGCCGGAGCCGAAAGACGGCGAGGCCCTGCTGCGCGTGCGTTACATCTCGCTCGACGCCGCCAACCGGGCCTGGATGCACGGCGCGACCTATCGCTCAGCCGTCGAAGCCAACAGCGTGATGGCCGGTGGCGCCATCGCCGAGGTCGTCAGCTCGAAGGCGCCGGAACTCGCAGCGGGCGACATCGTGTTCGGCGACACCGGCTGGCAGGAATACGCCGCGGTGCCGGCGAAGCACCTGACAAAAATGCCGAAGCTCGAGCCGATGACGCACCTGCTCAGCGTGTTCGGCATCGCCGGCCTCACCGCCTATTTCGGCCTGCTGGAGGTTGGCAAGCCCAGGGAAGGCGAGACCGTCGTCGTCTCCGCGGCCGCGGGCTCGGTCGGCTCGATCGTCGGGCAGATCGCCAAGATCAGGGGATGTCGCGTGGTCGGCATCGCCGGTGGCGCGGACAAGTGCAACTGGCTGACCTCGGAGCTCGGCTTCGATGCGGCCGTCGACTACAAGGACGGCGCCGTGTTCAAGGCCCTGCGCGCAGCAGCGCCCAAAGGCATCGACGTCTATTTCGACAATGTCGGCGGCGACATTCTGGAAGCCTGCCTGCCGCAGATGAACAATTACGGCCGTATCGCCTGCTGCGGTGCGATCTCGCAATATGACGGCACGCCGTCGGCTCATGGCCCGCGCGGCGTGCCCGGACTGATCGTGGTGAAGCGGCTCGTGATGCAGGGTTTCATCGTGATGGACTACATGAAGGACAGCCAGCGTGCGCTCGCCGACCTCCAGAGCTGGGTGAAGTCCGGCAAGCTGAAGGTGCAGGAGGACATCATCGATGGCCTCGAGAACACGCCGAGAGCGCTGATCGGATTGCTCGCGGGCGAGAACCGTGGCAAGCGCATGATCAAGCTCTAGCGGCGTTCTGTTCGAGCACGACCTCCGCGCAAACGCGTTTCGCGTTTGTCGCGAGGGAAAGCGGCTGCGCACTTTTCCGGGCCATGCTCTCAGTTACACCGCAATTGCAAAGGCATTATCTACTTGCGGTAGAAGCCGCGGCCGCCAATGATGCCGCACGCGGCATCACCCGCGACGATTGTTTGCATCACTTTTCATAAATCGTCGGGCGTTACCGACAGGGCAGGAATTCATCCCAATGTTCAACACGTTGAAACATGCATCAACGCGCACCGCGTTGCTGGCGGCAACTCTCTTCGCAACCGCAACAGGCGCATTCGCGCAGGCGCCGACCGAGGCGCAGAAGAGCGCCATCCGCTCCGCGTGCCGCTCCGACTTCATCGCGCACTGCTCGAGCGTGACGCCGGGCGGCGTGGAAGCCTATCAATGTCTCCAGAGCCACATGTCGAGCCTGTCGTCGGGATGCCAGACCGCGGTTCGCGCGGTCGAGCCCGCTTCGGCGCCGAAGACTGAGGCTGCGCCCGCCAAATCCGAACCAGCCAAGTCCGAAGCAGCGAAGCCTGAACCGGCCAAGACGGAAGCGGCGCCCGCCGCGGAGCCCAAGCCGGCCGCAGCCGCTCCGAAGGCCGCCGCCGCAAAACAGCCGAGCAGCGCGCAAATCGCCACGGTCAAGAGCGCATGCCGCGCCGATTATCCCAAGGTGTGCGCCAGCGTGCCGCCGGGCGGCGCTCCCGCGCTCGAATGCCTGGAGAAGAACAAGGCCAGAGTTTCGCCGGCCTGCGAGAAGGCGGTGACCGCCGCTGCCGGCGGCGGCGGCGGCGGCGCAGCCGCTACGGCAGCGCCTGCGGCCGGTGCCGGACCGGCTGCCGCGGCAGCACCGGCGGCTGCACCCGCCGTGATCGTGCTGCGCCCGCTGCGGCCGCGCGAAGAGCTGTTCATCGTGCGCTCCGCCTGCGGTGCCGACATCCGCACGCTCTGCGCCGGCGTTGCGCCAGGCGGCGGCCGCATCGTGCAGTGCGTCGCCAGCAATGCCGCCTCGCTCTCGCCCGCGTGCAAGGAAGTCCTCGCTCCGTTCGCGGCGCGATAGGCGAGGCGCAACTCACGCGGTAAGATGCGAATATCCAGCAGCGCGCGATGAATTCTCGCGCGCCTGCTGCGACAAATCCTTTGCCAACATCCGATTTCAATCACGACAAGACCGGGAGAGAGACACGCGTTCATTGCTGCTGATTGCTTCCGCGCTCCTCGCCTTCGGCGCGACCATGACCTTTGAGGCGACCGATGCCAACGCGGCGGTCTGCGCCCGCGGCGTCTACCGCGCCGGCTGCGCCGGACCGAACGCGGCGGTTGTTGTCCGCAAGCCGGTTCCAGTGGTCCGCTGTACCAGGGTGCTGGTGAACGGGGTCTACGTGAAGCGCTGCGCCTGACGCTCGAATAGCCAAGCCGCCGCGGTTTGGTTATGGTTCGCAGCTGACGGTCTCGGACACACGTCATACGCGTGCCCGAGAGCGGGTTTTTGGCGCGCCTCGCCCAGCCCATCATTCCGCTGGCGCGAAACGCTGGAGCCCATTAGTCTACCCTGAGATAGTAAGTATACTGTCAATTAGGGAGGCAGACGTTGCGGATCGCCGTGATTGGCGGGGGGCCCGGTGGGCTCTACTTCGCCTATCTCTGGAAGAAGCGTCACCCCGAGGATCAAGTCGACCTGTTCGAACAGAACCCGGCCGACGCGACCTGGGGCTTTGGCGTCGTGTTCTCCGACCAGGCGCTGGAATTCCTGCGCGCGGACGACCCGGAGACGGTCGACGCGATCGCGCCGCATATGGAGAGTTGGGAGAACATCACGCTGAACCTCGGCGGCGACCTCGTCGCCATCGACGGTGTCGGCTTCTCCTCGATCGGCCGGCTCGAGCTCCTGAGGTTCCTGCAGCAGCGCGCGCTCGATGTCGGCGTCACCCCGCGCTTCGACACGCCGGTCCAGGCGATCGACCAGCTCAACGGCCACGATCTGATCGTTGCCGCCGACGGGCTGAATTCACTGGTGCGCCGCGCCTATGAGGGCGATTTCGGTACCTCTTTGTCCTATTCCTCCAACAAGTTCGTCTGGTACGGAACCTCGAAACGCTTCGACACGCTGTCGCAGACTTTCGTGAAGACCGACCGCGGCGCTTTCAACGCGCACCACTACCGCTACTCGCCGACCATGAGCACCTTCCTGGTCGAATGCGATCACGCGACGTGGCAGGCCTATGGGTTCGCCTACAAGGACGTTGAGCAGTCCAAGGGCGTCTGCGAGGAGGTGTTTGCCGACACGCTGGGCGGCCACTGCCTCGTCTCCAACAAATCGGTGTGGCGCAATTTCCCCTGGGTCTGGAACGAGCACTGGTCGTTCAAGAACATAGTGCTGATCGGCGATGCCCTGCACTCGGCGCATTTCTCGATCGGCTCGGGCACGCGGCTCGCGATCGAGGACGCCATCGCGCTGGTCAAGGCGCTGGAATCCGATGCGCATCTGGCCACCGCGCTGCAGCGCTACCAGGCCGAGCGCAAGCCGGTGGTGCAGAAGCTGGTCAATGCCGCGCGCACCAGCGCATTCTGGTACGAGCATTTTGCCGAGCACATGCAGCTTGAGCTGATGGATTTCGCCTACAGCTACATCACCCGCTCGGGCCGCATCGACGATGCACGCCTTCGCCACATGTCGCCCGTCTTCATGGCGCGCTACGAGGCCGCGAAGAACGGCGGTGGAGACGCAGACAGCGAGGCGACGGCATGAGCAATGAGATTCGCGACCAGGTGCCCGCGGACAGCCCGGGCGCCCGTGAGATCGGCTTTGCCGTTCCGCAAGCCTACAACGCCAGCCGCGTGCTGTTCGACAATCTCGCCAAGGGGCGCGGCGACAAGCTCGCCCTCATTGGTCCCGCCGGCACACGCACCTATGCCGAGCTCTGTGCGGACGCCTGCCGCTGGGGCAACGGCTTTGTCTCGCTCGGCCTCAAGCGCGGCGACCGCGTGCTGCTGTTCCTCGACGACACGCCGGCCTACCCCGCCGCCTTCTTCGGCGCCGTGCGCGCGGGCTTCGTGCCGCTGCTGATCAACACGCTGACGCCGCCGGACCTCTTGCAATTCTATCTCGTCGACTCCGCCGCGGCCGTTGCCGTGGCGGACGCCGAGTTCTGCGCGCGCTTCAACGCGGAGGCGTGCAAGGACACGAGCCTGCGCACGCTGATCGTCGTCAATGGCGCGATCGGCGAGCACGCCGCGCCTGCCGCGCTCGCGGCGACAGACTGGCTCGCGCAATTCCCGACGGAGCTTGCGGAAGCCGCGACGCATCGCAACGAGATGGCGTTCTGGATGTACTCCTCCGGCTCGACCGGCCGGCCCAAGGGCATCGTGCATCTCCAGCACGACATGGCCTATAGCGAGGTCGCTTTTGCCAAGAACGTCCTGAAGCTGACGCCGGATGATATCTGCTTCTCGGTGCCGAAGATCTTCTTCGCCTATGGGTTCGGCAACTCCGTCACCTTCCCGTTCTCGGCGGGCGCCGCGACGCTGCTGCTGCCGGGGCAGCCGAAGCCTGCCGCGATCTTCGCCGCGATCGAGCAGTACAAGCCGACAGTCTTCTTCGGCCTGCCGACGCTCTATACCTCCCTGACCAAGGCCGAGGGTGCGGACAAGACCGACTTTTCGTCGCTGCGCGTGGCGCTCTCGGCGGCCGAAGTGCTTTCGGCGGAGGTCTTCAACGGCTGGAAGACGCTCACCGGCCTCGAGATCGTCGAAGGCCTCGGCTCGACCGAGGTGCTGCACATCTACCTCTCCAACCGGCCGGACCGGAAAAAGCTCGGCGCCGCCGGCCTGCGCGTGCCCGGCTACGAGGTCGCGCTGCGCGACAAGGACGGACGCGACGTCGGCGACAACGAGGAAGGCATTTTGTGGGTGCGCGGCGATTCCAACACGCCGCTGTACTGGAACCGGCCGGACAAATCCGCGGAGACGATTCGCGACGGTGGCTGGATTTACACCGGCGACCGTTTTGTTCGTGACGCCGACGGCTTTCACTTCTTCCGCGGCCGCGCCGATGATCTCATCAAGATCTCAGGCCAGTGGGTGTACCCGCTGGAGGTCGAGCTGTGCCTCGCCGACCACCCCGACATCCGCGAATGCGCGGTGTTCGCCGCCGAACTGCCGGACCGGCGCATGACGCTGAAGGCCGTGGTGGTGATGAACAACCGCGCCGCCGACCCAAGCGAAGCGACGCGGCGGCTGCAGGAATACGTGAAGGGCAAGCTGCTGCCCTACAAATATCCGCGCGAGGTGATCTTCATCGACGAGTTGCCGAAGACGGGGACGGGGAAGATCGACCGGCAGGCGTTGTTGAGGATGTGAGGTTGGTGCCTCGCCAAATTCTCGGTGTCGTCCCCGCCTAGTGCGCAATTGCGCACGGGGCGGGGACCCATACGCCGCAGCAGTAATTGTTGCGCGAGATGGTCATTGCCTATCTTCGCCAAACTACTGCTGCGGCGTATGGGTCCCGGATCTGCGCTTCGCTTGTCCGGGACGACGGCGGAGAATGAGGGACAGCATCACCGCCTCAAACTCCCCTCACCCACCCTTCCCCAGATGCTCCAGCGCGTCCTCAGCCCGCAGCGGCACGCGGGAGGCCTCGTTGTTGAGATCGACGAGCTGCGTCATCAGCCCCATCAGCACCTTGCGGTCGGCGGGCTTGAGCGGCTCCAGCATGCGCGCCTGGGCGCGCTCGACGGCGGGGATGATCTCGCGCAGGATCGCAGCGCCGGATTTCGTCAGATAGAGCAGCTTGATCCGCTTGTCCTCAGGCGCCGGCTTGCGCTCGACAAATTCCTTGGCCTGGAGACGCTCGATCACGCTGCCGAGCGTGGAGCGGTCGAACGCGATCACCGCGGACAGCCGCGTCGCGTCGATGCCGGGATGGGTGTGGATCGCGATCAGCGCCGCATATTGCACCGGCGTCAGGTCGAACGCCTTGCACTCCTCCATGAAGATCGAGACCGCGATCTGCTGCATGCGCCGGAACAGATAGCCGGGCGCGGCGTAGACCGCGTCGATGGTGATCGGAGGGGCCGGCTTACTCGGCATCGGGCTGCTTCTCCGGGGCGGCATTGGCGAAGGCCGGCAGCGCCTTGGCGGCGGCTTCCGCCGTGAGCAGGCGAGGATAGGCCGAGACGTCGACGCCGAAGCGGCGCGCGTTCGCAAGCTGCGGCACCAGGCAGAGATCGGCGAGCGTCGGCGCATCACCGAAGCAGAACGGCCCCTTCTCGTCCTTGATCAGCGTCTCGCAGGCCGACAGTCCCTCGCGGTTGACCCACGCCGCCCATTCCTGAACCTTCTCTTCGGCAAGGCCGAGCTCGCGCAGCCGCGCCAGCACTTTCAAATTCTGCACCGGATGGGTGTCGCAGGCGATCGCCAGCGCGAATGCGCGCACCTTGGCACGGCGCAGCGGATCCTTCGGCAGCAGCGGCGGATTGGGATGGGTCTCATCCAGCCATTCGATGATAGCGACCGATTGGGTCAGCACAGTTCCCCCGTCCTCCAGCGCCGGCACCAGGCCTTGCGGATTGATGGCGAGATAGGCGGGCGCGCATTGCTCGCCTTTGCGAAGATGATGCGGCAGATGCTCGGCGCCGAGGCCCTTGAGGTTCAACGCGATGCGCACGCGATAGGCGGCGCTGGAGCGGAAATAGCCGTGCAGCTTCATCGGAACCCTCCCGTGAATTTTCTCGTTACTTAGCAAGAGTGGCCGCCATTGACGCTACAAAGATTGTCAGTATGCTGTCAATCTACTGAAAAACGCAGGGAGCCGCGCCATGGAAGCCGTGACCAAGACGCCGGAACGCGAGGCGTTCTACAGGAAGATCGACGGCGAAAATCTCACCGCGCTGTGGACGGTGATGAGCGATCTGATCACGCCGGAGCCGAAGAGCGCCTGCCGCCCGCACCTCTGGAAATTCGACGTCATCCGCGACTACATGCGTGAAGCCGGCAAGCTGATCACCGCCAAGGAAGCCGAGCGCCGCGTGCTGGTGCTTGAGAACCCCGGCCTGCGCGGGCAGTCAAAAATCACGACCTCGCTCTATGCCGGCGTGCAGATGGTGGTGCCCGGCGACGTCGCGCCGGCGCACCGGCACAGCCAGTCGGCGCTGCGGTTCGTGCTCGAAGGCAGGGGCGCCCACACCGCAGTGGACGGCGAGCGCACCGCGATGGAGCCCGGCGATTTCATCATCACACCGTCGATGACCTGGCACGATCATTCCAACGAGACCAGCGAGCCGATATTCTGGCTCGACGGCCTCGACATTCCCCTGGTGCAGTTCTTCGACTGCTCCTTCGCGGAGGGTTCGAAGGAAGACCAGCAGAAGATCACCAAGCCGGCCGGCGACAGCTTTGCGCGCTACGGCCACAATCTGCTGCCGGTCGATGTGAAGCGGTCTTCGAAGACCTCTCCGATCTTCAGCTATCCCTATGCCTACACCCGCGAGGCGCTGGAGAAGGCGAGGACCAGCCAGGAATGGGACGCCTGCCACGGGCTGAAGCTGAAATTCAGCAACCCCGAGACCGGCGATTTCGCGATGCCGACCATCGGCACGTTCATCCAGCTGCTGCCGAAGGGTTTCAAGACCGCGCGCTATCGAGCGACGGATGCAACCGTGTTCTGTCCGATCGAGGGCAAGGGCCGCAGCCGCATCGGCGATGCCGTGTTCGAATGGGGCCCGCGCGATCTGTTCGTGGTGCCGAGCTGGCAGTGGGTGACGCACGAGGCGGATGAGGATGCGGTGCTGTTCAGTTTTTCGGACCGGCCGGTGCAGCAGAAGCTGGATCTGTTCAGGGAAGATCGCAGCAACGCGTGACGCGCCATACTGCCAACCACATCGTCATTGCGAGCGTAGCGAAGCAATCCAGAGTCTTTCTGCGGAGGCAGTCTGGATTGCTTCGTCGCTTCGCTCCTCGCAATGACGGTCGCAGCTACCGCCAGTGCAGCAGCCGCGTCTCCAGCCAGCCGATCACCTTCCCTACCGCCAGCCCGAACACCGACAGGATCACCACGCCCGCGAGCAGCTGATCGGTCTGCATCAGATTGCCGGCCTGGAGCACGAAGGCGCCGATGCCGTATTGCGCGCCGATCATCTCGGCGCTGACGACGAGCAGCAGCGCAACCGATGCGGTGATGCGGAAGCCGGCGAGGATCGCAGGCAGCGCACCGGGCCAGATCACCTTGCGCACGATGGTGGCGAAGGGAACGTTGAAACTCTGCGCCATGCGGATGAGATTGCGCGGCACCGCATCGACGCCGCTATAGACCGAGATCGCGGTGGAGAAGAATACGCCGAGCGCGATGGTCGCGATCTTCGGCTCTTCGCCGATGCCGAGCCAGAGGATCAAGAGCGGCAGCAGAGCGATCTTTGGAATCGGGAACAACGCCGAGATGAAGGTGATGCCGACGCTGCGCGCCAGCCTGGACAGGCCGATGGCGAAGCCGACCACGACACCGGCTGCGGTCCCGAGCAGCCAGCCGACGCCGATGCGCAGCAGTGAGGCGGACACATGTTGCCAGAGCGCGCCCGAGATCGCGAGCTCGTAGATCGCGCGCACGATCGCCGAGGGCGCCGGCAGGAACAGCGGATTGACGAGCCCGGTACTGCCAGCCGCCTGCCAGATCGCGATGACGAGCGCGAGCGCGATCCAGCCGCCAAAACGGCTCGATGCGGGCACGAAGCCGGCGCCGCGGAAGCGGACGCGCCGCGTCGCCTCGTCCTTCGCCGGTGCGCGATCAAGCATGCTGGACCTCGCGCTCGGCATCGATCGCCTCGTTGCGGATCAGCGACCAGATCTGGTCCTGCAGCGCGAGCAGCCTCTCGCGCGCCGAGGCTTCGCCGCGCGCCGCCCGCGTCATCGGCACGGTCACGACCTCGCGAATGCGGCCAGGCCGCCGCGACAGCACCACGATGCGGTCGGCGAGCCGTGCCGCCTCTTCGAGATTGTGCGTGACATAGACCGCGCCCATGCCGCCATCGGCAAGCAGGCGAACGAAATCCTCCATCAGCAGCTCACGCGTCTGCGAGTCCAGCGCCGAGAGCGGTTCGTCCATCAGGAGAATGGCGGGCTTCACTGCCAGCGCGCGCGAAATGCCGACGCGCTGGCGCATGCCGCCGGAGAGCTGCTTTGGATAGGTCGTGCGGAAATCGGTCAGCCCCGTGCGGCGCAGGGCGTCGTCGACCAGCGCACGGCGCTGCGCGGCCGAGAGTTGCGTGTGCAGCAGCGGGAATTCGACGTTCTCCTCCACCGTCGCCCAGGGCAGCAGCGCAAAATCCTGAAACACGAAGGTGAGCGGATTGAGACTGTCCGCCGGCGGCGCGCCGCGCAGCTCGGGCGCGCCTGATGTCGGCTGCAGCAGGCCGCCGAGGATCGACAACAGCGTGCTCTTGCCGCAACCGGAGGGGCCGACGATTGCCACCACCTCGCCGGCGCCGACGGTGAAGGAGATGTCGTCGAGCACGGCGAGATCGCCGAAGTGGTGGGAGATGTGGTTGGCGATCAGGTCCATCTCACGTCCTATTCCGTGATCCGTCACCCTGAGGTGCCGGAGCGCAGCGGAGGCCTCGAAGGGCGACGGCCCCGCTGCATCCGGGCCGTGCATCCTTCGAGGCTCGCGTCGCTCGCACCTCAGGATGACGGGGAGAGAGGGAGGCTCGCAACATCAATCAATCCACCTTCACATAATCCTTGGCGATGATCGCATTCGCGTCAAAGCCCTTGTCGGCAAAACCCTGCTCCTGCAGCCATTTGATCTGGTTGTCGACGTTCTTGACGTCGAGCTTGCCGTCGGGATCGATATAGGCGCAGTTGCCGACCACCTGCTCGACGGGCAGGTTGGTGTACTTGGCGATGATCTCCAAGAGCGGCTTGGTCTTGTCGTTGATCGGGGCGACGCCGTCCTTCATCGAAGCCAGGATGACGTCGTGATATTCGCGATCGGCTTTCGCGAGCACGCCAAGGAATTTCGTCACCAGCGCCTTGTTGGTCAGCGTCTTCGGCGAGGCGAACACCGCGCCCAATTGCCAGGGCGTCTCGTCGCCGACCCAGCCCAGGAATTTTGCACCGCCCTCGTCCATCAGCTTTCGCGCGGTCGAGATCGGCAGCAGCGCGGCATCGACGGTCTCGCCCTTGAGTGCGGCGGCCGCATTCGACAGCGATTGCAACGGCACGATCTTCACGTCCGCGAGCTTGAAGCCGTATTTGTCGGCGAGCAGGCCGAGCGAGTAATGAAAGGATGATCCGACCTGCGTCACCGCGATGCGCTTGCCCGCGAGATCCTTCGGCGTCTTGAGGCCAGCCGCATAGGCGTTGTTGCTGGCGAAATAGCCGATCAGGGGATAGCCGGCCTTTTCCCGGCTCATGCCGCCGATCACCTTCAGCACGCCCTTGCCGGCGAGATTGTAGAGACCGGCGGTGAAGGCGGTGACGCCGAAATCGACGTCGCCCGAGGTCGTGGCGACCGCGATCGGCTGCGCCGCGTCGAAGAATTTCAGCTCGACGTCAAGCCCGGCCTCATGAAAATAGCCCTTGTCCTGGGCAACGAAGACCGGCGCGGAGGAGGACAGGCGGAGCACGCCGACCTTGGCCTTCAGCGCGTCTTCGGCCCGGGCCGTGCCCAGCGCCATGACCGCCATCAGGCCCGCCAGCGCGAGCCGCGCAATCCCGATCATCCCATTTCCTCCGCCGTTATTGTCTTGGTCGTTCTCTTGGTCGTTGTTTGCAGTCCGTTACAGGCCCTCGGGCACCGCCTGGTCCCGCCCGATGAAGGCGCCCTGTTGTTTCAACGTTTCCTGCAATTTTTCAATGGGGATGTCACGCGGGATCCGGTTTCCGGAGAGCGCGAGCGCGGCGGCGGAACCGGCCGCCTCGCCCATCACGAAACAGGCACCGGAGACCCGCGCCGCCGACTGGCCCTCATGGGTCATCGAGGCGCAACGGCCGGCAACGAGGAGATTATCGACGCCCTCGGGGACCAGCATGCGGTACGGCAGCTCGTTGTAACCGCGCGATTCCGGGATCGGCGGGAAAGTGAAGACGACGTCGCCGGGAACATGAGCCTCGATCGGCCAGCCATTGACGCCGATGGAGTCCTCGAACGACGCGCAGCCGAGCACGTCCTCGCCGCTGAGCTGGTAGCCGCCCTTGATGCGGCGGGTCTCGCGGATACCGAGCTGCGGCGGCAAATCGACGATGTACGACTTTTCAAACCCCGGCACGGTGCGCAGGAATTCGAACGCCGCGAGCGCCTGCTTGCGGCCCTCGATCTCGCCGCGGGTGAGATCGTCGGGCTCGACGCCGTTGATGGCGTGACCGTCCTCGCGTGCCACCTGGGTGAAATTCACCCGCCATTCGATGCCGGATTTTTGCGGCCGTACGATCGCGCTCTTGCGGGGAAATGTGTGCGTGCCGGCGGCAAGCGCCTTTTCCATCAATTGCGGAATGGTCCGCCAGGCATCACCGGCCTTGTCGGGATCGATGCCGTTCAGGCGCAGCATCATCGACGGGTACATCGGATGGCCGTGCTCGTCGCCAATCTCGAACGGTGCGCCGGCCCAGACCGCGAGATCGCCGTCGCCGGAGCAGTCGATGAAAATCTCCGAGCGCACGGCCTGCCGGCCGGCTTTGGTCTCGACCATCAGCACGTCGATGCGGCGGTCATCGCCCATCACGACGCCGGCGCCGAGCGCATGGAAGAGGACGTGCACCTTGTGGCTTGCGAGCAGTTGATCGGCCGCGATCTTGTAGGCCGCGGTGTCGTAGGCCTGCGCATAGACCTTGCCGAGGATCAGATGCGGGGTGTTGAGGCCGTTGAGCAGATCGATCCGCGCCAGCAGCTCGGACGCCATGCCCTGCACCAGCCGGTGCGCCTGGCCGAAGACATTGCCATGCAGGCCGCAGAAATTGGTGACGCCCGCGGCGGTGCCCATGCCGCCGAGGAAGCCGTAGCGCTCGATCAGCAGGGTCTTGCGCCCCGCGCGCGCGGCTGACGCCGCCGCCACAATGCCGGCCGGGCCGCCGCCGAGAACGACGACTTCATATTCGCCATAGAGCGGCACCTTTCGTGCCGGTTCTTCGATCATCGTGGCCCGCATGGCGCGTCCTTCCCAAAATCCTTTGCTTGGAGGCGACTATGAATTAACGCGGGGAGGGGTACAATCCACCAAAATATGCGATCAGCTTTCTCGAATCGCGAAAGGTGAACATGGACATCCTGGTGAACCTTCAGGCGTTTCTCGCCACCGCCGATGCAGCCGGCTTTTCAGCCGCCGCGCGAAAACTCAATGTCTCGACCTCGGTTGTCGCAAAGCGTGTCACGCAGCTGGAGGCGCGGATCGGCACGCCCTTGTTTCACCGCTCGACCCGCCAATTGCGGCTGACCGAGGCCGGGCAGCGCTACGTGCATCGCGCCCGCGGTGTCGTCACCGATGCCGCCGACCTGCTCACGCGCATGGGCGAGAAGGGCCACGATCTCGTCGATCACCTCCGCATCAAGGCGCCGACCTCGATGACGGTGGCGCGGCTCGCCGACGCCTTCAGCGCGTTCCAGACCCAGAACCCGCGGCTCAAGCTGGAGATCGTCCTGATCGATCGCCCGGTCGATCCTGTCAGCGAAGGCTTTGACATCGCGATCGGCGCGTTTCCACATTCCTTCGGCGGCGTGGTCGACGAGCCGCTGGTCCCGTTGAAGCGACTGCTTTGCGCATCGCCCGCTTATTTGAAGAAGCACGGCACGCCAAAGCATCCGCGCGATCTCGTCGAGCATCGCTGCCTCAGCTTCATGCCGACCGGCCCGGAATGGATCTTTGACGGACCGCGCGGCCGCATCAGCATCCAGGTCAGTCCGCTGCTGTCGTCCAACGAGGGACACGTGTTGGCGCGCAGTGCGATCGCCGGCAACGGCATCGCGCTGATGTCGCATTATCTGGTCGCGGACGCCTTGCGTGACGGCACGCTGAAGCCGGTGCTGCGCGACTTTCCGATTCCGGAATTGTGGGTGAAGGCCGCGATCCCCGAGCGGCGGCGCAATGCGGCCGCGGTGCAGGCGCTGCTGACTTTGCTGAAGACGTCGCTCGCGCCGTCGCTGTGAATTGTAGCCCGCATGGAGCGCAGCGGACTGCGGGGACGCCGGCCCCGGATTACGCTTCGCTCCATCCGGGCTACACGCCGTTGCGCCCTTGTCACAACATGGCGGTTGCTCTCATCACGCTGACCTGAGAGAAGGGCCCCATGGATTCGATCGTTTTGAAATTCGCTCTCGCCGCCCTGACCGCCTTCGCGATCTCAACCACCCCCGCCTCGGCTGTGGAGCAAAGCTGCCGCTTCATCCAGGCCAAGCCCGAGCGCGAAGCCTGCTACAAGCGACAGGAAGAAGAGCTCGCGGCCAAGCGCAAGCCCGCCGCGCCAGCCGACGAGAGCAACACGCTCCAATCGCTGCGCCAGATGCGGCAGGACGACGATGCCGTCTATCGCAGCATCAACAACATCTGCCGCGGCTGCTGACGGTCAGCCTTTGCCGCCGCCCCACTTCGCCGCCCGCTTCTCGGCGAACGAGGCCAATCCTTCCGCCGCTTCCGCGCTCTGGCGCTTGACCGAATGCAGGTGCACGAGCCGCTTGTAGGCGGCATCGTCCACCGCCATGCCGCCGAACGAGCTCTCCAGCGCAAGGCGCTTGGTCTCCGCCATCGCGGCCGGCCCGTTGGCGAGCAGTTGCTCGACCACCTTGCTGCCTGCGGCTTCGAGGTCGGCGAGCGGCACCACCTCGTGGACGAGGCCGATGCGGCGGGCATCCTCGGCGCCGAAACGTTCGCCGGTCAGCGCGTAGCGGCGGACCTGCCGTACACTAATGGCGTCGCAGAGCTGCGGGATGATGATCGCGGCGGTCAGGCCCCAGCGCACCTCGGTGATGGAGAACAGGGCGTTGTCGGCGGCAATCACGACGTCGCAGGCCGCGATGACGCCGGTGCCGCCGCCAAAGCAGCCACCCTGTACCAGCGCAACGGTCGGGATCGGCAAGGTATTGAGACGCTGCACCGCCTCGAACGTTGCCTTCGAGGCCGCCTCGTTCGCCTCAGGCGATTGTGGCCGCACGCCGTTGATCCATTTGAGGTCGGCGCCGGCCTGAAAGTGCTTGCCGTTGCCCTTGAGCACGACGACGCGCAGGTTCGGTTTCTTACCGAGATCGTCCATGGCTGCGAGCACGCCGGCGATCAAGGCGCCGTCATAGGCGTTGTTCACCTCCGGCCGGTTCAACGTGACGGTCGCAACCCCACGCTCATCGAGGGTCCACAGGACGGGGTTGGCAGTCATCGGCGATCCTCCAGTCATCTTGTTTGCTGCGCACTATGGCCGAGGCAACGCATCCCGATCCATATCTTTCCAGCGTGGGGCGGCCGCGCCCATCGCATGGCGGCTTGTGTCATTCTGCGGCTAGGCGGCATCCAGGGACTAGGCAAAGCGATCAGGGACGGGACATCATATGCGCATCTGCATTTTCGGCGCGGGCGCCGTCGGCAGCCATATTGCGGTGCGGCTGGCGCGCGCCGGTCATGAGGTCAGTTGCGTGATGCGGGGGGCGCATCTGGAGGCGGTCCGCGCCAATGGCCTGAAGCTGCGCGTCGGCGATTCCGAGGTCACTGCCAAGGTGAACGCGTCCGGCGATCCGGCCCAGCTCGGCCCGCAGGACGTCGTAATCTCGGCTCTGAAAGCCACCGCGCTGACCGGGCTGGTTGCCAGCATCAAGCCGCTGCTGCAGGACGACACCGCGATCGTGTTCGCGCAGAACGGCATTCCCTGGTGGTATGGGATCGGCCTGCCGCCGCGGCATCCGACGCCGCCGGACATCTCCTTCCTCGATCCGGGCGGACGCCTGCGCGCCTGCATCCCGAAGGAGCGGATCATCGGCGGCGTCATCTTCTCCTCCAACGAGGTGACCGCGCCCGGCGTGGTGCAGAACCTCACCCCGGACCGCAACCGCCTCCTGATCGGCGAATGCGACGACCGCAATTGCGAGCGCATCACAAAACTCCGCGGCGCCTTCAACGACGCGCGGCTGGAATCGCCGCCGGTGGCCGAGATCCGCGAGGCGATCTGGTCAAAGCTGCTGACCAACATGTCGCTGTCGGTGCTGTGCCTGCTCACCGGCCAGACCGCGCGCGGCGTGCGCGACGACCCCGCCTTTGCCGAGGTCATTCCGCGGATGCTGAACGAGGCCAACGACATCGCCCAGCACTTCATCCCCGAGGTCAAGCGCGTGACGCGCAGCGGCCCCGCCCCCAACCACAAGCCGTCGCTGCTGCAGGACTACGAGCTCGGCCGCGCCATGGAGATCGACGTGCTGGTGAAGGCGCCCGCCGCCTTCGCCCGCACCGCCGGCCTGTCGACGCCGACGCTCGACCTGATCGCCGCGCTCGCGATCCAGAAGGCGCGCGACAAGGGGCTCTATTCGGCCTGAGCTTTAGCCGAGATCATCGATCCAGGCCGCGAGCGTGTCGAGCACCTCTGTGAGCGCCTCGTCATTGGTGCGGCCCGACTTCTTCAGCACCGCGAAGGAATGATCGCCGCCTTCGATCTCATGCAGCGTCGCCTTCGCCCCGAGCGACGCGATGACAGGCTTGAGATGGCCGAGGTCGGCAAGCCCATCGCGCGTGCCTTGCAGGAACAGCATGGGGATTGCGATGCCGGCGAGGTGCGCGGCGCGCTCGGACGACGGCTTCTTGTCGGCATGCAGGGGAAAGCCGAGGAAGGCGAGCCCTTTGACGCTAGGCAGCGGTGCCTTCGACTGCGCCTGCGAGGACATGCGCCCACCGAAGGATTTCCCGCCAGCGATCAGCGGCACACCGGGACACAGCTGTGCGGCCTCCTCCACCGCCGCGCGGATGGCGGCGTGCGCGACGGCCGGCTGGTCGGGGCGCCCCTTCTTCATTTCCATGTAGGGAAAATTGAAACGGAACGTCGCGATGCCACGATCCGCGAGCCCTTCTGCGGTCTTCGCCATGAACGCATGCCGCATGTCGGCGCCGGCGCCATGTGCCAGGACGTAACAGGCGCGCGCGCCGTCCGGCTGCGTCAGGATCGCCGAGACGGTGCCGATGTTCTCGATGTCGAGCTTGAGCTCTTTAGTTTTGGCGGCCACAAATCGATCATCCCGACAGACGCGTTTCCGGCCGCCTTGGTAGCGCCACCGGCGCAGCCTGAAAACACAATTATTGCCGCCGCTAGCTGGCCTACCAAGGCGGGAAGCTGCATCAACCGAGGTAATCATGTCCTACCGCTCCTCCTGGATGACCGAAGAGCTCGACGTCTTCCGCGACCAGTTCCGGAAATATCTCGCCAAGGATCTGGCGCCGCATGCCGAGAAATGGCGCGAGCAGAAGATGGTCGACCGCTTCGCCTGGCGCGGGCTCGGCGAGATGGGCGCGCTCTTGGCGAGCGTGCCGGAGGAATATGGCGGGCTGGGTACGACCTTCGCCTATGACGCCGCCGTGCTGGACGATCTCGAAAGCACGGTGCCGGAACTGACGACCGGCGTCTCCGTGCACAGCGCCATCGTCGCGCATTACATCCTCAACTACGGCTCCGAGGAGCAGAAGAAGCGCTGGCTGCCGAAAATGGCCTCGGGCGAGATGGTCGGCGCCATCGCCATGACCGAGCCCGGCACCGGCTCGGATCTGCAAGCCGTCAAGACCACGGCAAAGAAGCAGGGCAATTCCTACGTCATCAACGGCCAGAAGACCTTCATCACCAACGGCCAGGCTGCCGATCTCGTCATCGTGGTCGCGCGCACGGGCGAAGCTGGCGCCAAGGGCATTTCGCTGATCGTGGTCGAGACCGAAGGCGCCGATGGTTACAAGCGTGGGCGCAACCTCGACAAGATCGGCCTGCACGCTTCCGACACGTCGGAACTGTTCTTTGACAACGTCACCGTGCCGCCCGAAAACCTGCTCGGCAAGGAAGAAGGCCAGGGTTTTGTGCAGCTGATGCAGCAACTGCCGCAGGAGCGCCTCGCGCTCGCGGTCGGAGCCGTCGCGGCGATGGAGCGCGCGATCAAGCTCACCACCGAATACACCAAGGAGCGGAAGGCGTTCGGCAAGCCGCTGATGGATTTCCAGAACACCGCCTTCACGCTCGCCGAGCGCAAGACCGAAGCCATGATCGCGCGCGTCTTCGTCGACTGGTGCATCGAGCGTCTGGTCGCCAAGGACCTCGACACCGTCACGGCGTCGATGGCGAAGTACTGGTGCTCGGACAAGCAGGTGCAAACGGCCGACGAATGCCTCCAGCTGTTCGGCGGCTATGGCTACATGCAGGAGTACCCGATCTCGCGCATCTTCATCGATTCCCGCATCCAGAAGATCTATGGCGGCACCAACGAGATCATGAAGCTGTTGATCGCGCGGTCGTTGTGATCAGGTCGCCGTAGTCACCTCATGCGCTTGTCGGCGGCGACGAAGTCGATGAAGGTCCGGACCTTCGCGGAGAGATATTTGCGGCTCGGGTAGACCGCGAACAGTTTTCCGGCGAAAATGAGGTGCTCGGGCAAGACGTGCTCGAGCCGTCCGGCGGCGATGTCCTCGGCCACCAGCCATTTCGGCAGGAAGGCGAGCCCCATGCCTTCCAGCGCCGCCATATGCAGCAGCGTTTCGTTGGCGCTGCGCAGCACCGGATTGAGCTTGACGGTCTCGGGGCCGTGCTTGCCGGTGAAGGAGAAGCTCTCGCCGGGATAGAGCGCGTACTGCAACAGGGGGATGCCCGAGAGATCGGCGAGGGTCTTCGGACGGCCGGCGCGTTTCAGAAAGACCGGAGCGGCCACCATGTAGAACGGGACGCTGGTGATAGAGCGCGCGATCAGCGCCTCGTCGGGCTCGCCGGTCGCGCGCAAGGCGAGATCGAATCCCTCCTCGACCAGGTTGACCAGGCGTCCGCTGAGATCGACGTCGAGACGAACGTCCGGATAGCGGGCCTGGTAGTCCGCCAGCACGCCCACGAAGATCGTGTTCGCCATCCATACCGGCGCAGTCAGCCGCAGGGTGCCGCGCGGAACGACGGTCGCCTTGCTGACGGCGGCTTCGACCTCGTCGAGCGAATCCAGCATCTGGCGCGTCTGCTCGAAATAGAGCGTGCCGCTTTCGCTGAGGCTGACGCGCCGGCTGGTCCGGTTGAGCAGCCGCGTGCCCAGCCGCTTCTCGAGCTGCATCACATGCTTGCTCGCCATGGCGGGCGAGATGCGCAGGCGCTGCGCCGCGGTGGCAAAGCTCTTCAGCTCCGCGACCAGGCAAAACACCCTCATACTGACCAGCGTATCCATCAGATCATCAACACCCAGGAAACAAACTAATCCCGGAACCGATGATGATCAAAAATGGGGAAACTATCAAATGGTGGCAACCCTCACATTTTGGAGAACCACCATGTCCGCCACCACCTTCGCGACCGCTTCCCCCGGGCGCGCTCTTCGCATCGGCCTCTGGGCTGCGCAGGCTCTCGTTGCCTTCGTCTTCATCTCGGCAGGGCTATACAAGCTGCTGACCCCCATTCCGCAGCTTGCCGCGGCGATGCCCTTTGCCGGCCAGTATTCCGAAACCTTCGTGCGCTCCATCGCGCTGGTCGATCTCGCCGGCGGGATCGGCATCCTGCTGCCGGCCCTGACGCGGATCCTGCCGCGCCTGACGGTGCTGGCCGCGCTGGGCTGCTCGGTGTTGCAGGTGTTTGCACTCGTCTTCCACCTCTCGCGCGGCGAGGCCGAGGTGACGCCGCTCAATGTTGTTCTGCTGGCGCTCAGCCTGTTCGTGCTGTGGGGGCGCAACAGCAAGGCGCCGATCGCGCCTCGGTTCTAACCGGCAGGCCTGCTGCCATGATCTCTGGCAACGGATGGTCCCGCAGGGGCCTGCTCGCAGGCGCGTCGATCCTCACGGCCGGCGGCCCCTCCGCGGCCAAGGAGGATCGCCTCGCCGATGGCGTCGTGATACTGGTCGACAGCAACGAGCCCTATGTCATGGGACACGCGATCAGCTACTCGGCCAACCTCGCAAAACACTTTGCCGACAAGGGTGCGCGGTTGCTGATCGAGGTCGTCGCCAACGGCAAGGGCATCGACGTCTTCCGCGCCGACAAGACGCCGCTGGTCGAGCCGCTCGCGACACTGCGGCAGTCGCTGCCGAACCTCACCTACAGCATGTGCGCCTCGTCCAAGGCGATCGCTGAAGCCAAGGAGCAGATCTCCATCCCGCTGATCGCCGGCGCGAGCCTCGTGCCGTTCGGCATCGGGCGCGTGGTCGACCTGCAACTCAAGGGCTGGGCCTATATCCATGCGTAAGACGGCGCGCGCGAGCGATGCAATGCTGTCGCGGCGGTCGATGCTGATGGCCGCGCCGGCTCTTGCTCTCCTGCGCGCGGCCAATGCGCAGGAGCGCTGGCCGCCGGTGTTCGAGGCCGGCCGCAACCAGTTCACGGTGGTGCGGCCACACGCACCGATGCCGCAGCTCCGGCTTCACGACACGAACGGCCGGGATGCCATCGTGACGGCGAAGCCGGGCCGCCTCACATTGGTGAACTTCTGGGCCACCTGGTGCGCGGCCTGCCGGCTCGATCTGCCGACGCTCGCAAGCCTTGCGGCATCGCGGCCCGATCGGCTCGACATCGTCGCGATCTGCACCGACACCAAGGATTTGCGCAAGATCCGCGCATTTCTCGGCGGCCTCGCCGTGAAAGACCTGGCCTGCTACGTCGACGCCTATGGCGCGGCGGCGCAGACATCGACCGAGATGTTCTCGATCGTCGGCATGCCCATCACCTATCTCGTCGGCACGAGCGGCCGCGTCGAGGGCTATATCGCCGGCGCGCCCGAGTGGCTGTCACCCGCGGGCGCGCGGCTGCTGCAATTCTATCGCGAGCAGAGCTAGCACCGCCTCAGTTCGGATGCCACCAGCGGCCGCCGATGACGACACCCTCGGACGCGATCTTGCGATCGCCGATCAGATGCTCGCCGACGACGTCCTGATAGTCGAACTGGCCCTGCTTGACCGAGATCAGCGTGGCATCGCCGACGCTGCCCGGCTTGAGGCTGCCGAGCTCGGGGCGCCGCAGTGCCATCGCGGCATTCACCGTCGAGGCCGCGATCACGTCGGACAGCTCCATGCCCATGCACAGGAACTTCGACATGGTCGTGACCTGGTCGAAGGCGGGGCCGTCGATGCAGAGCTGGTGGATGTCGGAGGAGATGGTGTCTGGATAGAAGCCGTTGGCGAGCATGGCGCGCGCGGTCTTGAACGCGAACGAGCCCTTGCCGTGGCCGATGTCGAACAGCACGCCGCGCTCGCGCGCGTCCAGCACCGCCTTCTTCACCGTGCCCTGCGCGGTCGCGGGCGTGTTCGGGAACGGCCGGAATGCGTGGGTCAGCACGTCGCCGGGCCGCAGGCGAGCCAACACCTCCTCATAGCTCGGCGGCGGATGGTCGATATGCGCCATCAGGGGCATGCCGACCTCGTTGGCGACCTCGAGCGCGATGTCGAGCGGCACCGCGCCGGACGTACCTGAGGAATGCAGGCCGACGCGCACCTTGATGCCGACGATGAGGTCGCGATTGGCATCGGCCACCTTGGCCGCCTCGATCGGATTCATCAGCCGCAGCTCTTCGCTTTCGCCGACCATGATCCGGTGCGAGAAGCCGAAGATGCCGGCATGCGAGACGTGCAGATAGGCGAGAATGCGGACCTGGCTCGGCTCGATCACATGCTTACGGAAGCCGGCGAAATTGCCGGGACCGGCGCTGCCGGTGTCGACCGCCGTGGTGACGCCGGAGAGGCGGCAGAATTCCTCGGCATCGATGCCGAGCGAGGTGCCGCCCCAATAGACGTGGGTGTGGAGGTCGATCAGCCCCGGCGTCACGATATAGCGTGACACGTCGCGCACGTCGGTGCCCGGATCCGCCTTGAGCCCGCTGCCGATCACAGCGACCTTGCCGCCCGCAAAGGCGACATCCGTCACGGCGTCGAGCTTCTGGGACGGGTCGACCACACGGCCGCCGCGCAGGATCAAGTCAAAAGGCATCATCGTCTCCGGATATGGCAGGGCATTGCCAGTGGCGGGGCACAGGACAGGCCGGAAGATGCTTCTTCGGCCTGTCGTCTCTGCGGGCCATTTTGCTAGCAATTTTCGCGCCGACTTGGCAAATCACTTGGCAACAGACTTGGCAAATCGAGCCGCGCGGCGGGCGCTCACCAGCGGCGCCGGTGTCATCCGGCTACAAGGGCAGCCGAACCTTCTTCCATTCCTCAAAATCCTTCTGAACGTCCTCGGCCGCCGTCTTTGCGGCTTCGTACAGCCAGTCGTCCTTTCGTTTATCAAGATCCTGCTCGATCTTTTTTCTGGCGCCGGACGCGGCATGAACCGCGCCGAGATCGAACCCCATCGCGCGCACCAGATCGAGCCTCAGCCGCACGCCGGTTCGGTCTCCGAGATCGATTTTGCGTTGATCCGGAGCAATGCGCCGGACGATGTAGTGGCCGAACACGTTGAGGTGCGGATCAGGCGCACGAAAATCGCCTTTCGCGAGCGTGCTAAAATGCAACTCGTCTATCGTGTCGTGAGCCCAATCCCAAGCGGAGGGCACCAGCGCCTTGGCTTCCCTGACGACCAGCCCGCCTCTCCATTTCGCGATTGCGACATAGCGCGGCCGTCCGAGACTGCCGCCCCCCTTCCTGAGCGACGCAAAGCGTTTGAGCTTGGCACCGTCCGGCAGTTCTCCCTTGAGCACGGAGGCAACTTCAGCGGGCGGCTCCTTTTCCCGGTAGTGCTTCACCTCGTGCCAGAAATCCCGCCGCTCCTCGTCGGAGCAGGCGACGTAGGGCCGCATCCAGCTCTCCTGCTCATCGAGCAGCGACGGAGCCGGGTCTGCCAGTCCCTCACGATAACCTTCGAGAAGGATGGCCGCCGCCACACGATTGTCGACTTGCGACTTCGCAAGCCGCGCGCTGGTCGCAAGGCGGACGAGATCGAACGGATATGGAATGAACGCGGCTTCGTCGAAGTCGTTGATGCCCCAGACCAGACGTCCCTCTGCGTCGCGCCAGGTGCCGTAGTTTTCGACGTGGAGGTCGCCGACCGACAGAACGGCGGGAGCATCTTTCAGCTTGGGGCAGATCTTCTCGATGCGTTTCGCCCAGCGAAAGAACGTCGCGCGCAGGAATGTGAACGCATCCGTCTGCATTCGCTCGTGCTTGTGGGCGAGATCCTTCTCGACAACGTCGCATTGATCGCGCAGCCACTTCTCGTAGGCCGCGTTGTCGCGCTGAAATGTCATGGGTCACCAAAAATGTTGGCGA
This sequence comes from Bradyrhizobium sp. 18BD, assembly GCF_054185225.1. Lineage (NCBI taxonomy): Bacteria > Pseudomonadati > Pseudomonadota > Alphaproteobacteria > Hyphomicrobiales > Nitrobacteraceae > Bradyrhizobium > Bradyrhizobium sp. 18BD. Next base: position 224,221 of record NZ_JAVAYL010000001.1, on the reverse strand, counting down.
GCCTGAGCCGGGGCGTGGCTCGCATGAAATCAATCAATCGCCGGTAGCATCATATGCCGGCTGAAGCGCAAGGGCGAAATGCTAGGAGCAAACAGACCCGGATGCAAACATTGATTGTATCGGGGGACGGCGCCCGGCGTGTGCGAGCAGCCTCGCGAGAACTCAGAGCGGACGAACCGAGAATTGAGAAAATGGCGATCCCGGGAAGACTCGAACTTCCGACCTACGGTTTAGGAAACCGTCGCTCTATCCGGCTGAGCTACGGGACCGCGTAACCCGCCGAGCGGCAGGTTGCCGGCCGTACATAGCAAAGCGCAGGCCGAACCGGAAGCCCTCGGGCCCCGCGCGACCACGTCGGCGCCACACAACCCTAGATTTCGGCTTTCGCGTCGTCCGCGACCTGAGCGAGCCGTGATCCAGCAATGGCCTAAAAGTGGGCGGCACGCGGACCTCCTCCGCGGCGGATGACCGCAGCCGGCGAATCAGCGGCCGGACGTTGCCTCGCTTGGCCGATTTGAACTTGACGCAACCTCGATTGCGTCAAAAATCCATCCGTGACACTGCCCGCTGTTGTTGTCCGTGCCGACCGCCCGCAGTCGGCGTTGCGTGCCGGGACGCGGTTGTAAGATCGCGACGGTGCCGAGGGCGGGGAAAAAGGTGCCGTCCCGAACCTGGGACGGCAGTTCTGGGAGGATCATGAAAATGGACGTCTCCGGCAGATCGATCGTGCGTTGCGCATAGACGCGACTTCCGGGACTGCTATCCGCGCCGAGCGCGGTTATCGTGAGAAGGTCGCCGCGCAACTCGACAAGGACGGTCTCTTCATGCGTCTTGCTTGTCGGAACGTGCGGAGCATCGCAGGTCGAGAATTGAAGCCTGTTCGTCATGCGAATTGAGAAGTCGGCCATTCCATTGCCCCGGCTGATTGACTGAAATTGAGAGATTGCGGGGGCTGGCAGGTCGGCCGGCCGGGACAACACCCTGGCGCCGAAATGTCTTGCTCTGGGTCGCGCACTGTTTCCTCCCGGTGTGCTGCTTTTTGTATCGACGGGAGTACGATGAGCGCGTGAGGCGAGCGTGAAGCGCCTCGCGGCGGCAAGGAAAGATCATTTCACGCTGAATTCACGGGAGATGGCCTTAGACTTGGACAGGTAGATGCGAGGACGCCATGGCATCACATGGGACGATTTCTTCGACGCGTTTCCGCCAGACCTCAAATGATCAGCCGACTTCGCGAGGCTCTGCAGAAGATCCCGGCGGCTTCTGCCACTTCATCTCGCCTCCATCGGACGACCAGCGTTTCACGCTTGAGGGCGCCCGGTTTGACCCATCGGATGCTGATCAATGGGCGCGGGCCGAGAACCTGATGAGGCGGCTCGCGCATCTGATCAGGTTCAATCCGGACGAGAATAAAGCGAGACCAAATCCCAATCTGCCGAGCGGCTACACTTATTTTCTGCAGATGGTTGCGCACGATCTCGTGCACAGCGCGATCTCGACGTCGCTCGGCGACGGGCAGACGGCCGGGCTCAGCAACGTCCGAAATGCCCCGCTCCGGCTCGAGACGGTCTATGGCGGCGGACCGACCGAATGCCCGCACGCCTATGAGGCGAGCCAGATCGCGTTCCGCAGCAAGCTCCGGCTGGGCAATTCGCGGATCGACAGGAACGATCAGAACCATAGCGGTCCCAAAAAGGACATCGCGCGAGGCACAACCAGCACGGCCGCCGAGCTGGCCCGGAAGGCGAGCTATCCCGAAGCCCTGATCGCCGATCCGCGCAACGATTCCCACGCGATCATCTCGCAGATTCTGGTTCTCTTCCACGAGTTGCACAATTGCATCGCGGACGAACTGGTCCGAGGCGGGAATCTGCCCCCGACGGCCAATCCGTTTGCCGACGCGCAGCGACTGTTCACGACTGCACGGACCGCATGCGTCCTGATCTACCGCGACCTGATCCGTCAGGACCTGCTTCCGCGGATTTTGCACAAGGACGTCTGGCAGGCCTACAGCACCGGTCAGGCACCGTCCCCCTGGGCTGTCGGCGGCGAATGGCGGGCTCCGCTCGAATTCACCAACGGGTTCTTCCGTTTCGGCCATTCCATGATCAGGCCGATCTATCGCTTCAACAATGACCCGGCCAATGCCTTCACCATCGAGCAGATCCTGGCGCGCACCTCCGACAAGTCGCCGTCCGACGTTCCGCTGGAAGCCGCCTGGCTGGTGAATTGGGATCTGTTCTTCAGCAGCGACCCCAGCGCCGGAAACGTCAGCATCCGCATCGGACCGTGGTCTCAAGTCGGTATCGGGGAAGAGGTCCTCGGAGAAGGCGATCTGATCGCGCGCGACCTCCTGAGCGCCATTGCGATCCAGCCCTGGTCGATCGGGTCCCTCGTCGACCGCCTCAGGACTAGTCACGGAGCGCTGCTCGAGAAGTCTGAATTCCTGGCGGGACCGATCGGTTCGCGGCCGTGGGCCGCACGCATTGCCGACTGGTTGACCAAGCGATCGGACGCGAGCTTCGGCTCCTTCAACAAGCTGTCGGCGACGGAAATCAAGACACTCGCGAACGATCCTCCCATCCCGCTGTTCGTCCGCTTCGAGGCAGGCATGGACTCCGGCAACCAGGGCGAACGCCTGGGCATCCTGGGTTCGATCGTCGTGGCCGACGTGATCTGCGGCGTATTGCAGTACGATAGGCTGCTGCCAGGCAATCCCGCCGGCGGACTGCAGAGCGAGCTTGCATCCTTGTCGGCAGCAACGCTCGGCAAGAGCGGGAGCCGCCAGACCAACATCTTCGCATTCCTGGCGGACATCGAGGGCCCCGGGCGGAAGATCAGCATGACCACAGTTCGGCAATTTCTCAACGACAGACAACGCGTCACCCCAGCATGACAACCACGTAGCGTGAAAGGAGAGAAGCGATGGCCTACCCGAAAATCAACGTCCGAGGCATTCCTGGCAATCACGAGAATTGGGGCAAGCTGGTCAAGACCTGGTCCACCGGCAGGAACTACGTCCGGCATGTGATCACCGAACAGGATCCGTATCCCACCGTCGTCGAAGCCAAGCCCGAATTTCCCCGGCCAACGAGCTTCCGCGACTTCGTCGCGCAGGCCCAGGCTGCCGGCGTTCAGCTCTACTTCGACGACGGCGTCAATAATCCCGACGTCACGGGCTACGAAGACCTGAAGTTCGAGATGATCGACGTTCCGATAGATACGCACTACGTAAAGCTCCCGAACGCCCTCAGGATCGCGGAGTCCGAAGATCGACTGGAGAAGGGCAACGGGTATTCTCTGCCGCCCTTCTACGAGCGCATCCACGGCACAAAGCCGCTGCCTCAAGAGACGAGCAGCCAGGTCCAGAAGGCGAAGCTCCACGCTGAGCGGGTCGGCGAGTACACGATCAACACCTGCGGCTGAGCCCAGCCAGGCTCTCACTACAGGCCGAACACGATACCCTCGATCGGAGCGCCTGCTGCGGCAAGACCAGCGGCCAGGCGCTCCCAGTCGGCACGGATCGCGATCGGAAAGACGTGCAGCAGCCAGCGCGTGATGTTCTCGTGCGTTGGTGGCTGCTGGCCACGCCAATCGGCGGCGATCCACTCCAGCGCTTTCGCGAAATCCGCCCGGGCCTCGTCGAGCCGGCCGAGATGCGCCTTGGCTGCGCATTCCCATATCACGAAGGCCGGAGACATCCCGAGATCCTCGCGCGAGACATTGGAACACCCCGCATAGTCGGAGCAGAGAAATTTAATCGCGCCGGAATAGGCGATCTGCGGCGCCGTCGGGACCGGCGTGATGCGGAGCGATGCGGCTGAAAGGCTCGCCGCGCGTTCATATTTGCCGCAATAAGCGAAGATCTGGCCCGATGCCATCAAGGTCCAGGGATCGTTCTCGTTCAGATCGACCGCGAGCGCGGCATGCAGCGTCGATTCGTCGACGCGGCCGAGCAGCTGGTAGGTCCATGCGAGCGCGAGCTGCGCACGCGAATCGAGCGGATCGAGTTGAATCGCACGTTGTGCGATCCGCAACGTCTCCGGCAGCTTGGACACATCGCGGAACTGGCCGGGAAGCGCGATATGCGCGATGTTGCGGTACTGAACCAGGCCGCTGAGCGCAGGAGAAAAATCCGGCGCATCGGCCAGCAGGCTCTCGACCAGCGAAGCGGCCGCCGGCCAATCCTTCGAGTCCATATGCAACAGCAGAGCTTGCGCGCGCAGCCATCGATCGTGGATCTCCAGCGTCACCTCGCCTCCGGCCGCAAGACGGCGCAGCCGCTCGGCCGAGACGTGGATGTTCAGCGCCATGGCGATCTGGCGGACGATACGCTCCTGCGTGTCGAACCACTCGGTCAGCGTGATCGAATAACGCCCGCTCCAGATGCACACGGAATTGGCCGCATCGCGCAGCGTGACGACGAGCCGGACTGTGCCGTTCAACTCATACGTACTGCCCTCGACGATATATTCCGGCGGCGAAGACCACGTCCTCGGCTCAGATTCCCAAAGCGGCGGCAATGTCCGCACCGACCATTCACGAAAACGCGCGAGGCAAGCAACGAATTCATGACGAAACCCGTCGACGAGGTGACGCATGTCCTCGGGCACGCCGCTCGCCTGGAATGTGCAGACCGATATGAGCAGCCGCTTTGGCGAGGGGGTCAGCATATGTGGCACTCCGAGCAAGGTCTGGACGGCCACCGGTGCCTGCGGCTGTTCGTTCAGGCCTGGCATTTGCTTGATGCGAACGATCAGTTCCTGGGTCTCCTTGGATGGTTCGATGTCGTAGTCTGCCTCCAATAGATCCCACAGCGACTTGTAGATCTTCAGGGCCCCGCCGACATCGCCGCGCGCCGCACGCACCCGAATGAGGTGCTGGCAAGCGACTTCGTGTGTCGGATCGAGATTGAGCAGAGCCAGAGCGGCATCATTGGCTTCACGCGAGTCCCCATCGGGGGACAACAAGCGCTCGAGCGCGAGCGTCAATCGGTCGTGTAGCAATTGGCGCTTGGTCAGCAACCAGACCTGGAAAGCCGGATCGAGGTTGTCGAGACCGGACAGCAGGGTCTCGGTGATCCGCTGGGTATCGAGCAGCCGCGGATGCACCGTGCCTTGTGCCGCGGCGGCGAGCACCTCGTCGACATCGCAGAGGCGTCGTTCGCGCGCGAGCGCCAGAGTTTGCTTGTCGGCGCGAAATCCCGCGAAGCCCGCATTGTCGAAGGCCAATCTGATGTCATGCACGACCTGCCGCAGCGACGCCCGCGCATGTTCTTCGTCGCTCTCGCTCCACAACAGACCGACCAGACGTTCGCGCGTATCCTGCGTATTGTCCGACAGAGCGAGATAGGCGGTCAGTGCCTTGGCCTTGCGCGTCGCAAGCGAAATCTCGCGCTCGTCGATCCTGGCTGAGAAATCGCCGAGGAGGCGGAGGGCCAGCTGCCCGTTCGCCAGCGCTTCCTGAATGCCCGTTGCCACCTCTGAGGCTCCTACCAATGTCGGAGTCATGGTCAACCACGCTTACTAAAGTCTACGAAACGCAACCGATGGGCGTCTAGCGATATCTTCTCTCAGAATAGCGGGATGTCCTGCCCGGCAACATCCGGGCTCTCGCTATTGTCGTGCGCCTTTGAAAAACGCTTCGTTGCGACAGTTGCCGAAAAAGGTTGCAGATCAGGCGAAACGGCTCTCGCGACGGCGACTCCAATGTCGTGTCGCGTATGATCGACCAGAAAGAGCCGAATGCCACGGCTCCTCAAATGCGCCACAAATCCCTTCAGATCAGCGGCCGGCACGCTCGCAGCGCTCGGCGATACCGCCACCGCTTGAAGCAACGCGCAATCCGCGGCCGCAAACGCCGCGCGACGCAGATGGCGACGATCCGCCGCATTGAGTGCGGCATCGCCACGCTCGGCGCGCTTGGCTTCCGCCACCGGTGCCGACATCTCCATTTGGCACATCTCGAGGACCGCGGCCCTAGCAGCTTCGCTCGCGGTCAGCCTTGATGACAGCCCGCATGCCATTCCCTTACCGTCACAATCGACCGATACGGCCGCAACGGCCGGAATGCCGAGATCGGTCGTAATGTCGAACAACATGGTTCGCCGCGCCGTCTCGCTTTGGCGCAACCGCGCGATCAGTTCAGCCGCCGATTTGGTCACAGGGTGCTCCAGCGCGAAACGCTTCGGGCGGCAGCCGCCGAGCCACCACATCGCGGCCGCGTCGCGCTCGCAAAGCTCCAGAGCCGCGCGAAGCGCCGCGGCGTCGAAGCTCGGGCCCGCGGCTGCCCCCGAAGATAATGCGCTGACCGGCTCGATCGCCATGCGTTCTTGCGGCCGTCTCAGGCAGAGATCGGCCGGCAATCGCATGGCTTCTCCGGTTGCGGCATCGAACGCATTGACGCAGTCGATGGCCCGATCGGCGCTCGATGTGGCCTGACCGATCCATCCGTCCGAAACAAAACTCGCTTGATCGCTCGCTGCGACCGCCGCGGCAATGTCCCCCGGCCGCTCGAACTGGGAAAGATACTCGGTCGCCTCGCCGAGGCATGAGACGAGCGCGGCCTCCAGCGTCTCGCCATTTCCTGTGACGCTCAGTCGCACCACCGCGCCAGTCGCCGCAGCCGGATCGGGAGCGATGGCGATCTCGCCGCCGATGCAATGGAAGCCGGGTGCAAAGGGAGACGCGATCGTGAACAAGCGAGTCAGACGCCCGGCGATCGCGACAAGCTCGGCCGATGCGAGACCGGCGACGCGGTCGAGCAGCTTGCGGCCAAGCGGGGAGTCCAGGTCGAGAACGGCGAGATGCATGATCGATCCCTGCCCATTTCGGCGATACGCAACCGTCATACTAGCCGAAGCCCTGAGCAAGCCCAATCACCCCGGGCGGGCTCGGTCTCAGCCGGTGGCCAGCAATGACACGGGTTCGTCAACCGTGCGTGAAAAGCCGCCCCGGGTGGCGGGCCTGGCGCCCTCCCCACGACCGTTCGCCTTTTACGGTCAAATGACGCTGCAATGACGGTGGCTCCGTAAGGTGCCTGCATCCGACGCGAACGATTGTCGCAACATTCGTCGAGGAGGCACACTATGCGGTTGAGAACATCAGCAAGCTCACGTGCCGTGATACTCGAGACGCCGATCGGTTGCGGTCGATCAAACCTGCCGGCACTCGAGCGCAGATGGGGCGCAGTCCTCACGGTCGACGTCGTCGAATATTCGCGGCTCACATTCCTGGACCCGGAGTTCGCCTATTATCTCTACAAGTCCCATCGCCATGAGCTGGTCGATCCCAAGCTCAGGGAATACGGGGTGCGGTTCTTCAAATCGACAGGCGACGGCATCCTGGCCGAATTTGAGACAGCGATTGACGCGGCCCGTTGTGCGATCGACGTCCAGACGGGAATGATCGAGCGCGGCCGAAGGACCGCCAAGGACAGCCGGATCGTGTTCCGGATGGGCCTGAGTTGCGGCCCGATCCTGGCCGACGTCGAGGACATCTATGGTCACGACGTCAATGTGGCCGCGCGGCTGCAGGCAATCGCACCCGCGGGCGGCATCGCGATGACGGACGACATCGCGACGCGCGTCGAAAGCGTCCTCGACCTGCAACTCGAAGATGTCGGGGAGCAGTATTTTCACAACATGAGACGCCCGGTGCGCGTCTTTCAATGCAGGTGTGGCGCCAGGCGGCGAAAGAGCAGGAAGCAGCCGGAAGAACTCCGGCCACTGCCTCCCTTGGCGCGCGACCTTGCCGCACTCGGCAGGCGCCCTGTGAGCCTCGTCACGCCCTGATATTGTTGTCCTTCACCACCTTGCCCCAAAAGGCAACCTGCTTGTCGAAGAAGGTTTTGAAGGCAGGCCCATCCTCGAGCAGCAGCGTCATCTGCTGCGTCTCCCTGAGCTGGGCCGCGGTCGCGGGCTCGCTCAGGATTTCCTTGGACGCGGTCGCAAGGCCGGCGACGATGTCGGGCGGCGTGCCCGTGGGCGCAAAGATTCCCCACCAGGCCAGCGTCTCGAAATCCGGGAAGCCCGCCTCGATCGCGGTCGGCGTATCCGGCAAGCCCGGCAGCCGCTCACGGCCGAGCTGCAGGATCGGGCGCAGCATATTGGTGCCGAGCTGCGCTGCGACCAGCGCCGCCGATCCCGCAATGAGATCGACATGGCCGCCAAGCACGTCGTTCATCGCCGGACCGCCGCCGCGATAGGGCACGTGCATGATCTCGACGCCGGCCTTGTTGCCGAGCACGGTCATGGCGAGATGGCCGAGCGTGCCGATGCCGACGGAGGCGTATTTCACCGCGCCCGGCGTCGCCTTGCAGGCCGCCACCACGTCCGCAAAGCTCTTGTAGGGACGACCGGCGCCGGCCGCGATCACGTAGGGCGCGGTGCCCACGAGCAGCACCGGCATCAGCTCGCGCTCGACATCGACCGGCGGCTTGTCGAGAATCGACGGGATCACTGCGTGGGAATCGAAGGTGACCAGGAACGACGAGCCGTCCGGCGGGCTCTTGGCGACCTGCGCTGCGCCGAGTGCACCGGCAGCGCCCGACTTGTTCTCGACCACGACGATGCGGTTGAGCTTGGCTTGCAGATTGGCCTGAAGCAGCCGCGCCATCGCGTCGGTCGAGCCGCCCGGCGGGAATGGCACCACCAGCGTGATCTTCGGGGCCTGCGCGCGTGCCGGTGCCATCGCGAGGATGGCGGGCGCAGCCAGCAGCGCCCGTCGTGTGATCGCCATGGTCCCCTCCCTGTTTGGTCTTGCGCTTGGCTTGTTGCTCTCTAGCGCTTAGGTCGTCCCGAAACCCGACCCCGGTTTTCTGTATTCTGGCCGCGGTGGACTGAAAATGTCCAGCACGCGGGCGCCGTCCGGGCCGGCACGCATGGTGTGCGGCACATTGCCGGGCGTGCGCCAGAAATCACCCTTCTTCACCGGGATCTCTTCATCGCCCTGGACACGGATGGCGGAGCCGTCGAGCAGCACGCCCCACTGCTCCTCGGGATGATGATGCAGCGTGCCCTGCGCATGCGGCGCCAGGGTCACCACCGACAGCATCGCCTGCTCGCCGGAGAAGATGCGCGTGGTCACCCCCGCCGCGAGCTCGCGGAAGAGGCCGTCGTCAGGATTATCGATATTGTGGAATTCTTCCTGCTGGCTCACGCCATCCTCCCCTTCGTCATTGCCTCGATCAGGATTTGCCGTAAGAGCCCTGATAGCGGCCCTCGCGGATCGCCTTCATGGTTTCCTCCTCGCGCGCGACCTGGGCGCGGACTGCTTCCAGCAGCGCCGCGGCACCCGCGGCGGGAAACGACACGACTCCGTCCTCGTCGCCGACCACGATGTCGCCGGGCGAGATCACGCTGCCGCCGACCGTCACCGGCACGTTGATCTCGCCGGGACCATTCTTGTAGGGGCCGCGATGGATCACCGCGCGGGCATAGCAGGGGAAGTCGTCGGCAGCGAACGCCGCGACATCACGGATCGCGCCGTCGATGACGTAGCCTTCGGCTTTGCGCCATTGCGCGATGTTCTTCATGATCTCGCCGACCAGCGCGCGCGTCTCGTCGCCGCCGCCGTCGACCACGATGACGTCGCCCGGGCCGACCAGCTCGAGCGCGCGATGAATGGCGAGATTGTCACCCGGACGTGTGCGCACGGTGAAAGCCGTCCCGACCAGCTTGCCGCCGCGATGATACGGCTTGAGCCCGACCGCGCCCGGCAACCGGGCGAGATTGTCGGAGATGACCGATGTCGGCGCGCCGCGAAAGCCCTCGATGATCCCGGCCGGCGGCTTCGGCACGCTGTTCGCTGCGATGGTGATGGTCATGTCCAAAAATCCTTCCTTCTTATTCGGCGTGCGCCCGCGTCTTCGCCGGCATGATCCGGAAAGCACGCCCTTGCTTCATCCACGCCGCGCGCTCGTCGCGCAACATTGTTCTGCGCACCTTGCCTGAATCGTCGCGTGGCGGGGCGCTGACGATCTCGAAACTCTCCGGATGCTTGTAGCGGCTGAGGCGGTCCTTGAGAAAGTCCGCCATGCCGTCGGCGATGGCCTGGCCGTCCGCATCGCCCTCCGGCTCGATGATGGCATGTACCCGCTGTCCCAATTCCGGATCGGGCAGTCCCACCACGACGCAGGACCGCACGCCGGGGGCCTCGGAGACCGCGGCCTCGACCTCCGCCGGATAGATGTTGGCGCCGCCGCGCAGCACCATGTCGGCAAGGCGATCGCCGAGATAGAGATAGCCTTCGGCATCCAGCCGGCCGATATCGCCGAGCGACTCCCAGCCGTCGGCGCGGCGCTTCGGCTCGGCGCCGAGATAGTGATAGGTGGCGTCCTTGCCGTCATTGTTGAGGAAATAGATCTCCCCGGTCTCGCCCGGCGCGACGTCGTTGCCGTCCTCGCCGATGATGCGCAAGCGCGCCATCTCACCGATCTTGCCGACCGAGCCCTTATGCGTCAGCCATTCGGTGCCGGAGATGATGCAGGAGCCCTGGCGCTCGGTACCGCCGTAGAGCTCCCACACCCGCTCCGGCCCAAGCCAGCCGATCCAGTTCTCCTTCAGCCACGGCGGCATCGGAGCTGCCATGTGAAACACGGTCTGCAAGCTGGACACGTCATAGGAGTTGCGCACCCGCTCCGGCAGCGCCCAGATTCGGTGCATCATGGTCGGCACGAAATTGACCCATTGCACGCGCTCGCGCGCGATCTGGCGCAGCGTCTCCTCGGCGTCGAACTTGGTCAGGCCGGTGAGCTTGCCACCGGCGAACAGCGCATAGTGCGACACGATGAACGGCGCATTGTGATAAAGCGGGCCGGGATTGAGCAGCGAGACACCGAAGGGAATGTTGAGCGGCGGCGCGGCCACCGTGTCGGTCACCGCCGGCTGGTGATCGAGGATCACCTTCGGGCGGCCGGTCGAGCCGCCTGAAGTCATGGCTTTCCAGTAACGAGCCACCGGCGGATTGAGCGGCTCATCCGAAAAACCCTCCGGCACGAAATCCGCCGGCAAACGATTCGGCGCATTCCAGTCGGCCTCGCCGCCGACCACCAGCGCGGGCTTGAGGATGTCGAGAACCGCGGCAGCTTCGCCACGCGGCAGCCGCCATGACAGCGAGGTCGGCGTCGCCCCGCACTTCCACACCGCAAAAGATGTCTCGAAGAACGCGTTGCCGTTGGGAAGACCGATTGCGACAAAATCGCCGGGCTTGACGCCCTTCGCGGCGAACGCCCGCGCACGGCGATTGGCGCCGCGCTCCAGTTCGTCCCAGGTCAGCCTGTCCTGCCCATGCTGGACGGCGATCGTGCCTTGCGGTTTGCGTTGAGCGTACCAGCGCGGCACGTCGGACAGGGGCAGCAGCATCAGGCGTTTCCACTTCGTGTTCTTGGCAGCTTCTTGGCGGCGCCGCGGCGTGCGGCGCTCACGATGCGAAGTGTAACAGCCGGGGCAATGCCATCAAGACATTGCCGTCAGAGCAGACCTGCGTCAGCGCTCCGCGCCGCAGCCCGGAATATCGAACAGCGCCGTGAGACCGCATTTCGAGGTCAGCATCTTGTCGCCGTCATGGCCGACGCCGGCGACGTCCCACACACGGTGATTGGGCGTGCCGCGATCGCGCTTGGCCATCACGTCGGCATAAGCGTGTCCGCGGGCGTAACGATACGGCCCCTGCGCTTCCGCCATGCAGCTCTTGTCCAGCGCGGAATGTTTCGGGTTGGTGTCGAGCGTGCCGAGCAAATAGATCACCTCGCGCTCGACATAGCGTTGCTCGAGCGCAGCCGGCGTCGCGTCCGCGAGATAAGGCGGCCGGTCACCCATGCCGTATTTCCAGTTGTCGTAGCCGGGGCAGGACGCGGCAATCTTCGGCAGTGGCCGCTCGGCGCTGAAATAGGCATAGGACGAGGGGTTGGCGACGACATAACGGATGTCGATGTGCTGGCGCGACAGCGCCGCCTCGCCCTTGCCGGCAATGGCGTAGCGCTGCACGACCTGGCCGCCGCCGGAATGGCCGGCGACCACGACCTGCTTCAGGTTCGGGAAGATGCGCCGGTCGGAGAGTTTTGCGAGGATCGCATCGAGCGCCTCGAACGAGGAGACCGGATTGGGCGCGAGCGCGGCGTCGCCGCCCTCCCATCCCTCCAGCGACCAGCGCAGCATGTCCTGCGGCAATTTGTGCGCGTCGATATCGATCTCGGCCAGGAACTGCGGCACGATCATCAGCGACGCTTTGCCATCGTCGCCCGCCGCGGCCTGCGCGTTGTTGGCCGAGATGTAATATTCGTCGGCATTGCGCAGCCGTCCATGCAGCACGATGATCGCGCGCGAGATCGCGGGCTGTGGCAGCGACCAGTCGCGGGAGAGGTAGAGCGGAAGCATTCCCCGGCCGCCGACCGAGAGCCGCGCATCGCCGATGGCCTTCACCGGCTTGCGGTTGGGTGCATCTTCGTCCGCCGCAAAGGCGCGGCCGCAAATCAGCACCAGGGCGAGTGTGGCAAGACAGACCAGCGCTCTCATGACGAACATTCCCCCTCGCATTCGGATGAATAAAACTCTAAGCGCAACAGGTGCCGCGCGGCTGTGACTCCCGCGCCACGTCAAGCAAAAAATGTCAGCATTACAGCCATGAAATTCCCGAGTTCCATGGGTGACAAGCGGGCGATAAAGGGGCAAAAATCCGGCTCGACTCGGTTCGGGTTGAGTTTTGCAAGGAATGCTCTCGTAGAATGTCGGTTGTGGTTGCATCGCGTCGTGCGGCGCTTCTCTTTGCCGCAGCAGGATTTTTTCTGCTGACGCATTCGCATGCCCAGGCGCAATGGTGGAAGCGCGCGCCGGTTGATTTCGAGGAATGCGCCGACGCCGCCGAAAAAGCCGCAACCAAGGCCGAGAAAACTGCCGCGCTCGCCGACTGCAACGCCAAGTTCGCCGGCCGCCGCAAGGCCGGCGGCGGCTATTCCTATTACGACTTCCTCCAGGACCGCACCTTCGACATCGCCGGGCCGAACCCGACACCGGAGGAGCAGAAGAAGATCGACGAATCCTACACCGCCTATCTCGCCAACCAGCGCCGCAGCCATGAAGCGGCCCAGGCCATGGCGCGCCAGCAGCGCGAGCAGGAGGAGCAACAAGCCCAGCAGGTCCAGCGAGTCGCGCTGCGAACCGATGTCCCGCGCGTGCCCGTCCCGGTCGAGCGGCCGAAGACGGCAGGCCCGCGGTCGAAGGGCGCGCCCTGCGTCAAGGGCTCGTTCTCCTGCGAGTGGCCAAAGCTGTCGGAAAGCTTGAACGACCTGAAGAAGCTGTTCAACCCGACGCCGAGCAAGCCGGAGAAGAAGGGGTGAGCCACCGCCGTCATTGCGAGCCAACGGGTCCGCGCGTAGCGCGGCCCGATGGCTCGCAATGACGATCGGATGGAGATACGCGTCCCATCCTCAGTTCGAGGACTTCTTCTTGCTATGTTTCGGCTTGGCCACCGGCGCATTCGCCGGCATTGTCGTCTGTGACTCGCCCAGCGCCTTGCGGCTCTCTTGCAATCGCCGGTCATAGCCGGGAGAGTTCGAGACGGTCGGCGGCCTCGCGTAGGCGAGCGCCGTTGCGGCGCAGAGCGCGGTCAGCGCGAGCCCGATCGTCAAACAACGCCTCATCGCGATTCTCCCTCGCACTCAGGCCGCTCCGCGAATCTGCTGCGGCTTCAGCCCGGGCGGACCGTTGCCGGCAATTTCCGCTTCCTTGATCAGCGCAACAATGCGGCGCATCAGCGGCACGGCGACATTGTTCCGCTCGGCTAGCGCGATGACCGCGCCCTGGAGATAATCGATCTCGGTCTTGCGGCCCTGCTTCAGATCCTGCCACATCGAGGAACGCGCCTCGGGATCGATCTTCATGGTCCGTCCGAGGATCGCGTTGAAGACCATATCGGGCAGCCGCAGCAAGGTCGGAGACCAGTTCATCGGGATCGGCGTTGCCGACACCGGCGCAATGCCGGCGGCCTTCAGCGCGGCCAGACCTTCCGCCATCTGGTCTGCAAACAGCTTTCGCCAGTCGCGGTTCGCGAGCTGCGCGGCGAGCGGCATGTCGGACAGCGCGCTGAGCGCATTGTTCAGATTGATGATCAGCTTGCCCCACTGCACGCCGGTGATGTCAGCGCTTGCGCGCACGTTAAGGCCGGGCACCGAGAGCGCCCCAGCCGTGTTTTCCGCGTCCGCGCCGACATGAATGTCGCCGGAGCTCGAACGGTGGAAACGCCCCTCGCCCATCGCGACCACGTTGAATGGCACCATGCCGGCGAGCACGCGTCGGCCGCCAAGGCGCTCGCGCAGTACGGCAACATTGCCGACGCCGTTCTGCAGGGAGACGATCACCGCATCCTGCGGCGCGTGCTGCGCGATCTGGCCGGCGACTTCGGCGGTGTCAGCGCTCTTCACCGTGACCAGCACGATGCCGGCGCTGTGGAAGATCGCGGGATCCTCCGACAGCGCGAGCTGGCCTGGACCGAGCTTCTGCTCGGAGCCGTCGAAATCGGTCAGCCGCAGGCCGAACCGCTCGATCTCGGTCTTCACCCGCGGCCGCACCAGCAGCGCGACGCGGCGGTGGGATGCCGCCAGCATGCCACCGACGAAACAGCCGATGGCGCCCGCGCCGGCCACCACGATGGGTCGATCCGTAACCACCTCGTTCTCCTTGGTATCCCGCCCTCGATAGCAGAGGCTGCGCCGCCTGCCCATTGGTTGCAGCGCATCCGCCTTGTAACCGTCATGAGAGCCCCATATGTTTTCGCCCGGGGGCTGTCACCGGCGAGAATTCGCCGACGAGAACGGCACAGGAGAGCACCATGGGTCTACTCGACGTCCTCAACGGCATGCAGAACGGCCCGCGCGGCCAGAGCACGCCCAGCTCACAGGAATCCTCCGGCGGCATGTCGCCAATGACGATGGCGATCATTGCTCTGCTTGGGTGGAAGGCCTTCAAGCATTTGACGGCCAGCCAGCCGGGTGCGGCACCGCAGCAGCGATCCCCGCTGCCGCCTCCGACGCCCGTCAATACGGGCAGCAGCGCTCTTCCCGGCGGGCCCGGGGAAGGTGGCGGCCTTAGCGATCTGCTCAAGGGTGGCCTCGGCGGCCTGCTCGCGGGCGGCGCGGCCGGTACCGTGCTCAGCGGCGGGCTCGGCGATCTCCTCAACCAACTTCAGCAAGGCGGCCACGGCGAGGCCGCGAATTCCTGGGTCGGCAAGGGCGAGAACAAGGCGATCGCGCCGGGTGATCTCGCCAACGCGCTCGGCGCCGACCAGATCGAGAGCCTGTCCGCCCAGAGCGGCCTGTCGCGCGAGGACCTGCTGTCCGGCCTCAGCCAGTATCTGCCGCAGGTGATCGACCATCTGACGCCGGACGGACGGCTGCCGACCGAGAGCGAGCTCTCGGACAGAATTTAATTAAGTTTCGATCTGCACATTCTAGGCAAGGGGAGCACTGTCATGAGTTTCGGCGGCCTGTTGTGGATCATCGTCGTCGGCTTCGTCGCCGGCCTCATCGCGCGCTGGCTCGCGCCGGGGCCGAACAACCCGAGCGGCTTCATCCTCACCACCATCCTCGGCATCGCGGGTGCGTTCCTGGCGACCTTCGTCGGCCAGGCGATCGGGCACTACAGCCCCGACCAGGGCGCCGGCTTCATCATGGCCACGATTGGCGCGGTGGTGGTGCTGTTCATCTGGCACCGCCTGGTCGCGAGCGGCGTGATCAAAGGGTAGGTAGCGCTTCTTCGCGCCGAAGGCGGCACACTGCCGCCTCGTACTCCGTCATTGCGAGGAGCCCTTGCGACGAAGCAATCCAGAATGTTGCCTTGGAGGCAGACTGGATTGCTTCGCTCCGCTCGCAATGACGAACTCGTAATAACGAATTCACGTAATCAAATGCATCCCCGCGTCCATGCGCACGACCTCGCCGGTCATGTTGCTGGACGCCGGCATCGCCAGGAAGCAGACGAGCTGAGCGATATCATCCGCGGATGATGCGACCTTCAGCGGCACCTTCGCCACTACGCTGTCGCGCACCTGCTTGGCGCCGGCCTCGCCGCGGCCCTTGGTGAACCAGGGCGTGTCGATATAGCCCGGGCACACCGTGTTGACGCGGATCAGCGGCGCCAGCGCGCGCGACAGCGACAATGTCATGGTGTTGAGCGCGCCCTTGCTCGCGGCGTACGCGATTGACGAGCCGACGCCGCTGATGCCGGCCACGGAAGACACGTTCGCCACCGCCGACGGACGCCCCGACGCCTTCGATCCGGCTTCGAGCAGGCTGCGCGCCGCGCGCACCATCTGGAACGGACCGATGGTGTTGACGCCGTAGAGACGCTGGAAATCTTCCGCCGACAATCCGTCGAGATCGGCATGGGCGACATGCTTGGTGATGCCGGCATTGTTGACGAGGATGTCGAGCCGGCCCCAGCCGCTGGCGGCGGCAACGATTCTGCGGCAATCCTCGTCCTTCGAGACGTCGCCCTGCGCGACCAGCACCTCTGCAGCTCCAGCCTTGCGGCAGAGCTCCGCCGTGGCCTCGGCTTCCTTCTGGCTCGACGAGTAGTTGATGACGAGCCGCGCCCCGCTCCGGGCGAGAATTTCCGCGGTCGCAGCACCAAGTCCGGATGCGGACCCCGTCACGATTGCGCACAGATTGTCTTTTGCCATCCGGATTTCCTTCCCCTGTATCTGATGCAAGCCTTGAGAGTAGTTGGCCCTGTTTAGCGAGTTTGCCGCGCCCTGCAAATCGAGCAAACTCCGCTAAGCGGAATTAGCATTTTTTGATCCCCGCCCCCATGCCGCCGCCGCAGATGGACCTGCGATCAACGCTTGTCAGGGCCATGGCTTTTTCCGATCATCGGGCGCAAGAAGAGACCGCGCGCCGGCCATCGGGCGAGACGCGCCAATGGCAAAACACGGGGAGCGCTGTGGCGGAGAGTGACAACATCGTCGTCGAGACCGCGGAGAAAATCTTCACTGATCTCGCCGATCCGCAAACCATCAACAACGACAAGAAGGATTCGTGGCAGGCGCCGCTCTGGCAGGCGCTGAGCGAGGCTGGCCTGCCGCTGTCGTGGGTGCCGGACGACCTCGGCGGCTCCGGCGCAAGCCTTGCCGACGGTTTTGCCTTGCTGAATGCCGCCGGCCGCTTCGCGGTCGCGGTTCCCCTGGCTGAGACCATGCTCGCCGGCTGGCTGCTGGCGCAGGCCAGGATTTCCTCGCCCGAAGGTGAGATGACGGTGCTGCCGGCCTCCCCGAAAGACCGCGTCACGCTCGATGCCGACGGCGTGCTCTCCGGCCGCGCCCGCGGCGTGCCCTTTGCCAAAGCAGCGAAGCACTTTGCGGTGCTGGCGCATGGCAAGGACGGCGTCTCCATCGCGCTGGTCGACGCAAGCAAGGGCCGCATCGAATCCGGGCTCAATGTCGGCTACGACCACAGCGATACCGTGACGCTCGACAAGGTCCAACCTATCACTATCAAGGCCGCGCCGAAGGGCTGTGACCAGACCACCTTGATGCTGATGGGCGGCGTCGCGCGCAGCCTGCAGATCGCGGGCGCGCTGGAATCCATGCTCGACATCTCTGTGCGCTATTCCAACGAGCGCGTCGCCTTCGAGAAGAAGATCTCGAAGTTCCAGGCGGTACAGCACAACCTCGCGCGCCTCGCCGGCGAATCTGCCGCAGCGCTTGCAGCCGCGACATCGGCGGCCGACGCCATCGCGAATGCCAACTCGTTCAATGATGAGGTCTATCTCGAAGCCGCCTCGGCAAAGATCCGTTGCGCGGAAGCAGCCGAAAAGGGCGGCGGAATTGCGCATCAGGTCCATGGCGCGATCGGCTTCACCATGGAGCACATCCTGCACCGCTATTCGCTGCGCGCGCTCGCCTGGCGCGACGATTTCGGCTCGGAGAGCCATTGGGCCGTCGAGCTCGGCAAGCTTGTCGCCAACCGCGGCGCCGATGAATTGTGGCCGCTCGTGGCTTCGCGCTAACAGGGAACGAAACACATGACCGCTGCCCTCCGTTTCGATCCGATCCGCTTGCCCGAAAAGTGCGAGCAATTGCGCAAGGAAGTGCGCGCCTTCCTCGCCGAAGAGATCGCCGCCGGCACCTTCGATCCGCACAAGCCCAACCGCGAAGACACCGACGCGCCGGAATTCTCCCGCCGGGTCGGCGCCAAGGGCTGGCTCGGCATGACCTGGCCGAAGAAATATGGCGGCCAGGAGCGCTCCTTCCTCGAACGCTACGTGGTGACCGAGGAGATGCGCGTCGCCAACGCGCCGACGCGGCGCTTCTTCGTCGCCGACCGCCAGAGCGGGCCGGTGCTGATCAAGTACGCGCCCGAGCACATCAAGATGGACATCCTGCCGCGCATCTGCCGCGGCGAGATCTGCTTTGCCATCGGCATGAGCGAGCCGAACTCCGGGTCCGACCTGTTCGCCGCGAAGACGCGCGCGACCAAGACCGACGGCGGCTACCTCATCAACGGCACCAAGATCTGGACGTCGTCGGCGCATATCGCCGACTACATGATCGCGATCTTCCGGACGTCACAGCCGACCAAGGAAAACCGCCGTCACGGCCTGACGCAGTTTTTGGTCAAGATGAAGCAGCCCGGCATCAAGGTGAACCCGATCGGCCAGATCACCGGCCAGTACGAGTTCAACGAGGTCGTCTTCACCGACTTCTTCGTGCCCGACGATCATGTGCTCGGCGAAGTCGACGGCGCCTGGAAGCAGGCGACGAGCGAGCTCGCCTATGAGCGCTCCGGTCCCGAGCGTTTCCTCGAGACCTATTACGTGCTGACCGAGCTGGTCCGCGCGGTCGGTCCCAATCCGGATACGCGCAGCGCCGAAGGCATCGGCCGTCTCGTCGCGCAGCTCCACACCATGCGTCGTATGTCGGTCTCGGTGGCCGGCATGTTGCAGGCCGGCAAGGAGCCGGTGGTGGAAGCGTCCATCGTCAAGGACATCGGCACGGTCTGGGAGCAGCAGCTTCCGCACCGCGTGCGCGATCTCGCGGCGTTCGTCGAGGAGACCGCGACCAACCGCGAGACGCTGGAGCGGCAGCTCGACTTCGCCATCAAGACCGCACCGAAACTCACCATCCAGGGCGGCACCACCGAGGTGCTGCGCGGCATCATCGCCCGCGGACTTGGTTTGCGCTAGTCGCGCGGATTGGGCTTGCGCTAACACTTCGAGGACATCATGAGCACTTATAAAGATATCGGCGTCGAGAAGGTCGGACATGTCGGCACCATCGAGATCCGCCGCCCGCCGCTGAACTTCTTCGACATCTCGCTGATCAACCAGATCGCGGACGCGCTCGACGAGTTCGACCGCGACATCGAGATCCGCGCTTCGGTTCTCTCGGCGCAGGGCAAGGCGTTCTGCGCGGGCGCCAATTTCGGCGATCCCGCGCGGCAGGCGCAGGAGGCACGCGAGGCCGAGAAGAAGGGCGACCCGGCCGACAATCTCGGCCCGATCAACCATCTCTACATCCAGGCCGTGCGCATCTTCCGCGCCAAGAAGCCGATCGTCGCGGCCGTGCAGGGCGCCGCCATCGGCGGTGGCCTGGGCCTTGCGGTGTCGGCGGACTTCCGCGTCACCTGTCCCGAAGCGCGCTTCTCCGCGAACTTCACCAAGCTCGGCTTCCATCCCGGCTTCGGCCTGACCGTGACGCTGCCCGAGCTGATCGGCAAGAACAACGCCGAGCTGATGTTCTACACCAGCCGCCGCGTCACCGGCGAAGAGGCGGTGAAATGGGGCCTCGCCAACGAGCTGGTGCCGCAGGACCAGGTCAAGGCGGGCGCGATGAAGCTCGCCGGCGAAATCGCCGAATGCTCCCCGCTCGGCCTGCTCTCCACCCGCGCCACCATGCGCGCCAACCTCGCCGACCGCGTGATGGCCGCGACCAACCACGAGCTCGCCGAACAGACCCGCCTGCGCGCGACGGAGGACTTCAAGGAAGGCGTGAAGGCCACGGAAGAACGGCGCGCGGCGAATTTCAAGGGAAGGTAGCCCAACATATCGCGCCGGCGTCGCCACATTCTCAGATGTCGTCCCCGCCTAGTGCGCAATTGCGCACGGGGGCGGGGACCCATAACCCCAGGGAGAAGTTGTAGCGCTCAGCCGGTCACCACGAGTCTTCGTCAAACCATTCCCTCTGGTTATGGGTCCCGGATCTGCGCTGCGCTTGTCCGGGACGACAGCGGCGTTTGTGGCTCGCTACTTCTTACCCACCACCAGCGCATCGACGATCGTCACGCCCTGCCCTTCTCCGTGCACCAGTACCGGGTTGAGCTCGATCTCAGCGATCTCCTGTGCGTGCCGCGCGGCGAGCACGGAGACATCCGCGATCAACTGCGCCAGCGCTGCGACGTCCGCCTTCACCGTCCCGCGAAAACCGTTCAAGAGCGGCGCAGCCTTCAAGCCCGCCAGCATTGCGCTCGCTTCCTCAACGCCGACCGGCGCCAGCCGATAGACCACATCGCGGAACAGCTCCGTGGTGATGCCACCGAGGCCCACCATCACCATCGGACCGAATGTCTTGTCGGTCATCGTGCCCACGATGATCTCGACGCCCTTATTGGCCATCGGCCCGACCAGCACGCCCTGGATGGCCGCCTTCCGGCCGGTGCTTCCGCGCATTGTTCAGCAGCGCCTCGAACGCCAAAAACACCTCGCCCTTGGTGGTGATGTTCACGCGCACGCCGCCGACTTCGCTCTTGCGCGCGATAGCGGGCGACTGGATTTTCATCACAAGCGGAAAGCCGACGCGGGCGACGGCTGCGTCCAGCTCGCTCTTGTCCTTCACCAGCACCTCATCCGGCAGCGCGAGGCCGGCGGCGCGGAGCAATGCCTTGCTGTCGGCCTCCGAGAGAGCGGGCGAGGTCAGATGCGCGGAGAGATCGCGCGCCGGCAGCCGTGATTCGTCCGCAGGCTTCGGCAGGCTGAATCTCGCGTAGTCGACGATCTGCCGCAGAGCGACTCCGGCATGGGTGAGGCCCGAGAGCACCACGGCACCGGACTTGGCCAGATCGTGCCGGGCGAAATCCGACGGCACCGTGTAGGAATAGAACAGCACCGGCTTCTTCTGCGCTGTCAGCACCGGCTTCAGCTCGGCTTCCTTGAAGGGCCTGCGCACCTCGCTCGACAGCGACAGCAGGACCAGGACTGCATCGGCTTCGTCGGACGCCGTCAGCAGATCGACGCTTCTTTGCAGACCGCCCGAAGTGACGCCTTGCGCGGTGACATCGATCGGATTGCGCGCGGTGCCGTAGGACGGCATCAGCCTTTTGATGTCCGACTGGACGGCGTCCGAAAGCTCGGGCACGCGCAGGCCATGGAGCGCGACCGCGTCTGCGCCCCAGATGCCGGCGCCGCCGGAGACGGTGACCACCGCGACGCGATCACCCTTCGGCAATGGATTGCTCACCAGCACGGCTGCAATCGTCAGCGCCTCGTCGAGATCGTTGGAGACGATGAAGCCATATTTCGCGAATACCGCATCATAGGCTGCCGACCAGCCGGCCATGCTCGCCGTGTGCGACGCGGCCGCGCGCTCGCCCGCGCCGGAGCGGCCGACCTTCGTGACGATGACCGGCTTCTTCAGCTCTGCGGCACGCTGCGCAGCCGCGAGAAACTTGTCGACGTCGCGGATGCCCTCGATGAACAGCAGGATCACGTCGGTCGCGGCGTCCTGCACCACGTAATCCAGGAATTCGCCGGCGCCGAGATCGGACTCGTTGCCGGCGCTGACAACGTAGCTCACCGCGAGGCCGAGCGCCTTGGCGCGATGATAATAGGCAAAGCCGATGCCGCCGCTCTGCGCGACGATACCGATCCGCCGCGTCGTGGCGACCAGCGGCACCACATCAGGCTTGACGTCCACGGTCGGGCTGAATGTTGCCGCCACGCGCTGCACCTGGCTGAAAAAGCCCTCGGCGTTCGGGCCAGAGATCCGCATGCCCGTGCGCCTCGCCAGCGCCGCGATCGCCTCCTGCATCGCCGCACTGTCGCCGCCCTCCTCGGCAAAGCCCGAGGAGATGATGACGGCGTTCTTGACGCCGGCGGCAGCGCACTGCTCAAGCGCTTGCAGCACGGCACGGGCGGGGATGATGATGACGGCGAGATCGATCGGCGCGCCGATCTCAGTGATCGATTTGTAGCAGGGGAGCCCGTCGATGTCGGTGTAGTTCGGGTTCACCGGATAGATTTTTCCGGGATACTCGTTCTTGCGCAGCATCGCGAGCAGCCGCCCCGGGATCTTTTCGTGATCGCGCGAGGCGCCGATCAGAGCGACGCTTGCGGGAGCGAAGAAGCTGTCGAGCGGATGCGGCATGAGGCGGCCTGTTTATTTTTTCCCGTCATCCCTGAGGTGCCGGAGCGCAGCGGAGGCCTCGAAGGATGGGCGGCCCGGCTGGCGGCCGTCGCCCTTCGAGGGCCGCTGAAGAAGCGGCCACCTCAGGGTGACGGATAACGATGAAGGGATCAACTGACGCGGAACGTAACCCCACCCAGCAGGAATTCGTTCCCCGCAACCGCGAGCCCCTTTGCCTTGGCGGCATGCAGCACCTGGGCCGTATCAGCCACTCGAAACTCCAGCGCGCTCATGATCTCATTGGCGCCCTTCACGAAGCGGAAGGTCGCGTTGGGCAGCTTCAGCTCGGGGCCATCGGCCTCAACACCGATGATCTTGCCCCAATGCTCCGCCAGCCCTTGCGGGTCCGGGCTCTGCATCTCCACTGCTGTCAGCGCCTGCGTCACATCCTTGCGGATAAACTTTTGCCAGTCGGGACCTGCCGGCGGGTACGGACCCAGAATGTCGTCGCTGCCTGTGGTGTGGTTGAACTCGATGAAGGCGGCGCGGCAGTCGCGGGGGTGGAGCTGGACGCCGTGATAGGGCCTGTGGTCGATCACATTGGCCGTGCGCACGCCCATCGCGTTGGCGTTGCGACCGCGCTCATCGGGATCATTGCAGCAGAAGATCGCCATGTAGCCGCCGCGGCCGCCGGTCTTCTCGATGAAGCGGCCGGCCGTGGTGCCGTCCTTGAAGGGCGCCACGACCTCCAGGAGAATCGTATCGACCGGGAGCAGCGCGTTCTCCAGGCCGTATTTGGCGACGTTGCCGTCGCGGTAGCAGACGGCGAGGCCCATGACCCCGGCGATGTCGGAGATGACAGGCGCGAGCTGCGGCGCGACGAGACAGATCTGCCGCAGCCGCATATAGGGCGCCATCGTCATGCCCCCTTGAAGGCGGGCTTGCGCTTCTCGACGAAGGCCTTCGCCGCCTCCTTGTGATCCTCGGTGTCGCTGCAGCGGGTGTGATGGATGGCCTCGCCATCGAAGCAGTCTTCCAGCGGCAGATGCTCGGCATTGTTGATGTTGCGCTTGATGTAGCCAAGCGCAATCGACGGCCCCTGCGCCAGCGACAGCGCGAGCTCGTGCGCGGCGGCATCGATCTCGGCGTCGGGAACGACCTTCGTCACCATCCCGATCGCATGCGCTTCCTTCGCCGTGAGCACCGGCGACATCAGATAGAGCTCGCGCGCCCGCGCGCTGCCGAGCAGTTGAGTGAGGAAGTAGGTGCCGCCGTAATCGCCGGAGAAGCCAACTTTTGCGAAGGCGGTGGTGATCTTGCAGGATTCGCTGGCGATGCGGAGGTCGCAGGACAGCGCCATCGACAGGCCCGCGCCGGCCGCCGCGCCATCGAGCTGCGCCACCACAGGCTTCGGCATCTGGTGCAGGATGCGCGAGACCTCCATGCCGCGGCGCAGGTTCGCCATCTTCACCTCGAACGGCAGCGGCGCACGGCCGGCCGCCATCGACTTGACGTCGCCGCCGACGCAGAACGAGCCGCCCGCGCCCTTGAACAGAACCGCCCGCACCTCGGGATCGTCGGCCGCGCGCCGCGCCGCCTCGACGAGACCGGCGACCATCTCCGGATTGAGCGCGTTCTTCCGGTCGGGGCGGTTCATCGTGATGGTGAGCAACCCGCCTTCGAGCTTTTGCAGGACCATGTCGTTCATGGGACGTCTCCCTTGTTGTTGTTTGACCGAGCTATCACCCCACCGTCATTGCGAGGAGCGAAGCGACGAAGCAATCCAGACTTTCTCTACGGAAACATCTCTGGATTGCTTCGCTTCGCTCGCAATGACGATCTTATTTCTTCACCAGCGGGCAGCGCGACTGCTCGAGCGACTGGAACGCTTCGCTCCCGGGCACGGTGGCGAGCAGCTTGTAGTCGTCCCAGCGGCCCTTGGACTCCGACGGCTTCTTGACCTCGAACAGATACATGTCGTGGATCATGCGGCCGTCCTCGCGGATCTTCCCGCCCTTGGCGAAGAAGTCGTTGATCGGCGTCTCCTTCATCACCTTGATGACCGCAGCCGCATCGGTCGTGCCGGCCGCCTTCACCGCCTTCAGGTAATGCGTGACGGATGAATAGACGCCGGCCTGCGCCGAGGTGGGCACGCGCTTGGTGCGCTCCATGAAGCGCTTGGAGAACGCACGCGTGTCGTCGTTGAGGTCCCAGTAGAACGCTTCGGCCAGCAGCAGGCCCTGCGCGGTCTCCAGCCCGATCGAGTCGATGTCGGAGACGAAGGCGAGCAGCGGCGAGACCTTCTGACCGCCCTTGGTGAGGCCGAACTCGGCCGCCTGCTTGATGGCGTTGACGGTGTCGCCGCCGGCATTGGCGAGGCCGATCACCTTGGCCTTCGACGCCTGCGCCTGCAGCAGGAACGACGAAAAATCCGACGTGTTGAGCGGATGGCGCACGCTGCCGAGCACCTTGCCGCCGGTCTTGGTCACGACGGCGCTGGTGTCCTTCTCCAGATCCTGGCCGAAGGCATAGTCGGCGGTGAGGAAGAACCAGGTGTCGAGGCCCGACTTCACGGCCGCAAGGCCGGTCACGTTGGCCTGGCCGTAGGTGTCGAACACGTAGTGGATGGTATAGGGACCGCAGGCTTCGTTGGTGAGACGGATCGAGCCCGGACCGTTGAACATGATGATCTTGTTGCGCGCCTTCGCGATCTCGCCGGCGGCAAGCGCGGTCGCGGACGCCGCGACGTCGTAGATCATCTCGACGCCCTGGTTGTCGAGCATGTCGCGTGCGATGTTGGCCGAGAGGTCGGCCTTGTTGAGATGGTCGGCTGCCAGTACCTGAATCTTGCGGCCCAGTACTTCGCCGCCAAAATCCTCGACGGCCATCTTGGCCGCGGTCTCGCTGCCGGGGCCGGTGATGTCGGCATAAAGGCTCGACATGTCGAGGATGCCACCGATCTTCAGTGGCGGCTTGTCCTGGGCCTGCGCGGCGGCGCTCGCACTGAGGGCAAACGCAACGGCAAAAATGCCCGACAAAATATGCTTCATCGAAAAAGACCTCCCTTGATCGCCTGTCTCTAATGGCGGCTTGGTTATTGGTGTTGCCACAATCATGCCGCATGCGCGAGAGCGCAGCAAGCGCAGGTGCGAAGAGGCCGCATGCCTGCGGCGCGCGATTTCCGCAAAGCGGAATGGCTGACACGCAAGATGTTTCCACATCGTCATTGCGAGCGTAGCGAAGCAATCCAGAATCTTTCCACGGAGGGATTCTGGATTGCTTCGTCGCTTCGCTCCTCGCAATGACGGAGGATGCGGAAGGCACTTCGCGACCCGCTACGCTTGGGTTAATATCGCGGCGTAACGCAACCTCTCCGGGCAACGTGACGCGACTGCTTCACCTCATCGTCGCACTTCTTCTCGTCGCGGGTCACACCGCGTCCGCCACGCCGTGCCAATTCGACACGCAGGGCGAAGGCCGCGTCGCGGCGATTGTCGATACGCGTAGCGTGCGTCTCGACGACGGTCGCGAAATCCGCCTCACCGGGATCGAGGCGACATCGACGACGAAGCAGGCGCTGACCTCATTGCTCACTGGTCGCGACGTCGTACTGCGAAGCACTGACGACACGCCCGACCGCTATGGCCGGCAAGGCGCCATCCTGTTCATGGGCGAGAGCGACACCTCGGTGCAGGCGGCGCTGCTCGCCCAGGGCGACGCCCTCGTCTCCGGCGAAATCACCGACAAGGACTGCGCTGCCGCCCTGATGGCGGCAGAGGCCGAGGCGCGGCGCCAAAAAAAGGGCAACTGGGCTGACCCGTCGGCCATAAAAAACGCGGAAAGTCCGGACGATATTTTGGCGGGGATCGGGCGCTTTGTGGTTGTCGAAGGCAAAGTCCTGTCAGTCCGGCAAGCTGGGGCAGTGACCTACCTCAACTTCGGACGGAACTGGACACGCGGCTTTGCGGTGATTATTTCAAAGCGCACGCTACCGGCGTTCGAAAGCGCTGGGATTCCCCTTAAGTCCCTGGAAAATCGGCGTATTCGTGTCCGGGGCTGGGTTGAGGGAACTGCGGGACCGCGTATCGATGTGCGTCTCTTGGAACAGGTTGAATTGCTGGGCGCAAACGAGCCTATTGGGGTAAGGCCTTAAAGGGCCGGGCACGGGTTAAGCGACGTGAATGGGGTGCTAGAACGGCACAAGACGGGTGAACGCCGCTGCCTGCGGGCTGCGCCGGCTGCGCTTTGCCTCGTGCTGGGCACAGCCCTTGCCGGTTGCGGCGATATGAACCGGTTCCAGACCGCGGCCGCCCCGCCGACGGTCGCGATGCCAAAACCCAAGCCGGCCGTCGCGCAAACCCCCGCCACCGAAAAGGAGCACGAGCGCATCCTGGCGAGCTATGGCGGCACCTATGACGACCCCAGGCTCGAATCGCTCGTCAGCAAGACCGTGGACCGGCTGGTCGCCGCGTCCGACCGCCCCGACCAGGGCTACAAGGTCACCATTCTCAATTCCGGCGCGGTGAACGCCTTCGCGCTACCGAACGGCCAGCTCTATGTCACGCGCGGCCTGCTCGCGCTCGCCAGCGACACGTCGGAATTGTCCTCCGTGCTGAGCCACGAGATGGCGCATGTGTTGTCGAAGCATGCCGCGATGCGCGAGGACCAGGCGCGCCAGGCTGCGATCGTCACCCGTGTCGTCACCGACATGAGCAACGATCCGGACCTCACCGCACTGGCGCTCGCCAAGACCAAGCTCACCATGGCGAGCTTCTCTCGCAACCAGGAGTTCGAGGCCGACGGCATCGGCGTCGGCCTCTCCGCCAAGGCGCATTTCGATCCCTATGGTGCCGCGCGCTTCCTCTCGGCGATGGAGCGCAATGCCGAGCTGAAGGCCGGCAAGAGCTCGCTCGATCCGCGCGCGCAGGATTTCACCTCGTCGCATCCGGCAACCCCGGAGCGCGTGCAGAACGCGCAGACCATCGCGCGGCAATATGCAGCGCCCGAAGGCGCCGAGCGTGACCGTGAGAGCTATCTCGCTGCGATCGACAACCTCGTCTATGGCGAAGACCCCAGCGAAGGTTTTGTCCGCGGCCGCCGCTTCCTGCACCCGAAGCTCGGCTTCACCTTCCAGGCGCCGGACAATTTCACGCTCGACAACACCGCGCAGGCGGTGATCGGCGTGCGCGACGGCGGCTCGCAGGCGATGCGCTTCGACGTGGTGCGCGTGCCGGCCGAGCAGTCGCTCGGCGATTACCTCAATTCAGGCTGGATGGAGGGCGTCGAGAAGGCGTCCACCGAGGATATCACCGTCAACGGTTTCCCGGCCGCGTCCGCCACCGCCAAGGGCGACCAGTGGCAGTTCAAGGTCTATGCGCTGCGGTTCGGCAGCGACGTCTACCGCTTCATCTTCGCGGCACGGCAGAAGTCGACCGAGAGCGAGCGCAATGCGCGCGAGACCGTCAATTCATTCCGCCGCCTGACGCTCGACGAGATCCAGGCCGCGCGCCCGCTGCGCATCAAGGTCATCACCGTGCAGCCGGGCGATACCGTGGAATCGCTCTCGCACCGCATGGCCGGCATCGATCACCCCGCCGAACGCTTCCGCGTGCTGAACGGTCTCGACCGCACAGCGCAGGTGAAGGTGCGCGACCGCGTGAAGATCGTCGCGGATTGAGGCTGGGTCAGCTGCCGTAGGGTGGGCAAAGCGAAGCGTGCCCACGTTCCCGATCGCATCGTTGTGAGATGGTGGGCACGGCGCTCCGCGCCTTTGCCCCCTACGAGACCTGCTCTGACGCCCTAGCGCGCCTTCTCTTTCAAATACGCGATGATATCGGCGCGATCCTGCGCGTCCGGGACATCGAAAAACATCTTGGTTTCCGGCACCATCGCCTGCGGTCCGGCCAGCCATTTGTCGAGATTGTCCTCGGTCCAGACGATCCCAGAATTCTTCAGATCGGGCGAGTAGTCATAGCCGGGCACGCTGCCCGCCTTGCGACCGACCACGCCCTTGTGCATCGGGCCGACCGCGTTCTCGTTGATCGCGTGACAATCCGCGCAGCCCTTGTAGAGCGTCTGGCCGCGCGCAACATTTCCGGTGGCGTGGACAAGTCCGGTCGAGCAGAGGATCGCGATGGCAGCGAAGGCCAGGCGTGCAAAGCTTCGCTGGCGGACGGGATTGGACCGGACGTTCATGGGATCTCCTGCTTGCGACCTGCAAACAGGATTGTCCGGCCAAAATTTTATTCCCGCCCGCGGGACTCTCTTTAAGCGCCCGCGTCCATATCGCCGGCCTCGCGCTGGCCGCTGAGCCAGAGCGCGAGCAGCGTCCAGAACGCGCCGGAGAGCAGATAGGCACCCGAGGCGATGACGCCGAGATTGGTGGCGAGCAGCAGCGCGACCAGCGGCGCGAAGCCGGCGCCGAACAGCCAGGCCATGTCGGAGGTCAGCGCCGAGGCGGTGTAGCGATAGGCTTGGCGGAAGTTCGAGGCGATCGCACCCGAGGACTGTCCGAAGGACAGGCCGAGCAGGATGAAGCCGATCACCATGTAGATGGTCTCACCGAAAGCGCCGGCATCGAGCAGCTGCGGAGCGAAGCCGCTGTAGATCGCGATCGCGATCGCCGATCCCATCAGCAGCGACTTGCGGCCGACACGGTCGGCGATGATGCCGGAGGCGACGATCGCGGCGACGCCGAACACGGCGGCGACGATCTCGATGATCAAAAAGCGCACCGGGCTTTCGCGGGTGAACAGGAACACCCAGGACAGCGGAAACACCGTGACCATGTGGAACAGCGCGAAGCTCGCCAGCGGCGCGAACGCGCCGAGCATGATGTTCTGGCCTTCGCGCGCGACCGTCTCGGAGATGCGCGAGGGCTGCAATTCGCGGGTCTCGAACAGCGAGGCATATTCTTCCGTGGTCACCATGCGCAGGCGGGCGAACAGCGCCACGACGTTGATGGCGAAGGCGACGAAGAACGGATAGCGCCAGCCCCAGTCGAAGAAATCGTCGGCGGAGAGGTTACCGGCGAAATAGGCGAACAGCGCGCTCGCCACGATCAGCCCGAGCGGGGCGCCGAGCTGCGGCACCATCGCGTACCAGCCGCGCTTGGAGGCCGGCGCGTTCAGCGCCAGCAGTGAGGCCATGCCGTCCCAGGCGCCGCCCCAGGCCAGACCCTGCGCGATGCGCGCAAGCGCCAGCAGCCAGATCGCGGCGCTGCCGATGTCGTGATAGCCGGGCAGGAACGCGAGCGCCACGGTGGCGGTGCCGAGCAGGAACAGCGCCGAGACCAGCTTGGCCGTCTTGCCGTACTCCCGGTCGACCGTCATGAAAATGACGGTTCCGATCGGGCGGGCCATGAAGGCCAGCGCGAAAACCATGAAGGAATAGAGGGTGCCGGTCAGCTCGCTGGTGAACGGGAACACTAGCCGCGGGAACACGATCACCGAGGCGATCGCGTACACGAAGAAGTCGAAGAATTCCGAGGTGCGGCCGATGATGACGCCGATGGCGATCTCGCCGGGACTGGCCTGGTCGTGGCCGTGCTCGCCCGAGTGGAGGTCTGCCATTGCGGGGGTCTGTGCCGTCGCCATTCGTGCGCCCTTAACGTCCTGAAAACCAAAGCCGACCGCCCGGCGGGAAGCCGGGCAATCCGGCTCTGTCTGGCCCAACATTCCGCAGTGCAACATTGGACAAATTGTCCAATGTCCCGATTGCTGCGCCGCAGCTACCCGTTGGCCCCGCAAAGGAAACTCATTCTCATAAGGCTCGGCCCGTGTCCCGTCTCAAGATCCTGGCGCTGCTACCTCTGGCAGTTGCGCTCAGTGGCTGCAACTACGTCGTGCTGGCGCCAGCCGGCGACATCGCTGCCCAGCAGCGCGACCTCGTCATCATCTCCACCGTCCTGATGCTCCTGATCGTCGTCCCCGTGATGGCGCTGACGGTGCTGTTCGCCTGGCGCTACCGCCAGTCCAACACCTCGGCCCGCTACGAGCCGGAATGGGATCACTCGACCAAGCTCGAGCTGGTGATCTGGTCGGCACCGCTGCTGATCATCATCTGCCTGGGCGCGCTGACCTGGATGGGCACGCATCTGCTCGACCCCTATCGCAATATCGGCCGCATCCATGCGGAGCGCGCCGTGGACCAGTCCAAGGCTCCGCTCGACGTCGATGTCGTCGCACTCGACTGGAAGTGGCTCTTCATCTACCCCGACTACGGCATCGCCACCGTCAACGAGCTCGCCGCGCCGGTCGATCGTCCGATCAACTTTCACATCACCGCGTCTTCGGTGATGAACTCGTTCTACATCCCCGCGCTCGCCGGACAAATCTATGCGATGCCGGGCATGGAGACGTCGCTCCACGCCGTGATCAACCACGCCGGCACATATAAGGGCTTCTCGGCGAACTACAGCGGCGCCGGTTTCTCCGGCATGCACTTCAACTTCCACGGTCTTGACGACCAGGGTTTTGACGCCTGGGTCGCGAAGGCCAAATCAGCGGGCGGCTCGCTCGGCCGCGCCGAATATCTCCAGCTCGAAAAGCCCAGCGAGAACGAGCCGGTGCGCCGCTGGGGCACGGTCGATTCCGATCTCTACCGCCTGATCCTCAACATGTGCGTCGAGACCGGCAAGATGTGCCAGAGCGAGATGATGGCGATCGACGCCAAGGGCGGCAACGGCCATGAGGGCCTGAACAACACGCTGCCTCTGGCCTACGACAAGTATGCCCGCCGCGGCACCGTGCTTGGTCCCGAGCCGACCTTCGTCGCCGGCACCTGCACGCCGGAGGCGCCGCAGGGCCAGACCACCGCGTCGATCAAGGCCCCCATCGACACCGCGCCGCTCACCGGCGCCGGCCTGAAGCGGCCGATCTTCACGCCGCTGAAGTCCTCGTCCTTCTTCCTCGGACAACGTCCGAAGTCAGACTCCTAAAGAGAGCTCGCATGTCTCCTGATCTCCTCAAGCTCATCTTCGGCCGGCTCGGTCTCGAGTCGCTGCCACTGCACGAGCCGATCGTCGTCGGCACCTTCGTGGTGGTCGCGCTCGGCGGCGCCACGCTGCTCGCCGGCCTCACCTATTTCCGTCTCTGGGGCTACCTCTGGCGCGAATGGTTCACCACGGTGGACCACAAGCGCATCGGCATCATGTACATGATCCTCGGCATCGTGATGCTGCTGCGCGGCTTCGCGGACGCGCTGATGATGCGCGGCCAGCAGATGCTCGCCTTCAACGGCTCCGAAGGCTATCTCAACGCCCATCACTACGACCAGGTCTTCACCGCCCACGGCGTGATCATGATCTTCTTCGTGGCGATGCCGTTGGTCACCGGCCTGATGAACTACGTCGTGCCGCTGCAAATCGGCGCGCGCGACGTATCGTTCCCGTTCCTGAACAATTTCAGCTTCTGGATGACGGTCGGCGGCGCGGTGCTGGTGATGGCCTCGCTGTTCATCGGCGAATTCGCCCGCACCGGCTGGCTGGCTTATCCGCCGCTGTCGAACATCGGCTACAGCCCTGACGTCGGCGTCGACTATTACATCTGGGCGCTACAGGTTGCTGGTGTAGGTACGACGTTATCCGGCATCAATCTGATCTGTACCATCGTCAAGCTGCGTTGCCCCGGCATGAGCATGATGAAGATGCCGGTGTTCACCTGGACCTCGCTCTGCACCAACATCCTGATCGTCGCCTCGTTCCCCGTTCTGACCGTCGTGCTCGCGCTGCTCTCGCTCGATCGCTATGTCGGCACCAACTTCTTCACGAACGATTTCGGCGGCAGCCCGATGATGTACGTGAACCTGATCTGGATCTGGGGCCATCCCGAGGTCTACATCCTGGTTCTCCCGGCGTTCGGCATCTTCTCGGAAGTCACCTCGACCTTCTCCGGCAAGCGCCTGTTCGGCTACACCTCGATGGTCTACGCCACCGTGGTCATCACCATCCTGTCGTACCTGGTGTGGCTGCACCACTTCTTCACGATGGGTTCGGGCGCCAGCGTCAACTCGTTCTTCGGCATCACCACGATGATCATCTCGATCCCGACGGGCGCGAAGATGTTCAACTGGCTGTTCACGATGTATCGCGGCCGTATCCGCTACGAGCTGCCGATGATGTGGACGGTCGCCTTCATGCTGACCTTCGTGCTCGGCGGCATGACCGGCGTGCTGCTCGCGGTGCCGCCGGCCGACTTCGTGCTGCACAACAGCCTGTTCCTGATCGCGCATTTCCACAACGTGATCATCGGCGGCGTGGTGTTCGGCGCGTTCGCCGGCATCAACTACTGGTTCCCGAAGGCGTTCGGCTTCAAGCTCGATGTGTTCTGGGGCAAGCTGTCGTTCTGGTTCTGGGTCGTCGGCTTCTACATGGCCTTCATGCCGCTCTACGTGCTCGGCCTGATGGGCGTGACCCGCCGCCTGCGCGTGTTCGACGATCCGTCCCTGCAGATCTGGTTCGTCATCGCCGCGATCGGCGCCGGCCTCGTCTTCCTCGGCATCCTCAGCATGCTGATGCAGTTCGCGGTCAGCTTCCTCAAGCGCGAGCAGCTCAAGGACGTCACCGGCGATCCCTGGGATGCGCGCACGCTGGAATGGGCAACCTCCTCGCCCCCGCCGGACTACAACTTCGCCTTCACCCCCGTCGTTCACGACAATGACGCGTGGTGGGACATGAAGAAGCGCGGCTACCAGCGTCCGCTCACCGGGTTCAAGCCGATCCACATGCCCAGCAGCACCGGCACCGGAATCATCCTCGCCGGCCTCGCCACCGCGATGGGATTCGGCCTGATCTGGTACATCTGGTGGCTGGCGGCTGCGAGCTTCATCGCGATGCTCGTCGTCGGGATCGGTCACACCTTCAACTATCACCGCGACTTCGACATTCCGGCTGAGGACGTCATTCGGACCGAGGACGCGCGCACCAAACTGCTCGCCGGAGCCAAGTAAATGACCGTCTCTGTCAATCCCTCGCAGACCGGCGAGCCGGTCTTCTATCTCGCCGACGAACATCCGCATCCGGAAGGCTACAGCACCTCGCTCGGCTTCTGGATCTACCTGATGAGCGATTGCCTCATCTTCGCGATGCTGTTCGCCGCCTTCGGCGTGCTCGGCGCCAACTACGCCGCCGGCCCCGCGCCGAAGGACCTGTTCGACCTCGACCTGGTCGCGGTGAACACCTCGATGCTGCTGCTGTCGTCGATCACCTATGGCTTCGCCATGCTGACGATGCAGCAGAACAAGGTGGCTCAGACGCAGATGTGGCTGGCCATCACCGGCCTGTTCGGTCTGGCCTTCATCGGCATCGAGCTCACCGAGTTCGCCCACATGATCCACGAAGGCGCGACGCCCCAGCGCAGCGCCTTCCTGTCCTCCTTCTTCACCCTGGTCGGCACCCACGGTCTGCACGTCTCCTGCGGCCTGATCTGGCTGGTCACGCTGATGGTGCAGGTCAAGAAGTTCGGCCTGATCGAAGCCAACCGCCGCCGCCTGATGTGCCTGTCGATGTTCTGGCACTTCCTCGACGTGGTCTGGATCGGCGTCTTCACCTTCGTCTATCTTCTGGGAGTTCTGCGATGAACACCGATACCCACGCCGCCCACGCGGGCGACCATCACCACGACGACGGCCACGCCCACAGTACGTTCTCGGGCTACATGCTCGGCTTCGTGCTGTCGGTGGTGCTGACCACGATCCCGTTCTGGCTGGTGATGAGCGGCGCGTTGCCGAGCAAGCAGATCACCGCGCTGGTCATCATGGCCTTCGCGGTCGTGCAGATCGTCGTGCACATGATCTACTTCCTGCACATGAACACCAAGTCCGAGAACGGCTGGAGCATGATGGCGCTGATCTTCACCATCGTCATGGTGGTGATCGCGCTGTCCGGTTCGCTGTGGGTGATGAACCACCTCAACAGCAACATGATGCCCATCCACGAGATGACGGGAATGAAGTGAGCGGTCTCGTGAGCCACAAGGATAACAAGACGCGCAGCTCCACGAGGGCTGCGCGTCCGTCCCTGTGGCTCACGGTTCTCTCGCTCATCGCCTTCGTCATTCTGATCGCGCTCGGTGTCTGGCAGATCGAGCGACGCGCCTGGAAGCTGGCGCTGATCGACCGCGTCGAGCAGCGTGTCCATGCTCCGGCCGCGCCGATCCCCTCGCCCGCTTCGTGGCCCGCGGTCACCCGTGCAAACGATGAATACCGGCACGTCAGCGTCACCGGACGCTTCCTGCACGATCGCGAGACGCTGGTTCAGGCCGTCACCGAGGAGGGCCCCGGCTATTGGGTGCTGACGCCGCTTCAGCGCGACGACGGCACGCAGGTGCTGGTCAATCGCGGCTTCGTGCCGTCCGAGCGGCGCGACGCATCGACGCGCCAAAGTGGCAATCCTGAGGGCCAAGTCGCTATCACCGGCCTGTTGCGCATCACCGAGCCGAAAGGCGGCTTCCTCCGCAACAACGTGCCTCAGCACAACCGCTGGTATTCGCGCGATGTCGCCGCGATCTCGACGGCACGCGGCCTGACCGAGGCCGCCCCCTTCTTCATCGATGCCGACGCCGGATCACAATCCGGCCAAGGTCCCATCGGTGGATTGACCGTGGTCCGCTTTCCCAATAACCACCTGATCTACGCGCTGACGTGGTTTGCCCTGGCTTTCATGCTGGCCGGCAGGCTCTTCGTCACATTCGGCGGCGGGCTGTTCCGCCGCAAACGCTACGTCCACGAACCGGATGGCGGCCCAGAGGCCGCCGCCCGCAGGACGGGATCAGATGCTGGAAAGATCGTCGAGCAGACCTGACGACGGGAAGACCATTTCCCAGATGCTTGCCGGTGGCGAACTCGCCGTCACGCTGCAATCGCAGGCCGACGCGCGCAGCGAATTGATCGGCGCGACACCCACCGACGACGAGACCAACCGCAAGAACATGGCGCTGCTGATCCAGCTGCGCTGGACCGCGGTGGTCGGCCAGATCGTCACCATCGGCGGCGTGCATTTCGGGCTCGGCATTCCCCTGCCCCTGGAGCGGATGGGCGCAGTGATCGGCGCGCTGGTGCTGCTCAATGTCTCCAGCCTGGTCTGGGTGCGCCATCGCGCCGCGATCTCCAGCAACGAGCTGCTGGTCGCGCTGATGCTCGACGTTGCCGCGCTGACCGCGCAGCTCTACCTCAGCGGCGGCGCCACCAATCCCTTCACCTCGCTGTTCCTGCTCCAGGTGACGCTGGCTGCGGTGCTGCTCGACGC
Organism: Bradyrhizobium sp. 18BD; assembly: GCF_054185225.1. NCBI lineage: Bacteria > Pseudomonadati > Pseudomonadota > Alphaproteobacteria > Hyphomicrobiales > Nitrobacteraceae > Bradyrhizobium > Bradyrhizobium sp. 18BD. The sequence continues at coordinate 188,650 of NZ_JAVAYL010000001.1, read as the reverse complement.
CCGCTCGACCTGGTCGCTGGTCGCGCTGACCTGCGCGTGCTTCGTCTGGCTGACGCTGGCCTACCGACCGCTCGACCTGCCGCCGAACCCGCTCAGCGAGACCTACACGCTCACCGTGGCCGGCATGCTGCTGGGCTTCGCCCTCAATGCCGTGCTGCTGGTGGTGTTCGTCACCCGCATCAACAGGAATTTGCGCGAGCGCGACGCGCATCTGGCCGCGCTGCGCCAGCATGCGGCCGAGCAGGACCACATCGTGCGCATGGGCCTGCTGGCCTCCGGCGCCGCGCATGAGCTCGGCACCCCGCTCGCCTCGCTCTCGGTGATCCTCAACGACTGGCGCCGCATGCCGGACCTTGCCGCCGATCAGGAGCTCGCCGAGGATCTTTCGCAGATGGAAACCTCGCTGCAACGCTGCAAGTCGATCGTGACAGGCATCCTGGTCTCGGCCGGCGAAGCGCGCGGCGAGGGTTCGTCGCCGACCACGGTGACCGCGTTCGTGACGGCGCTGGTGGAGGAGTGGCGCGACGCGCGTTCGGTGCGCACGCTCTATTTCGTCAATACTTTCGGCGAGGACGTCGCGATCGTCTCCGACATCGCGCTGAAGCAGGTGATCTTCAACGTGCTCGACAACGCCTACGAGGTCTCGCGCGACTGGGTCGAGCTGCTGGCCGAGCGCGAGGGCGACAATCTCGTGCTGTCGATCTCCGACCGCGGCCCGGGCTTTGCGCCGGAGATGCTGTCGCAGCTCGGAAAACCCTATCACTCGAGCAAGGGCCGCGCCGGCGGCGGGCTCGGCCTGTTCCTGGTGGTGAACGTGGTGCGCAAATTGGGGGGCAGCGTGACCGCCGAGAACCACAGGAAGCGCGGCGCCACGGTGCGCCTGACGCTGCCGCTCGCGACGCTCGCGATCGGAGGCAGCTTTGACGCCTGACCGTTCGCTGATCGTCGTCGAGGACGACGAAGGTTTTGCGCGCACGCTGAAACGCTCGTTCGAGCGCCGCGGCTACGACGTCGTGCTCGCTGGCTCCATTGAAGACGTGCGCAAGGTGCTGGAGGAACGCACCTTCGGCCACGCCGTGGTCGATCTCAAGCTCGGCGGCGCCTCCGGCCTTGCCTGCGTCGAGCTGCTGCACACGCACGATCCTGACATGCTGATCGTGGTGCTCACAGGATTCGCCAGCATCTCCACCGCCGTCGAAGCGATCAAGCTGGGCGCCTGCCACTACCTCGCAAAGCCGTCGAACACCGATGACATCGAGGCCGCCTTCCACAAGGCCGAAGGCAACGCCGAAGTGGCGCTCGACGCGCGGCCGACCTCGATCAAGACGCTGGAATGGGAACGCATCCACCAGACGCTGATCGAGACGGATTTTAATATTTCGGAAGCGGCGAGAAGGCTGGGGATGCACCGGCGCACGTTGGCGCGGAAGCTCGAGAAGCGGCCGGTGAAGTGAACTGCCGTCCCCGGGCGCGCAACGCGCGAGCCCGGGACGACGCTGAGTGCATCGCGCTTCACTCCGCTTCTACGAACCAGACGCTCCCGCCAGCTTGCCTACCTCCGGCGGTGCCGTAGCCCGGATGAGCGGAGCGACATCCGGGGCGTCGGCATCGGCGGAAAGCCCGCTCCCGGATATCGCTTCGCTCATCCGGGCTACAAAAGATCTACTTCGTCACCTCGCCCGTGACGTAATCGTGACGTCGATCCCCTCCTGATCGAAGCGGGCATTGACGTCGAAGCGGCAGAGCTTGGTCGCCCAGCATTCCGTCCGCCACGTTGTCAGGTCGCTGTAGCTGTCAGCGATGGCGAAGATGTCGTTGGACTTCGAGAGCAGCGTCGCACCGAGATGGTAAGAGACGCGTGCCGGAAGGGAGGCAGCCATGTCGAGGCTCAGCCGGCTGGCACCATCGGGATCCTGAGACCATCACCGCTTCCAGCTGACGCTGCATGCACCGTCGGGAAAAAAAGCCCGGCCAACCGGCCGGGCTTTTGATCTCTTCCGATCGACGCGAGAGGCTTACGCAGCCTCGTCGGCGACAGTGGTGTCGTCGCCATCGGTATCGTCGGTATCGCCCTCGGCATCCGTCTCGCCCTCGCCGTCGGCGGCTTCCGCCTTGGCATTGGCGCGGCGCGGGCTCTTGGCGAGCTGAGCTTCGATCTCCTTGACCGCTTCGGTCTCGGTCGAGTGCTGCACCACCGCGATCTCGCGGGACAGACGGTCGAGCGCAGCTTCATAGAGCTGACGTTCGCTGTACGACTGTTCCGGCTGCGACTCCGAGCGATAGAGGTCGCGCACGACCTCCGCGATCGCGACGATGTCGCCCGAGTTGATCTTCGCTTCGTATTCCTGGGCGCGGCGCGACCACATGGTGCGCTTGACGCGGGCGCGGCCCTTCAGAGTCTCGAGCGCCTTCTTGACGAGGGCGGGCTCGGACAGCTTGCGCATGCCGACGTTGGCGACCTTGGCGGTCGGAACGCGGAGCGTCATCTTGTCCTTGATGAAGTTGATGACGAACAGCTCGAGCTTCGCACCGGCGATCTCCTGCTCCTCGATGGCCAGGATCTGGCCGACGCCGTGAGCGGGATAAACGACGAATTCGTTGGCCTTGAAGCCCTGACGCTGGGTCACGACCTTCTTTTCCTCGACCTTCGGCGCAGCGGCGGCCGGCTTCACGGCCGGCTTGGCAGCAACAGGAGCCTTGGCAGGAGCAGCAGCAACAGGAGCCTTCGGCGCAGCGGGCTTGGAAGCGGGAGCTTTGGCGGCAGCAGGCTTGGCAGCGGTCGCTTTCGCGGCCGGTTTGGCAGTCTTGTTAGGCATTGCGCTTCTTTTGTTCTTCGAGGACTTTGCAGCCGGCGCCTTCGTCGCGGTCCGACCTTTGGATGCGCTACGGCTGGCCGCGGCGACTTTTTTGGCCTCCTTATGGGAAGCCCTCGCTGAAGTACTCTTTTTACGCGTTTTCTGTGACACAGCCTGCGCGCGGAAACTGCCACGCCCCTGTTCGACATTTTGGTTTCACGGGAACCCAACGGAGCCAACTGGGCTGACGGGTTCGGCTCAATGTGCCCAATATAGCACATTTCCCGCAAAAATCAATGATTTAGGGGTCTTAAGGCCTGGTTTTCGGCGCTGACGAAGGTATTAGGGTTAAGTTTGCGACGGAATTTAGTCCCCGGAGCCAGGGTCCGGAGAAAAATATTTCTCGAACTTGCCTTCCTGACCGTCGAATTCCTTCGCGTCCGGGGGTGATTCTTTCTTCTGGGTGATGTTCGGCCAGCTCTTGGCGTAGTCGGCGTTGACCTGGAGCCACTTTTCGAGGCCCGGTTCCGTGTCCGGCTTGATGGCGTCGGCGGGGCATTCCGGCTCGCACACGCCGCAGTCGATGCACTCGTCAGGATGGATGACGAGCATGTTGTCGCCCTCGTAGAAACAGTCGACCGGGCAGACCTCGACGCAGTCGGTGTACTTGCACTTGATGCAGTTTTCAGTGACGACGTAAGTCATCCAACGCTCCGAAAAGCTCTTTTAAAAGTCGGGGCTTGCGTAGCGCGGATGGCCCGGCGCTGCAAGGTCGGGAAGCCCCGATCATGACGGCTTTATGTGTTTGATCGACCAAGAAATGAACGCGATGCGCAATTAATTGCGATTTGCTTCGCTGAGCTCCTCGTAGAGCACACGGGCCGAGGCAGCATCGCCGCGGCGCTCGTTGAAGCCTGTGACTTTCAGCACGCGCACGGTGCGGTCGAGCGCGACGGTGATGACATCACCGATCTTGATCGCATGGCCCGGTGATTTCTCACGCGTGCCGTTGACGCGGACATGGCCGGACTCGACCAGCTCGGCCGCGGATGTGCGCGCCTTCACCACCCGCGCGTGCCACAGCCATTTGTCGATGCGCTGCCGCTCGCTCGTGGGATTACTCCTTCCGACCTGACAGCTGTTCTTTCAGCGCGGCGAGCTTTGCGAAGGGCGAGTTCGGATCGGCGGGACGATCGCGCTCGCGCGGGTTCGCGCTCGATGCGTAGGGACGCAGGGAGGGACCACCCTGGCGATCACGACCCTTGTCACGGTCGCGGCCACGATTGTCGCGGCCCTTGTCGCGATCTCCGCCGAACTTCTTGCTGTCGCGGTTGCGATCGCGATCCTTGTCGCGGTCCTTGCCCTGGAAGCTGCGATTGCGGTCGTCGCGGCGCTCACCGCCCTCGCCGCCTTCACGCGGCTTGCGGAAGTCTTTAGCCCCGTCGCGGCGATGGCCACCGTGACGATGACGCTCGCCGCGCTTTTCGCCGTCAGCCGACTGCGCGGCTTCGCCTTCGGCGGGCGCGGAACCCGCCTCAGCACCGGCCTGCGGGCGCTGGTTGTTGTGGTGACGCTGGTGGCGATGGCGCTCGTGACGCGGCTTGCGATCCTCGTGACGGCCGCCGGGGCGCCAGACCTCGACGAGCTCCGGCTCGGCGGGCGCAGCAGCAGCCTCGACAGGCGCAGCAGCATCGGGCGATGCAGCAGCTTCCGTCGCCGCGGTCTCGGCGGGAGCAGCGTCAGCAGCCTCGGTGGGCGCAGCAGGCTCTTCCGCCGGCGGCGCGATGCCGGGGGCATCTTCCGGCGTGACGGGCGCTTCGGGCGACGCTTCGAGCGCCGGCTCTTCCTGCGCGGGCTCGTCGTGCTGCTCCATGCCGGGCGCGTCTTCGACGGTCACAGGCTCGCCGGCGGCTTCGATGGCCGTCTCTGCAGAGGCGGTAGCTTCTTCGGTCGCTGGCGTCTCGGCGGAAGCCTCCGCAGCGACAAGCGCAGCCGGCTTCACCGGCAGCGGCGGACGCTTCTCCATGCGATAGCCGAGCGCGCGCAGCACCGACGCAAAATCCTCGCCGGCGGAGCCGGTGAGCGAGGTCATCGCCTGCGTCACCACAAAGCTGCGGCCGTCGAATGCGCCGGCGGGCTTTTCGCCGGGCGAATTTTCGCGCCAGGCCAGCGCCGGGCGGATCAGATCAGCAAGACGCTCCAGGATGTCGACGCGCACGGCGCGCTCGCCGGCCTGCTTGTAGCCGAGCACGCGATAGGCATCGCGCGGCAATTGCTTGTCGACCGGGAACGAGGTGCGGCCCGACGAGGCCAGATGCTGCGCGCCCGACAGCGAGGACAGATCGACATTGTCCTGCTTCAGCGCCCACAGCAGCGCGGCGAGCGCACGCCCGGCGGGCTTGAGCAGGCCGGGGAAGTAGATGTGATAGGCGCCGAAGCGGACGCCGTACTTTCGCAAGGTCGCGCGCGAGGGCTGGTCGAGATCCTTCAGCTCGTTGGCGATCTTCGGACGGTCGAGCACGCCGAGCGCCTCGACGAGCTGATAGGCGATGCCGCGGGCAATGCCGGTAACGTCCTCGGCCTTCGACAGCTCGAACATCGGCCCGAGCAGCTTTTCGATATGCGTCTTGAGCCAGAGGTCGAGCCGGGCCTGCACCTTCTCACGGGGCGCACCCGTCAGCCGCTCGTCCGAGATGATGCGGATGCGCGGATGCAGCGCGTCCTCTGCGGCGGACAGCCGCGCCACGGCATCACCGGTCCAGCGGATGGTGCCCTCCGAGGTCAGCACGAACTGCTCGTCCGGCGCGTTGCCCAGCTTTTCGGCGCGCGCGTTGATCTCGCCGGCGAGCACCGCTTGGGCTGCAGCCTGCAAGGCTTTCGCATCGGAGCCGGCTTCCGCCGCATCCGGTGCAAAGGTGAAGCCATCGAGGCGGCCGATGACATGGCCTTCGACGATGACTTCGCCGGTCTTGCCGATTTCAGTATTCAAGCTCGTGTTCTCCCGCAGGCGGCGCATCAATACACTGGTCCGACGATCAACGAAACGCTCAGTCAAGCGTTCATGGAGCGCATCCGATAATTTATTTTCGACCTCGCGGGCGATCCCCTGCCAGCGTTCGGGGCCTTTCAGCCAGTCCGGACGGTTCGCGACGAAGGTCCAGGTGCGAATTTGCGCGATCCGGGCCGACAGCGTGTCGATGTCGCCGTCGATGCGGTCGGCCTGGTCGACCTGGGCCGCGAACCAGGAATCGGGGATGCAGCCCTTCTGCATCAGGAAGCCGTACAGCGTGGTGACGAGCTCGGCATGGGCCGCGGGCGACAGTTTCCGGTAGTCCGGGACCTGGCAGGCCTCCCAGAGGCGCTCCACGGCGGCCTTGCCATGCGCGATATCGCGCACCTCGACGTCGCGGGCGGCATGGTCGAGCACGCGCATGTCCTCGGCAATCGGCGCGCGCGTCAGCGCCTCATGGCCGGGGGCGAGGTTCAGCGACACCTGCAGCGCGCCGAGCGAGGAGAAATCCAGCTTCGAGTTGCGCCATTGCAGCATCTTCACGTTGTCGAAGGTGTGGTTCTGCAGCGCATTGACGAGCTCCGGCTCGAACGGCGCGCAGCGGCCCGTGGTGCCGAAGGTGCCGTTGCGCGTGGCACGGCCGGCGCGGCCGGCGATCTGCGCGAATTCGGCCGGCGTCAGGCGGCGGAACTGGTAGCCGTCGAACTTGCGGTCGGAGGCAAACGCAACGTGGTCGACGTCGAGATTGAGGCCCATGCCGACGGCGTCGGTGGCGACGAGGTAGTCGACGTCGCCGTTCTGGAACATCTCGACCTGCGCATTGCGCGTGCGGGGCGAGAGCGAGCCCAGCACCACGGCGGCGCCGCCATGCTGGCGCTTGATCAGCTCGGCGATGGCGTAGACCTCGTCGGCGGAGAACGCGACAATGGCGGTGCGGCGCGGCTGGCGCGTGATCTTGCGGTCGCCGGCGAATTCGAGCTGCGACAGGCGCGGCCGCGTGATCATGGACACGCCGGGCAACAGCCGCTCGATGATCGGGCGCATGGTGGCGGCGCCGAGCAGCAGCGTCTCGTCGCGGCCGCGGCGGTTGAGGATGCGGTCGGTGAAGACGTGGCCGCGTTCCAGGTCGGAGGCGATCTGGACCTCGTCCACGGCGAGGAAGGAGACGTCGATGTCGCGCGGCATCGCCTCGACGGTGGAGACCCAATAGCGCGGGTTCTTCGGCTTGATCTTCTCCTCGCCGGTGATCAGCGCGACGGCTTCGCTACCGACCCTTGCTGCGATCTTGTTGTAGACCTCGCGTGCCAAAAGGCGCAGCGGCAGGCCGATCATCCCCGAGGGATGCGCGAGCATCCGCTCGATGGCGAGATGGGTCTTGCCGGTGTTGGTCGGCCCGAGCACCGCAGTGACGCCCGCGCCGGGTGCGCGCTCGGAAGCGAATGGGGAGGGAGAGAAGGCCATGTCTGGGGGATTAGGTAGTGGCGATTTGGGCGAATGTCAGTGCCGGATGGGGCGTGTTGGGGGCTTCGTCTCAATCGGCGGCGGCGCGAAGCGCCCGGAAGCCACCTCGCCCCGCTTGCGGGGAGAGGTCGGATCGCGGAGCGATCCGGGTGAGGGGGAGCCTCCACGAATCTCATTGTCAGCGTCTTTGCTGAAGCAGCCCCTCACCCCGACCCTCTCCCCGTAAGAACGGGGCGAGGGAGAAGAGCGATCTCCCCAGACCTCGCGCAACTGTCTCACTTTGCGACGCTTTTCCCGTTCTCTTTAAGCTTCGGAACGACTCTAGAACGAATCGCGGCCGAATCGCTGACTCCCTGATGAGTCATGTTCCGTTCACGCAACATGTCGCGGGACTCTTATTCCATCGCACTAGATGGAGTTTTGAGCTGCCGTACAAGCGACGATTTGAGGGCGGGTTCCTTAAAATTGGGGACGGCGCGGAGTCGAATCAGAATCGGAGAGGAGTCAAATGGATTCCGGGATCAGAGGCCCCAAACTCATTTTCGCGAAAACAACCCCATGCGCAGTAGGGAAGTCATTGATATCATTGAGATCGATTTTTAGCCCGAGAGGCAGATCGTAGCCCGTATGGAGCGAAGCGGAATACGGGGAGCGAAAGCAAGGAATCCCGGATTGCGCTGCGCTCCATCCGGGCTACGCAGCGGGGCTTTACTGCGTCTTCGCCACCCTTGGCGGCTGGGCGGCCGTGATGAAGCTGGTCGCTTCCAGCATCGCAGGCCCCAGCGGCGTCGGCACTTTCAGCCAGAACGGAACCAGGATGCGTGTTCCCGCCACCGGGGCGAAGGCGATCTCGATGTTGCGCTGGGCGGCGAGGTATTTGATCACGGGGCGGTCGGGGATGTAGCCGGCGACCGGCACGAAATAGAGCGAGCAGACCACGACCGGGCCGTGATAGCCCTTCTCGGCCTTCACCGTCTCCATGCGCTTGAAATCGAGCTTGAGGTCGTAGCGCATGCGGCCGTCGAACACGGGCGCGGAGTTGTGGCAGGCGTCCGGCGTCACGGGGTCGCCGGTGCCGGGCACGCGCAGCAGCGAGGCCGTCATCGGATCCCAGACGCCGCGGCGATGGGCATCGGTGACGACGATGCGATCAGGATCGACCGGCGGCTCCGGCAGGATGCCGAACTCCTTCACATTGCCCTTGTCGAGCGTGATGCGGATTTCTTCGGTCTTCTTCGACGTGGTGGTGGAGGCCTGGTAGCCGGTTGCAACCAACGCGCCGTTGACGACGCGCCCCTGCGAGGCGCCGGTGCCGGACCCGCCCGCGAAGGACTTCAGCAGCCCCGTGGTGCCGCCGGAGGCCGCGGCCGCGAATACATCGTCCTGGATGTCGATATTCCAGGCGCCCTTGCCGACGGGAATGCCCGCCAGCGTCGCCTCATACTGCGCCTCGAGCTTGCCCTGCGCCGCCGCCGGCTCGGCTTCCCACGCCACCACGAGCCCGCAAAGGGCCGCGAAGGCCAGCCGGCCGGCCAGACGCAGCCGGGGCGAATGAGGGGAAGATGTGAGCACGAACCAGTCCAATCAGGGCGCGAACGGTTGTTACTTAAGCCAAAAACCGCGGCAAACAATGTGTCCGGGCGTCTCTGGCCGGGAACTTCACCGAACTATTCGGCGGCGAATACGCCCTTTATGTGATGGTAAGGCGCTTCAATCATTGCCGTTTTGGTGATCGGGGCGCGTCAGGGGAGCGCACCCTGCTGCGCGCATTCCGCGGCCCTTTTCCCGCCCATTCCGCTGTCATACCCCGCGAAAGCGGGGTATCCAGTACGCCGCAACCTCCCGGCTCCAGCCGCGCCGCCCCGGCGCACTGGATCGCCCCGCCCCAGCGCGCAATTGCGCGCAAGGCGGGCGATGACACCTGTCGCGGGGCATGACGCGGGCATGAAACCTAGCCCAAATCCTTGACTACCCGCCCCTTCCCCCCTATACGTCCGCCCGCTCCCTGCAAGGACACAGAATTAGCCCCCGTGGCGCCCAGAATGGCGGCCGCAATCGTTGGGGGTTCGAACCAAGGATTGATACCATGTCTCGCCGCTGCGAACTGACGGCCAAGGGCCCCCTCGTCGGCCACAAGGTCAGCCACTCCAACATCAAGACCAAGCGCCGCTTCCTGCCGAACCTCGTCAACGTGACGTTCATCAGCGAAGCCCTGGAGCGCAACGTGCGCCTGCGCGTCTCGACCAGCGCGGTCAAGAGCGTCGACCACAATGGCGGCCTCGACGCCTTCCTCCTCAAGGCCAACGCCGACGCCCTGTCGCCGCGCGCCCTCGAGCTGAAGCGCGCCATCCAGAAGAAGATCGGCGACCAGCCGGTCAAGAAGGCCAGCTAAGCCAGGTTTTTCAAATTGGGCGGGGGCTAAGTTGCGTCGCGTGGCGTAGGCTTAGCCGGTAAGAGTTTTGCGTGACGGCCGGATCGAAAGATCCGGCCGTTTTTGTTTTTGCACCGAGACCTCCTTGATAGAGTCTAACGCTATCCTAGTAGGGCTCGTCGGCCCACGTCAGATGGTGAAGCATCTGCTCGCTTTCCGTAATCGTATCACCAAGAACACCACCATTGAGATGGGGCGCGAAGTCGTTCCAGAACGTCCGATACTGTCGATAGAAATTATCAAACAAGAAACTCAGCATGTGCGAGATGGTCATCGGCGATCGCACAGGCAATCGGCAACCAGCAGAGGCAAACGTTAAGTGGGAAACGGGGTGAGGCTCAGTCGATCTCGTTGGCGGGCTCTTCGTGAAATCGAAGCGGTAAGTGCCTAGGCTGAGAAAGGAATCAACGCCGGTGGAAGAAACTACCGACCTGACCCAGTCTGCGACCGGAATGTCTTCCGGACGATCCACCATCAAATCAGGCCTAATAGGACAGGGGATATAGCCGTATCTGTGATTTCGAATTTCATTACCTGCAAAATTACACTGCAACATCAACAACGCATGATCATGGAAAACCGCCGAATAGCGGTCGGCATCCAGAAGTTCAACATATTCGGAGACCGAGACGCCTCCCGCCGTGAGCATCCCTATATTGACCGGCGGCTCCAGTGCTTCACTTCCCGCCAACCCACGCAATAAATGCGGTTGGATCGCTAGGAACACCCCCTGCTCAAGCCCCTTCTCCAAAAACTCATTAATTTTGTTGCAGAGGGCTCGTGGTTTCATTCGCCTGGGCCGTACATTTCTTGGAAATCACGCTGCAGATCTTCCGGAAGGTCATCCCAAAGAAGCCGCTCCTTCTTCGCTTTCTTCAGAGCCAGCCTTAGATCGTCGACGACTTCGGTTGCGACACCCAATCCCGGGCGCGGCAAATCTGACGAAGCAGCCAACTTCAGCGCTTGTTCCTGCGTCGGATAGTGGAACGAGAGCCGATAATTGTTCTGCCGAATCTGAAGGATTTCCGACTCGATCTGCTTCATCGCCGCGCCCGTACCGAAGATATAGGTCCAAGCCCGCGATCTCGTTATCGCTGTAAACAGTACATTACGTCGCTTCTTCCTTTCGGAGACAGATTCACAAAAATCAGCATCGACCACAAAAATAACCGGCGCTTCATTCCCCTTTGCCCGGTGAATGTGCGTCACCGCGATAGAACCATCTTTGAATATCTCATCACGTGAAGAGGTAATTCCTGGCACATGGCCCTGAAGTCCATTCTGCCTCAACGCTGAAAGAATACGAGCGCCGGTGCCACGACTGGTCATCGTATCCGGCATCACGATCAGGATGTCCGTGTATTGAAGCTCTTCATCATGCAAAAGGTGACTAATTCTCTTTGCTACAAGATCGTATTGAGCAGCTTTATCCTCGACAGTTTCGACCTGCAGTGAATCTGCAGGATCTAGAAACTTTGCAAAAAAATCAGGGATGCTGCGCGGATCTCGCTCGATCGTGACATCGCGATCAAAGTCAAGCTCGCCATGCAGCTCTCGATAACCAAGCCTCAACCAGAGCGCCGGATCCGGAAACATTTGAATTATGGGATGATGCCTAACACCGAATCCGACGCCATGTGCCGTGACAAGCGTCCACGGCGGATTTCGATAAGACCTAGGCAAGACGATATCCTGCTGCGGCTGGTCCTCTGTGTTGCGAAGCTCGACACGCTGCGAGCCATCCTCATTGTGTCCGAAGAGCTCCACTTCGGACGGCATGTGGAAATCACCAAGATTCTGAAGGTCGTCGTATGCCCACACTATGCGCCTCGGCTGCTTTACAGCCCTATAAGCAATCTTAAAGAATGAGGCAGGCAAATCCTGAGCTTCATCGATGAGCATGACATCGAATAAACCTAAATCTCTGTCTTTTATTCCATCCAAGACTTCTCGACATGCACCATCGAAGGCATGATTATAACCAAACATACGCGACGCAGTGCCGAAATCGCGAAAAGGAGCACCGACGGCGGAGGATACCGTCGAGTAGACTCCAGGGCGATCAAAGGCTCCCCAAGCATGCATCACGATTAGTCGTTCCCAATCAGGACCGTCACCAATCTGAGCAAACACAAATCGCTGAATCAACGACTCAAACTGCTGATAGAGCGACCGGGTGTTGAACGTCACAACGATCTTCCAATCTGGACGCTTTACGTGAAGGTAAGCTGCCTTCAGTGCAAGCACGACCGTTTTGCCCGATCCGGCTAGACCGCGTATTCGTTGCGGACCATCAACGTATTCTATTGAGCCTCTCTTTTGCCACAGATCGAGATTTGCGATCTGTGCTTCGATCGCCTTTATCGCAGCTCCCTTTGAATTTTGCCGGGTAACGTTCTCCCGCTTTTTTGGCGGCCGCAAGTTGGAGATTCTTTGAATGGCTGCATTTAGATGCTGTACCTCGACATCCCCGAGACGGTCGGAGACCGCAAGCTGAGGTATACTGCTCAAGCTCTTTAAGCTCACAACGTGGGTATCGTCTTCTTCATCCCAGACGCTCTGGTCCGCGATGGGATCGATCGCCACAGTAAGGATATCGACTACGAGATTCCTCCCGCGTCGGAGTTCCCGAAATGAGTTGAGCTTGTTATAGAGCGCCGCATAGAGCTGCTCTTGTCTGTTCTCGACGTGAGAGGGAAAGGCGCCACCATCACCGGCACTTGTCGTTCCATCAAACGAATAGATATCGAAAATGATAACGCCACGATCACGTGACACCAAAACGGCATCGAACTCGACACGCCCATCATCAATGGCCAGGACTGGATAGCCAACATAGAGCGTACCAGTCAAACCCGACTCACGCGCGCTCTTGACAAACGACTGAACGACTTCCGGATCTCGAAACTCGCCGAATATGATATCGAGTTCACGGTCGATATCTGAAACCATTCCGTTCATGTCGTTTGTCTCCTTTCGCTTGAAAGGCTCCGCGTTATGCCAGTGTACTAGCCGAGATTCTTACACCGTGTCGATCTTGATATATCTATCCCTCAAGCCTCGCGAATAGGTCTTTCGTTGGCGGGGGCGTGCCTTGTTTTGCCTCCCGGGCTAGACAATCGAATACCGCAACTACCCGTTAGAAGCATAGCAGGCTGTTCCCGGAGGCCAGACTCTAGCCTTAGAAGGCCTTTTCGGCTCGGAGGATTCAACCTCCCCCTCAGAAGCAACTAGGCACGCTCGAGCGAAGAACAATCTCGACACAGATCGAGTAAATCGAGGTCTGTTTTCTTCATTTTCCGCTATACTCGCCCCGGTAGCATCACCCGGAGGCGCACCCCATAGACCACGCGCACAATCCCTCGTCGAAGAACCTCGTCATCTGCTGTGACGGCACCGGCAACGAGGTCTCCGAGAACATCTCCAACGTCCTGAAGCTCTCGCTGCCTGCGCAAGACCGCCAAGACGCAGCCGCGACAGATGGTGCTCTCCGATCCCGGGGTCGGCCCTCCGATCCCTGGGCGGCGGCACGGTGACGGCGCCGGTAAACAGCATCTCGCGCGTGTTAACCATGCATTAACCATCGCAGCCTAGCCTGCTGTAATCGTCCAGCCATCATTAGCCCGAAATGCCTTCCCGGCTCGCTCCAGGAGAAGCGCCGATGTCTGTTGCGTTGTTGACGTATGCCGATCTGGGTGCCCGCCTCAATATCTCGCGCGAGGCCGCGCGGTCGCTGGCGAGACGTCGCCGCCTGCCGCGCTCGCATTCGGATGACGGCAAGGCCCTGGTGAGGGTTGATTTCTCCGAGCTGCGGTACACGCCCCGCCCGCGAACGGGCCGCCGGGCAGACTGCATCGATGCCTCCATGGCAGGGATTGAGGCCGTAGAGCCATTTCCGTTCCGACAGCGTCGGAACGGGGCTCTAAATTCTTATTCTGACGCGTTTTCTTCACGCGAACCGGTATCCACTTCGCTCGAAAACGCTCTCAAGACCGAGGCCTTCAAGGCGGAGATCGCGCGGCTCGAAGAGGTCGCAACCGCCTACAGGGCGGTGTTCGAGCGCGAGCGTGAGCGCGCCGAGCGCCTCGCCGTCGAGCTGCAGCAAGCGAGCGCCGAGGCGACGGCAGCCAATGCGTGGGCGACACGACTGGAAGACGAAATGGCGGCGCTGCGGACCGAACGCCGCCCTGGCGGCTCGTTGACGGGACGCGCCGCGCTTCGCTTGGGACATCTGGCCGCTTCGATCGTGCAGGCAGACCGAATGGCCCGCAAATAACATTCGAAACTTTCTTTAATCCCCGGCTTGCCGGAGCAATCGCGAGGGAAGAATGACTGACACCACCGATATCCATGAAATGAAGGCCCGCATCGTCGTGTTCGGCGTCGGCGGCGCCGGCGGCAATGCCGTGAACAACATGATCACGGCCGGGCTGCAGGGGGTCGAGTTCGTCGTCGCCAATACCGACGCGCAGGCGCTGGCCATGTCGAAGGCAACCCGCCTCATCCAGCTCGGCACGAAGGTGACCGCGGGCCTCGGCGCCGGCTCGCAGCCGGAACTGGGACGGGCCGCGGCCGAAGAGGTGATCGATACGATCCGCGATCAATTGACCGGCGCGCACATGGTGTTCGTGACGGCCGGCATGGGCGGCGGCACCGGCACCGGGGCCGCACCCATCGTCGCGAGGACCGCGCGCGAGCTCGGCATTCTCACCATCGGCGTGGTCACCAAGCCGTTCTACTTCGAGGGTCAGCGCCGCATGCGCTTCGCCGAAGCCGGCATTGAGGAGCTGCTGAAGACGGTCGACACACTCCTGATCATCCCGAACCAGAACCTGTTCCGGGTGGCCAGCGAGAAGACCACATTCGCCGATGCCTTCGCCCTTGCCGACCAGGTGCTCTATTCGGGCGTCGCCTGCATCAGCGACCTCATCGTCAAGGAAGGCCTGATCAATCTCGATTTTGCCGACGTCCTCTCCGTCATGAAGGAGAAGGGCAAGGCCATGATGGGACGGGGCGAGGCTTCGGGCGAGAAGCGCGTGCTTGCCGCCGCCGTGGCCGCGATCTCCAATCCGTTGATCGAGAATCCCTCGATCAAGCGCGCCAGCGGCCTCATCATCTCCATCACCGGCGGCAAGGATCTCATGCTGTACGAGGTCGACGAAGCCGCGACCCGCATTCGCGACGAGGCCGACCCGGATGCCAACATCATCGTCGGCGCGTCCTTTGACGACAGCCTCGACGGCATCGTCCGCGTCTCGGTGGTGGCGACCGGCATAGACAATCTCGACGCGGCGCAGGCGCTGCCGGTGGAAACCGCCCTCGCCCAACTCGCCGGAAGGCTGCGCAACGACGGCCGGCGCATCGCCGATCGCATCGAGCGCAGCGCACCCCTTCCGCAAGGAGAAAGCCCGCCGCTCCGCCCGCAGCCGCATCATCCCGTGGGACCACCAGCAAGGCCGGGCCTCGAGTATGCGCGCCACGCGGCGATTGCGCCGCTCCATCCCTCCGGCCACGCCCCCGCGCGCAATGCGCCCGACGAGGCCGTTCTCGATATCCCGGCCTTCCTGCGCCGCGCCGCCAACTGAGCGGTGGCTGGAGGACTTATCTGTCAAGCGCGGGACAATCGCGTTTTGTCTTCGTGAGCTTGAGTGCGATGCCTCTACATCGTCATGGCCGGGCTCGTCCCGGCCATCCACGACCTTTCCTACGCCATGAAGAACGTGGATGCCCGGGACATAGGCGAGCGGAAGCGACGCCGTCCTTGGGACGGCTATGCCCGGGCATGACGGAAAGTGAGTAGGAAAGCCCTGAAAATGCTGACTGCATTTTCGGTCAGGCTTCTTAAGCTGCGCAAGCCGCGCAGATCGCTCACGCTGCCGTGCTGCGCGGGCCCTCTGCGGTTTCCTTTTTGTCCGCCTCCTTGTCACGGGACAGCCACGCCGGGAAGCGAAGCAGGCGATCGTTGGTGTCTTTCGGCAGCTCGACGGGCGGCGCTTCATTGGCCGAACTCGGCAGGTCCGGTACCGCCTGTCCTGCTCGCACCGCATCCGCGCGCTGATCCAGTTCGCGCAACAGGGGATCGAGCACGCTGTCGATCTCGCTCGCCACCGACACCAGGAAACTATTGAGCTCGCGCGCCTCGGGCACGACCGCCGTAGCCTGCTCGACCGCCCTGGAGAGACCGTCGACGACAGGTGCAAACGCGCCGGCGGCTTGCATGATTCGCGTCTTGATCGCTTCGATCTCGCCCAGGACGCGCTCACGCTCCCGCCTGTTCTTCTCCTCGATGAGGCGGGCTTCGATTTCGGCGATCTGAGCCGTCAGGGTCGTGGCTTCGGATGCGAGTGCATCGCGTC
Organism: Bradyrhizobium sp. 18BD; assembly: GCF_054185225.1. Taxonomy (NCBI): domain Bacteria; kingdom Pseudomonadati; phylum Pseudomonadota; class Alphaproteobacteria; order Hyphomicrobiales; family Nitrobacteraceae; genus Bradyrhizobium; species Bradyrhizobium sp. 18BD. The sequence continues at coordinate 172,597 of NZ_JAVAYL010000001.1, read as the reverse complement.
TTCCGCGCGCGCGATCGAGATCGCGGCTGAGATGGTCCACTAAGTCGTCCTTTCCGAACATGGCTTTGCTCCGTAGGACAGGCGTTCTGCCCTGTAGGACGGCCCTGGCGCGTACCGCGAGCCTCGCCACCGACCGGATGGCCGGATCGGCCGAAACAGGCATCAACTTCGGTCGCGCCACATGGGCCGGCATGGTGAATCCCCCCATCGCCAACATTAGGCGACCGCATGGTTAACAGATGGTTAATGTCAACAACCGATGCTGCCACGGGCATAATGCCGGCGTGCCGAGTCACCTTCGACAAGATAGCCGCTCCCCCTACCCCCGAAAATCAATGCTCCGCAGCACGATCCCCGGCGGGGTCCCCTCGAACTCCGTCGCGCGGTACTTGCTCGCGGCGCGCGCCTCGATGCGGTCGCGGAGGCGGGTGAACTGGGCTTCGCGCTCGTTAGGCCGGGTCTGGGGGCCGCGTTCGAGATCGTCCATTGCGGAGGTCGAGATCGCGCAGGGGATTTCCTTCGCGCCGTCCTGCATCGAGAACTGGACGATGCCGCGGTCCTGTTCGTGGCCGATGAAACGGCCGCTGGTGAGGGTCATGGGGTACTCCCGTTACGCGGGTTGCTTCCTGTGAAATGAACGCGGTGCACCGGCAGCGGTTCACTCCCTCTCCCGCGTGCGGAGCGCGACGAGCTTCGCTCGCGCTGAGAGGGTCGGGGTGGGGGGTGTCTCCGCACGCGAGAACCCCGATGAGGAGAGAGCCCTCACCCGCCGCGCGCGGGACGATGCTCCGCATCGCCCGGACGCGTCGACCTCTTCCGCAAGCGGGAGAGGTGTACCCCGCGGCCACCTTCAGCTATCCCCGCCAAGTCTCGTGAAGTCGTCGAACAGGGCGGCGACCAGCGCGCGGTGGCGGGTGTCTTCGACCGGCAGGCTGGCGACGTAGAGGTTGAGGAGGTAGCGCGCCTTCACCGCGGCTTCCGTCCAAGACGCGGCGGGCACCGTCATCAGGCGGTTCTCGATACCGGCTTCGCGCTCGCGCAGCTGCCGGACATTGCTCTCGACCTCGGCCAGCGCGCGGCGCAGGTCGGTCGCCTTCTGGGCGGCCATGCCGCGGTGCTTGTCGAGGTCGACCGGGGTATCAGTCATGGGCCGCGCCCGCGTCGGCGGCTTGCGCATCCGCAAGATCGACAGAGCCGATCGACAAACGCTCGGTGGCGCCGCGCATGCCTTCGGCCGGAACGGTGATCATGGTGGCGACGCGGCGCCAGACCTCGAACGACAGGCCATCGATCGTCTCCTCGTCGGTGACGACCTCATAGGCGCCCGCAGGCAATTCGCGCGCGATGCCGCGGAGGTGGAACGGATGCTTGAATGTCACGGTTTCATGCCGCGAGCGGATGGTCATGCACGCCTGCCTTTCTCGCAAGTGGGCCCCAACCGACTCCGACTGCAACGAGCATGCGCCCGTTGTGCGGCAATAGCCAGCACTATCGTCGCAGCGCTGCGCGCCGCGAGGCCGCAGCGCGCGCGGCGTCTTAGCCCTCGCTATTGCGGTGACGCGGGCGTAGGCTCGCGTGCATCTCCCGCGACGGCATCGACCGTCTGCATGCCGTGCGGGGCCTGTGCTGCCATCGGACGAACTGGACGAGCTCAAACCACTGAGGAGAGCGACATGCCCAAGGGACAGCAACGCAGCAATCGCGAAGTCAAGAAGCCGAAGAAGGACAAAGCCAAGGTGATCGCCGCGGCGCCCAGCCGCAAGGACGCAGCCTGGCAGCCGGAGATCGGTCAGGGGAAGAAGAAATAGGAAGCGAGGAAGAACGCTCGCTGTCCCTTCTCCCCTTGTGGGAGAAGGTGGCGCGAAGCGCCGGATGAGGGGTTCTATCCGCGCATTCAATGGCGAGAGGTTCGCCCTCGGAGACAAACCCCTCACTCGTCTCGCCGCTTCGCCATAGCCGATGCAAAGCGTCGGCGTTCTAAGAACGGCGGCCGAAGGCCGCCTATGCCACCCTCTCCCATAAGGGGAGAGGGAAGAACGCAACCGTCTCTTCCCCGTCGCGCATTTCCGCTATACTCGCCCCGGTAGCATCACCCGGAGGGGCTTACCGTGGACCATTCATCCAAACCCGAGCCGAAACACCTCGTCATCTGCTGTGACGGCACCGGCAACGAGATTTCGGAGAACATCTCCAACGTCCTGAAGCTCTATCGCTGCCTGCGCAAGACCGACAAGACGCAGCCGCGGCAGATGGTGTTTTACGATCCCGGGGTCGGCACGGTGACGGAGCCGTCGACGTGGCATCGCTGGAAGGCCAATATCAATCTGGTGCTGGGGCTCGCCACCGGCTACGGGCTCGATGACAACGTGCTCTCGGCCTATTGCTTCCTGGTCGAGCATTATTCGGCCGGCGACAAGATCTATTTGTTCGGCTTCTCGCGCGGCGCCTATACCGTGCGGGTGCTGGCGGGGCTGATCCACAAGATCGGCCTGATCTCGCCGGAGCAGGCCAACCTCGCAGGCTCCGGCCTCGTCGCCTACAAGCAATATTCCGGCACCGGGCGCGGCAACGACATCGAGGATCTCAAGGACATCACCACCGACGAGAGCGGGCCGCTGCCGAAGGACCAGTTCGACCTCGCAGCCCAATTCGCGCGCATCACCTCGACGCGCTGGCCGACCATCCACTTCATCGGCGTCTGGGACACGGTGGCGAGCGTGATCGTGCCGCGGCGCGACGCCTTCTTCCTCGCATTCAGCCTGGAGGAGCTCGCCTTCACGCTGCGCAATCCGAGCGTTCACATCTTCCGCCAGGCGATCGCGATCGACGAGCGGCGCTGCATGTTCCGCCTCAAGGTGTACGAGGAGCCGCAGGAGTTCTGGAGCAACCGCTACGTGCCAGACGAGAAGAAGGTGCCGCAGGACATTTTGCAGGTGTGGTTCGCCGGCGTGCATTGCGACGTCGGCGGCGGCTATCCGGAGGCCGAGAGCGGCGAGTCGAAATATCCGCTGCTGTGGATGATCGAGGAGGCCGCGAAGGCCGGGCTGAACTTCAACCCGCGCACGGTGAACCAGCTCGTCTGGGGCATCCAGCGCAAGAAATCGCCGTTCCAATATGTCGCACCTGCCTACACCGGCACGACGGGCGAGCTGCACAATTCGATGACGGCAGCCTGGCGCGTGCTGGAGTTCTTGCCGAAGAGCGCGAAATACAAGGAATGGCCGGAGCGGAAGGTCGTGCTCGGCTTCTACATCCCCGATTGCGAGCCGCGCGTCATCCCCGAAGGCGCGCATGTGCATGAGAGCGTGCTGAAGCGGATCGCGGTGGACCCGACCTATCGGCCGGTGAACATGCCGAAGACGTATGAGACGGTGCCGATGCCGGTGGGGCCGACGGCGGGCGCCGAGGCGGAGGCGGAGGAGGGTGTGACGGGGTGAGGTGTGAGGTGTGAGGGGCGTAGCGCTCTCTCCCCTCGTCATTGCGAGGAGCACTTGCGACGAAGCAATCCAGAGTCCCTCCGCGGCGACAGTCTGGATTGCTTCGTCGCCAGCGCAAAATTGCTTCGCAATTTCGTCGCGGGCTCCTCGCAATGACGGTGAGGCTGCTTCGCTTCACGTCACAACACCCGCACCCCACTACCGCCGCTTTCTCCATTCGCCGCTACTTTTCATTAAAATTCTCCCGCGCCCCTTAGCCTGATCGCATCAACTCCTCCGCATCATCGGAGCCTTACCACCGCGACCTTTTGGTCGAGCATGATCTGATCGGAAAACCGCTACGCACTTTTCCGGATCATGCTCCCGCGGAATTGGAGGAGAGTGCCAATGTATCCGCGCAAATATGCCCGCGTGAAACCCGCAGGGCTGGTGTCGCGCCAGGCCAAGATCATCACCGACCCGCGCGCGCCTGTGATTGTCTGCACGCTGATCGACTATTCGCCCGGCGGCGCGTGCGTCGATCTCGGCGGACAGGTGAAGATCCCCGACCGGTTCGAGCTGCTGCACGTCAACACCAAGAAGCGCTGCCGCATCGCGTGGAAGCGCGGCACGCGGGTGGGCGTGGTGTTTTAGGGGATGCCAGCTTGCTCGCTTCCCCTCTCCCCTTGTGGGAGAAGGAAGGAAGCAACCTACTTCCGCATCCTCGCCTTCGCGCCCCCGACGATCTGCATCGCGACGCCCCCGACCCAGCCGATCAGCACGAGCCAGGTCCACGCGAAATGCGGGTCGAGCCTGAGCACAATGACGGCGACGGAGGCGAGTGCGGCGAGCGTGGCGCAAAGGGTGCCGGCGGCGCTGAGGAATTCAGCCGCATCGATCTCGCTGTGGGCGTCGTCGAAGGGGAGCTGCGGTGTGTCGATGCCGAGATAGAAGCCGACGAAGCCGAGCAGCATCATCAGCAACAGAAAGCCTTGCGTGGTGAGGTGCGCGATCGCCGAGCCGACATAGGCGCCGACGAACAGCCCGCACGCCGCGCCTGCCATCGCCAGGCCCACACGCTCGAACACATGGGCAGTCTTGCGAACACGAAACCGCATGGCCGGCCTCCGTGATGCCCCGATGCGCGAAGGTTAGGCCAGTTTTACGGGTCGTGGAAGGTGAGGAGTTTTACGGATACGTGAGGTCGCGCGATGGTGAGGGGCGGCCCCTTAACCACAGGGACGGGTTTGGCGAAGGCTTGCAGTGGTGGTTGTGATGCGCGCCTGCCTCCCCATCGTCATTGCGAGGAGCGAAGCGACGAAGCAATCCAGACTGCCTCTGTAGAAACATCCTGGATTGCTTCGTCGCAAGGGCTCCTCGCAACGACGGAGTGGGAGGCGCGAGCGCCGGCCCACACATGCAGCGTGCGCGCCTTACCTTGCCCCGAACGTGGTCTTGCCGAACAGCGCCTTCTGCGTCGAGGGCTGCGAGCGCCAATATTGCGGCGGGGCCTCGACTTCGCCGCCGAGCTCGGCGGCCGCGTGCCAGCCCCAGCGCGGGTCGTAGAGCAGGCCGCGGGCGAGCGCGATCATATCGGCCTTGCCTGACGTGACGATCTCCTCGGCGTGCTTGCCTTCGGTGATCAGGCCGACCGCGATGGTCGGCAGTCCGGTCTCGCGCCTGATGGCGTCCGCGAACTGCACCTGATAGCCGGGCCCGAGCGGGATCTTCTGCAGCGGCGAGACGCCGCCGGAGGAGGCATCGATCCAGTCGACGCCGCGCGCCTTCAGTGCGCTCGCGAATTCAATGGTCTGCGCCAGGTCCCAGCCGCCCTCGACCCAGTCGGTCGACGACACCCGCATGCCGACCGGCTTGTCGCCGGGGAAGGCCGCGCGCACCGCGTCGAACACCTCGAGCGGAAAGCGCATGCGGTTTTGGAGCGAACCGCCATATTCGTCGGTGCGCCGGTTCGAGATCGGCGACAGGAACTGATGCAGGAGATAGCCGTGCGCGCCGTGCACTTCGATGGCGTCGATGCCGAGCCGCGCGGCGCGTTTCGTCGCATCGACGAAGGCCTCGCGGACGCGCTTGAGCCCCGCGGCATCGAGCGCCACCGGCGCGGCTTCGCCCTCCTTGTGCGGGATCGCTGATGGCGCCACCGTCTGCCAACCGCCCTGCTCTATCGGAATCAGCTGGCCGCCGTCCCAGGGCCGCGCGCTCGACGCCTTGCGGCCCGCATGCGCGATCTGCATCGCGATCGCCGTGGTGGAATGCTTGCGCACCGAGGTGAGGATCTGCTTCAGCGCGGCCTCGCAGGCATCGCTGTAAAGCCCGAGGCAGCCCGGCGTGATGCGGCCGATCGCCTCGACATGGGTCGCCTCGATGCAGAACATCGACGCGCCCGACAGTGCCAGATTGTTGATGTGGGTGAAGTGCCAGTCGGTGGCGACGCCGTCGTCGGCCGAATATTGGCACATCGGCGACACGACGAGGCGGTTCTTCAGGGTCAGACCGCGCAGCTTGATCGGGGAAAACAGGGCGCTCATGCGGGGAGTTCCGGGGGATGGAGGGATGGAAGCAATTGCATGAAGTGTAGTCACCCGACGGCGGATTGCCAGCTGCGCCGGGGACATGCCCGCCCAAAGCGCCATGCATTGCGCGCGTCATATGATCACGGGAACGGCCCGCTAGCGCTGGAAAACCCCGCGCCGCAGCCTGCCGATGCGGCTCCTGTCCCTGCGTCCGATCGTGATGGTGGCGTGGGCGGCGAACTCGATCGAATAGCGGCCGTCCTCCATCCTGGTCACGCTGCCGAGATCGTCGATCCTGTCGGCGAGTGTCTTGTCGTCCTCGACGAACAGACGGTAGTCGTTGAGATCGTAGCTGCGCGGCCCGCGCCATTTCACTGTCGGGAAATAGGTGCGCATGTCGCCGTCGGTCTTGACGACGACGGTCCGGCCCGTTGCCATGCGAAACAGGTCCGGCGTCGCGATCAGCCGCGCGCGGTTGCCTTCGATCGCATAGATGTTCAGCGTCATGATGTGACGCTCGGTGCGGAAGGACACCGCGACATAGTGCGAGTCGGGCGACCACTCCGCGTAATAGGCGTCCGACGCCGTGTCGAGATTGTTGTCGCTGCTGATGCCGTCCAGCGTCGCCAGCCGGCGATGCCTGGGCTCCGACATCAGATAAGCGTGAAACTTGTCATGCGCGCCCTCCCCCTCGCCATGGACGGCGATGGCGAGCCGCTTGTTCGGCGCCCACCCGCCCGTGATGATGCCGTACTCGCCCTTGGCATAGGCGTGCTCGGCCGTGGCGTGCGCCTGCGGCGATGCAGCGAGCATGAGGAAGAGTGCGGCGGCGATGGCGCGGCGGAGGTGCATGAGGCTTGGTCGCGGCGGACCGCAGCCGCGTTCAACGACAGATTCACTCCACCAGCGTGAACTGCAGCAGCAGGGTGCGCTGGAGCATCGAAAAATTGTCGTCGGACACCAGCGTCAGCACGGTCTCGCCCTCTGATGTGACGTGGGCATCGATGCCTTCCATGTTGTCGACCTCGTGGCCGAGATCGGCGTTGAACAGCACGGGGCCATCGACCACCGCCCCCGGCGCGATCGACTTGAGCGGGATCGAGCGGATGCGGATGTTGATGCCGGTGAACCAGGAGAATTTGCGCTCGAGGATGAGAAGCTCGCCCGAGGGCAGCAGCACAGCGTCGCTGATGAACTGCTTGTCGGTCCGCTTGATGCTGAACTGGCCGGGCGTGGGACCGCCGATCAAGAAGCCGACCAGATTGCCGTCGGCATCAATGCCGCCTTCCGACAAAGCAAGCAGCGTGCCCCCGAGCGGCTGGCCCTTGATGTCCCTAGGCACGAATACCAGCGCCTCGAGCCCCTTGTTGTTGGGCAGCTTGCGCACAGCCTGCGGCGTCGGCAGCACCTCGCCGCGGGCACGCGTGCCGCCCTTGGCGAAGTCGAAACGCATGATCTGGTTGACGCGCTCGAGCCCGACATAGACGAGGTTGCCATCGCGCGCGAGCGACTCGGTATCGTACCAGAACCGCTTGTCCGTGATCGGCCGCCCCTCGGTATTGAGCATGGGTGCGGCCTCGACGTCGTCGAGCGCGACCATCTTGCCGCCGGCATAGCGGATGTTGCCGGTGAACCAGGTGCCCTGGTCGGACAGCGCGAGGAAGCGCTCGCCCTTGGTGTCGAGGAAGCGGAAGCCGGACAGGCCGCCGAAGCCGCGATGCGCCGAGGTCAGCACGAGACCGCTGCGATATTGCAGCGAGCCGAAGCGGGTGCGGGAACGATCGCGCGGCTCGAAGAACGGGATCTGCCGCGCGTTGACCTCGATGCTAACAGGCGCGGTAACGGCGTGCTCGACCTGCGCCGGGCGCGGCGGCGGCTCGGTCGTAACTTGCGCCTGCGCGAGGCGGGAGAAGGCGAGAGTGGAAAATCCCGCCGCCGCGTGGCTGATGAAGCTGCGGCGGGATCGATGTGTGCTCACGAATGCAATTTGCGTCGCGGGCGACCGGCCGGCTGGGTTGGCGCTGTGTTGGTCTCGCTGAAGAGTTCGGCGAGCTTCTCGGTGATGGCGCCGCCGAGTTCCTCGGCGTCCACGATCGTCACGGCGCGCCGATAGTAGCGCGTCACGTCGTGGCCGATGCCGATCGCGATCAGCTCGACCGGCGAGCGGGTCTCGATCTCCTCGATGATGTGGCGCAGGTGCCGCTCGAGATAATTGCCGGGATTGACCGACAGCGTGGAATCGTCGACCGGCGCACCGTCCGAGATCATCATCAGGATCTTGCGCTGCTCGGGCCGGCCGAGCAGGCGCTTGTGCGCCCAGTCGAGCGCCTCGCCGTCGATGTTCTCCTTCAGCAGACCCTCGCGCATCATCAGGCCAAGGTTTTTCCGCGCACGGCGCCAGGGGGCGTCGGCGGACTTGTAGATGATGTGGCGGAGATCGTTGAGACGGCCGGGATTGGCCGGCTTGCCGGCGGCAAGCCACGCCTCACGCGATTGTCCGCCCTTCCAGGCGCGCGTGGTGAAACCGAGAATCTCGACCTTGACGCCGCAACGCTCCAGCGTGCGTGCCAGAATGTCGGCGCAGGTCGCGGCGACCGTGATCGGACGACCACGCATCGAGCCGGAATTGTCGAGCAGCAGCGTGACGACCGTGTCACGGAACGTCGCCTCCTTCTCGTGCATGAAGGACAGCGGGTGATAGGGATCGGTGACCACGCGCGACAGGCGTGCGGGATCGAGGATGCCCTCTTCGAGGTCGAACTCCCAGGCGCGGTTCTGCTGCGCCATCAGGCGGCGCTGCAGCCGGTTGGCGAGACGGGCGACGATGCCCTGCAGATGCGCGAGCTGCTTGTCGAGATAGGCGCGCAGGCGCTCCAGCTCGTCATGGTCGCAGAGATCTTCGGCGGCGATGACTTCGTCGAATTTCGGCGCAAAGGCATGATATTCCGGCCCGCGCGGCTCGTTCTTGCCGTGCGCGTTCGGACGCGTGGCCTCGCCCGGCGTTTCGTCGTCGCCGAGTTCGCCGTCGTCGAACGTGTCGGAGGTCGAGGCCTGCGCGCTTTCCATCGCGCTCTCGCTCATCTCCTCGCTGGAGGCCTGCGCCTGGTCGGCGCTCATCTCCTGCGCGGCATCGGAATCGGGCGAGCCCTCGGCGCCGGACTGATCGTTGTCGCCGTCCTGGTTCTCGTCGTTGTCCTCATTGTCTTCGCTGTCGGCGCTGCGCTCGTCGCCGAGCTCGAGCGCGGTCAACAGATCATGCACGGCATCGGCGAACTTGGTCTGGTCCTCGACCACGCCATCGAGCCGGTCGAGCCGCCTGCCGATCTTGTCTTCGAGGATGGGGCGCCAGAGATCGACCATCTTCTTGGCGGCCGTCGGCGGCGCCATGCCGGTCAGGCGCTCGCGCACCAGCATCGCCAGCGCATCCGCCAGCGGCGCATCGGCGCGGTCGGTGATCTCATCAAACTTGCCGCGATGGAAATGGTCGTCGAGCATCGCGGTGAGGTTCTTCGCAACGCCCGCCATGCGGCGCGCGCCGATCGCCTCGACGCGGGCCTGCTCCACCGCCTCGAACACGCCGCGCGCCTGCGGATTGCCGGGCATCAGCTTGCGATGCACTTTCGGATCGTGACAGGCGAGCTTGAGCGCAATGGAATCGGCATGGCCGCGCACGATCGCAGCATCGCGCTTGGTCATCTTTCGCGCAGGCTCGGGCAGCCGTGCCTTGCCCGGTGCAAGGCCCGGGCGCTCGGCGGCAAAACTGACGTCGAGCTCGGGCGACTTGGCGATCGCCTTGAGGCAGGAGGCCACCGAGCGCTTGAACGGCTCGGTCGGGGCTTCCTTGGTGTTACGGAATTTGGAGTTGGATGATGATGTGCTCATAGCGACTTCGTAAACGAATGGCGCGTCACGCCGCCGGGATAGCCCTTGAGGGTGCCGAATTCCTCGTACCCTTGGGAACGATAGAAGCCCGGCGCCTGGAAACTCATCGTGTCGACATGGGCCTGGACCGCGCCCTGCCGTCTTGCCTCGTCCTCGATCGCCGCGATCAGCTTCGTGCCGAAACCCTTGCCGCGCTGCTTCTGGTCGATCCAGAAATACTGGACGAACAGAACCGTGGCCCAGAGGTGCCCGACGATGCCGCCAACGATCTTGCGGCCGTCCTTCAACGAGACCGCGATGCTCTTGACCTTCTGCTTCCCAAACTGCTCGTCGTTATAGGCGCCGAGCCCGGCGAGCACAGCCTTCTTGGTGGTCCCAATGGTGCGCTCGACGGTGATGGTTGGCATTGTCAGGTCATCTGGCCTAGCTGAGCGCCACGTTGACTGCCGATTCCGGCAGCTCCGCATTGAAGCAGCGCTGATAGAACTCGGCGACCAGGGGACGCTCGAGCTCGTCGCACTTGTTGAGGAAGGTGACGCGGAAGGCGAAGCCGATATCGCCGAAGATGTCGGAGTTTTCCGCCCAGGTGATCACCGTACGCGGGCTCATCACCGTGGACAGATCGCCATTGGCGAAGGCGTTACGGGTGAGATCGGCAAGGCGCACCATCTTGTTGACGATGTCGCGGCCTTCCTGGGTGCGATAGTGCTTGGCCTTCGCCAGCACGATCTCAACTTCCTCGTCGTGGCTGAGGTAGTTGAGCGTGGTGACGATCGACCAGCGGTCCATCTGGCCCTGGTTGATCTGCTGGGTGCCGTGATAGAGGCCCGAAGTGTCGCCAAGGCCGACCGTGTTGGCGGTCGCAAACAGGCGGAACGCCGGGTGCGGCTTGATCACCTTGTTCTGGTCGAGCAGCGTCAGGCGACCCGAGACTTCGAGCACGCGCTGGATCACGAACATCACGTCCGGACGGCCGGCGTCGTATTCGTCGAACACCAGCGCGACGTTGTTCTGCAGCGCCCAGGGCAGGATGCCGTCACGGAATTCGGTGACCTGCTTGCCGTCGCGGACCACGATCGAGTCCTTGCCGACGAGGTCGATACGGCTGATGTGGCTGTCGAGGTTGACGCGCACGCACGGCCAGTTCAGGCGCGCGGCGACCTGCTCGATATGGGTGGATTTACCGGTGCCGTGATAGCCGGTCACCATGACGCGGCGGTTGCGGGCGAAGCCGGCGAGAATGGCGAGCGTGGTGGCGCGGTCGAAGCGGTAATCGGCGTCGACTTCGGGCACATGAGGATCGACTTCGGCATAGGCCGGCACTTCGAGATCGCTGTCGATCCCAAACACCTGGCGGACCGACACCTTCATGTCGGGCAGACCGGAAACTTCCTCAACTTTTGACATGGCGGCGGTCGTCATCAATCCTCCGAGGCCCCGGGCGATCCCGAGACCAGTTATTGCACGTTGGCTGCGGCTGGGTGCATCTGCGAACCTATCAGAGAGACGTGGCTGGCAGAAGCCCGCCCCTCAATCAAAGTTCCATTGTCTTTTCATTTAGATAGGTGAGGAACGCAGTTTTTGGAGGGCTGCGTTGCGAATCACGCTCGAATTTCGGGCGGGATGGGCCGCCTGCCCAAGCGAATGGCACTTTTCCCGGCCGACCTTACTTATGTAGGGTTCTGAACCCGAAAGCCCCTGCCCACCACAGAGACGACGTGACGACCTTTCTCGATCCCCTCATCGCCTTCGTCTCAGTCCATGTGTGGCTGGCCTACCTGACCCTGTTCCTGGCGGCGCTGCTCGAAGCCGTGCCGGTGGTGGGGTCGGTGATCCCCGGCTCGACCATCATCCTGGCCCTGAGCGCCCTGGTTCCCGGCGGCGAGCTGAAGCTGCAATGGGTGCTGCTGGCGGCCGCGCTCGGCGCCGTGCTGGGCGACGGTTCCGCCTACTGGATCGGGCACCGGCGGCAGCGCGAGATCCTCAACACCTGGCCGCTGACCAACTACCCCCGCGTGGTCGCCGAGAGCGAAAGCTTCTTCCACCGCTTCGGAACCTGGGCCGTATTCTTCGCCCGCTTCGTGCCGCCGATCCGCGCCTTCGTGCCGGTGACGGCCGGCGCGCTCGGGATGGCACCGGCAAAATTCTACGCCGTGAACATCCCGGCGATCCTGTTCTGGGCACCCGCCCATGTGCTGCCGGGCGTGCTGGCGGTGTCGGCCCTCCACCAATATTTCGGCGTGCCGCACCATGGGCATCCGTTCAAGCACATCTGGATTTTGACCGTGGTCGCGGTGGCGATCGTGTTGGGCGTGGCGGTCTGGATCTATCGCCGGCGGAACGGCGGCGGTGTCGCGGCGGCGAAGCCGCAGAGCTAACGCCGCCGACGCGACCTTCTCTCAGGGCGTATTGAGCAGCACCCACAGCCGCGCGATTTTGCCGTCTTCGATTTCGGCCACGTCGGCTCCGGTCACTGCGATCGGACCATGCTCAGGCCCGGCGTGCCAGGCTAGATGCGCGAGGCCATGATGCCCGACAGCGACGCCCTCCGGCACGAACCTGAAGGCTGGCCCAAACTGCGTCAGCAGATTCCCGGCGACGCGCGATATCTCGGCCCGTCCGCGGACGATATTGGTCGGCTCGTACATGACGGGCTCTTCGACGAACAATTCGGCTATGGCGATTTGTCGCTTGCCATCATCCCGCTCGTTGAACACGCGCTCCAAATTTGAGCGAAGCAAATGGTCGAAATCGATATCATCGGTTTTCATTGTGTTCCCTTTCATCATCTTGCCTAAGCGCCCGGCGCATCAGCCGAACTTGACCAGATTCAGCGCGGGAAGCGGGCCACCGGGGAACTGGACCAACCTGCCGCCGATTGCGAGCGAACCCAGATCGATACCGAAGAATCCCAGCCGATCGATCAGCGCGCCGACTACGGCTTTCGCGCCGACATCGTCTCCGGAGTAGAATAAGACACGCTTGCCACCCTCGCTCTCCGGATCAGCCGTCAGGAATTGCGGCAACAGATGATTGAATGCCTTCACAACCCGCGCACCGGGGACTAGATCAGCGACGATTTCCGACGAGGCGCGACCATTCAGTTCGGCCGGCTTGAACAGCGGCGCCTCGATCGGATTGTTGGCATCAACGACGATACGTCCGCCGAAGGACGGCAGGCCGGCGAGCGCGCCTGACAGCTTCGACCAGTTGACCGCGACGAAGACGATATCCTTGGCGGCTGCTTCCTCGCGGGTGCCGGCGGTCACCAGCGGACCGAGCTCGGTCACGGTTGTCGCCAGACTCTCCGGGCCCCGGCTGTTGGAGAGTGTCACGGCGATACCCCGAGCCGCGAGCGCCTGAGCGATGGCGCGACCGATATTGCCGGCGCCGATGATGCCGATAGTGGACATTGAGAATACTCCTGAGCTGTTTGGAGATCAGCGGTGCTGATCGGTGGCCCAGAGATGACCCAAACATTCCCTCTTGATTAGCGGGATATCACTCGTAATATTTTCAACGTTTACTTGAGAATAGATCGATGGAAACGTTGGCGAACCTTGAATCCTTCCTCCGCAGCGCCGAATGCGGCAGCTTTTCAGAAGCCGGCCGGCGTCTTTCGGTGACTCCCGCCGCCGTTAGCCGGAACGTCGCCATACTAGAGCGCAATCTCGGCGTCCGACTGTTTCATCGTTCGACGCGGAAGCTGACGCTGACCGAGGCGGGCGAGACTTTTCGCTCCGCGATCGCCGACAATCTCGAGGGCCTTCAGGCAGCCATTGCCGGGATATCGACCGGGAGCGAGGAGCCGGCGGGCCTTCTCAAGGTGAGCCTGCCGCCGACATTCGGCACGGCCCATATCCTCCCCCTTCTTCCGGCCTTCCTGGCGCGTTATCCGCGGGTCCGCCCCGAGTGGCACTTCGAGAATCGCCAGGTCGATCTGATCGGCGAAGGCTATGACGCTGCGATCGGAGGTGGGTTCGAATTGTCGCCGGGGCTTGTCAGCCGAACACTTGCGCCGGCGCACATCGTCGCCGTGGCATCTCCGGCCTACATGTCCGGGCGCATATCGCCGACCAGGCCGGATGAATTGGCTGCACTCAATGGCATCGTGATGCGCTCGCTGCAAACCGGGCGCATCCGGCACTGGATGATGCGCGATGTCTTGGGACAGGAAGCTCAGGCGCCAATGGCCGAGACCATCGTGGTCAACGATCCCGCAGCCATGCGAGAGGCGGCGTTGTTGGGCCTGGGAGTTGCCATGCTTGCGACCGCCGACATCCTGCCTGCACTCGAAAATGGTTCGCTGCTGCGTCTGGTGCCGCGCTGGTATTGCGACGCCGGCGCAATCTCGATCTACCATGCCTCGCGCAAGCTGGTGCCCGCGAAGACGAGGGCCTTCGTGGACTGGGTGGCGGACGCATTCAGGAAAAACCGGCTCGCCGAGCGCTTCGCCGGGAGTCTAAGCTGACGTGTATATACGCGCGCGTCTGCCCTAGACCTTCGAGTCCGCTCCCCCTGCCCGCCGCCCCGGCGCCGGCCCTACATACCTCGCCCTCGGCCGGATCAGCTTCCCGAACTGCAATTGCTCGCTGGCGTGGGCGATCCAGCCGACGCTGCGGGCCATGGCGAACAAAGCGAGCTCGCTGCCAGCAGGCAGGCGCAGCGCGTGGACAAGGACGGCCAGCGCGTAGTCGATATTGACCAACTCGCCGGTCGCCTCGATGATCCGCTCCGGCACTTCTTTCGTGAATTTTCGCGGTGCGCCGGCGCGGGAGAGCGCGTTCAGCAGCGATTGCGCGCGGGGATCGCCGCGCTTGTAGACGCCGTGGCCGAAGCCGGCGAAACGCTCGCCGAGCGCGACGCGCTCGCGCACCATTGGCTCGACATCGCGGTCGATCAGCGTCTTGACCAGCTGCGAGGCCAGCACGCCGGCGCCGCCGTGCTTGGGGCCTTTCAGCGCGGCAAGGCCGGCGATGACGGAGTCGTAAAGGTTGAGGCCGGTCGAGGCCGCGCAGCGCGCCGTGAAGGTCGAGGCGTTCAGCTCGTGATCGGCGAGAAGCACCAGCGCGCGGCGGATGAGATCGGGCGCGTGCTTGTTGTCCGCCGCCCAGGCTTTCGCGATCTGCTGGTGCAGCGGCTCAGGTGACGGCTCGGCATTGAGCATGGTCGCGACCAGCAGGCGGACGATGCGCCCGCCGACCATCGCGCGGCCATCGGGCGCGCGGGTGAAGGCGCGGGAATCGGCGCTGGTCGCGAGCGCCAGCACGGCGATGGCGCGGTCGATCGGCGCCGCGCGGCGCGCAGCTTCTGAGATCGCACGCATCTCGTCGGAGATTTCCGGCTGATTGTCCGGCGCGAAGGGATCGACGTCGGAGACGTCCCACAGCAGCGTCGCGGTGTGCTCCAGCGTGTCGTTCTCGGCAAGATCGACGCAGTTCACGCCGCGATAGATCGCGCCCTCCTCGGTGATGGTCGAGATCTCCGTGTCCATCACCGGCAGGTCGGCATCGAAGCTGCGCAAGCCCCGCGGCTCGGGCGACGGCACCCGGCGCTCCTTGAGGGCGCGAACGTCCTCGGCGCGGTAGCGGTTCTTGCGCGAATCCGGCGTCGGCTCGGAGCGGATCAGGCCGCGGCTGACATAGGCGTAGAGCGTGGCCGGCGAGATCGCGAGCTCGGCGGCGGCCTCACGGGCGGAGAGGTAGAGCTCGCCGGAATTTTTCATATTGATTTATGTAATCAAGATTGATCAATCTGTCGAGAGGCCCGATTTTCCCTCGGTGCAGTGCAAAAAGGGAGATTGGCCATGAATATCCACCTCACCAAAAGCCAGATCGGGCTGGACGGCGTTCCCGCGGCCGAGACCGTGCTGAGCCATGTCGATGGCGAGCGCGGCGAGCTGATCATCGCCGGCGAGCATGTCGGGCGCCTCGCCGCCAAATCGAGCTTCGAGGGCGTCACCGCCCGGCTCTGGAACGGCGCCAGCAAGACCAGCCTGAGCGAGGCCAACGTGCGAGCGAGCCTGGGCGCGGCGCGCGAGCGCGCGTTCGCGCGGCTGGACGAATTGCTGCCGGCGACGCGCGGCATGGGCATCGTCGACGGGTTTCGCGCGGCGGTCGCCGGACTTCGCGCCGAGCATGGCCTCGCGCATGAGGCGACCATCGTCGGCGCGTTTCCGGTGATCGCGGGCGCGCTGGTCCGCCGGGCCAAAGGGCTCGAGCCGATCGCGCCAGATGCGAACGTCAGCCACGCCGCCGACACGCTGCGCATGCTGCACGGGCGTGCGCCCGCCGCGCGCGAGGTCACCGCGTTGGACGCTTATCTCGTCACCGCCAGCGACCACGGCATGAACGCCTCGACCTTCACCGCGCGCGTCGTCGCCTCGACGCAAGCCGATCTGTTTGCAGCTGTCACCGCGGGCTATTGCGCACTTACAGGTCCGCTGCATGGCGGCGCGCCGGAGCCGGTGCTGGAAATGCTCGACGCGATCGGCTCACGCGAGCGCATCCAGCCCTGGGTGGATGCGGCGCTCGCCCGCGGCGAGCGGATGATGGGCTTTGGTCACCGCGTCTATCGCGTGCGCGATCCGCGCGCCGACGTGCTCAAGACCGCGGTCGAGGCGCTGGCGTCCAACGGCACCGATCTGCCGTTCGCCGGCGAGGTCGAGGCCTATATCCGCAGCGCGCTGCGCAAGAAGAATCCGGACCGGCCGCTGGAGACGAATGTCGAGTTCTTCACCGCGATCCTGCTCGACGCGCTGGCGATCCCAAGGCAGGCGTTCACGCCGATCTTTGCGGTGGCGCGGGCTGCGGGGTGGACCGCGCATGCGCGCGAGCAGCAGCGGACGGGACGGCTGATCCGGCCGAGCTCGTCCTATGTCGGAGCGATGCCGGAGGCGTAATGAAGTAGCCCGGATGGAGCGAAGCGTAATCCGGGGTCTTTCGCGGACAACGACCACTTTCCCGGATTACGCTAGCGCTCCATCCGGGCTACGGGACGGCGGATGTACCGCCGTCCCAAACGACCCCTCACCCGTACACAAAGGCCTTGTCGTCGAGATCCGTCTTCGGGATCTCGTCCTTCTCGGTCCAGTAATCCTGGCTGTGCTGCCATTCCGGCTTGTCGCCGCGCTTGGGCAGCAGGTTCATGTTGCGCATGATGTAGCCGGGATTGAAGTTTTCCGGATCGATCCAGGGCAGGATCGGCATGTTGTGGTCCTCGGGCCGCAAGGCCACCTCGACCTTCTTGCTGCCCTTCGCCTTCATGTGTCCGAGCAGGCGGCAGACGAAATCGGCGACGAGGTCGACGCGCAGCGTCCAGCTGGCGCGGAAATAGCCGAACACCCAGACCATGTTCGGCACGCCCGTGAACATCATGCCGCGATAGGTGACGGTGTCGCCGAAGGCGAGCGGCTTGCCGTCGATCTCGAAGGCGATGTCGCCGAGCGCAGAGAGGTGGAAGCCGGTCGCGGTGACGACGATGTCGGCCTCCAGCAGCTTGCCGGATTTGAGCTGAATGCCATTCTCGACGAAGCATTCGATCTCGTCGGTGACGACGGACGCCTTGCCGCTGGCGATGCCCTTGAACAAATCGGCATCCGGCACGAACGCAATGCGCTGCCGCCACGGCCGGTAGCTCGGCGTGAAATGCGTCTCGACGTCGTAGTCGGGACCGAGCACCGCGCTGATCTGGCCGATCAGCTCCTTCTTCACTTGCTCCGGCTTGGACAGGCAGAGCTTCGTGAACGCATCCTGCTCGAACAGGATCTTTCGCCGGACGATCTCGTGGATCCAGGCCTCCTCGACCTGAAGCCGGCGCAGCTCCTCGGCGATCTCGATCGCGTTGCGCCCCAGGCGGAAATAGGTCGGCGAGCGCTGCAGCATGGTGACATGCGCGCAACTGTCCGCGATGTTCGGCACCAGTGTCGCCGCCGTCGCGCCCGAGCCGATCACCACGACCTTCTTGCCTGCGAGATCGATGTCCTCGGGCCAGGTCTGCGGATGGACGATGCGGCCCTTGAAGCGATCGGTGCCCTTCCATTCCGGCGTATAGCCTTCCGAATGGCGGTAATAGCCCTGGCACATCCAGAGGAAGTTTGCGGTGAAAATCTTCGCCTCGCCGGTGTCGGTCGTCACCGCTTCGATGGTCCAGAGATTCTGCTCGCTCGACCAGCTCGCCGAATTGATCTTGTGCTTGTAGCGGATGTGGCGGGCGATATCGTTGTCGTCGATCACCTCGTTCATGTAGGCGAGAATTTCTTCGGCGGTCGCGATCGGCGGACCGACCCAGGGCTTGAAGCTGTAGCCGAAGGTGTGGAGATCGCTGTCCGAGCGAATGCCGGGATAGCGATGCGTGGACCAGGTGCCGCCGAACGTCGCCTGCGTCTCCAGGATCACGTAGCTGGTGCCCGGAAGCTGCTTGTTGATGTGATAGGCACTCCCGATGCCGGAGATGCCGGCACCGACGATCAATACGTCGAAATGCTCTGAAACCTGCTTGGTGGTGGCGTGACTGCGAACAGCGACATTCATTGTTGCTTCTTGCCTTGCTTGTTTTTATGGCCGCCCTTGATGGGCGACGCGTTTCCTCCGCGACGGGCATGGTCGCCCATCGCGCTTCCGCATTAAAATGACATAGATCAATTCGCGATCAAAGCGCCGCGCCCCAGCTTCGCGCGGTCTGTAGGATCCAGTCGCGATAGAGCGTGAGCGGCGTGACACCGGTCAGGCCGCCGCAGCCGGCGGCACCATTTGGTCCCGTGGACCAGCTGACGACGCCGACAAGCACGGAGCCGCTCGGCTTGTCCTCGAACACGGGACCGCCGGAATCACCGGTGCAGGCGCCAATTCCGTCGCGAACACCGTTGGTTACGGGATCGACGAGGCGGATCTGAAGCGTGCCGGGCTGCCCGGTGGCGACGAGGCCCGCAACACGAATCGTGCCGCCGCTCTTGCCGTCGCCACGCACGGTGACGCCGATACCGGCGATAACGAAGCGGCTGCCGACCTGAATCGGAATACTCGGCATGCCGACCGGCACTGTCGTTTTTCCTTTCAGTGGAATTTCCAGTTGCAGCAATGCAACGTCTGCAGTGGCGCGATGCGCCTGCATCGCCTGCATGTTGAAGTTCGGATGGATCGCGACGATGCGAACATTCAGCAATTGCGGCGCGCCGTCGGCGCCGCGATCGACGATCTTGTAGTCGGCGCCGGGCTGCACGCAGTGGGCGACCGTCAGCACGAGCTTCGGCGCGATCAGGGTGCCGGTGCAGAAATTGCCGCGCGACCCGACGATGGTGACGATGGCGCGCGCGACGCCCTCGGTCTGCGGCGTGCCGCCGCCCACGATGGCTTGAGCGGGCGTCGCGAGCAGCAGCGCGGCTGTGATGAGAGTTGCAAGCTTCTTCATGGGAACACGCGTCGGCGGAGGAGGGCTTCGGACTGGCTCTTGCCGATAGCGCATGCTAGCCCTCTTGGAAAGGAATTGACGAGGGCAGGATCGTGACGGTCGAGGCGGTGATCTTTGATTTTGGCGGCGTGCTGACGAGCTCGCCGTTCGAGGCGTTCAAGCGGTACGAGACCGAGCGCGGCCTGCCGGCCGACATCATCCGGCGCACCAATGCCGCCAATCATCTGGAAAACGCCTGGGCGAAATTCGAGCGTGCCGAGGTCGACATCGAGACCTTCGACAAATTGTTCGCGGAGGAATCGCGCGCGCTCGGCGCGGAAGTGCGCGGCCGCGACGTGCTGCCGCTGCTGCAGGGCGATTTGCGTCCCGACATGGTCGAGGCATTGAAGCGCATCAAGGCGCAATTCAAGACCGGCTGCATCACCAACAATCTGCCGGCCAACGCGATCGGCAGCATGACGGGGCGCTCGCTCTATATCGCCGAGGTGATGGTGCTGTTCGACCACGTCATCGAATCCGCCAAGATCGGCCTGCGCAAGCCGGACCCGCGCATCTACCGGCTGATGGTGGAAACGCTGAAGGTCGATCCGGGCAAGTGCGTTTATCTCGACGACCTCGGCGTCAATCTGAAGCCGGCGCGCGAGATGGGCATGACCACGATCAAGGTCGCCAGCGGCGCACAGGCGATCGCGGAGCTCGAGAAGGCGACGGGGTTGAAGCTGGGGTAGTGAGATCGTCATTGCAAGGAGCGAAGCGACGAAGCAATCCAGGGTCTTTCCGCGGAGAGGACTCTGGATTGCTTCGCTGCGCTCGCAATGACGACGTGGAGCGATTGCGCCCAGTAAACTGAGCTACTCAGCCGCAGCCGCGACCCGCTCCGGAAACGCCGCCGCCAGCGCAGCGCGATCCGGCTTCAGCACGCCGCGCTCGGTGATCAGCCCAGTCACGAGCCGCGCCGGGGTCACGTCGAAGGCGTAGTTCGCAACCGGCGAGCCCTCGGGCACGATGCGTACCGTCTCCAGCCTGCCATCAGCGGTGCGGCCGGTCATGTCGGTCACCTCCGCCCCGCTGCGCTGCTCGATCGGGATGTCGCGGATGCCGTCATTGACGGCGAAGTCGATCGTCGGCGACGGCAGTGCGACATAGAACGGCACGTTGTTGTCGTGCGCGGCGAGCGCCTTCAGATAGGTGCCGATCTTGTTGCACACGTCGCCATTGGCGGCGACGCGGTCGGTCCCGACGATGGCGAGATCGACCATGCCGTGCTGCATCAGGTGCCCGCCGGTATTGTCGGGAATCACGGTGTGCGGCACGCCGTGATGGCCGAGCTCCCACGCCGTGAGCGAGGCGCCCTGGTTGCGCGGGCGGGTCTCGTCGACCCAGACATGGATCTTGATGCCGCGTTCGTGCGCGAGATAGATCGGCGCGGTCGCGGTGCCCCAGTCGACGGTGGCGAGCCAGCCGGCGTTGCAATGGGTCAGCACGTTGACCGTCTCGCCCGGCTTCTTCCTGGCCACGATCGCCTCGATCAGCGCAAAACCGTTGGCGGCGATGCCGCGATTGATCTCGACGTCTTGCTCGACGATCTCGTCGGCGCGCGCATAGGCCGCCTCTGCCCGTTCAACGGGATCGATCGGCGCAAGCGTCGTGCGCATTTCGTCGAGCGCCCATTTCAGATTGATCGCGGTCGGCCGCGCCACGACCAGCGTGTCGTAGGCGCGTTTCAGGCCGGCGTCGGAGGAATCCTCGCGCATCGCCAGCGCCATGCCGTAAGCTGCGGTGGCGCCGATCAGCGGCGCGCCGCGCACCAGCATGTCGCGGATCGCGACCGCTGCGTCCTCGCACGAGGTCAGCTTTGCAACGATGAACTCATGCGGCAGCCGGCGCTGGTCGATCGCGCCGACCGACCAGCCGTCGCGCTCACGCCAGATGCTGCGGAAATGCTTGCCGTCGACCTTCATGGCGTTCTGCCTTTTCGTCTTTCTTGCGTCTCAGCCGCGCAGGATGCGCCCGGCCACCGCATCGAGCTTCTTCAGCAGTTCGGGATCGCGCGCCTCGGGCGCGGTGATCAGCGCGGTGTCGAGCGCGCGGTCCGAGCCGATCGGGCACGGCTCGTGCTCGCGCGGAAAATTCTTGGCCAGCCGCGCCACCAGCGCCTTGGCCTTGTCGGCATTCGAGGTCAGCACGCGGATGATGTCCTGCACGGTGACGGCATCGTGATCCGGATGCCAGCAATCGAAATCGGTCACCATCGCGACGGTGGCGTAGCAGATCTCGGCCTCGCGGGCGAGTTTCGCCTCGGGCATGTTGGTCATGCCGATCACGGAATAGCCCAGCGTCTTGTAGGTCATGCTCTCCGCATAGGTGGAGAATTGCGGCCCCTCCATGCAGACATAGGTGCCGCTGCGCGCGATCGCGAGGCCTTCGGCTTCGGCGGCCGCGGCGAGATGAATCCGCAGCCGCGGCGAGACCGGGTGTGCCATCGACACATGCGCGACGCAGCCCCGGCCGAAGAACGAGCTCTCGCGCTTGTGGGTGCGGTCGACGAACTGATCGACCAGCACGAAGGTGCCGGGCGGCAGTTCCTCCTTGAAGGAGCCACAGGCCGACAGCGAGATCAGATCGGTGACGCCGGCGCGCTTCAACACGTCGATATTGGCGCGGTAATTGATGTCGGAGGGCGACAGACGGTGGCCCTTGTCGTGCCGCGGCAGGAACACGATCGGCAGGCCGGCGATGGAGCCGCGCCTTAAGGAAGCCGACGGCTCGCCCCAGGGGCTCTTGATCACCTCTTCGTGCGCGCCCTCGAGCCCCGGCAGGTCATAGATGCCCGAGCCGCCGATGATGCCCAATACCGCCTGCGTCATGCCTGCTCCACCCTGTCCGCTACCTGCGACATGGTTAAGCTATGCCAGTTTTACGGCGGTTTTGGAACGGGGTGGTGCGCCCGATCGGCGTCATTGCGAGGAGCGAAGCGACGAAGCAATCCAGGCTGCCGCTGCGGAGACAGGCTGGATTGCTTCGCTGAGCCTGTCATCGGGCCGCGCAACGCGCGGACCCGGTGGCTCGCAATGATGGAGGAGAGAGCCGGCCTACGCTGCGTTCGCCGGCTGCAGCTGGGTCGAGACCATCCGCTCCAGCGTCTCGACGGACTGGAAATTCTCCGGCGTGATCTCGGATTGGGGAATCGTGAAGTCGAACTCGGCCTCGACGCCCAGCATGAGGTTGACCATGTCCATCGAGGTCAGGCCGGCATCGACGAGCTTTGTCTGCGGCGTGACATCGGCGGTGAGCGAGTTCTGTTCGAGGATGCCCTTCACCAGCTTGATGATGCGATCGCGCACGTCGGTGTCGAAGGCCTGCATGGTTAAATTCCCATCTGTCTACAAAAGGTCGGACCTGTCGCCCGGTACGATGGGCGCGACGGACCGATCCCACAATGGGCGCGACCATTACTTCACGCTTCTTAGTAAACGATGACTCAGATTGTAGGAAATCCCACCTTCTTCCAGATCCCTAACGCGATCGCGGAAATCCGGAGTTTGCAAACAACCGGACCTTAACTGTTCATTCGGAATGGGGCTTTGTTTACCCTCTATTTCATCGACGAATTTGAATTAAATCCGTAGCCTGATCTCACAAGCAAAGATGGTCGGAGGATCGCCTTCAGCGGCATCGCGAATGATGGCTGGCGATCCTGAACGATAAACCGGAGGCGGACGAGTATGAACGTGCGTGAAGCGGTCCTCACTGTCGACGAAACGCAAACGAGCTTCCTCGAAGAGGGTCCGTCCCTGATCGAACGCGCCGCGCGAACCGCGGCTGCCGCAGCGGCGGACGCAGATGGCGTCGATCGCGACGCCCGCTTCCCGCACAAGGCTTTCGAAGTTGCACGCGAGCAGAAGCTGCTCGGCGTCATGATCCCCGCCGAGTTCGGCGGCCTTAACGCCTCGATCCACGACGTCACCGACATCTGCTACACGCTCGGACGCGCCTGTGCCTCGACCGCGATGATCTACGCGATGCACACGACGAAGGTCGCCTGCGTCGTCAGGCACGGCCACGGCATTCCCTGGATGGAAACCATGATGCGCCGGGTCGCCCGCGACCAGTGGCTGCTCGCCTCCTCCACCACCGAAGGCCAGAACGGCGGCAACATCCGCGCCAGCGCGGCTGCGGTCGACCACGCCGGCGACACCGTCTCGCTGGTGCGCGATGCTACCGTGATTTCCTACGGCGCCGAAGCCGATGGTCTCGTCACCATCGCCCGCCGCGCCACCGATGCCGCCGCCTCCGACCAGGTGCTGCTGGCGCTCGCCAAGGACGATTATTCGCTGAAGCGGACGCTGGGCTGGGAAACGCTCGGCATGCGCGGCACCTGCTCGACCGGCTTCGAGCTGAAGGTCGACTGCCCCGCCGACCGCGTATTCCCCGAATCCTATGACAAGATCCACGCCCAGACCATGACGCCGTTCGCGCATCTGTGCTGGTCCTCGGCCTGGGCCGGCATCGCCGCCGCTGCGGTGACGCGCGCGCAGGC
Organism: Bradyrhizobium sp. 18BD; assembly: GCF_054185225.1. Classification (NCBI taxonomy): domain Bacteria; kingdom Pseudomonadati; phylum Pseudomonadota; class Alphaproteobacteria; order Hyphomicrobiales; family Nitrobacteraceae; genus Bradyrhizobium; species Bradyrhizobium sp. 18BD. Next base: position 148,820 of record NZ_JAVAYL010000001.1, on the reverse strand, counting down.
CTTCATCCGCAAGGCGGCCCGCTCTTCCGGCGGCCAGATGCCGCCGGCGGCCGCGCATTTCACCGCCGCAAAAATGTCTCTGGCAAAACTGCGAGCGCTGATCGCCGCCAATATCGACGCCTTTGCCCGCGCCGAGCATGACGAGCGCGCGCTGGGCTCGCTCGATTTCCAGTCCTCGATCACGCTTCTCAAGGTGCAGGCCTCCGAGCTCGCGGTCGAGACCGTGATGCATGCGATGCGCACCGCCGGCCTGTCCGGCTACCGCAACGACGGCGAGTTCACCATGGGCCGCCATCTGCGCGACGTGTTGTCGTCGCCGATCATGATCAACAACGACCGCATTCTGGCCAACGCCGCGACCTCGACGCTGATGAGCGGCGTGCCGACGAGCCTTCGTGACTAAGCCAACAAGAACAATTTTCAGATAGCAGGACACCATAACATGAACATTGCCGTCCTCCCCAACTCGCCCGAGACCGCGCCCGAGATTGTCGATCCGCTCGATCATCTCGCCGACAAGCTGTTCCACCGCATGGGCTCGGACGGCGTCTACGCCCGCACCGCGCTTTACGAGGGCGTCGTCGAGAAGCTCGCCGCGCTGATCACCCGGCATCGCGAAGCCGGCACCGAGGCGCTGCGCTTCCCGCCGGTGATGAGCCGCGCCCAGCTCGAGAAGTCGGGCTATCTCAAGAGCTTTCCGAACCTGCTCGGCTGCGTCTGCGGCCTGCACGGCACCGAGCGCGAGATCAACGCCGCGGTGAGCCGCTTCGATGCCGGCGGCGACTGGACCACCTCGCTCTCGCCGGCCGACCTCGTGCTGTCGCCCGCCGCCTGCTATCCGGTCTATCCGATCGCGGCGAGCCGCGGCCAGTTGCCGAAGGGCGGCCTGCGCTTCGATGTCGCCGCCGACTGCTTCCGCCGCGAGCCGTCAAAGCATCTCGACCGGCTGCAATCGTTCCGGATGCGCGAATATGTCTGCATCGGCACGCCCGACGACGTCGCCGATTTCCGCGAGCGCTGGATGGTGCGCGCTCAGGCGATCGCGACCGATCTCGGGCTGACCTTCCGCGTCGACTATGCCAGCGATCCCTTCTTCGGCCGCGTCGGCCAGATGAAGGCGGTGAGCCAGAAGCAGCAGCAGCTCAAGTTCGAGCTGCTGATCCCGCTGCGCTCGGAAGAGCAGCCGACCGCCTGCATGAGCTTCAACTATCACCGCGAACATTTCGGCACGACCTGGGGCATCCAGGACGCCAATGGCGAGCCCGCGCACACCGGCTGCGTCGCCTTCGGCATGGATCGCCTCGCCGTCGCCATGTTCCACACCCACGGCACAGACGTCTCCGCCTGGCCCGCCAAGGTGCGGGAGATCATGGGCATGCAGCCGCATGTTGCGGCTGACGCTCACGGCGAAGGCTGGCGCTAGAGCATGATCCGGACCCGAAGGGCCGCGTAGCGCAAAGCGCGGAGCGGTTTTCCGAAAAGACCATGCTGAAACGATAGACCAAACGAGGCCGACCATTTCCACGGGCAAGACGAGCGTGATTCACACCAAGGTCCGATGCCGCGAGATCACCGAAGCCGACGTCGAGAAGGTCGCCGACCTCCTGACGCGCGGCTTCGTCGGCCGCTCGCACAACTACTGGATCCAGGGCCTGCGCCGACAGGCCTTCCGGCCCGTGCCGGAGGGCTATCCGCGCTTCGGCTACATGCTCGACAATGACGGCGAGCCGGTCGGCGTGCTGTTGCTGATCTACACGGCGCGGAAGGACGGCGAAGAGACCTTCATCCAGTGCAATCTGTCGAGCTGGTATGTCGATCCGGCCTACCGCAACTACGCGCCGCTGCTGACCAAGATCGCGCAGCGGCACAAGGACGTCACCTATCTCAACATCAGCCCGGCACCGTGGACCTGGCCGATCATCGAGACGCAGGGTTTTCGCGCCTATTGCCGCGGCATCTTCTTCTCGGTGCCGGCGCTGGCGCGCGCCCCGCGCTGGAGCAAGATCGAGGTGATCTCGCAGCACGCCAAGACGATCGAGGGCCTCACCGAGGCCGAGACCGAGCTCCTGACGCGGCACGCGCGCTACAATTGCCTCAGCCTCGTCTGCCGCACGCCGAAGGGCACGTTCCCCTTCATCCTGCAGCCGGTACGCATCCGCCGCGGCTTCATCGCGCCGCCGGCGATGAAGCTGATCTACTGCCGCAGTGCCGCCGAATATGCCGCCTGCGCCGGCCGCATCGGCCGGCTGCTGCTGCGGCTCGGCAAGATCTCGGTGGCGGTCGATGCCAACGGCCCGATTCCGGGCCTCGCCGGTATTTATACCGAGCGCCGCGGCCGGAAATATTTCAAGGGCCCGCACCGGCCGCAGCTCGGCGATCTCACTGACACCGAGCTCGTGCTGTACGGGCCGTAGGGCCGCACGCGGCCTCCACACTCACCCCGTCATCCTGAGGCGCTCGCCGCGCGAAGCGCGGTGAGCCTCGAAGGATGAGCGGCCGGAATGCAGCCGGGCCGTCGCCCTTCGAGGCCTCCGCTTCGCTTCGGCGCCTCAGGGTGACGGTACAAGACACCCGATTCCGGTTGATGCATGGCCCCAGCACACGCATCTCTGCATCGCCGGTCACCCTCCGTAAACTACTGCGCTTAAGGGAATTTTCCCGCCTCTTCGCTACCCTCGGCGACTGAATTAGTTTGCGTTAAGTCTATTGCCCGCCGAGACCCAGACGATCCCATGACGTCGACCCGCGACAACGAGCTTGGTGCACGCCGCGAGCAGGGCCCGGAAGCCCTGGTCGCACTCGGCCAGCTTGCGCTCGATCACATGGAGCAGGGCGTCTGCGTCTATGACGCCGACAATCGCATCGTGGTGGTCAACCGGCGCTACCTCAGCCTGTTCGACATGTCGGCCGATGTCGTGCGCGTCGGCACGAGCTATCGCGAGGTGCTCGCGCATAGCGCCGCGCGCGGAAACTTTCCGGAAGGCGACCTCGACGCGCTGTATTCGGCGCGGATCGCGCAGATCGGGCGCGGCAAGCCGTTCCGCACCGAGCAGCGGCTTGCGAGCGGCCTCGTGATGTCGCTCGAGCTGAAGCCGCTTCCCGGCGGCGGCTGGATGACGATCTGCGACGACGTCAGCCGCCTCGCCCGGCTGGAGGCGGAATTGCGCGTGCAGACCGAGCGCAGCCAGCACGCGCTCGCCAACATGTCGCACGGCCTCATCATGTATGACGCCGACAGCCGCGTCGTCGTCTGCAACGAGCGCTTCCTGAATCTCTACAACCTCGACCCCGCCATCGTGAAGCCGGGCGTCGCGCACGGCACCGCCATCGACCACTGGCTCTCGCGCGGCAACAAGCCGGGCATGTCGGCCGACGAATTCCACGAGACGCGCCTGGAGGACGTGCGCGGCCGGAAGGCGAAGACCCTGCTGGTGATGCGCTATGACGGACGGATGGTGCAGGCGGTCTCCCGCTTCCTGCCCGACGGCGGCTGGGTCACCGTGCACGAGGACGTCACCGAACGGCTGCAATACGAGGAGACGTTGCGGCAGCAGAACGTCATGCTCGACGCGGCGCTGGAGAACATGGCGCACGGGCTCGCCTTCTACGATAGCGACATGCGGCTGCGCGTCTGCAACACCACCTACCGCAAGATCTATCGGCTGTCGCTGGAGGAGACCCGGCCCGGCACGCATCTCGGCGAGCTGATCGAACGATCGATGACGAACGGCGCGTTCTCTTCGGAATACACCCCGAAGCAGGTCCTGGAAACCGCCCGCGAACGGCTCGCACGCCGCGACTCCTCGCCGATGCGCCGGCGCATGACGAACGACACCATCATCTCGGTGCGCTATTGCGCGCTGGACGAGGGCGGCTTCGTCGCCACCTACGAGGACATCACCGAGCGCGAGAACGCGGTCGAGGAGCTGAGCGAGCAGTATCGGCGCTTCGACGCAGCCCTGAACAACATGAGCCAGGGCCTGTGCATGCTCGATTCGAGCCTGCGCGTGATCGTCTGCAATCGCCGCTATATCGAGATGTACGGGCTGTCGGCCGATATCGTGAAGCCGGGCGTCTCGATGCGCGAGATCATGGAGCATAGCTGCACGATCGGCATCCATCCGAACATGACCGGCGCCAAGCTCTATGCCGACTATGTCGAGCGGCTGCGCGAGGGCGAGCACACGCTGCATCGCCATTTGAGCGACGGCCGCATCATCAAGCTCAATCACAAGCGGATGGAGCATGGCGGCTGGGTCGTCACCTATGAAGACGTCACCGAGCGCCACAAGGCCCAGGCCCGCGTGGCGCATATGGCGCGGCACGATTCCCTGACTGATTTGCCCAACCGCACGCTGTTCCGCGAGAAAATGGGCGAGGGCCTGAACCAGGTCGCGATCGCCGGCGGCGCGATGGCCGTGCTGTGCTTCGACCTCGACAATTTCAAGACCGTCAACGACCGGCTCGGCCACGCCGCCGGCGACCGGCTGCTGCGCTGGGTCGCGGCGCGGCTGAAGGAGAATGTCGGCGAGCACGACACCGTCGCGCGCCTCGGCGGTGACGAGTTCGCCGTGCTCCAGCGCGGACCGCAGCCGCAGTCGGCCGAGAAGCTCGCCCGTCGCCTGGTCGAGATCATCGGTCATCCGCCGCCGCTGGAAAGTCAGTCGATCCATGTCGGCGTCTCCGTCGGCATCGCGATCGCGCCCGATCACGGTCTAGACGCCGACGAGCTTATGAAATGCGCCGACCTCGCGCTGTACCAGGCCAAGGCCAAGGGGCGCGGCGCATATCAGTTGTTCGAGCCCGAGATGGAAGAAGAGGCGCGCAGCCGGCATGCGCTGGAGCATGATCTGCGCGGCGCGCTGGAAGGAAACCAATTCCATCTGGTATTCCAGCCGCAGATGCGGCTCGAGAGCTCCGAGCTCACCGGCTTCGAGGCGCTGCTGCGCTGGAAGCATCCCTCGCGCGGCCTCGTCTCGCCGGCCGAATTCATTCCGATCGCGGAAGAGACCGGGCTGATAGTTCCGATCGGCGAGTGGGTGCTGCGCACCGCCTGCGCCACCGCGGCGTCCTGGCCCGAGGTCACCGTTGCGGTGAACCTGTCGCCGGTGCAATTCCGCTCGCGCGGGCTGGTGGCGCTGGTCACGAGCGCGCTGGCGGAGGCCGGCCTGCCGCCGCAGCGGCTCGAGCTCGAGGTTACCGAGACCGCCCTGCTCGACGACAGCGAAGCCACCATCGAGATCCTGCATCAGCTCCGTGCGCTGGGCGTCCGCGTCAGCCTCGACGATTTCGGTGTCGGCTATTCCTCGCTGAGCTATCTGCGCAAGTTTCCGTTCGACCGCATCAAGATCGACCGCTCCTTCGTCGGCACGCTCGGCGAAAGCCCGGAGAGCGTCGCCATCGTCCGCACCATCGCCAGCCTCGGCTCCGTGCTCGGGGTGGAGACCACCGCGGAAGGCGTCGAGACCGCCGAACAGCTCGACTTCGTCCGCGAGTGCGGCTGCACCGCCGTGCAGGGATATTATTTCGGCAAGCCCTGCCCGGCGGCCGAGGTCGGACGCACCATCGAGACGCTGAACGCGGTTCGGCGCGTGGCGTAAGGCTGCGGCTCCTTCAAATTCCGCCTCTCGGCACACCCCAAAACGACCAATTGTCGCACGTCCCGTTTCCGCGGGGATCACTGCCTCGCGCTCGCGGACGATCCACGCAATGCGCTTTTCTTCTCCGATGATTTCGGGGACAATCCCGTCATAACAAAGAGAAACGGCGGTCCAACGAGGCCGCCGTGCGGGAGGAGTTTCGATGTCGCGATACGGGCTGAAGACGATTGCCTTTGCCGCCATGCATGTTGTGGGCGCGCTGCTCGCAGGCCCCGCCAGTGCGCAGGACTATCCAAGCAAACCCATCACGCTGATCGTGCCGTGGCCGGCCGGCGGCTCCACCGACATCTCGATGCGCGCGATCGCCGACAGCGCCTCGAAGGTGCTGGGGCAGCCGATCGTGATCGACAACAAGGCCGGCGGCGGCGGTACGGTGGGCCCTGCGACCATGGCGGCGGCCGCAAAGCCCGACGGCTACACCATCGCGCAGATTCCGATCACCGTGTTCCGCCTGCCCCTGATGCAGGAGGTGTCGTGGGATCCGGCCAAGGACTTCACCTACATCATTCACCTCACCGGCTATACGTTCGGCGTGACCACCAGCGCGGAGTCGCAGTTCAAGTCCTGGAAGGACGTCGTCGACTTCGCCAAGGCCAATCCGGGCAAGGTGACCTACGCGACGCCGGGCACCGGCACCTCGCTGCATATCGGCATGGAGCAGATCGCGGCAATGTCCGGCATCAAGCTCACGCAGGTGCCGTTCAAGGGCGGCGCGGAGACCAACGCCGCGGTGCTGGGCCAGCACACCATGCTGCAGGCCGATTCCACGGGATGGCGGCCGCTGGTCGATGCCGGCAAGCTGAAGCTGCTGATGGTGTGGACCGGCGCGCGGTCGCCGAACTATCCCGATGTGCCGACGCTGAAGGAGCTCGGCTATCCCATGGTCTATGATTCCCCGTTCGGCATCGCCGGCCCGAAGGGCGTGGATCCCAAGATCGTCGCCAAGCTGCACGACGCCTTCAAGAAGGCGGTCGAGGATCCCGCGGTGATCGCGACGCTCGCCAAATACGACATGGTGCCGAACTACAAGAACACCGAGGACTACAAGAAGTTCGTCGTCGAGGTCACGGAGTCCGAGCGCAAGGTGATCGACGCGCTCGGACTTGCGAAGAAGTAGAGTCGTATCGCCACACATGCTGGCGTCATCCTGAGGTGCGAGCCGCGTTTGCGGCTCGCCTCGAAGGATGGATTGGGGCACCGTCGCCCTTCGAGGGCCGCTGAAGAAGCGGCCACCTCAGGGTGACGGTGGTCGAGAGGTGTCTCACATGACCGACCAAACCAACGTCAAACTCCGCTTCAACAACTCCGAGCTCTGGGGCGGGCTGATCGGGCTCGCGCTCGGCGGCTTCGTGATCTGGCAGGGATTGAAGCTCAAGCTCGGCACCATCAACGATCCCGGCTCCGGCTACGTGCTGTTCTACACGGGCATCCTGATGTGCGTGTTCGCGGGCTCCATCATCATCGCGGCAATCACCGAGGGCGGACCGACGCTGGCCTCGCGCTGGGAGAATGCGCGTTGGAGCAAGCCGTTGCTCGTGATTGCCTGCCTCGTGGTGTTCTCCTTCGCGCTGGAGCCGCTGGGATTTCTGCTGTCGTCGATCCCGTTGATGCTGCTGTTGCTGCGGCTGATCGACCCCGTGCGCTGGACGCTGGCGATCCCGGTCGCCGTGCTGGTGCCCATGGGCATGTGGTGGGTGCTCACGCGGCTGCTGTTGATCCAGTTGCCCTCGGGCCAGTTCGGGATGGGCTGATCGCATGGATACGCTGCTCAACGTCGCGCATGGGTTTGGCGTCGCCTTGCTCCCGATCAATTTGCTCTACTGCTTCATCGGTGTCTTCATCGGCACGCTGGTCGGCGTGCTGCCCGGCATCGGGCCGATCTCGGCGATGTCGCTGCTGCTGCCGGTGACGCTGTCGGGCACGCCGGAATCCGGCATCATCATGATGGCCGGCATCTATTACGGCTCGATGTATGGCGGATCGACCACCTCGATCCTGGTCAACATCCCCGGCGAAGCCGCCTCCGTCGTCACCTGCATCGACGGCCACCAGATGGCGAAGCAGGGCCGCGCCGGCCCCGCGCTCGGCATCTCCGCCTTCGGCTCCTTCATTGCCGGCACGTTCGCGCTGGTCGCTTTGATGCTGGTGGCGCCGCGGCTTGCCAGCATCGCGATTGCATTCGGTCCGGCCGAGTATTTCAGCCTGATGGTGCTCGGCCTCGTGGTGCTGACCTTCCTGACCCAGGGCTCGATGCCGAAGGCGCTGCTGATGGCGTGCATCGGCGTCGTGCTCGGGCTGATCGGGCTCGACAGCATCACGGCGCAGCCGCGCCTGAACTTCGGTCGCATGGAGCTGATCGACGGCATCGGCCTCGTGCCCGTCGTGATGGGCCTGTTCGGCGTCGCCGAGGTGCTGCTCAACACCGAGCAGGCGATCAAGCGCGACATCATCAACGCGAAGATCACGCAGCTTTTGCCCAACAAGGCCGATTGGCAGGCGAGCACCGGCCCGGTGGCGCGCGGCACGCTGCTCGGATTCCTGCTCGGTATTCTCCCGGGCGGCGGCGCGGTGGTGGCCTCGTTTGCGTCCTATGCGCTGGAGAAGCGGCTGTCGAAGACACCGGAGCGGTTCGGCCATGGCGCGATCGAAGGCGTCGCGGGCCCCGAATCCGCCAACAACGCGGCGGCCGGCGGCGCATTCATTCCACTGATGACGCTCGGCATCCCGCCGAACGTGGTGATGGCGCTGCTGCTCGGCGCCTTCGTCATCCACGGCCTGCAGCCGGGACCGCTGCTGATCACGCAAAACCCCGGCCTGTTCTGGGGCATCGTCGCCAGCATGTATATCGGCAACGTCATGCTGCTGATCCTGAACCTGCCGATGATCGGCATGTGGGTGCAGCTTTTGAAGCTGCCCTACAACATCCTGTTCCCGCTGATCATCCTGTTCACGATCCTCGGCGTGTACTGCTCCAGCAACAACGTGTTCGACGTCTATGTGATGATCGCGTTCGGCATCATCGGCTATTTCATGCGCAAGCTCGGCTACGAGCCGGCGCCGCTGGTACTCGCCTTCGTGCTCGGGCCGATGCTGGAGAACAATCTGCGCAAGTCGCTGATCCTGTCGCAGGGCGATCTCTGGACTTTCGTGCAGCGGCCGATCTCGGCGGCGTGCCTCGTGCTGGCGCTGATCCTGCTGATCGCGCCACTGCTGCCGGCGCTGCGCAAGAAGCGCGAGCTCGTGGCGCTGGATGAGGGGGCGTGAGAGGCGGCGCAATCACCCCTCGCCGCCTCCCTCCAGCCGGTCGCGCAGTGCGCCGATCACGCGATGCGCCGTCTCGATCTCCTTCACCGACAGTCCATCCGCCAGGCCGTTGACCCATGGGATCTGCAGGCGGCCGGCGGCATCGTAGACCTGCCTGCCCTTGTCGGTGAGCACCACAAGCTGCGCGCGGCGGTGATGCGGGTTGGTCTCGAACGCCACGAGGCCATCCCGCTCGAGGTCGTTGACGATCCGCTGCACGTTCTGGCGATTGGCGCCGAGGTTACGCGCCAGCCAGGCCACCGGCTCCGGGCGCTCGGCATCGACGATCGCCCCCAAAATCTGCCAGCGCGCGCTGGTGAGGCCGAGCGGCGCCACCAGCCGGTCACCGGCGGTCAGAAGCAAGCCGTTGGCCCGGAACAGATCGAGGATGAAGCCGGTCAGGGCATCACCCGCCGGGGTACGTTTGCTCTTGGTCATATCTTCCCGGTCATTTGTAATTATTGTTCCGTATTGACATCATCATGTCAAATATCTATGTCACATCCTGTCGAATTGACATGATGATACCAATTTACACGGAGTGATGCCATGCCCCAGATGCGTCCGCTCGACCCGAGTTTCCCGATCGACCGCCAGATCGCGCTCGATGCCGGCCCCGTGGTGCTGGTGAACCTGTTCACGCTGGATGCGGCGGATGAAGCGAGCTTCCTGACGAGCTGGCAGGACGATGCCGCCTTCATGAAGCGGCAGCCGGGTTTCATCTCGACCCAGCTCCACCGCGCCGTCGGCGACAATCCGACCTATCTCAATTATGCGGTCTGGGAATCCAGTGCGCATTTCCGCGCGGCGTTCACGCACCCGGAATTCCACGCGAAGATCGCGGACTACCCGACGTCCGCGGTTGCGAGCCCGCATCTGTTCGAGAAGGTGGCGGTGCCCGGGATTTGCGTGGCGTAGCCTGCCGCATCGTCATTGCGAGCGCAGCCAAGCAATCCAGACTGCCGTCGCGAAAAGATTCTGGATTGCTTCGCTACGCTCGCAATGACGGAGGAGAGAGCCGACCCCACGGGCGGTCGGCGGAGGCGAGGCCGATCAGGCGGCCCTGGATGTAGTCGCAGCCCCAGTCGCGCAGCATGTTGGCGGCGTCCTCGTCCTGCACCCATTCGGCCACCGTCTTGATGTCGAGGCGGCGGGCGAGGTCGATCAGGGTCTGCACGAAGGCGCGGTCGTCGGCGGAATGGGTGATGTTCTGCACGAAGGCGCCGTCGATCTTGACGATATCGACGCCGAGCTTGCGCAGATTGCGGAACGAGGTGTAGCCGGCGCCGAAATCGTCGATGGCGATGCGGCTGCCGAAATTCTTCAGCCGCGTGACGAAGCCGCGGACGTCGTCGATATCCTGGATCGCGACCGTCTCGGTGATCTCGACGATCAGCCGCTCGGCGACGCCGGGATGCGCGCGCATCAGCGATTCGATGCTCGCCCACCAGTCCGGATCCATGGTCGTATCCGGCGAGATGTTGAGGCTGAGGCAGATATCGGGCACAGCGGCGAGCTCGGCGACGACGAGTTCGAGCACGCGGTGATCGACCAGGCGAATCAGGCCGAGCCGTTCGGCGACCGGCACGATGTCGGGCGCCAGCAGCACCTGGCCGTCGCCCTGGTCCATCCGCACCAGACACTCATGGAATGCACGCTCGCGCGAGCCGGCCGCGACCACGGGCTCGTAGGCGAGCTTGATGCGGCGCTCGTTCAGCGCGGTGACGATCTCGTCGGTGACGCGGATGTTGACGCGGCGCTGCGCATCGCGCGTGGCGTCCGGACGCCAGGCCGCGAACGAGCCGACGCGGCGCCGCTTGGCGGCGTCCAGCGTTTCATGGGCGCGGTTGACCGCCTCGTCGGTGTTGCGGGCGTAGCGCGGCAGGCTGACCGCGCCGATCGAGGCGGTGACCGAGACCGGACCGGATTTCGTCGGCACCACCTCGTCGCGGATGCCGGCGAGGAAACGCTCGGCGGCGACGTTCATGTCGTCGATGGTGCAGTTCTTCAGGATCAGGCCGAACTTGTTGCCGGAGAAGCGCCCGAGCACGTCGCCGCCGCGCAGGCGCGCGCGGATACGCTTCGCGACGTCGAGGATCACAGCGTCGGCGACGTCGAAGCCGAAGGCGTCGTTGACGCGGGCGAGATGATCGATGCCGACCAGCATGAAGGCCGCGGTCGAGCGGAAGCGGGTGGTCTCCTCGATCGCCTCGGCCAGCGCCGCGATCAGATGCGAGCGGTTGAGCTCGCCGGTGAGTGGGTCGAGCCGGGCGAGCTTGGCCAACTCCTCGTCGCGGGCGTGGCGCTCATTGTTGATGCGGACGGAACCGATCGCGCGCGTGGGGCGTCCGTCGGGGCCGGCGAACCAGCGGCCGGTCTCCTCGACCCAGACCACGGGATCGGAGGCGCTCACACGCACGCCGTACTCGACCCGGTAGGGCGTGCCGTCGGCGCCATGCACGGCGGAGGTCTGCGCCAGCGCCGCGGTCCGCAGCGTCTGCGCGGGCTCGATCAGCTTGGCGAATTCGGCGCCGGTCGAAAGCCGCTCCGAGGGAATACCGGGGAAGACGGCGGGGAGTTGCTCACCCCAGACGATGACATCGCTGGCGATGTCCCAGGCGAATACGGCCTGACCGAGTGAAGCCAGGATGTCGGAGGCTTGCGGCAATGCAGGGGTCAAAATCGCCTCGTTTCGGGACAGCGGGGAGTGCAGCGCCGGTACAGAATATGGCCAGATTCGCCTACGACCCTAGGCAAAGTTCATAAACAATTTGGAAACCACGTTGTGAACGGACGTCGGAACCAAACCGGCCCGTCCGGCATAGGCCTTGCGAGTACTGACACGCACCCGGCGCCAGCGTCCCGAAACGCGACAGGCTCCGCCGGATCAACGGTGATAGCGATGTTGGGTACTGATCGATCGGAAGTGGCGGAAGGCAGCACGGGCACGGCCCTGGTGCCGGTGATCCCGACTGTCCAGTTGATCTACAAGGCCCCGCTGCCGCGCCCCGATTCGAGCTTTGTCACCCAGCTCCTCGCCAATGCCGAGCACCTGCCCCAGACCAGCAGGCTCCGCCGCGCCTCGTCCGAAGATGCGCGGGTGGCCTATGGCAGCAAGCACCCGCTCGGCAGCGTCACCGCGCGCACGCGGCAGGTGGCGTAAGCTCGATCAGCGCGGCGCGTCGGGAGACGGCGGCGTGCCGTTGCCCGGCTGCAGATGCGGCGAGGGAATTTCCGGCGAGGGCGGGATCACCGGCTTCGGCGCCGGATGATCCATCAGCACGGATTCGGCGACCGACTGCGCAGAAGGTGCAGGCGGCGCCATCGGGGCTGGCTGCGGCGCGGACATCGGCTCGAACTTGGGTTCGACCACGGCATCATCCGCCTCGGCCTGGCGCTTGGACTTGCGCGGCGCGGGCACGGTCGTCTCGGCGACATAAGTGACGCGGCGGCGCGTGCGCTGGGCGACACCGCCGAGGAAATCGGCCATCGCGAGCAGCACCAGCAGGAAAAAAGTGGAGTTGCCGAATTTGGGCCACATCACGAATTCGGCAGCCGCGGCGCCGAACACGATCAGCGACAGCAGATGGTCCATCAGGAATTTCGAGCCGGGCCGCGCCCCTTTGACCACCTCGAGCAGCAGCAGCACGATCCCGAGCGCGAGCATCAGATCGGCGAGCGTGACCGGCCAGGTCTCGCCCGTGATCATCGGCACCTTGAACAGCACGTCCGTGAAGGACACGCTCGGCATCAGGAAGGCGATGATGTTGTAGACCGCGAGCGGAATCAGGAGCAGCGGGAAACCGACCATCGGCGAAATGCCTTCTAGATATCCGGACAGGACAATGCGGCGGCGAAGCATTGGCTCCGCCGCCGTCACTGTCATATCTCATGTGTTGGCCGAAATCAGGCAGGTGAAATCATCCTGCCCGAAGAAAGGTCCTAAACTTTAGGACTCTTTCTTCTTCAGGACCTGACGGCCCTTGTACATGCCGGTCTTGAGGTCCAGGTGGTGGGGACGACGGAGCTCGCCGGAGTCCTTGTCTTCCACATAGGTCGGCTTCTTGATGGCGTCTGCCGAGCGGCGCATGCCACGGCGCGACGGCGAAGTTTTTCGTCTCGGAACGGCCATTTCAATATCCTCTAGGGATTGGTGTTCATCCGGGCATCGTCCGCGGGGGACGGCTCAGCACCCGCAATACGGGGCGAGCTGAATGCCGATCAAGGCCGGGCTTATAGAGGAAGGCTGGCCGTAAAGCTAGGCTCTTGGACCGGAAAATACGCCCGGAATGGGCCAAAAATCAGCGATTTTCCCGCCAACAGGTCGAAAGCGACGAGGCCTGCCCCCGCGCCATATAGGTCGCGGCCAGCCGCCGGACGCCCGGCCCGGGAGTCCGGGCGCTGCGTTTGACCGGATTCGGCAGGATCGAGGCCAGCAGCGCCGCCTCCCGGGACGAGAGGTCCTCGGCCGATTTGCCGAAGGCATAGGCGCTGGCCGCCTCCACGCCAAACTGGCCCTGCGGGCCGAGCTCGGCGATGTTGAGGTAAATTTCCAGGATCCGTGCCTTGGGCAGGACGAAGTCGATCCACAGCGCCAGCGGGAATTCCAGCGCCTTGCGGACAAAATCCCGCCCCTGCCAGAGGAACAGGTTCTTCGCGACCTGCTGGGTGATGGTGGAGGCACCGCGGAAGGCGGTACCGTCCTCCCTGGCGTCGTCGATCGCCTCGCGCAGAGCGCCCCAATCGATGCCGTGATGCTTGCAGAAATGCGCATCCTCGGCCGCCACCACCGCACGCGGCAGATAGGGCGACATCGCCGCCAGATCGATCCATTCCCGCTGCATCGGCGCGCCCCGCAGGCTGCGCCAGAGCATCAGTGTCGAGACCGGATGGCCGGCGCGGTAGAACGGCGCGATCACATAGGGCGCGAGAACCACGACCGCGAGCAACGCCAGCAGGATTTTAACGATGCGCAAATCGACCTTTCCGGCGGAGAACGAAACGCGGCCACGAGCCCGGCATTAAGTCTGTGATAATTCGGGCCTTTTCCAGCACTTTTTAGGCCTTCCAAACGATTGACTGGGGCGGGCGCATAAAGGATTGTCCCGCCGAATTTTAGTTCTGGAGCCCTTCTTGATGACCGGCACGTCCCCGTCCGATTTCGCCAAACGTCTGGACAAGACCGCTGATGACACCGAGGCCCTGCTCGGCCGCCTGCTGACGGACGATATCCTGCACGATGAGATCGCCCGGCCCAAGCGACTGATGGACGCAATGCGCTATTCGAGCCTGAATGGCGGCAAGCGCTTGCGGCCGTTCCTGGTGGTCGAGAGCGCCACCGTGTTCGGCGTGCCGCGCGAAGCGGCGTTGCTCGTGGGCGCCGCGCTCGAATGCATTCACTGCTACTCGCTGATCCATGACGATCTGCCGGCGATGGACAATTCCGACCTGCGCCGCGGCCGTCCCACCCTGCACAAGCAGACCGATGACGCGACCGCGATTCTCGCCGGCGACGGCCTGCTGACGCTCGCCTTCGACATCGTCACCCGCGACGAGATCCATCGCGACGCCAATGTGCGTCTGCTGCTGACGCGCGCGCTGGCGCGCTGCGCCGGCATCGGCGGCATGGTCGGCGGCCAGATGCTCGATCTCGCCGGCGAAGGCCGCTTCGGCGGCAACGAGCCGATCGATGTCGCCCGCATTCAGCAGATGAAGACCGGCGCGCTGCTGCGCTACGGCTGCATCGCCGGCGCGATCCTCGGCCAGGCCTCGCAGAAGGAATACCAGGCGCTCGACGATTACGGCCGCGCGCTCGGCGAGGCCTTCCAGATCGCCGACGACCTGCTCGACGTCGAAGGTGACGCGGCCGCCCTCGGCAAGCCGGCCGGCGCTGATGCCGCGCTCGGCAAGACCACCTTCGTCACGCAGCTCGGCATCGACGGCGCTAAGCAGCGCGTCCGCGACCTGCTCGCGCGCGCCGACAGCGCAGTGTCGATCTTCGGCGACCGCGCCGCCGTGCTGCAGGCCGCCGCGCGCTTCGTCGCCGAGCGGAAGAGCTGACGTAACGCACGACTTCACCTCGCCCCGCTTGCGGGGCGAGGGAGCCGGCCGCCGCCGCGGCAATAGCGATAGAGCCATCATCATGGCCACTGACAAAGACGATCCCGCCCTCGTCCGCTTCCGCAAGATGTCGCGGCCGGTGCGGCTGATCTATGCGCGGCCGCGCACCTTCATCGCGCTCGCAGCCGGCGTGCTGGTCTGCCTGCTGCTGCCGGGCTCGCACCGGCTGGTGACGCGGCTGCTATTCGGCTGGGACGCGCTGATCGCGGTCTATCTCGTACTGGTCTACGCGATGATGCTGGGCAACGACCACCAGCACATCCGCCGTGCGGCTGCGATGCAGGACGACGGCCGCTTCGTCATCCTGCTGGCGACGGCGACCGGCGCCTTCGCCAGCATTGCGGCGATCGTCTCCGAGCTCGGCACACCGCATCGCGGGGCATGGGAGCTGACGATCGCGATCACCACCATTGCGCTGTCCTGGGCTGCTGTGCACACGACCTTCGCGCTGCACTACGCTCATGATTATTACCGCCACCCGCCGGGCGGGCTGCAGTTTCCGAGCGGCGACAAGGAAGATCACGCCGACTATTGGGACTTCGTCTATTTCTCGTTCGTGATCGGCATGACCGCGCAGGTCTCCGACGTCGGCATCACCGACAAGACCATCCGCCGCACCGCCACCGCGCACGGCATCGTGTCATTCATCTACAACACGGCATTGCTGGCGCTGACGGTGAACATCGCGGCGAGCGCGATCTCGAATTGATCGTCCCGACTCCCGTGCGCAGTTGCGCACTAAAGCGCGATGAGATTTGGATGAATCGTCGTCGCGCTTTAGGTCGTTGTTTGAGCATGATCTTTTCGGAAAACCGCTGCGCACTTTTCCGGATCATGCTTTAGACCGGGACGACTCAAGAGATCAGTAACAAACCTCGGCATTGGCGTCGTTGCCGGGGCCGCCGCCGCCGCGATATTCGAGATGGCAGCCGCGGCTGACCGGACGGCAACCACTGCCGTTGCAGTAAACCTGCCCGCCACTCGAGGGACGGCTCGCGCCCGCGGCCGCAATGCCGGCAGCGGCACCAAAGCCGCCGGCCGCACCGCCGGCCTGACGGCGCTGCCGTGCGGGACGCTCGTCACCGTCGTCGCGCTTCGCTGTTGCAGGCTTGGACGGCTTGGCCGCGCGCTGCTTCTCGCATTCATTGTCGTCGTTGATCGCATAACCCTCACGGCAGACGATCTTGGAGCACTTGTCGCCATCGGCCTTGAAGCCGTGCTCGCAGACCAGCGGGCAGACGCGTGACGGCTTGGCCTTGACCGCGTCGAGCGCATCGGTGCTGGCGACCTTCACGTCGAGCTTGGTTCCGGCATAGCGGTTGAACTGCGACAGCGAGCGCTGCGAGGACGTCGTCCAGTTGCCGTCGGCCTGGCCCGAGAAGCAGCCCACACGGCCGAGCTCGGTCTGCACCGAGCGGGTGAGATCGGCCGGCATCGTCGCCGGCGTCAGGGACGCGACATTGGTGCCGGCCGGGCTCGCCGTGCTGACCGGCGCGGCAGTCGGCGCCGTGGCGGCGAGATTGACGCGCTGCTGCTCGGCAGCGGCGGCCTGCTGCTGCGCCTGCTCCTTGGCCTTCTGCGCGGCAAGCTGGGCCTGCTCGGCGGCCTTCGCATCGGCCGTAGCCTTGGCCTGCGCCTCCTTCTGCGCACCGAGCGCGGCCAGTCGATCGCGTTCGGCCTCGGCTTGCCTGGCCTTTTCGGTGGCCGCGGCATGCGCCTGCTCGGCGCCGATTTTCTCGACCTGAAGCTTGGCGAGGCTCGCATAGAAACCGTCGGGATGCTGGGCGAGGAAGGCATCCCACGCCGCCTTGTTGCCGACCTGGAGCGCGAGCTCGTAGTCGCGGCGGATATCGGCCTGCGGATTCACCACGGGCGCCGCGGGCGCTGCGGCCACCGCCTTGACCGGCACCAGCGGCACGTCCTCGCCGCCGAGCGAGCCATAGACGAATGGCTCCTGCTTGTTGCCGGTCGACTTCAGCACGTCGTCGCGCACGAAGCCGAAGGCGCGGCGGACGTCGAGGCCCGGGGTGGTCAGATGCTTCGACAGCGCAACCGTGAACGGGCTGTTGGCGCCGTCGCCGTCCTGCGCCGTGAAGCCGGCCTTGGCCGAATAGGCGATCAGCGTGTTGGGGCTGGTCGGCTCGACCTGGGCGAGGCCGCGGCCGATGCCGCGCGTCGCGAGGGTGCGCTTCATGGTCTTGCCGAACGGATTGTCGCGGCAGGCGTCCAGGATCACCAGGCGAAGCTGCTTGGCGGGTTCGACCGCAACCAGGACGCGGTCGAGCGAGAGCGCTTCGTCATAGACGTCGGTATCGCGCTCGAGCTTGGCGTCGACGGGGATCAGATAGTTGGAGCCTTCGACCTCGATGCCGTGACCGGCATAATAGACCACGGCGATGTCAGCATCGCGCGTCGCGTCGGCGAACTCGCGCAGCACACGCCGGGTGTCCAGCGCCGACAGATCGTGCCGGGAATCGACGATGTCGAAGCCAGCCTCCTTCAGCGTCTTCGCCATCACCGAACCGTCATTGACGGGGTTGGCGAGCGACGGCGCGTGCTGATAGGCCGAATTGGCGACCACCAGCGCGACGCGCTTTGCGGCGAAAGCTGGCCCGGCGCCGAGCAGCAGCGCGAGAGCGAGGAGAAGCGGACAAGATCTGAACAGGTTGCGCATGACACGACTTCCAGAAAAATCTTTGAGGCCGCTTTAGCAGGATTGACCGGCGGCGCTTGTGATGGAGGTCACCAAGGCGGCGCCGGCGACGGGCCAAAAGGCCCCTTAGGTTTGTCGCGCCAGCGCGGCTGGGGTTCGCCGACATCGGCGCGCGCAGGCCGGGTTCCCCTAGGCATCCCCGATATGCCCCCGATACTGCGGCAGATCGTCCGTAATCTCGTGCCATGGCGCCTTCGAGCCGACGAAAATATGGGCGCCGGGGCGGATCGAGGGGGCATCGACCAGGGTTCCCATGGCGACATGGACCCATTTTCCCTCGCGCACCCGGGAATAAAGCAGCGAGCCGCATCGGGCGCAGTGGGCGTCATGGGTGGTGTCGTCGCCGTAGATCAGCCGCTGGTCCTCGCCCTGGACGAGGCGGAGCTTGTGCTGCTCGATGCCCGCGAAGGGCTTGAAGGCGGCGCCGGTGGTGCGCCGGCAGTTCGAGCAGTGGCAGTTCATCGCGTAGGAGAACGCATCGGCGACCTCAAAGCGCACCGTGCGGCAATAGCATTCGCCTGTGAGGATACGAGCGTTCGAATTTTCTGATCCGGTCATAGCGAGGCCTTGGCGCAAATGGCTGACACACCCATAGCGCATTTTGATGTGTACGACTAAGTTCCGCCCCAAGCATCATTCAAAGGGATGACCCATGAGCCAGAACCGTTCGAGCGTCGAAGCTGTCGTGCAATCCTATTTCGACGGCCTCTATGAGGGTGATGCCGACAAGCTCGGCGCTATCTTCCATCCCTCTGCCGATTTGCGCTGGGTCGAGAAGGGCGAGTTGCAGGTGCTGACCGTGCCCGACTGGCTCGACCGCGTGCGCAAGCGTCCCTCGGGCAAGGCCGAAGGCAAGCCGCGCGAGGATTTCATCGTCACCATCGACCGCTCCGACGACAAGACCGCCTTCATCAAGGTCCGCTGCCAACTGCCGCCGCGCTTCTTCACGGACTATCTGGTGGCGATGAAGCTCGCCGATGGCTGGCAGATCGTGTCGAAATCGTACCGGTATGACCTGAGGGAGTGAGCACTCTTCGCCCTACTCACCGCGTTTCGTAGTCCGGACGCTCCATCCACATTCCCGTCATTGCGAGCGAAGCGAAGCAATCCAGACTCCCTCGCGGAGACAGCCTGGATTGCTTCGTCGCTTCGCTCCTCGCAATGACGATACCTGAAAGTCCCCATGCCCCTCGACCGCCGTACCCTGCTCGCCTCACTCTGCTGGATGGCCGCCTCTCCCGCGCTCGCCGCCGACGCGCCGCCTGAACTCGAAACCTATGAGCGTGAAAGCGGCGGGCGGATCGGACTCTACGCCGAAAACCTTGCGACCGGCGCCAAGCTCGGCTGGCGCGGCGGCGAGCGGTTCGTGATGTGCTCGACCTTCAAGGCGTCGCTTGCCGCCTGTGTGCTGGCGCGGGTCGATCGCGGCGAGGAGCAGCTTGCGGCCGTGATCCCTTACGGCCAGGGCGACCTGCTCGATTACGCACCGGTCGCCAAGCAAAATCTGGCGGCCGGCAAGATGTCGGTCGGCGAGATGTGCAAGGCCATCGTCGAGCTCAGCGACAACACCTGCGCCAATCTGCTGCTGGCGCGGGTCGGCGGGCCGGCCGCGCTCACCGCATTCTGGCGCACGCTCGGCGACACCACCACCCGGCTCGACCACAACGAGCCCGAGCTCAACCGCTCGCCGCCCGGCGATCCCCATGACACCACGACGCCCGCGGCGATGGCCGGCAATCTGAAGCGGCTCGTGATCGGCGAGGCGCTGTCGCCCGCCTCGCGCACCCAGCTCACCGAATGGATGGTGAACTGCAGGACCGGCGCGAACCGGCTGCGCGGCGGCCTGCCGGCAAGCTGGACAATCGGCGACAAGACCGGCAACAACGGCAAGGATGCATCCGGCGACATCGCGGTGGTCTGGCCAAAACCAGAAGCGCCGATCCTGATCACGGCCTACACGCAGGGCGGCAAGCCGACCGCCGCGCAGATCGAGGCCGTGTTCGCGCGCATCGGACGCATGGTGGCCGAACGGCTGGCGTAGGCCGCGCCGCATCGACCGCCGCATTGACCTCTTGGCCGCTTCCGGGCCAAGACAGGCCATGATCGCCGCGAAGTTTCAGACCTTCCTCATCCTGCTCGCCGTATTGGCGGGCACAGCGCTCGCCGCCCGCCGCTTCAACATCGCACCCGCCATTCTGCTGATGCTGGCCGGCGTCGGCCTTGCCTTCGTGCCGGGCATGCCGCCGGTGGAACTGCCGCCGGAACTCGTGCTGCTGATGGTGCTGCCGCCGCTGATCTACTCGGCGAGCGTCGCGATGAGCTGGCGCGAGTTCAAGAACAATCTGCGCCCGATCGTGCTGCTTGCGGTCGGCGCGGTGATCTTCACCGCGGCCATGGTGGCGACCGCCACGCATTATCTGATCGGCCTGCCCTGGACCATCGGCTTCCTGCTCGGGGCCATCGTCGCGCCGCCCGACGTGGTGGCGCCGCTCGCAATCGCGCGCCGGCTGAACTTGCCGCGCCGGCTCGTGGTCATCCTCGAGGGCGAAGGGCTCGCCAACGACGCCACCGCACTGATCCTCTACCGCTTTGCACTTGCCGCGATCGTGGTCGGCCATTTCTCGCTGCCTCTGGCGGCCGGAGAGTTTGCCCTCATCGTGGCCGGCGAGATCGCCTTCGGCATCGGCGTCGGCTGGCTTTCCCTCCGCTTCCGCAAATGGTCCGGGGATCCGCAGGTCGAGCTGACGCTGTCGCTGATCACGCCTTATGTCTCCTATTGGCTGCCCGAGCATGTCGGCGGCTCCGGCGTGATCGCCACTGTCGCCTGCGGCCTCTATGTGAGCTGGAACGGACCGCTGCTGATTTCCGCGTCGACGCGCCTGCAGGGCATCTTCTTCTGGGATCTCATCATCTACCTGATCGAAGGCCTGCTGTTCCTGCTCACCGGCTTCCAGATGCGCGCGCTCTACGAGAAGTCGAAGACGTTTCCGCTCGACGATATCCTGATCGCGACCGCCGTCGTCCTGGTCATCATCGTGATCGCACGCTTCGTCTGGCTCTATCCCGCGACCTATCTGCCGCGGATTCTCTCGAAGTCGCTGCGCCAGCGCGATCCGTCGCCGCCATGGCAATGGCCGTTCGTGCTCGCTTTCACCGGCGTGCGCGGCGCGGTGTCGCTCGCGGCCGCGCTGGCGCTGCCGTTCACGCTGCCCGACGGCGATGCTTTTCCCTATCGCGACCTGATCCTGTTCGTCGCGTTCGGCGTCATTTTCGTCACGCTGATCGGCGTCGGCCTGACGCTACCGCCGGTGGTGCGCTGGCTCGGCGTCGCCGAGGCCGGCCGCAACGAGCACGTCGCCGAGCACGAGGCCGAGATCGCCGCGCGTCGCCAGGCCCTCGACGCTGCGCTGAAATCGCTGGACGCGCTGACCGAGGAGAAGGAGGTCTCCGACGAGGTGATGCGGCTCCTGCGCGCGCGCCACGAAATCCGCGTCAACCAGCTGCCGGACTCGCTCGATCCCACCCACCACGACGTCTCCGCCGCCGGCACCGCGCTGACCCGCGAGCTGATCGCAGCCGAGCGCAAATTCATCCACGACCTCCTGCGCGACGGCCAGATCACCGACGAGACGAGGCGCCGGATCGAGCGCGATCTGGATCTGGAAGAGGCGAGCCTGGCGAACAGGGAGTATCGGGGAGGGCCGCTGTAGCCCTTCGTCATTGCGAGCCAACGGAGCAATCTACCGCTTCTCGCAAAACTCCCCGAACCCCGCAGCGACAGCTCGCGCAATCATCTCCTGCCGCTCCGACGAGTTCATCTCCATCTCCTCGTCGCGGTTGATGATCGAGCCGGCTTCGAGCAGCACCGCAGCACTCCGTGTCCGCGACAGCACGATAAGCCCGTCATAGCGGTACACACCGACATCCTTGTCGAGCAACTGGCGGCGGTAGCGGCCCATCACCGGCATTGTGTACTGGCTGGCATAATGCAGCCCCTGCTCCTTCAACTGCCGGCCGATCATCCGCGCCAGCGACAGGCTGGTGGTGAAGTGCGGATTCTGCTCCGACACGAACAGCGAGTGACCGGAAAAGCGATCGCTGAAATAGCTCTTCGAACCGTCGAACTCCCAGGTCTCGAGCAGCTTGTCCGGCACCGAATCGTGATGGATCGACAGGAAGAGATCGGCCCGGCCGTCATTGGCGGCACTGACCCGCTTGAACAGGCTCGGCCGCGCCTTGCCGTCGGTGACGAGCAGGCGGGTCGCGGCAAAACCTTCGGACTTGAGCTTTGCCGTGATGAGTTTTGCCAGCCGGACGTTGAAACCGAATTCCGGGTCATTGCGCGCGCTGAGGGCGCCGTAGGAGTCGGGAGTGTGCCCGGCGTCCACGACGATCCGGAATTTCGGCTTCTCACACTTGAGCGGCGATTCCGGCGGCTTCGGCTTGGGCTTCGCCAGCTTTCGCGCGGCGAGGGCGGTATCAATGGGGACAAGCCAGGACAGCAGGACCGACGCGACGAGCGGTGCAACGAGAGCTACGATGATGCTGCGCGATGGCCTCAAGCGCTACTCCGCTGCCGCGATCCGCGGCCGTCGACGAAGCCCGCGACATCGCCGAAACGCTCCAGCCTCACCGCAGGCACGGCTTCCGAAAGAATTCTATTGTCCTCGGCGCGGAGCATGGCTGATCCTCCGACATCTTTTCGGGAAGATTGGCGCAGGCGACGCGGGGCGTCAACGCGGGGCTTGCAGCGCCCTGGTCCCTCCTTTTTCGTCATGGCGACCACTCTTTCGGGAAATTTCGGAGGTGTTGCAGATGGGTGACGGACTTGGGCGGGGTGAGCGCCGTAACTTGTGGGCACATTGAAATCTGATTTGGTTGGGGGCCAAAGATGGTGAAGAGCGCGCTGACGGTCGCGGCTATTTCTGTGTTGATGGTCGGCGCCGCTTCTGCAGCCGACATGGCAGTGAAAGCTCGCCCTGCACCGGCCGCGGCTCCCGTTTTCTCCTGGAGCGGGTGTTATGTCGGCGGTAACGCAGGCTACGCGCGTGCAGAGGTCAGGTCGGATGGCACCCCCAACGCCATCTTTGCGGGCCTGTCGCCGGCTGGCACCGCCGCGATATTGACGTCGGCATCCGCCGCAAAAGTTACGCCGGATGGCTTCACCGCAGGTCTCGGAATTGGCTGCAACTACCAAAGCGGCATCTTCGTCATCGGCGCCGAAGGCGATATCAATTACAGCGACCTTGGCGCACAACACATTCGAGGCCCCTTTGCAAACGCGGCGCCCGTTGTTCCGTACACCTGGGAAGAGCGGTTCCATTCCAATTGGTTCGCAACGGCGCGAGCGCGAGCCGGCGTCGTGGTCGCCGAGCGCAGTTTGCTGTACGTGACCGGCGGCGCGGCCTTTGCCGAATTCAACTGGCTCAAGGCACTCGATTTTCCTGGGTTCGCAGGATTCCGGTATCAAGCGAGCGGGTCTGACAGCAAGCTCGGTTGGGTCGTGGGCGCCGGCTGGGAGTACGCGTTCAACAACAATTGGTCCGCCAAGGTCGAATATTTGCACATGGATTTCGGAAGCTCGTCCGGAACGACTCCGACTCCTGCCGCTGTCGCTGCGGGACCGGCCGCAGGTGCGGCCTGGTCGATCTCGAATAATTTCCGTGAAGACGTGGTGCGCGTGGGTGTCAACTATCGCTTCAGCGGCGGCGCGGTCGTCGCGAAGTACTGATCACCTGCTGACCGAAAGACTTCAAAAGCCCCGGCGTCGCCCGGGGCTTTCTTCGTTCATGCCGGGCCGCCCGCATTGCAGCTCCTTCACACCGGCCGTTCCCCCTTCACCGTCACGCGCGTGCCCGAGCGCGTATGCGGCCAGTAATCCCACATCGCGCGGTGCTGGGTGCAGCGGTTGTCCCAGAACGCGATGGCGTTCTCGGTCCAGCGGAAGCGGCACTGGAACAGCGGGTTCTCGGCGTGCTGGTAGAGATAGGCGAGCATCGCGTCGCTCTCGTCGCGCGGGATGCCGTTGATGTGGCGGGTGAAGCCGCGATTGACGTAGAGCGCCTTCTTGCCCGTGACCGGATGGGTGCGCACCACGGGGTGTTCGGCGTTCGGATAGGACGGACGGTCGGCGACGCCATAGTTCGCATAGAGGCCGCGATAGATCGGCTCGCCGTCATGCAGCGCGGTGAGGCCATCAAGATAGGCCTTCATGCGGTCCGACAACGCCTCATAGGCCGCATACATGTTGGCGAACAGCGTGTCGCCGCCGCGCGGCGGGCATTGCTTGATGTAGAGGATCGAGCCCATCGGCGGCTCGAGATCGCAGGAGACGTCGCTGTGCCAGCCCTCACCATTGGCGCGCGGCGAGTTCTTGTCGGCGTAGATTTTCATCAGCGCCGGATCTTCGTCCTCGTGCGGAGCGGCGGGATGAAAATGCAGCTCGCCGAACTTGCGGCCGAAGGCCAGATGCTGCTTCGGCGTGATCTGCTGGTCACGGAAGAAGATGACGAGATTTTCGGCGAGCGCGCGGTGGATCTCGTCCATCTGCCGGTTGGAACGGGCATCGCCCTCGACGAGCGTGCCGATATCGACGCCGGAGATTTCCGCACCGATGATGGGGGTGAGCTTTTCGACCGCGATGGTCTCGTAAGGCGTGCCGTCATCCGTCGTGTGGCGATAGCGCGGGCCCTGCTTGCCGGCGAGTGAGCTCATGGGGGTGTCTCCCGATCATTCTTGATTGGGAGGCATCGTAGCCCGGATGGAGCGAAGCGCAATCCGGGAACAGTCTAACAGCGTACGCACGGCTCCGGATTTCGCTTCGCTCCATCCGGGCTACGGTCGCGCAAAAAATAAGGCGGGTTACGCTTCGCGAACCCGCCCTACGATTCCGATGTTTTAGGAGAGGCTCACTCCGCCGCTGATACCGGCACCTTGGCGCCCTGGCCGTAGCGCTGGTCGATGTAGTCGATCACCAGCGCCTTGAAGTCGGCGGAGATGGTCGGACCGCGCAGCGTGCGGAACTTCTTGCCGTCGACGAACACGGGCGCGGCCGGCGCTTCGCCGGTGCCGGGCAAGGAGATGCCGATATTGGCGTGCTTGGATTCGCCGGGGCCGTTGACGATGCAGCCCATCACCGCGACGTTGAGCTCCTCGACGCCGGGATATTTGCTCTTCCAGTTCGGCATCTCGTCGCGGATGAAATCCTGGATCGAGCGCGCCAGCTCCTGGAATGTGGTCGAGGTGGTGCGGCCACAGCCGGGGCACGCGGCCACCAGCGGCACGAAGGTGCGGAAGCCCATGGTCTGCAGCAGTTCCTGGCCGACCTGCACCTCGCGGGTGCGGTCGCCGCCGGGCTCCGGCGTCAGCGAGATGCGGATGGTGTCGCCGATGCCCTGCTGCAAGAGGATGCCGAGCGCGGCCGAGGACGCCACGATGCCCTTCGAGCCCATGCCGGCCTCAGTGAGACCGAGATGGATGGCGTAGTCGGAGCGGGACGCGAGGTCCTGATAGACCGCGATGAGATCCTGTACCGCCGAGACCTTTGCGGAGAGGATGATGCGATCCTTGGGCATGCCGAGCTCTTCGGCGCGCGCGGCCGAGAGCAGCGCGGACTGCACCATGGCCTCGCGCGTCACCGCGCGGACGTCGCGCGGATTGGCGGAGGCGGCGTTCTCGTCCATCAGCTTGGTCAGCAGCTCCTGATCGAGCGAGCCCCAATTGGCACCGATACGGACCGGCTTGCTGTTCTTGTTCGCGATCTCGATGATGTCGGCGAACTGGGTGTCGCGCTTGTCCTTGAAACCGACATTGCCGGGATTGATGCGGTACTTGGCGAGCGCTTCGGCGCAGGCCGGATAGGCCGCGAGCAGCTTGTGGCCGATGTAGTGGAAGTCGCCGATCAGCGGCGTGGTGATGCCGCGCTTGGCGAGGCCGTCGCGGATGTGCGGAACGGCGGCTGCGGCCTCTTCACGGTCCACGGTGATGCGAACCATTTCGGAGCCGGCGCGCGCAAGCGCTGCGACCTGGGCGATGGTGCCGTCGATGTCGGCGGTGTCGGTGTTGGTCATCGACTGCACGACGATCGGCGCACCGCCGCCCACACTGACGTCGCCGACCTTGACCTGGGTGGTGCGGTGCCGGGGCGCGGGGCCCGCGATGTCGGAATCGAGAGGGTTTTCGAGCTTGTTCATGGCGTCCAAATATCAGGTTTTGGTGACGTTCAGCAATGCATCGCGCGGCGCCGCAGCCGTTTGGCTGGGACGGTTAACCAGAAAAAGCCCAGCAATTACAAGGACCGCGGCGGCCCCGAATGTCAGGCTTAGGGTGTCGTGCATGATGAAATAGCTACCCACCACGCCAAACAAAGGGGTGATGAAGGTAAAAGCCGACAATTTGCTGGCCGAATAGGCCTTCACCAGCGCGAACCAAAGCGTGAACGTGGTTCCAACCACCCAGATCGCCTGGAAGGCCAGCAGGCCGATCGAGAGCGGCGATGGCGTGTGGGTGATGGTCTCGCCGAACAGCCAGGCCGCCGTGCCGAGGATCGGGATCGAGATCGCAACCTGATAGCCGAGCGCCTTCTCGGGCGCTGCGAAACGCAGCCGCGTGCCCTTGGCGACCAGCGTGGTCGCGGCCCAGAGCGAGGCGCCGAGCACGATCAGGAGATCGCCGAGCAGGACGTGGGAATCGACATTGGGCTGCGGCACGCCGATCGCGAGCGCGACGCCGGCAAAGCTCACCGCGAGGCCCAGCCATTGCGAGCCGCCAAGCCGCTCGCCGAGCACCTGATAGGAGCCGAGCGCGACGAAGAATGGCGCGGTGTAAAGGAACACGACTGCGCGGGAGGCGGACGTCAGGCGCAGGCCCTGGAAAATCAGCACGAACTCGATGCCGAACATCAGCCCGGCGATCAGACCAGCCTTCCAGGTCCCATCATTCTCGAAGAATTTGACGCCGCGCAGCGTGCCGATCAGAAACAGCACCGGCAGCGCGCCCATCGAGCGGATCATCGCCTGCAGCATCGGCGGCACGTCCGGCAGCACCAGCTTCACCGCGATCTGGTTGAAGCCCCAGGTCAGGCACAGCATCAGCATCAGGGCAATGGCGCCGGCGCTGAGAGGGCGCGCGGCGGATGGGTTGGCGTGAGGTGAGGACATTTCTTCCCGGCTACCGGCTTTGCGCCGTTGTTGCTTTAGGCAGTTTTCTGACAATGGGCGCACACGCCCGTGATCTCCACCACGGACAGTTTTGGTGCGAAGCCTGAGCTGCGCGCCGCCGCATTGAGGTCCTTGGCGAAGGACGCCGACGAGACCTCGCCGACGAGGCCGCAGCGCTCGCAGATCAGGAACGCCACCGCCGATGTCGAGTCGTGGTCGTGGGCGGCGCAGGCGAGATAGGCGTTGCGGCTTTCGATGCGGTGCACGAGGCCGTTGGCCATCAAAAAATCGAGAGCGCGATAGACCGTGATCGGCGCCGGCCGCGCCATCGACTTGGCCAGCTCGTCGATCACCTCGTAGGCGCCGAGCGGCCGATGACTGGAGAGCAAGGCGCCCAGCACCTGGCGGCGGATCGGCGTGAATTTCTGCGCGCGCTGCTCGCAAACCTCCTCGGCATGGGCCAGCGCGTCCGCGGTGCAGCGGCCGTGATCGTGGTCGGGCGCGGGAAAGGCCGGCTTTGCGAGGGTCATGTCGCCCGCCTTCTAGCATTTCGGCGCGAGAACCCAAAGCACGACCGGCCAAGCGGCTGCCAGCCATGCTCTTGCCGCGGGACAGCGTCCCGTTAACCCGCCATGAAATAATCATAAGCTTGCTTATTATATTCAAGCTTATTGGAGACCAAGCTTATGACCCGCGGGTCCGTCGACCAGAACTTCCTGTTCACGCTCGGTGAGCTCTACCGCCTGCTGCGCGTCTATGCGGACAAGGAGGCCTCGCGCTTCGGCATCACCCGCGCCCAGTGGGCGGTGCTGGCCAAGGTCGAGCGCAGCGAGGGCATGAAGCAGTCGGAACTCGCCGAGCTCCTGGAGATGCAGCCGATCACGCTGACGCGGCTGATCGACAAGCTGTGCGACAGCGACTGGATCGAGCGCCGCAGCGACGCCTCGGACCGCCGCGTCAAACGCCTCTATTTGAAAAAGGCCGGGCGGCAGCTGCTCGGCAAGATGAGCGGCCTGAAGTCGGAGCTCACCGCGAACGCGCTCGACGGCATCAACCCGGCGGATGCCCACCGGCTTCTCACCCAACTCGAAACAATCAAGGAAAACGTGCGGAACGCGATCCAGGCCTCTGGGGCGGAACAAGCGCGTAAGGAGCAGCGCTATGGCTGATCAGGTCCTCAAATTCCCGCCCGAGCAGAAGAGCGACAGCGGCAAGCCCACCAAGAAGGCCGGCACCGAGCCGCGCCGCCGCCTGATCGCGGGACTGCGCCGCTATCGCCGCGTCCTGCTGATGGTCGTGCTGCCCACCGTCGTCGCCATCGGCGGCGTCACCTTCTATTTGCATGGCGGCCGCTATGTCGGCACCGACGATGCGTATGTCGGCGCGCAGAAGGTGCTGGTGACGCCCGACATCTCCGGCAAGATCGAGAAGGTCGTCGTGAAGGAAGGCCAGCTCGTCAAGCAGGGCGACGTGCTGTTCGAGATCGACCCGGTGCCGTTCCGCCTCGCGGTCGACGAGGCCAAGGCGCAGCTGATGCAGGCGCAGACGACCTATGACAACCTTCGTGCCAACATCAAGATCTACGGCGACATGCTCGATCTCGCCCAGAAGGGCGTCGACCTGAAGCAGCGCGACGTCGAGCGCAAGCAGGCGCTGGTCAAGAACAGCTTCGGCTCGCAGCTCGACCTCGACAACGCGTCGAACGCGTTGGTGACCTCAGGCTCGATCGCGCAATATGTCAGGCAGCAGATCTCGACCGCGAAGACGCAGTTGCTCGGCGACATCGATCTCCCGCTGGAGAAGTTCCCGCCTTACGCGCAGGCCAAGTCCAAGCTCGACAATGCCGAGCGCAATCTCGACCACGCCGTGGTGCGCGCGCCGATGGGCGGCGTCGCGACGCAGGTCGAGCAGATCCAGCTCGGCCGCTACGTCACCGCGGGCATGGCGGTGTTCTCCATCATCGACGTCGCCCATCCCTGGGTCGACGCCAATCCGAAGGAGAGCGACCTCACCCACGTCACCGAGGGCCAGCCCGTCACGCTCGAGGTCGACGCGTTCCCGAACCACGTCTTCAAAGGCAAGATCGGCTCGCTCTCGCCCGGGACCGGCGCGCAATTCGCGATCCTGCCGCCGCAGAACGCCACCGGCAACTTCGTCAAGGTGGTGCAGCGCGTGCCGATCCGCATCTATTTCGACGAGAGCGACAAATACGTGAAGAAGCTGAAGGCCGGCATGAGCGTCTACGCCACCATCGACACCGGCCACCAGCGCTCGCTCGCCGGCCTGCTCGGCCTGTCCGCGACCGCGGGCCAGGACAAAGAAGACTGAGGACTGAGCCGATGTCCGGCCCCAACGCCAGCTTGATGGTCCCCGGCCTGCGCCGGAACATGGTGACGATCTGCGCCATGACGGCGACCATCATGCAGGCGCTGGACACCACCATCGCCAACGTCGCCCTGCCATACATGCAGGGCACGCTGTCGGCTTCGCAGGACCAGATCAACTGGGTGCTGACCTCCTACATCGTCGCCGCCGCGATCATGACGGCGCCAGTGGGCTGGATCTCCAACCGCTACGGCCGCAAGCGCATCTTCGTCATCTGCGCCGCCGGCTTCACCTTCGCCTCCGTGCTGTGCGGTCTCGCGCAGGACATCAACCAGATGGTGCTGTTCCGCCTGCTGCAAGGCGTGTTCGGCGCCGCGCTGGTGCCGCTGTCGCAGTCGGTCATGCTCGACTATTACACTCTTCAGGAACGCGCCAAAGCGATGTCGATCTGGGGCATGGGCGTGATGATGGGCCCGATCATGGGCCCCTCGCTCGGCGCCTGGCTGACCGAGACCTATTCCTGGCACTGGGTGTTCTTCGTCAATCTGCCGTTCGGCGCGATCACCGTGCTCGGGCTGATCGTCTTCATGGACGAGACCGAGAAGAACCTCAGCCTCAAATTCGACTGGTTCGGCTTCGGCGCGCTGGCGATCGCGATCGGCGCGCTCCAGCTCGCACTCGACCGCGGCGAGCAGCTCGACTGGTTCGAATCGGTCGAGATCGTGACCGAGTTCGCCGTCTCCGGCGTCGCCTTCTATTACTTCTTCGCCCACTCCTTCACGACATCAAAACCGTTCATCCAGTTCGCGCTGTTCAAGGACCGCAACTTCCTCACCGGCTGCATCTTCATGACGGTGATGGGGCTCGTGCTGTACTCGACCATGGCGCTGGCCTCGCCTTACCTGCAGAACGTCATCGGCTATCCCATCATCACCGCCGGCGGCCTGCTCGCGAGCCGCGGCTTCGGTACCTTCTTCGCCATGATGATGGTCGGCCGCATCATGCGCTACATCGAGGCGCGCACGCTAATCATCTCGGGCCTGACGCTGACGGCGGCCTCGCTGTTCCAGATGACTGGCTGGACTGACCAGACCCAGGTGCCGGAGATCGTCATCGTCAGCGTGATCCAGGGCTTTGGCTTCGGCCTCGTCTTCGTGCCGCTCTCGACCGTGTCGTTCCTGACGCTGCCGAACCATTTGCGCACCGACGGCACCTCGATGCTGACGCTGCTGCGCAACGTCGCAAGCTCGGTCGGCATCTCCATCGTGATCGCCGAGCTGACCCAGGGCACGCGCAAGACCTACGCGATCCTGTCCGAGCACATCAATCCGTTCAACCACGCCCTGCAGATGCCTGATGTCCGCGGCATGCTCAACCTCTCCACCGACGCCGGCCGCGCGATGGCCGACAGGATCGTCAGCATCCAGGCGCAGATCATCGCCTTCGCGCACGACTACCAGGTCATCATGATCTTCATCCTCTGCACCATTCCGCTGGCGCTGATGATCGGCTCGACCAAGGCGACGCTGCGCAAGCAGGCGGCGGGGCCGGAACATGCGGTGATGGAGTAGGAGGGCGCCCACCGTCATTGCGAGCCACCGGGTCCGCGCGTCGCGCGGCCCGATGACAGGCTCCGCGAAGCAATCCAGACTGTATCCGCGGAGGCAGCCTGGATTGCTTCGTCGCAAGCGCTCCTCGCAATGACGGCCTGCTGCGTGCGAGTCCCCTACAACAACTCCTCGCAGCCGAGATCCTCGACCGCCATCATCACCCGCTCCAGATTGTTCCACCAGATCAGCGGCGGGATGTTGATGGCCCATTGCCAGACCGGCTTGGTGATGTGCCAGAGCACCGACCGACGATAGTCCTGGTCGAGCGCACCGCGCGAGTAGCCGCGAACGCCATTCGCGATCAGCGTCTCATGATAATGATTGAGTAGCACACGCTCGAGCGCCTGCCGGCGCTCGGGATACCATTGCATGGCCATCATGTAGGCGAGATCACCGGTCGGCACGTTGATGCGCCACTGGTCGAAATCGAAGATGCGTACGGTGTCGGCGACGCCGGCGCGCGGCAGCATGAAGTTCCAGATGTGGGCGTCGCCATGAGCGACGGTGAGATGCCGACGGGAATGATAGCGCTCAAGCAGCCGGCCCGACTGCTCGATGAACCGGCGGAAGAGAATGCGCCGCTCTTCGCTGAGGCGGTCCCCGAGGAGATCGGCGAAACGATCATAGTGGCCGGCGAATGTCTCGATGAGTCTTCCGTAATCCTCGGTGCTCATCCAGTTGCCGACGGTGTCGCCGAGACTGGGGTGATCCCACCAAGCGGCATGCCAGCGCGCGAGTGTCGTGACGATCGCGATCGACTGATCGTGCGACGGCGGCAACGGCCATTGCGTCGCGACCTCATGACTGTCGGTGAGATCCTCGAGCAGGAGATGCCAGTCCGTGCCCTCCTCGTCGAAGTGCCCGCCGAAACAGCGTGGCACCAGCCCTGGCGGCATGCTCGGTGCCAGCTTCGTATAGAAGGCCACCTCGTGCCGACCGCCCTGCGCGAGGGTCTTGGCAAAATTGGCATGAGGCGTTTTGAGGATCAGGTTCTGCGGAGAACCAGCGGACTCCCCGACATAGCGCAGACCGAGCCGGGTAATATGCGACACCAGGGTGTCGCGGTCATCCAGCACCTTCACCTCGCGCACCGCGCCGGCGTCCAGCACGCCGCTCTTGCGCAGTGCAGCCGTCAGGCGGGCCGGCTCAACGACGGCCGGCAATTGTGGAGGTGTCATAGCCATGATGCCCCTGCCCCGCGCCATACTGCACGATCACAAGTCCGGGCACCAGCCGACGGCCGGATGCCCAGGCTCAAGCCGCGGCGGTCGAGTCCCGTACGGTCCGGACCACGACCGACCGCAGCTGTTCGAGATTGCCCGCCATGCCGGCGATCGCCCGCCTGACCTCCGCGGCGCGCTCGTTCACGGAGGCGGCGTCGCGGCTGACATTGCCGATCTTGGCGGAAACTTCCTTGGCGGCAGCCGCCGATTCCGAGATCGAGCGGGCGATCTCCCGGGTCGCGGCGTCCTGCTCTTCCATCGCGGCGGCGACCGAGGTCGCGACGCCGTCGATCTCGACGATGTGACCGCCCATGGTTTCGACGGCATCGACCGCAGCCTGGGTCGAGGCCTGGACCTCGGCGATCAGCCGGGTGATCTCCTCGGTGGATTTGGCGGTCTGGTCGGACAGGGATTTCACCTCGGCGGCGACCACCGCAAAGCCGCGGCCGGCGTCGCCGGCGCGCGCCGCCTCGATCGTGGCGTTGAGCGCCAGAAGGTTGGTCTGGCCGGCGATGCCGCCGATGAGGTCGGAAACCTCCGCGATCTTCTTCACCGCGCCCGCCAGCGCCTGGATGGTCGAACGCGCCTGCTCGCGGCCGGCGACCGCCGATTTGGTGACCGTGCTGGTCCGCGCGACCTGCGTTGCGATTTCCCGGATCGAGGCGCTCAGCTCTTCGGCGGCGGCCGACACGGTCTGCGAGCTGCCGAGCGCCTGGGTGGAGGCGGCGGCAACCGCCTGCGATTCCGAGGACAGCGACCGGGCGATCTCGGACAGGCTGGACGCGGCCCGCTCGACGCCCTGTGTCGTCGCACTCGCGGTGTCGACCGAACGGCCAGTCTCGCGCTCGACGGTCTCGGCCATCTGCTGCAGCGCGCCGCGCTTGGCAAGCGCGGCTTCCTGCTCCTTGCGCAGTTGCTCCTCGCGCAGCCGCGCGTTCTCGACCGCGGCCTCCTTGAACACCTGCAGCGCACCGGCCATCGAGCCGACCTCGTCCTGGCGGTACGCGAACGGAATGTCGGCGGCGAGATCGCCGGTCGAAAGCTTCTGCATCGTACCCGTCATGCGCACGATCGGGCGCACCACACCCAGCGCGACGCCGAGCAGGCCGGCGGCGATGAAGGCGAGGACGGCGGCGGAGACGCCGAGCAGGACATAGAGCATCGCGCTGTCGCGATCCGCGGCCAGCTTCTCCATATCAGCGTTCTGCTTGTTGGCGCTCTCGACGATGCTGTCGATCACGGCGCGATGCGCGGCATAGGCGTCCTTGAGCTGCGCATAGGCGCGCTCGGCGGCGGCCGTGTCCTTGGCCTTGAGGGCCGGCAGGAGCTGGTCGGACAGCAGCTTCCAGAACTTCTGCACCTCGGCATCGGACTTCGACACCAGCGCCGTCTTCAGGTCGGCGCCGAGGCTGGACGTGACCCAGAAGGCCTTGCGCTCGTCGTAATCCTTGCGGAGTTGGACCAGGCGGTCGCCATGGGCGGCGAGCTGGTCCGGCTCGCGCATGGCGAGGGTCGCCTCGAGATAGGCCTCGATGATGTATTCCGGCGGCGGCAGGATGTCCGCAATCAGGTCGTTGCCGAGCTTGATGTCGGAGTAGAGCGGGCCACCGACCTTGAGCTCGCGCAGGGCATAGAGGCTGGTGGAAACGACCGCCGTGAAGCCGATCGCGAGCACGATCCCGAATGCGACGATCGCGGAAGACAACGACAGGCGAATTTTCATGGGCAATCCAGGCGCGAATCAATTCCGCATTAAGCCTAGAGCGATGCGGTAAATACGGGATTGCTCGCGCGCGAGCCGGACGAAAAGCTCCGCAAGGCTACGGGAATTGTCCGCCGGTGATTAGTTTTAGGGCAGCGAAGCTGATACACGGAGGCAAGATCGGCCGTATCACACCAGCGCGCGTCGCGGCGCCGGGCCGTCGGTGCGCTGTGTGAGAAGCTGCGCCGGGGATTCGGTATCGCCGGCGCCCATGCTTCAAACGTCGAAAAACACCGTCTCGTCATCGCCCTGCAGGCGCAGGTCGAGCCGATAGACCGCCTTGCCGGCCTCGCGCACCGCGATCAGCGTGGCGCGGCGATCGGCGGGCACCAGAGCCAGCACGGGATCGGCGGCGTTGCCGGCCTCGTCGCTAAAATAGATGCGGGTGTAGAGATGCCGCAGCATGCCGCGACCAAACACCGCAAGCACGATGTGCGGCGCCTGCGGCTTGCCATCGGGATCGGGCACGACGCCGGGCTTGATGGTTTCGAAGGAATAATTGCCGTCCTTGTCGGTGCCGCAGCGGGCAAAGCCGCGGAAGCTCGCGTTCGGCAGCGCGCGCTTGTCCTGGGGGTCGGCAAAGCGGCCCTGGGAATCCGCCTGCCAGATCTCCAGCATGACATCCGGCACGACGACGCCGTCGCCGTCGAACACGCGGCCCTCGATGCGGACGCGATCGCCGGTGGCGTCGGGCGTCAGCGTCGAGTTGGTGAACGCGTCGTTCCACGAATACTCGCCGGTCGGCGTCAGGCCGTATTTGAAGAACGGACCGACCGTTTGCGAAGGGGTGATCCCGTCGGGCTTCACTGAATCCTGCACGTTAGTGGTTCTCCATGGGCGTGGCGTTCTTGCCGCGCAGCACGATGTCAAAGCGGTAGCACAGCGCCCATTCCGGCTGGGTGTTCTCGAGGTCGAACGACGACACCATCCGCGCCCGCGCCTTCTCGTCCGGCACCGAGTTGAAGATCGGGTCGAACGGGAACAGCGGATCGGCGGGGAAATACATCTGCGTCACCAGGCGCGTGACGAAGGAATGGCCGAACACCGACAGATGGATATGCGCCGGGCGCCAGGCGTTGTGGTGATTGCCCCACGGATACGCGCCGGGCTTGATCGTCACAAACCGGTAGTAGCCGGAGGCATCGCTCTGGGTGCGGCCCGCACCGGTAAAATTCGGATCGAGCGGCGCCGGATGCTGGTCGCGGACATGAACGTAGCGGCCGCAGGAATTGGCCTGCCAGATCTCGACCAGCGAGTTCGGCACGCCGCGGCCGTCCTCGTCGCGCACGTGGCCGTGCACGATGATGCGCTCGCCGATCGGCTCGCCGCTGTGCTGGGTGGTGAGATCGCTGTCGCCCTCGCGCACGGTCTCGTGGCCGTAGACCGGGCCGGTCAATTCCGACAGCGTGTGGCGCATCGGGATCAAGGGCTTGTTCGGCGCGCGCTTGATCGAGCTCTTGTATTCGGGCGACAGCGGCAGCGGATGCGCCTTGTTGCTGTCGGTGGGATAGATGAATGTCATGGGCGAACTCCTCCCCGGCCATTTTGGTCCGGCCGGTCAACACTTCCGCCAATCATTATAGAACATAACTAATCTAGGGAAGCGGGTTTGGCGGCCCCGCGCTCCCGGCAGGAACGCTATTTGATCGGCGCACGCGGCAGCACGGCCTCTCCGGCTTCGAGCCGGTAGGTGTGGTCGAGCGAATACCAGGGCATCGCGACGTCGGGCGCGGTCGGATGTGGCGTGTCGTGGCGCTGGAACTTGCCGATCAGCGCCTGGGTCACGCCGAATTGCACGTCGCTGTCGATATGCGGGTCGGCGGGGTCGTAGACCTGCGAGATCAGCACCTTGAAGCCGGGTTTGAAGATCAGCGCGTGCAGATGCGCGGGACGATAGGGGTGCCGGCCCTGCGCCGCGAGCAGGCGGCCGACCACGCCATCGGTCGGAATGGGATAGCCGATCATCATCACCGAACGGAAGGCGAAGCGCCCATCGGAATCGGTCGTGAACTTGCCGCGCAGGTTCATGTCGGCCTGCTCGGGGTCCTGGTTCTCGTAGAGGCCGACCGGCGAGGCGTGCCAGACGTCGACCTCGGCGCCGGCAACGGGCCGCCCCTCCTTGTCGACGACGCGGCCGTTGACGAACAGCGGCGCCCCCGGCGTCTCCGAGCGCACGATCGAGCCGCCATTCTCGACCCGCGGCGAATTCAGCCGCCAGAACGGCCCGAGCAGCGACTGGTCGGTTTCCGTATTGCCCTGATCGCCATTGTTGAGCAGGCAGACCAGCGGCGAGACGCCGAGCGATCCCGCCATCAGCACCACTTCATTATGCGTATCGGTGGTGAGCTTGCCGAGCTCGGCAATGATCGCGGTAGCGTCGCGGAATTCCTTCTCGGTCAGCCTGACGTCACGGACGAAGCCGTGCAGATGCTTGACCAGAGAGATCATGATCTGCCGCATCCGCGGATCGGAGGTCCGCGCCATCACCGCAAGTGCTGCAGCCGTGACGTCCTGCTCGCGCTCGATGATCATGCTGATTTTCGCTCCCTATCATTTCGGGCACGTGAGAAACGAGCGAACTCGGACTCTTCGCCTCTCCCCGCTTGCGGGGAGAGGTCGGATCGCTCTTGCGATCCGGGTGAGGGGGTACAGGTCCCAAGGCCATCTCATCCGCGGAGAGAGGCCCCTCACCCGTGCCCTCTCCCCGTCAGAACGGGGAGAGGGAGAGCGCAGAGTCTCAGTTCACCTTCTCGATCGCGACGGCAACGCCCTGGCCGACGCCGACGCACATGGTGGCGAGCGCGAGCTTGCCGCCGCGCTTCTCCATGCCGTGCACGGCGGTAAGCGCGAGGCGCGCGCCGCTCATGCCGAGCGGATGGCCGAGCGCGATGGCACCGCCATGCGGATTGACGAAATCGGCATCGTCGGCGACGCCGAGCTGGCGCATGCAGGCGATGCCCTGCGAAGCGAAGGCTTCGTTGAGCTCGATCAGGTCAAAATCGGTGATCTTCTTGCCGAGCCGCTCCATCAGCTTGCGGGTCGCGGGCACCGGGCCAATGCCCATGATGC
This sequence comes from Bradyrhizobium sp. 18BD, assembly GCF_054185225.1. NCBI lineage: Bacteria > Pseudomonadati > Pseudomonadota > Alphaproteobacteria > Hyphomicrobiales > Nitrobacteraceae > Bradyrhizobium > Bradyrhizobium sp. 18BD. Next base: position 111,877 of record NZ_JAVAYL010000001.1, on the reverse strand, counting down.
GCGGCGGCACGCCGGCCGAGGCGAGGCCGAGGATGCGCGCGCGCGGCGTCAGGCCATGCTTCTTCACCGCGGCCTCCGAGGCCAGGATCATCGCAGCGGCGCCGTCATTGACGCCCGAGGCGTTGCCGGCGGTGACCGTGCCGGGATTGCGCACGATCGGCTTCAGCTTGGCCAGGCCTTCGAGCGTGGTCTCGGGACGCGGGTGCTCGTCCTTGTCGACCGTGATCGGGCCGGCCTTGCCGCCGGGAATGGTGATCGGGGTAATTTCTTCGGCGAAATAGCCGGCAGCGATCGCCTTGCCGGCGCGCTGCTGCGAGCGGATCGCGAAGGCGTCCTGGTCGGCGCGCGAGACCTGGAATTCCTCGGCGACGTTCTCGCCGGTCTCCGGCATCGCGTCGACGCCGTACTGCGCCTTGAGCAGCGGATTGATGAAGCGCCAGCCGATCGTGGTGTCGAAGATCTCGGCCGAACGGGAGAAGGCTTCCTGCGCCTTGCCCATCACGAAGGGCGCGCGGGTCATGGATTCGACGCCGCCGGCGATCGCAAGCTCGACCTCGCCGGAGCGGATGGCACGCCCCGCAGCGCCGACCGCATCGAGGCCGGAGGCGCAGAGGCGGTTGAGGGTCTGGCCGGGAACCGAATCCGGCAGGCCCGCCAGCAGCAGCGCCATGCGCGCGACGTTGCGGTTGTCCTCGCCGGCCTGGTTGGCGCAGCCGAAGAACACTTCGTCCACCTGCGCCCAGTCGAGATTTGGGTGCTTGGCCATCAGCGCCTTGATCGGGGCTGCGGCGAGGTCGTCGGCACGCACCTTGGCGAGCGCGCCGCCGAAACGGCCGATCGGGGTCCGCACGGCATCGCAGATAAAGACGTCACGCATCGTTGTTCTCCCTGAATGCCGCGATCCGGCGAAAATTCTTCAATGTCGGCGGAGTTTTAGGAGGGCGCCCGCGGCAGGTCAATTGACGGTTTCTTGCGTATTCCCCGGGGTATCCACGCCGCCGGCGCATGCCGCGGTGCGGACAACGTGGAAAACCCGCCCGCCGCGGCCAAAGCGATAGGAGCAGGGGGCGAAATTTTGTAGGTTGCGCCGCCCATGACCATGCAACAGCCGATCCCCGTTCCGCCCCCCGACGAAACGCCCGCGCCTCAGGCGGAAGCCATCGCGCGTGTCACGCCGATGATGGAACAGTACCTGGAGATCAAGGCGGCGCATCAGGGCCTGCTGCTGTTCTACCGGATGGGCGATTTCTACGAGCTGTTCTTCGAGGACGCCGAGATCGCCTCCCGAACGCTCGGCATCGTCCTGACCAAGCGCGGCAAGCATCAGGGCAACGACATCCCGATGTGCGGCGTGCCGGTGGAGCGCTCCGAGGATTATCTGCATCGCCTGATCAGCGCCGGCCATCGTGTCGCCGTCTGCGAGCAGACCGAAGATCCCGCTGCCGCGAAAGCCCGCGGCAACAAGAGCGTCGTCCGCCGCGGCGTGGTGCGGCTGGTCACGCCGGGCACGCTGACCGAAGACACGCTGCTGGATGCACGCGCCAACAATTATCTGCTGGCGATCGCGCGGGCACGTTCGTCGGCCGGCGGCGACCGCTTCGGCCTTGCCTGGATCGACATCTCGACCGCCGAATTCACCGTGATGGAATGTTCGGGCGGCGAGCTCGCCGCGACGCTGGCGCGCATCAATCCGAACGAGGCGATCGTCACCGACGCGCTCTATAACGACAGCGAGCTCGGACAGACCTTGCGCGAGCTGCCGGCGGTGACGCCGCTGACCCGCGATGTCTTCGACGGCGCCACCGCCGAGAAGCGCCTCTGCGACTATTTTGCCGTCGCGACCATGGACGGCCTCGCGCAGCTGACGCGGCTGGAAGCAACCGCTGCGGCCGCCGCCGTCACCTATGTCGACCGCACCCAGGTCGGCAAGCATCCGCCGCTGTCGCCGCCCGCCCGCGAAGCCTCCGGCGCGACCATGGCGATCGATCCCGCCACCCGCGCCAATCTCGAACTGACGCGGACGCTCGCCGGCGAGCGCCGCGGCTCGCTGCTCGATGCGATCGACTGCACCGTCACCTCGGCCGGCTCGCGCCTGCTGGCGCAACGGCTGGCGGCGCCGCTGACGGATGCGCCGGCGATCGCGCGGCGCCTCGATGCCGTCAGCACCTTCGTCGCGGATTCGGCGACGCGCGAAGACATCCGCAGCATTTTGCGCGGCGCGCCCGACATGTCGCGCGCATTGGCGCGTCTCTCGGTCGGCCGCGGCGGACCACGCGACCTCGCGGGGCTCCGTGACGGCATCATCGCCGCCGACCAGGTGCTGGCGCGGCTGTCCGAGCTCGACCAGCCGCCGCAGGAGATCGCCGCGGTGATGGCGGCCTTGCAGCGTCCGTCGCGCGAGCTTGCCGCCGAATTCGCCCGCGCACTCGACGATCAACTGCCACTGATCAAGCGGGACGGCGGCTTCGTTCGTGCGGGCTATGAGCCGGCGCTCGACGAAGCGCGTAACCTGCGCGACGCCTCGCGGCTCGTGGTGGCCTCGATGCAGGCCCGCTACGCCGACGCGACCTCCGTCAAGGGCCTCAAGATCCGGCACAACAACGTGCTCGGCTATTTCGTCGAGGTCACTGCGCAGCACGGCGACAAGCTGATGTCCGCGCCGCTGAATGCGACCTTCATCCACCGCCAGACGCTGGCGGGCCAGGTGCGATTCACGACGTCCGAGCTCGGCGAGATCGAAGCCAAGATCGCCAATGCCGGCGACCGCGCGCTCGGGCTCGAGCTCGAAATCTTCGAACGGCTGTGCGCGAGGGCGATCGAGATCAGCGACGACCTTCGCTCCGCCGCGCACGGCTTTGCGCTGCTCGATGTTGCGACGTCGCTGGCCAAGCTCGCGATCGACGAGAATTACGTGCGGCCCGAGGTCGACGGCTCGCTCGGCTTTGCGATCGAGGCCGGCCGGCATCCCGTGGTCGAGCAGGCGCTCAAGCGCAACGGCGAGCCGTTCATCGCCAATGCCTGCGATCTGTCGCCCACGCCGGCGCAGAAATCCGGCCAGCTCTGGCTGCTCACCGGTCCGAACATGGCCGGTAAGTCGACCTTCCTGCGCCAGAACGCGCTGATTGCCTTGCTGGCGCAGATCGGCAGCTTCGTGCCGGCGACGCGCGCACGGATCGGCATCATCGACCGCCTGTTCTCGCGCGTCGGCGCCGCCGACGATCTCGCCCGCGGCCGCTCCACCTTCATGGTGGAGATGGTCGAGACCGCCGCGATCCTCAACCAGGCCGGCGAGCGTGCGCTTGTCATCCTCGACGAGATCGGCCGCGGCACCGCGACTTTCGACGGTCTCTCCATCGCCTGGGCCGCGATCGAGCATCTGCACGAAAGCAACCGCTGCCGCACGCTGTTCGCGACGCACTATCACGAGCTGACCGCGCTCTCGGCCAAACTGCCGCGCATGTTCAATGCGACGGTCCGCGTGAAGGAATGGCAGGGCAATGTCGTATTCCTGCACGAGGTGCTGCCGGGCTCGGCCGACCGCTCCTACGGCATCCAGGTCGCAAAGCTCGCCGGCCTGCCGCCGGCCGTGATCACGCGCGCAAAGTCCGTGCTGGCAAAACTCGAAGCCCAGGATCGCGGCCAGACCGCCCGCGCGCTGGCCGATGACCTCCCGCTGTTCGCAGTCCCCTCGCGCGCCGCCGCAGAAGCCGCGCCGCCGACCGAGGCCGAGCTGCTGATGGACGCGGTCAAGGCGCTGCACCCCGACGAGATGTCGCCGCGCGAGGCACTCGATGCACTCTATGCGTTGAAGGCCAAGCTGCCAAAGCAGTGAGGGTGCCGTAGGGTGGGTTAGCCGAAGGCGTAACCCACCTCTGTAATCTCCACAGTGACAGAAGTGGTGGGTTACGCCCTGAAGATGCGCTTTGCGCATCTGCAGGGCTAACCCACCCTACGATTCCGAACGTTTCGCTACGCCCTCGCCGCGATCGCCGCGGCTTCTGCGGCGGCGCGCTGCATGCTGGTCGACATCTCGTTGGTGACCGTGCTCTGCTCCTCGACGGCGGCGGCGGTCGAGGTGACGTATTCGCTGACGTTGTTGATCGCCTGCTTGATCGAGCCGAGCGCGCTGACGACGTCGCCGGAGATGCCGTTGAGGTTGCCGATCTCCTGGCCGATCTTGTCGGTCGCCTGTCGCGCCTGGTTGGCAAGACTCTTCACTTCGGACGCGACCACCGCGAAGCCGCGGCCGGCCTCGCCGGCACGCGCAGATTCGATCGTGGCATTGAGCGCGAGCAGGTTGATCTGGCCGGTGATGCTGTTGATCATCTCGATGATGCCGCTCATCGCCTGCGCCGCCTCGGTCAGGCGCTGCGCCTGCGCGTCGGCGGAGGCGACCTGATCGACCGCGCTCATCGCGGTCTCGCGCGATTTCGTCATCGCCTCGGAGATCTCCCGCACCGAAGCGTTGAGCTCCTCCGAGCCGGCAGCGACCGATTCCATCATGCCGCGGACGCGCTCATTGCCCATGCGGACCAGCACCTGCTTGGTGGTGTCGGTGGCGTATTTCACGACCTTGAACGGCTTGCCGTTGAGATCGAGGATCGGGTTGTAGGAGGCCTGGATGTAGACCTTCCTGCCGCCCTTGCCGATACGCTTGTACTCCGCCGCCTGGTACTGACCGCGGTTGAGCGCGGCCCAGAACTCGCGATAGGCCGCGCCGTCGCGTTCACCGGGCTCGACGAACATACTGTGATGATGGCCCTTGATCTCGGCCAGCGAATAGCCGAGCGTGGTGAGGAAATTGGCATTCGCCGTGATGATCGTGCCGTCCATGTTGAACTCGATCACGGCCTGCGCCTTGTCGATCGCCGCGATCTGGCCGGCGAGATCAGCATTCTTCAGCTTCTCCGCCGTGATGTCGGTTGCGAATTTGGCGACGCCGAACGGCTTGCCGTGCTCGTCGAGCAGCGGGTTGTAGGAGGCGAGGATCCAGACCTCGCGGCCGCCCTTGCCGATGCGCTTGTATTCGCCGGCCTGGTATTCGCCACGGTTGAGCTTGGCCCAGAGCTCGCGATAGGCCGCGCTGTCGCGCTCGGCTTGGGGAACGAACAGGCTGTGGTGCTTGCCCTCGATCTCGGCGAGCGAATAGCCGAGCGCCTGGCAGAAATTCTGGTTCGCGGTCACGACGGTCCCGTCGAGCTTGAATTCGATGACGGCCTGGACGCGGCTGATGGCGGAGACCTTGGAGGCTTCCGTCATGGCCTGAATCTTCTTCGCGGTGATGTCGGTCGCGAGCTTCACGACCTTGACCGGCTTGCCGACATCATCGAGCACCGGATTGTAGGACGCCTCGATCCAGACCTCGCGGCCGCCCTTGGCGATCCGCTTGAATTCGGCGGCCTGGGGCTCGCCGCGGCCAAGCTGCGCCCAGAACGCCTTGTAGTCGGCGCCGTCGCGCTGATCGGCCGGCATGAACATGGCGTGCTTCTTCCCCTTGATCTCGTCGAGGGAATAGCCGAGCGCCTTCAGGAAGCTTGGGTTGGCCGTCAGGACCGTGCCATCCATCGCAAACTCGATCATCGCCTGCGAGCGGCCGATGGCGGCGAGCTGTGCGTCCGCATCACCGCGGGACTTGCGACCAAACATCAAGGAATCTCCATCTCGAAAATAGTGCATGGCGGGACACGCCCGTCGGGGATGCAATCGTGCGGCCGAACGGCCGTATTCGAATCGATAATTTCCGCAGGTCCGTGATCGAATACAGATCGGACGAGATTCGCGCCGGCGACGGCGGAAGCGGTACGCAACAGGATTGGTAAAGGAAAAGCTCGAATAAAGTTCTAATGAGAACGTCGGCAACGTCCCGGACATGTCGTTTCGCGACCCCGTGTCGCGCTGATCCGTCGTCTCACGGCGTATGCCGCGCCCTGTGCGTCGCACGCCGACCAATTCCCCACAGTGTCAGGTTCCAGACGATGCAGGTCGCGAGCGCAAGACAGAGACCTATGGCGGAGCCGAACTGCACTACCGCAACGTGTATGACGGCGATCGCCATTCCGAAACCGAGCAGGCCCCAGGCGGAGTTGGCGAGCACGGCGGCCGTCGGCGGCCCGCCGATGCGCGGATGCAGGATCACCATCATGCTGGAGAACACCACCGGATAGAGCGCGATGATGCCGCTGATCTTCGGCCCGACCCAGCTCGACGTCGAGACCACGATGGCGACGAGGGTCGCGACCAGCGAGGCCCGCATCGGGATGTCGTACCAGCGGCGCGTCACCAGCGGCATCTTCACGTGGCGATAGCCCGCGAGCAGCGGAATGCAGATGCCGAACGCGATGAAGTTCACGGCGAGCCCGGCGGTGAGGGTCCAGTCGAACATGCGGATGGCCGAGGCCATCGCGATCCAGACCGCGAACGCGCAGCCGCAGCTCACCGCCATGCTGCGCCGCTGCGCCAGCACGACATAGGTGAGGCCCATGAAGATGGTTGCCGCATTGACCGGCAGGCTCGACAGCGCGCCCTGCGCGATGAAGGCGGCGTCATGGTCGATGGCGAGGAAGACGTAGGAGGGACCGGCCGACACCGGCAGCGTCGCCACCAGCGCACCGATCACGGGTCCCGAGCGCTCGGTGATGATCGACGCCGTCACGACAAACGCCGCCGCGATTGCCATGCGCAGGAGAAGGAAGAGAATGAAGTGGAGATCGAGGGACATTTTTTTGTTTTTCGTCCCGGACAAGCGAAGCGCAGATCCGGGACCCATAACCACAGGCTTCGCTGTGTTAGACGGTCGTAGTCATCCGTGCGGCAAGACAATCGGCATTAGGGGAATCAGCCCCGGCGTTCGCCGGGACGACTGGAGCAGCGAGCTTTCGCCCTCACATCCGCTGCATCGACACCGAAACCTTCGGGCCGTTCTTGATGGTCTGGTAGACCACGCAATAGCGTTCGGTGAGTTTCAGCAGCAGATCGAGCTTGTCCTGCGGCGCGTCGGTATCGACCTCGAAGCGCAGGCGGATCTCGGCGAAGCCGACCGGGGTCTCCTTGTCGACGCCGAGCGTGCCGCGGAAGTCGAGATCGCCCTCGGCGTACACATTGCCGGTCTTGAGCGGCACCTCGATCGCGGTCGCGACCGATTTCAGCGTGACGCCGGCGCAGGCGACCAGCGCCTCCAGCAGCATGTCGCCGGAACAGAGCTCGAGGCCGGAGCCGCCGGTGGCCGGATGCAGGCCCGCCATCGCGATGGCGCGGCCGGTCTCGACCTTGCAGGCGATGCCTTCGCTGTCGGTCGAGCCCTTGGCTTTCAGCGTGATCATCGCGGTCTTGGGATCGGTCTTGTAGCGTTCCTTGATCGGGGCCTGCATCTGGCGCAGTTGGGCGGCGTCCATCTTGTTCTCTCCCGGAAAATTGCTCTCCGATGTACCGGCTCAGGGAGAAATTGTCACCACCACATGGCCTGACCGGGACCCTGGGTTGCGTCACGGTCAGGCACATTGCGGTCGAGCGAACGGTCGAGTGACGTCAGCACACTTCGCTTGAAATTCTCGAACAGCGGCGAATTGCGATCGCGTGGCCGACCGAGATTGATCTCGATCTGGTCGAACAGCCGTCCTGGCCGCGGCCGCATCACCAATACGCGGTCGGCCAGCACCACGGCCTCGTCGACGTCATGTGTGACGAGGATCAAGGTCGGGCGCGTGTCGGCCCAGAGGTCGAGCAGATGATCCTGCAGGTCGCGGCGGGTGAAGGCATCGAGCGCCGAGAACGGCTCGTCGAGCAGCAGCACCTCGGGCTGCGGCACCAGCGCGCGGGCGATCGCGACCCGCTGCGCCTGTCCGCCCGAGAGCTCGCGCGGCCAGGCCTGCGCCTTGTCGGAGAGCCCGACGCGGGCCAGCGCGCGCGCCACCTTCTCGCGGCGTTCGGCCGCCGACAGATCGGCGAGGCCAAAGCCGATATTGTCGGCGACGCTGAGCCAGGGAAGCAGCCGAGGCTCCTGGAAGATGATGCCGATCTTGGCGTGGGGCGAGGCGATCGCTTCGCTGTCGAGCGTCACCGTGCCGGAGCTGGCGCGGTCGAGGCCGGCAATGGCGCGGAGCAGCGTGGACTTGCCGCAGCCGGAGCCGCCGATGATGGCGATGATCTCGCCCTGCTTGATCTCGGCGGAGAAGCGCGCCAGCGCCTGCACGCCGTTGGGATAGGTCTTGCTGACCCGGTCGAGCGCCAGCATCGCCTCAAGCTCCCTTCGCGCGGCCGAAAGCGTCCTGCCAGCGCAGGAACGGCGCGGCGGCGGCCTCGATCAGCCAGTCGGTGAGCTTGCCGAGGATGGCGAAGATCACGATGGCGGCAAGGATCTGCGCGGGCTTGCCGAGCTGCTGGCCGTCGAGCAGCAGATAGCCGAGGCCTTCGGAGGCGCCGATCAACTCGGCGGCGACGACGAACATCCAGCCCAGGCCAAGTCCGACGCGCAAGGACACGATGTAAGCCGGCAGCACCGCGGGCAGCAGGATACGGCGGATCATCGCGAAGCCTGAGAGACGGAAAGTGCGACCGACCTCGACGATCTTGCGATCGACCGACAGGATCGCGCCCATCACGCCGAGATAGACCGGGAAGAACACGCCGACCGCGATCAGCGCGATCTTCGAGGTCTCGAAGATGCCGAGCCAGAGGATGAACAGCGGCACCCAGGCCAGCGAGGGGATCGCGCGCAGCGCCTGCACGGTCGGATCGAGCAGCCGCCGCGCCAGCGACCAATAGCCGGAGATCGCACCCAGCAGCGTTCCTGCGACCACGCCGAAGGCGAAGCCGAGGCCGACACGCCACAGCGTCGCGGCGATGTGGCGGACCAACTCGCCGGAGCGGGCAAGCTCGGTGATGGTGGCGAACACGCGCGAGGGCGGCGGCACCAGGCGGCCATTGGACCAGCCGAACCAGACCACCAGCTCCCAGCCGACCGCGAGTATCAGCGGCAGCAAAATCCCCAGCATCGGCCGCGCATAGCGCGACAGCCGCGAGGGCGCAGCGGCGCTTTCGGCGGGTTCCGAGGTCTGTTGCAGCACTGGCGCGTCGGAGATCATGGCCGGTAGGAAGCGCGTCTGGCCCGGGAATGCAACACTACTCTTGCCACGGTTTCCGCTGCCCTCTTCCTTCTCCCCTTGTGGGAGAAGGTGGCGCAAAGCGCCGGATGAGGGGTTCGCTCCACTCGCACGACAGCTCGTGAGGATAGATACCCCTCACCCGGCTTCGCGTTCCGCGAAGCCACCCTCCCCCACAAGGGGGGAGGGTCAAGTCCGACTTCAATTCGTCGGCAGCGGGACCTGGTCGTCGATCAACGCATCAAGCGTCGCCTTCACGTCAACCTTGGCGTCGACGACGCCGGCCTGCTGCAGCGCGAGGCCGGCGGCGAGGATCGACTCGCGCTGGGGTGCGCCGATGCGGCTGTGGGTCAGCTCGGTGCGCTCCTTGAGCTGCTTGTCGACGACAGCCTCCGGCAGTTTGGTCACCGCGATGAAGGTCTTCTTCAGCTCGTCGTAATTCGCCAGCGAATATTTTCGCGCTTCCTCGTAGACCGCGAGCACGCGGCGGGCGGCGTCCGGATAGTCCTTCAGGAACTGCTCGCGCACATTGAGGATGCCCCAGGTGTTGGCGTCGGCCTTGCGATAGAACAGCTTTGCGCCTTCCTCGACCTCGGCTTGCGCCATCATGGGATCAAGACCGGCCCAGGCATCGACGTCGCCGCGGATCAAAGCGGTCTTGCCGTCGGCGTGCTGGAGCAGCACCGGCGTGATGTCCTTTTCGGTGAGGCCGGCACCCAGCAGCGCGCGCACCAGGAAGATGTGCGGATCGGTGCCGCGCGTCACCGCGACGCGCTTGCCTTTCAGGTCAGCCACGCTCGCGATCTTGGAATCCTTGCCCGTGACCAGCGCGGTCCATTCAGGGCGCGAATAGACATAGATCGACTTGATCGGGTTGCCGTTGATGCGCGCGACCAGCGCCGCCGAGCCCGCGGTCGAACCGAAATCGATCGAGCCGGCGTTGAGGAATTCGAGCGCCTTGTTCGAGCCCGCCGACTGCACCCAGGTGACGGTGATGCCATCCTTGGCGAACTCTTTCTCCAGCAGGCCCTTCTGCTTCAGGACCATCGACACCGGGTTGTAGGTCGCCCAGTCGATGCGGATCTCCTTGAGCGGATCGGCCGCCCGCGCCGCGGGGGTTACGGCGAGCGCAACGGCTCCCGCCAACAGAATGCGTCGTGTCATGCTAGTCATGCCCAGCCTCCTCCAAAACTTCATTGTTTTTCAATGAGTTATATCTAGAGGTCAACAGGAAAATCCCTCCCATGAAAGTGCGCCGGCCGAGAACAAGTTTGCCAAAAACCGACCCCTCCCAGCATGGAACGGCTATTGCCAGAGAATGGCGGGTGACAGCGCGCGTCACCTCTTATATCCGGTGAGACATGGACAGCGTCGCGACTGAGCATAAGCCTGAGGTGGACGATCGCTTCGACACCGCGCGGATCACCGCCGCGGTCGATGCGCTTGCCGAAAAGCATGAGGGCCGCGAGGATACGTTCCGCACCGCGGTCGCGCAGCTGCTGAAGGCCGAGCTGATCGCGGCGCGCGCTGCGGCGCAGAAGATCCTCCTGAAAGACCGCCACGGCCGCCGCTGCGCCGAGCGTCTCTGCCACGTGCAGGATGAGATCATCCGCATTCTCTATTCGGCCGCGACGCGCCATCTCTACCGCTCGCCGATCCCGAGCGGGGCCGAGCGCATGGCGGTGGTCGCGACCGGAGGTTACGGCCGCGGCCTGATGGCCCCCGAGTCGGACATCGATCTGCTCTTCATTCTGCCCTACAAGCAGACCGCCTGGGGCGAGCAGGTGGCGGAAGCCATTCTCTATTGCCTGTGGGACATGGGGCTGAAGGTCGGCCACGCCACGCGCTCGGTCGATGAATCGATCCGCCAGGCGCGCGGCGACATGACCATCCGCACCGCGATCCTGGAGACGCGCTTCCTCACCGGCGACCAGCCGCTCTATGACGAGCTGGTCGAGCGCTTCGACAAGGAAGTGGTGCAGGGCACGGCGTCCGAATTCGTCACCGCAAAGCTCGCAGAGCGCGAAGAGCGACACCGCCGCGGCGGCCAGTCGCGCTATCTGGTCGAGCCCAACGTCAAGGACGGCAAGGGCGCGCTGCGCGACCTACACACGCTGTTCTGGATCGCCAAATACGTCTACCGCGTCCGCGACACCGACGAGCTGGTCGAGCGCGGCGTGTTCGACGCGCAGGAGTACCGCAGCTTCCGCCGCTGCGCCGACTTCCTCTGGTCGGTGCGCTGCAATCTGCACTTCTATTCCGGCCGCGCCGAGGAGCGCCTGTCGTTCGACCTCCAGCGCGAGATCGCGGTCCGGCTCGGCTACACCTCGCATCCCGGCATGCAGGACGTCGAGCGCTTCATGAAGCATTACTTCCTGGTCGCCAAGGAAGTCGGCAACCTCACGGCCATCCTCTGCGCCAAGCTCGAGGATCAGCAGGCCAAGCCCGCGCCGGTATTGAGCCGCATGATGGCGCGGCTGCGCCCGACGCAGGTGAAGCGGCGCGTGCCCGACAGCGACGACTTCATCGTCGACAACAACCGCATCAACGTCGCCGCGCCCGACGTCTTCAAGCACGATCCGGTCAACCTGATCCGCATCTTCCGCCTCGCGCAGAAAAACAACCTCGCCTTCCATCCGGATGCGATGCGCGACGTGACGCGCTCGCTCGGCCTGATCAACGCGCAGATGCGCGAAAATCCGGAAGCGAACCGGCTGTTCATGGAGATCCTGACCTCCGACAACGCCGAGATCGTGCTGCGGCGGATGAACGAGACCGGCGTGCTCGGCCATTTCATCCGCGCCTTCGGCAAGATCGTCTCGATGATGCAGTTCAACATGTATCATCACTACACCGTGGACGAGCACCTGATCCGCTGCATCGGCTTCCTGCAGGACATCGAGCGCGGCGGCATCGAGGAATTCGCGCTCGCCAGCGACCTGATGCGCAAGACGCGCCCCGAGCACCGTCCGGTGATCTACATCGCGACGCTGCTGCACGACGTCGCCAAGGGCCGGCCGGAGGATCACTCGATCGCCGGTGCCAAGGTGGCGCGCCGGCTCTGCCCGCGGCTCGGCTTCAGCCCGGCCGACACCGAGCTCGTGGCCTGGCTGATCGAGGAGCATCTGACGATGTCCACGGTCGCGCAGTCGCGCGACCTGTCCGATCGCAAGACCATCGAGAATTTCGCCGCCGTGGTGCAGTCGACCGAGCAGATGAAGCTGCTGACGATCCTCACCACCGCAGACATCCGCGGCGTCGGCCCCGGCGTGTGGAATGGCTGGAAGGCGCAGCTCCTGCGCTCGCTGTATTACGAGACCGAGCCGGTGCTGACTGGCGGCTTCTCGGAGGTCGACCGCGGCAAGCGCCTCACGGCCGCCTATGCCGAATTCCGCATGGCCTTCGCCGAATGGCCGGCGGAGGAGCTCGATGCCTATATCGGCCGGCACTATCCGGCCTACTGGCTCAAGGTCGAGCTGCCGCGCAAGATCCGTCACGCCCGCTTCGTCCGCTCCAGCGAACAGGCCGGCCACAAGCTCGCGATCAATGTCGGCTTCGACGAGGTGCGCGGCGTCACCGAGCTGACGATCTTCGCCGCCGACCATCCCTGGCTGCTGTCGATCATTGCGGGCGCCTGCGCCTCGGCCGGCGCCAACATCGTCGACGCCCAGATCTACACCACCACCGACGGCCGCGCGCTCGACACCATCTCGATCTCCAGGGAATACGACCGCGACGAGGACGAGGGACGGCGCGCCACCCGCATCGGCGAGATGATCGAGGACGTGCTGGAAGGCAAGCTCCGCCTGCCCGAAGTGGTGGCGCGGCGCACCGTGCGCAGCAAGGCGCGGCCTTTCGTGATCGAGCCGGAAGTGACCATCAACAACCAATGGTCCGACCGCTATACCGTGATCGAGGTCTCCGGCCTCGACCGCCCCGGACTGCTCTACGAGCTGACCACCGCGATCTCGAAGCTCAACCTCAACATCGCCTCGGCCCATGTCGCGACCTTCGGCGAGCGCGCCCGCGACGTGTTCTATGTCACCGACCTCCTCGGCGCGCAGATCAACGCGCCGACCCGCCAGTCCGCGATCAAGAGCGCGCTCACGCATGTGATGGCTGGCGACAAGGCGGTTCAGCCGGCGGCGTGAGGCGTTCGCCGTCATTCCGGGGCGCGCGAAGCGCGAGCTATGGTGCGCAATTGCGCACCAGAGAATCCATTTATCCGCACCGTCGGTGACGCTCGATGGATTCCGGGTTCGCCGCTGCGCGGCGCCCCGGAATGACGAGCAGCTAGACCTCCACCCCCTCATGCCGCAGCAGCCAGCGCTTGCGCTCGAGGCCGCCGCCATATTTCACCAGCGAGCCGTCCGCACCGATCAGGCGGTGACACGGCAGCACCACGCTGATCGGGTTGGAGCCGTTGGCGTGGCCGACGGCCCGAATGGCTTTCGGCATCTCGATCTTCGCGGCCATCGCGCCGTAGCTCATCGTGGTGCCGGCGGGGATCCTTGCGAGCGCGTTCCAGACCTTCTGCTGGAACGGCGTGCCGGCGATGCGCCATGCGATGTTTGCGAGCTGGCCGAGATCGCCTTCGAAGTAACGCGCCAGCGCCGTCCGCATGTGTGTCGGCGCAGGCTGATCGCTGAGATCCACCGCGCCGTAATGCAGGCGCAGCAGCTCGCGCATGCGCGGCTCGTAATCCTCCCAGTCGAGCGCGCGCAGCGCGCCGTCGGCATCGGTGACGAGCAAGGCAATCCCGATCGGCGTGGTCAGGCGATCGAGGCCGAAGCGTTCAGGCGTCCTGGTTGATCGCGCGGGCATGGCGGCACCTCTGCATCGAAACACGGCATCGCGTTTGCCATGGCTGCCGTGCTAACGTCCACCCGAAAGCTGACGCTTTGGGGGAGCTCAACTTGATTCTCATCGGCAATATTCTGGTGGCGCTGGTCGCCGCACTGCACGCTTACTTCCTGGTCCTGGAAATGTTTCTCTGGACCAAGCCGCAGGGCCTGAAAGTGTTTCGCAACACGCCGGAGAAGGCCGAGATCACCAAGGTGCTCGCGGCCAACCAGGGACTCTATAATGGGTTCCTCGTCGCCGGCCTGATCTGGGGCCTGGTCCACGGCAATCCGGCCTTCGCGTTCCAGATCAAGGTGTTCTTCCTGCTCTGCGTGATCGTCGCGGGCGCCTATGGCGCAGCGACCGTCAGCACGCGCATCCTGATCGTGCAGGCGCTGCCGGCGGCGATCGCGCTGGTCGTGCTGTTCCTGGGTTAAGGCTCCTGACCTGAGACGCTTCGGCGCAGTGCCGCGATCCTTGCGCGGCTGCTCGCGTTCCTCCACAATCTTCGGCAGCGATGGCGACCGTTGCAATCAACGGGAAAAGACCGTCGGCCGAAAATTCCGTCAGGAGGAACAACCCAACATGAAGACTCGCAGAGCCTATCTAGCTGCCACGGCGGCGCTCGCCTTCGCGTTCTCCGCCAACCAAGCCCTCTTCAGTCAAGCGCTCGCCCAGAAGAAATACGACACCGGCGCGAGCGACACCGAGATCAAGATCGGCCAGACCGTGCCGTTCTCCGGCCCCTATTCCGTCTACGCCAATATCGGCAAGACGCAGGCCGCCTACTTCAGGATGATCAATGACCAGGGCGGCATCAACGGCCGCAAGATCAACCTGATCCAATATGACGACGCCTATTCGCCGCCGAAGACGGTGGAGCAGGTGCGCAAGCTCGTCGAAGGCGACGAGGTGCTGTTCACGTTCCAACTCATCGGCACCGCGGCCAACGCCGCCGTGCAAAAATATCTCAACGGCAAGAAGGTGCCGCAGCTCCTCGCCTCCACCGGAGCCGCGCGCTTCAACGATCCGCAGAACTATCCCTGGACCATCGCCTACAATCCCAACTACGTGTCCGAGGGACGGATCTACGCAAAGTACATTCTCAAGGAGCATCCGAACGCCAAAATCGGCGTGCTCTACCAGAACGACGACATGGGCCGCGACTATCTCGCGGGCCTCAAGAGCGGCCTCGGCGACAAGGCCGCCAGCATGATCGTCGGCGAGGTCTCCTACGAGGTCACCGATCCGACGGTGGACTCGCAGGTGGTCAAACTGAAGTCACTGGGCGCCGATCTTTTCTACGATGCCTCGACGCCGAAATTCGCGGCGCAAGCCATCAAGAAGGTGGCCGAGCTCGGCTGGAACCCCGTGCATATCGTCGACATCAATGCGAGCCCGATCTCGGCGACGCTCAAGCCTGCAGGCCTCGACATCTCCAGGGGCATCATCTCGACCCAATACGGCAAGGAGCCCGGCGATCCCCAGTGGAAGGACGATCCGGGCGTGAAAGCGTTCTTTGCCTTCATGGACAAGTATTTCCCCGAAGGCGACAAGCTCAACACGGTCAACACCTATGCCTATTCGGTCGCCGAGCTGCTGACGCAGGTGCTGAAGCAATGCGGCGACGACCTGTCGCGTGAGAACGTCATGAAGCAGGTCGCCAACATCAAGGACTTCACCCCGAGCTTCGCGCTGCCCGGCATCAAGATCAACACCGGGCCGAACGACTACCGCGTCAACAAGCAGATGCAGTTGATGAGGTTCAACGGCGAACGCTGGGAGCTGTTCGGACCGATCATCGAGGACACGGGCCCGTCGGGCTAGGGATTGCGTAGGGTGGGTGAGCGTCAGCGTAACCCACCTGTTCGGCCTCCGCGGCAACAGACATGGTGGGTTACGCCTCGCGAACTGCGCTACGCGCAGCCGCAAGGCCAACCCACCCTACGAACTGTGCGTCCCTTCCCACCTTGCGTTGCAACAACCGTTCCTCCACACTCGCCCTCAGCGATGGCATCGGACGCACAATGCGGCCGGCAGATCATCGGCGATAACACACTGAGGAAATTGCGAATGAGGAACGGAATTCTGCATCTGGCCACGGCAACGGCGCTGACCCTGGCGCTGTCGTTGTCCGCGGCCAATGCCCAGAAAAAATATGATCCGGGCGCCAGCGACACCGAGATCAAGGTCGGCCAGACCGTGCCGTTCTCGGGACCGGCGTCGGCCTATGCGTCGATCGGCAAGACCCAGGCCGCCTATTTCAAGATGATCAACGACCAGGGCGGCATCAACGGCCGCAAGATCAATCTGATCCAGTATGACGACGCCTATTCGCCGCCGAAGGCCGTGGAGCAGGTGCGCAAGCTCGTCGAGAGCGACGAGGTGCTGCTGACCTTCCAGATCATCGGCACGCCCTCGAACGCGGCCGTGCAGAAATATCTCAACTCCAAGAAGGTGCCGCAGCTGTTCGCGGCCACCGGCGCCTCGAAGTTCACGGACCCCAAGAACTTTCCGTGGACCATGGGCTACAACCCGAACTACTTCGTCGAAGGCCGCATCTACGGCCAGTACATCACGAAGGAGTATCCGAACGCCAAGATCGGCGTACTCTATCAGAACGACGACCTCGGCAAGGACTATCTGAACGGGCTCAAGGCCGACCTCGGCGACAAGGCCGCCAAGATGATCGTGACCGAAGCCTCCTATGAGGTCTCCGATCCCACGGTCGATTCGCAGATCCTCAAGATCAAGGACGCCGGCGCCGACCTGTTCTTCAGCGCGACCACGCCGAAGCAGGCCGCGCAGGCGATCAAGAAGATCGCCGAAATCGGCTGGAAGCCGGTGCAGATCGTCGACATCAACGCCACCTCGGTCGGCGCTGTGATGAAGCCGGCCGGCCTCGAAGCCGCCAAGGGCGTCATCAGCGTCAACTACGGCAAGGACCCGCTCGATCCGACCTGGAAGGACGACGCCGGCATGAAGCGCTATCTCGACTTCATGGCGAAGTACTATCCCGATGGTGACAAGGATTCGAACTTCAACACCTACGGCTACGGCACCGCCCAACTGCTCGCCCACGTGCTGCAGCAGTGCGGCGACAACCTGACGCGCGAGAACGTCATGAAGCAGGCGGCGTCGCTGAAGGACGTCATCGGCGACATCGCCCTGCCCGGCATCAAGGCCAACACCTCGCCGACCGACTGCCGCGTCAACAAGCAGCTTCAGATGATGAAGTTCAACGGCGAGCGCTGGGAGCTGTTCGGTCCGATCCTGGAGGATGCCGGCCCGGCCGGTTAGGCGCTGAGCTCCAAAATGCGATCGGCGGCCTGCGGGCCGCCGATTTTTTTGGCTTCGCTTGATCTAGCACCGTCATCCTGAGGCGGCCGCCCCTTGGCGGCCCTCGAAGGGCGACGGCCCGGCTGGTGGCCGCGCGGAAGCATCGGGGCCGTGCATCCTTCGAGGCTCCCGGCGCGATGCGTTTGCATCGCGCCGCTCGCGCCTCAGGATGACGGGGTGAGATGCCCGCGCTCTCCCTACGTCGGTATCTCCCCGAAATTCTTCCCCACCGGCAGCACGGCATGCCGGATCAACCGCGAATCCTCCACCGCCGCCTGCCGATGCTTCACCGCCTCACGATAGACGGGATCGCGGATCATCTCGACGAAGGCGGCGACGCTTGGATACTCGGCGATGAAGCAATGGTCCCAGCGCTCCTCCTGCGGGCCGATCAGCATCAGCTCGAACCGACCCTGCCAGACGATGCGGCCGCCGAGGCGTTCGAACACCGGGCCGCTATCTCGGCCATAGGCGGCATAGGCCTCCGCACCGCTCGCCTTGCGGCCATCGGGATAGGCGGCCTCTTGGCGCAGGCGGACCAAATTGAGCATGTGGATCGGGCCGGGGCGGTCATTGTCCCGGAATTGCGCGAAGATCTCCTTGGTCGGATCGATGTGGCCCATGCGTGCTGTTCCCTCTTGTTTTATGCCGGCGATCCTAGCTCTGGCGCCTAAGAAGCGGAACTGCGGCAGGCGAATGCCGCATCTCCTAACCAAGCGTTAAGCACGGGGTAACCGGGCCTTAAACAGCGACCGGTAGCGTGCGGCGGGGCGGGCTGACCGGGCGTTTTGCGTATGGCGTGGGGAAAGAAGAAGGGTGGGCGGAAGGAGCCGTTGTTCGGCTTACCTGCTGCGCTCGCCGATCTGCGCCTGACGGCGGCGGATCGCATCCCCGGCGGCGAGGACAAGCCGAAGAAATCCGCGAAATCACCTGCCAAGCGCAAGAGCGAGGATGCCGGCGAGGAGCCGCCGCGCGAGCGCAAGGCCCCGGCGACCCGCAGCGGCGCCAAGCGGCGCGCCAAATCCGGCGGCGGGTTCAGCCTCGGTCGCCTCGTCTATTGGGGTGCGGTGCTCGGCCTGTGGGGCATGATCGCGGTGATCGGCCTCGTGATCTATGTCGGCGCCCACCTCCCGCCGATCCAGTCGCTGGAAATTCCAAAGCGCCCGCCGACGATCCAGATCGTCGGCATCGACGGCAGCATGCTGGCCCAGCGCGGCGAGATGGCCGGCGCCAACGTGTCGCTGAAGGATTTGCCGCCGTATCTGCCGAAGGCGTTCATCGCCATCGAGGACCGCCGCTTCTACTCGCATTTCGGCATCGACCCCGTCGGCATCCTGCGCGCCCTCGTCACCAACGTGCTCCACCGCGGCGTCTCGCAGGGCGGCTCGACCTTGACGCAGCAGCTCGCGAAAAACCTGTTCCTGACCCAGGAGCGCACCATGCAGCGCAAGCTGCAGGAGGTGGAGCTGGCGATCTGGCTGGAGCGCAAGCACTCCAAGGACGAGATCCTGGAGCTCTATCTCAACCGCGTCTATTTCGGCTCCGGCGCCTATGGCGTCGAAGCCGCCGCGCAAAAATATTTCGGCAAGTCGGCCAAGAACGTCACCGTCGCGGAAGCCGCAATGCTGGCCGGCCTCGTCAAATCGCCCTCGCGCCTTGCGCCCAACCGCAACCCCGAGGGCGCCGAGGCGCGCGCGCAGATCGTGCTCGCGGCGATGGCGGATGCGAAGTTCATCACCGAAGCGCAGGCGCAGGCCTCGATCGGCCATCCCTCCTACAATGTGAAGCCGGCCGGCGCCGGCACGGTCAATTACGTCGCCGACTGGATCGGCGAAGTCCTGGACGACCTCGTCGGCCAGATCGACGAGAGCATCAAGGTCGAGACCACGATCGATCCGAAGCTGCAGAGCGTGGCGGAAGCCGCCATCATCGATGAGCTCGCGGCCAAGAGCGTGAAGTTCAATGTCAGCCAGGGCGCGCTGGTGGCGATGACGCCCGATGGCGCCGTGCGCGCCATGGTCGGCGGCCGGAACTATTCCGAGAGCCAGTACAACCGCGCGGTCACCGCCAAACGCCAGCCGGGCTCCTCGTTCAAGCCGTTCGTCTACCTGACCGCGCTCGAGCAGGGCCTGACGCCCGACACCGTCCGCCAGGACGCGCCGATCGAGGTCAAGGGCTGGAAGCCCGAGAACTACACCCATGAATATTTCGGATCGGTGACGCTGACCCAGGCGCTGGCGATGTCGCTCAACACGGTCGCGATCCGCCTCGGCCTCGAGGTCGGGCCGAAGAACGTGGTCCGCACCGCCCACCGGCTCGGCATCTCCTCGAAACTCGAGCCCAACGCCTCGATCGCGCTCGGCACCTCGGAAGTCTCTGTCGTCGAGCTGGTCGGCGCCTATGCCCCCTTCGCCAACGGCGGTCTTGCGACGACACCGCATGTGGTGACGCGGATCCGGACGCTCAGCGGCAAGCTGCTCTACATGCGCCAGGCGGACGAGCGCAACCAGGTGATCGATCCCCGCTATGTCGGCATGATGAACGCGATGATGCGGGAGACGCTGATATCGGGCACCGCCAAGAAGGCGGAGATCCCCGGCTGGCCCGCGGCCGGCAAGACCGGCACCAGCCAGGATTACCGCGACGCCTGGTTCATCGGCTACACCGCCAACCTCGTCACCGGCGTCTGGCTCGGCAATGACGACAACTCGCCGACCAAGAAGGCGACCGGCGGCGGATTGCCGGTCGAAGTCTGGTCGCGCTTCATGCGCACGGCACACGAGGGCGTGCCGGTGGCGGCCTTGCCGAACTCGCAAGCGAGCTGGGGCCTGTCGAACCTCGCGCAGGCGTCCTCACAGGTGTCGCCGCCGACTGCGGCCGCGCCGGCCAGCAGCGGCGGCTATCGCCCGCCGCCGCCGACGCGCGCCAATGTGCGGCCGGAGGCGGCCGCAGGGCTGGATGGCTGGCTGATGGACCGGCTGTTTGGTGGAAATCGATAGCTGCGGGTTGAGGTCCGAGGGGGCCTCAAAACAAAAACTGCGAAAACAACCCCATGCACAGTAGGCGGCGGCTGCGCGCGTGAAGCTGGGTGGGTGGTGCGAAGCGCTTGATGCGGCGAAGCAAATGGCGCGAGCCGCGCAATCTTCGCGAATTATGGCGAGAATCGAGCAAAACGTGCTGATGGCGCCTCGCGCGCCGCGTCATTCCCGGCGGAGGCAGGGAATCCAGTACGCCGCGGCTTCTCGGCTCAATAACAACTGTCTCTGGAATACTGGATCGCCCGCCCCAGTGCGCAATTGCGCACAGGGCGGGCGATGACGGCGTTTGCTGGGTTAGCAGTCCGCATCTCGCACCGCCGCTTCGGCAAGTCCTGCCGAAGACGGCAAGATTTACCGGGGCCGGAACTTCCCCGAACGCAAAAACATCAGTCTCTTCAAGGCTCCGATATCGGCCCGGGATTTGCTCTCCTAGGTTGAGTCCCGAACATTCGGGTTTAGTGGGAAGGAGCGTTCCATGATTACAGGCCTGTCCAATGCGGCATCGAGCTATCTGCGCCCTGCATCATCGTTCGGCTTGAATGCGGCATCGACTTCGGATGCCGAGGCGGAGGGGGCAACCAGCAGCCCTGGAATCAACGTCTCGCAACTCAAGCCGCTGATGGGTGCCAAGCCGATATCGGTGGCGGATAATCCGATCCTGCGCGACCTCATGGCAACGAACTGGCTGATGACGCACGACACGGGCGCATCGCAATCGGTGACCCCGGACAATGCACCGGAGAACACCTACGCTCAGGTGAAGGTGAACGGCAAGGTGGTCGCCACGCTGTACAACAGCGGGTCCTCGGCGATGAGCAACGAGGCGGCAGCAAAGATCGGCAAGCTCGAATATCCTCCCGGCCTGAACGGTCCAGATCTGGCGCAATGGCGGGCCGACCAATACGCCGAGCGGCTTGGCGGCACCGTCGAGAAGGCCTCCACGGCCATCACGCAATCGCAGTGGACGCCGCGAGAAAGCAGGCCCACGACCTATAGCCCCGAGCAGCTCGACGCAGCCTTCCAGGCGATGCTAGCCGAGGGCCACAAGGCCGCCGCGCAATTGCAATCGTCCTATCTCGCTTCAGGCGCGCGGGCGGGGACGAGCGCGGATTTCAGTGCATGAGAGTTGCGTGATGCCGACCCACTCTCCGCCGTCATTCCCCGCGAAGGTGGGGAATCCAGTCCGGCGCAGCCTCTCGATTCAAGCACTACGGCCTCTGGAATACTGGATCGCCCGCTCCAGTGCGCAGTTGCGCACAAGGCGGGCGATGACAGCTTTTTCCGAGTTAGCAGCGACGCCTAGTCCGCAACGCGGATCACTCCTCGATCCCGTACCGGTGCAGATCGTTGCCGTACGTGTCGAGCCACTTCTTGGCGCGCTCCATCGACGGGCAGATCTTGCCGCAGACGCGCCAGAACCTTGCCGAGTGGTTCATCTCGACGAGATGGGCCACTTCATGCGCGGCGAGGTAGTCGAGCACGTAGGGCGGCGCGAGGATCAGGCGCCAGGAGAACGACAGTGAGCCGGCCGAGGTGCAGGAGCCCCAGCGGCTGGACTGATCGCGGATCGACAGCCGCTTGACCTTGACGCCGAGCCCGGCGGCATGGATCTCCGCTGAACGCTGCAGATCCTTGCGCGCCTCGCGCTTGAGGAAGTCATTGACGCGGCGGTCGACATGCTCGAGCCCGCCGGCGACGCAGAGAATGCGATCGCCGCTGTCGCGCGTCTCGGTCCACACCGTGCCGCGGCTGCCTGCGCGATGAACGATACGATGCGGCGTGCCGCGAAGCGGTATCACTGTGCCAGGCTGGAACGGCGCCGCCTTCGGCAAACGGCCGAGGCGCGCTGCGATCCACGCACCGTGACGCTGTGCGAAGTCCTTTGCCTCAGCCAGCGTGCCGCGCGGCGGGATGGTGAGAATGGCTTCGCGATCGCTCGGATGAATCCTGAGCGTGTAGCGCCGCGCTCGGCGGTGCCGACGCAGGCGAATCGCAAAGAATTGCGATCCGTGGGTGATGACGAGGGTCTTTGGTTCGTGGGGCCGCCGATAAAGGAGAGCGCGTGTGGCCATGTCTGTCAGTCCGGGGAGCAGGAGGTCGCCCGGATTCTGCCATAACCGCCGCCAGGGAAAGCGCTCGGCGCAAAAACAAATCATTTGCCCAATATACAGGGGTTCTTCAGTCCGGGAGACCCTACAGACTGGGGTTGGAACCCCATTTTTTCGCCCCCGCTGGACGCATGCGGCACCCCCAAGGGGTGAGGCCTGACTCACTCCTAGAACGCTACCTAAATACCTCGAATCTGGCGGAAACCAGGCCCTCCCGAGCCTCCGGCAGGGCCTGAATTTTCGACGGGAAAGCCGAAATATCCGATTATTCGGCCGCGAGAGCCTGCAACGAGCTCGGATTCGCAGCGGAGACCATGAAATCGTGAATCCGCGGCACGATCTCAGACTTGAAGCGCGAGCCGTTGAACACGCCGTAATGTCCGACGCCCTTCTGGACGTAATGAACGCGACGATGATCGGGAATCGCGCTGCACAGCGTGTGCGTTGCTTCGGTCTGACCGATACCGGAGATGTCGTCGTTCTCGCCTTCGACCGTCATCAACGCAACGCGCGTGACCTTGGAAGGATCGACGCGGGTTCCACGATGGGTCATCTCGCCCTTGGGCAGCGAGTGCTTCACGAACACGGTGTCGACCGTCTGCAGATAATACTCGGCCGAGAGGTCCATCACCGCGAGATATTCGTCATAGAAGTCGCGATGCTTGTCGACGAGGTCGCCGTCGCCCTTCACCAGGTTGGCGAACAGGCGCTTGTGGGCGTCCATGTGGCGGTCGAGGTTCATGCTGATGAACCCGTTGAGCTGCAAAAAGCCCGGATAGACGTCGCGCATCATGCCCGGATGCGGAAACGGCACCTTGGTGATGACGGTGTTGCGGAACCAGTCGATGCCGCGCTCCTGCGCGAGCTGGTTCACCCCAGTCGGATTGCGGCGGGTATCGATCGGGCCACCCATCAGCGTCATCGAGGTCGGCACGAACGGATCGCGCTGCGCTTCCATGATCGAGACGGCGGCGACGACGGGCACGGAGGGCTGGCACACCGCCAGCACATGGGTGTTGCCGCCGAGGACGTGCAGCATCTCGATGACGTAGTCGATATAGTCGTCGAGATCGAAGCGGCCTTCGCTGAGCGGGACCATGCGGGCATCGGCCCAGTCGGTGATGTAGACCTCATGCGCCGGCAGGAAGGCCTCCACCGTGCCGCGCAGCAGCGTCGCATAGTGGCCGGACATCGGGGCGACGATCAGCACGCGCGGCTGCGGGCTGCGCAGCGGACGGGTGAATTTGCGATCGAAATAGAGCAGACGGCAGAACGGCTTTTCCCAGACCGAACGGATCTCGATCGGGACGCGGATGCCGTTGACCTCGGTGTCGTTGAGACCCCATTCCGGCTTGCCGTAGCGGCGCGTGGTGCGCTCGAACAGTTCGCAAGCCGCGGCGACCGACTTGCCGACCTCGGTGCGCGTCCAGGGATTGAGGGGATTCTGAAACAGGAGCTTGGTCGCGTCGGTGACCGCACGTGCCGGATTGAGAGAGGCGTGGGCCATCTCATACATCCAGTACATCGGCGTCGTCAGGACCGGACTGCCTTCTGCAGCCAAGGGCGGTGCGCCGCCAAACTCACCAATAGGCATCGCTATATTCCTCTTCGCATCGCAGCATACTGCCGAATGCGTAATATTGCGTCAATGCATGGTTCCGTACATCTACGTAGCCGGGACGGTTAAATCAGCATGAATCCACGGGAAAGTGAGCCTATTCGCCGCCCGACAGCAGCGAGCCGTGCTTTCTGGCGCTGCGCAAAAGGGCAAGGAATGCCCAAAAAGATGCAGCGAGAAGGCCAGCATTGATGACCAACGCATCCAGCATCAGATCGATCCTGAAGGTGTTCTCGATCAGCAGCGCGCGCATGCCCTCGAACACGTAAGTCGGCGGCAGCGTCCAGGCGACGTATTGCAGCCAGACCGGCAAGACGCTGACGGGATAGTAGATGCAGGCGAGCGGCATGATCGCGAACATCAAGGTCCAGACGATGCTCTCGGCGCCGAGGCCGTTTCGCAGCACGAGGCCGGAGACGAAGACGCCGACCGACCAGCTCGTGAAGATCAGATTGCAGAAGAAGGCGATCAGCGGCAGGCCGAGCGCATAGACGTTGAAGTGAAACAGGCCGAGCGCAAGCAGCGTCATCGGAACGACGCCGATCGCGAGCCGGATCAGGCTCATGACCATCAGCGACAGCAGGAACTCGATGGGCTTGAGCGGGCTCATCATGAGGTTGCCGAGATTGCGCGCCCACATCTCCTCCAGGAACGAGATGGAGAAGCCGAGCTGTCCCCGGAACAGGATGTCCCAGAGGATGACAGCGCCGATCAGCGTGCCGCCGGCGCGGGCGAAGAAGGTGGCGTTTTGCGCGATGTAGTACTGGATGAAGCCCCAGGTGATGACCTGCAGCGCCGGCCAGTACAGCAACTCGAGCAGCCGCGGCCAGGACGACATCAACAGGTACCAGTAGCGCAGGATCATCGCGCCGATGCGCTGGGCGGAGATGCCGCGGTGGAGGGACAGCTCGCTCATTGGGGTGTCCCGTTGCCCGGATAGGACCCGTAGCCCGGATGGAGCGAAGCGTAATCCGGGGCCCATCCATCCGGATGCAGCGGTCCCGGATTTCGCTTCGCTCCATCCGGGCTACGGTCGAGACATGAGAGCGTGCTCATCTCACCGCCTCCTTCGCGCCGTTCACGCGGCCGCGCGCGACGTCCAGAAACACCTCTTCCAGCGTGGTGCGGTTGTAGCGGGCCATGATCGCCTCCGGCGTGTCGTCGTCCTCGACGCGGCCGCGCTTCATGATGATGACGCGGTCGCACAGACGCTCGACCTCGAGCATGTTGTGCGAGGCCAGCAGGATGGTGGCGCTGTTCTCCTTGCGATAGCGCTCCATATGCGCCCGCACCCAATCGGCGGTATCGGGGTCGAGCGAAGCGGTCGGCTCGTCCAGCAGCAGCAGCTCGGGCTGGTTGATCAGCGCCTTCGCCAGCGCGACGCGGGTCTTCTGGCCGGCGGAGAGCTTGCCGTTGGCGCGGTCGATGAAATCGGTGAGGTCGAGATCCTCGGCCAGCTTGGCAATGCGATCGGACAGGTTCTTCACCGCATAGAGCTTGCCGAACACGGTGAGGTTCTGCCGCACCGTGAGCCGCATCGGCATGTCGACATAGGGGCTCTCGAAATTCATCCGCCCCAGCACCGCCGCGCTTTCCTCGGGCATGCGGTGACCGAGCACCCGCACCCGGCCGGAGGTCGGCAGCACCAGGCCCATGATCATCGCGATGGTCGTGGTCTTGCCGGCGCCGTTGCCGCCCAGCAGGCCGGTGATGGTGCCACGCGGCAGCGAAAACGAGATATCGTCGACGGCGCGGGTCTGCTTGTAGACCTTGACGAGGTGATCGACCTCGATCGCCGCGGAGCGCTCCGCGACAGTCGGCCGACTTGAAGCCTTGTCATTCTCGGTCATGCTGGGCCGTTCTTCTGCTATTGCAGCTGATAGCGCAAGGCTTGTAATCGGGGTGGTTCCGCGAGCCCAGCGTTTGTGACCAGAAGGCACCGCCACATTGGCCGATATGACCGAAATTGCCGCTTCCGACTTCCGCCCTGCGCAGCGGCATATCCGCCTGGATACCATCCTGCGGCTGCGCTGGCTGGCGGTGCTCGGCCAGCTCGCGGCGATCTTCATCGTGGCGCAGGGGCTGGAGTTCAACGTCGAGATCGTCCCCTGCGTCAGCATCATCGCACTGTCGGCCGCGCTCAATCTGGCGCTCCAGACCGTGTCCAATCCGGTGCAGCGGCTGGAGCCGATGCAGGCGGCCGGATTGCTGGCGCTGAACATCGTCGAGCTGGCCGCGCTGTTGTTCTTCACCGGCGGGCTGCAGAACCCGTTCTCGTTCCTGTTTCTCGCACCCGTGCTGATCTCGGCGACCGCGCTGCCGGCCCGCTTCACCTTCGGCCTCGGCCTGCTTGCCGTTGCCTGCGCCTCGGTGCTGTTCTTCTACCATCTGCCGCTGCCCTGGGATTCCGATGATCCCCTGGTGCTGCCGCCGATCTATCTCGTCGGCGTCTGGCTCTCGATCGTGCTCGCGATCGGCGTTACCAGCCTCTACTCCTTCCAGGTCACCGAGGAGGCGCGCAAGCTCGCCGACGCGCTGGCCGCGACCGAGCTGGTGCTGACGCGCGAGCAGCATCTGACCCAGCTCGACGGTCTTGCGGCGGCCGCCGCGCACGAGCTCGGCACGCCGCTTGCGACCATCTTCCTGATCTCGCGCGAGCTGGAGAAGACGGTGAAGGACCCGAGCTTTGCCGCCGACCTCAAGACCCTGCGCGAGCAGACCCAGCGCTGCCGCGACATCCTCAGCAAGATCACCCAGCTCTCCTCCACCGGCGCGCCGTTCGACCGGATGAAGGTGTCGGAGCTGATCGAGGAGGTGGTGGCGCCGCACCGCGATTTCGGCGTCGACATCAAGGTGCGGATCGCGGTCGCCGCCGTGGCCGAGCCGGTCGGCTCGCGCAATCCGGCGGTGCTCTACGGCGTCGGCAACATCGTCGAGAACGCGGTCGATTTCGCCCACACCACCGTCGAGGTGAATGCGTGGTGGAACAAGGACAATATCGAGCTCGTGATCTCCGATGACGGCCCCGGCATTCCGCCCGACATCCTCAACCGGATCGGCGAGCCCTATTTGTCGCGGCGGCGCACCCCGGATGATGCCGGGGGCGAGCGCCGCGGGCTCGGACTTGGCGTGTTCATCGCACGCACCTTGCTGGAACGCACCGGCGCCAAGGTCTCGTTTACCAATCGCACCTTCCCGGAACATGGTGCGGTGGTGCAGGTCACATGGCCGAGAGAGCGTTTTGAGGCTATCGAGACGCTCGAAGAAACAATAGGATAGACCGCGACCTTGCGTCGCACGAGAGGCCCGATCGCCTATGGGCGGCCTTGGCGCCGCCCGATTGCGACGCCATATGTAGATGTGCAGGAGAGAGGACAAAACCTTGAACGCCATCGCCGAACTGAATGAACAGACCGACCGCTCGCTTCTCATCGTGGAGGACGACAAGCCGTTCCTGGAGCGGTTGTCGCGCGCGATGGAGACACGCGGCTTTGCGGTGACGTCATGTGACACCGTCTCGGATGGTCTTGCGCAAATCGGCAAGGCCGCACCGGCATTCGCCGTGGTCGATCTTCGTCTCGGCGACGGCAACGGTCTCGACGTCGTCTCGGCGCTGAAGAAGAAGCGGCCCGAGGCCCGTGCCATCGTGCTGACCGGCTACGGCAACATCGCCACCGCCGTCACCGCGGTGAAGATGGGCGCGATCGATTATCTCTCGAAGCCCGCGGATGCCGACGACGTCGTCGCCGCGCTGCTCTCGACCAGCGCGGAGAAGTCCGAGCTGCCGACCAACCCGATGTCCGCCGACCGCGTCCGCTGGGAGCACATCCAGCGCATCTACGAGATGTGCAACCGCAACGTCTCGGAAACCGCGCGCCGGCTGAACATGCACCGCCGCACGCTGCAGCGGATTCTGGCGAAGCGCGCGCCAAGGTAACGGTCTCGTAGGGTGGGTAGAGCGAAGCGAAACCCACCGTCATCGAGACTTGAATCGAAAGTGATGGGTTTCGCTTCGCTCTACCCATCCTACGGATTCACTCCCAAAACTCCGCATGCCCCTGCGGATCGACCAGACGGTTGAGCCTGAGCGCCGCCGCCATCGCAAACCGCACCGTCATCTGCTTGCGCGTCGGTGCGGGGAGCTTGTGCTCGGGCGCTTCGCATTGCATATGCGCGCCATAGGCGTCCGCGATGATCAGGCCGGTCCCTTCCGGAAAGATCTCGCACGGCAGATCCTGCGTGAAGGCGAAGAACAGCCGGTCGCAATGGGTGCGGTATTCATGCCATTTCTGATCGGCGCGCAGATCCTCCACCGATGACTTGATCTCGACGATCCAGATCTCGCCGCGCTCGTTCAGCGCCACGAGATCGGCGCGTCGGCCCGACGGCAGCGGCAATTCGCTGATGCACGAAAAGCCGAGCGAGCGCAGCAGCCGCGACGTGCCGCGCGCGATGGCGAGCGCCGTCTCGGATTGGCGGCGGTCGGGCGGCGGAACGAGGGCGATGTTGCGGGCGGGGCTGTCCATGGGGGAGAGATTAGCCGATTCCGTTAGGGGCGGACACTCTCTCCGTCCCTCATTCCGGGGCGCGCGCAGCGCGAGCCCGGAATCCATAGCCACAGGCAGGAGTGCGGGGCGAAGCGGGTCACTCCGAGCTTTCGCCAAACCTGATCTTGTGGT
This sequence comes from Bradyrhizobium sp. 18BD, assembly GCF_054185225.1. NCBI lineage: Bacteria > Pseudomonadati > Pseudomonadota > Alphaproteobacteria > Hyphomicrobiales > Nitrobacteraceae > Bradyrhizobium > Bradyrhizobium sp. 18BD. The sequence goes on along the minus strand of NZ_JAVAYL010000001.1, from coordinate 83,155 downwards.
TATGGGTCCCGGGCTCGCGCCAAGTGGCGCGCCCCGGGACGACAGCCCGTGTGCCGCGCACACGGAACCTCCCCTCCGCCGCGCACTTAATCCCGCAGCCGCCGCACCTCGGCGGAACCACCGAGGCTGCCGCGCATGATCGACGATCTCTGGTACAAGAACGGCGTGATCTACTGCCTCTCCGTCGGCACCTATATGGACGCCGACGGCGACGGCGTCGGCGATTTCAAGGGCCTGCTGCGCCGGCTCGACTATCTGCACGGGCTCGGCATCACCACGATCTGGCTGATGCCGTTTCAGACCTCGCCCGGCCGCGACGACGGTTACGACATCGCCGACTATTACAGCGTCGATTCCCGCTACGGCACGCTCGGCGATTTCGTCGAGTTCACCCATGGCTGCCAGCAGCGCGGCATCCGCGTCATCATCGATCTCGTCGTCAACCACACCTCCGACCAGCATCACTGGTTCAAGGAGGCGCGGCGCGACAAGAATTCGCCCTATCGCGACTGGTATGTGTGGTCCGACAAGAAGCCATCAGGCGCCAACAAGGGCATGGTGTTTCCCGGCGTGCAGAAATCGACGTGGACGCGCGACAAGGAAGCGGGGGCGTACTACTTTCATCGCTTCTACGATTTCCAGCCCGATCTCAACACCTCGAACCCGCATGTGCAGGCCGAGATCCTGAAGATCATGGGCTTCTGGATCCAGCTCGGCGTCTCCGGCTTCCGCATGGACGCCGTGCCCTTCGTGATCTCGACCAAGGGCGCCAAGGTGAAGAAGCCGGTCGAGCAATACGACATGCTGCGCGCGTTCCGCGAATTCCTGCAATGGCGGCAGGGCGACGCCATCATCCTGGCTGAAGCCAACGTGCTGCCGAAAACCGACCTCGACTATTTCGGCCGCGATGCCGACCGCATGCACATGATGTTCAACTTCCACGTCAACCAGCATCTGTTCTACGCGCTGGCCTCCGCCGACTCGCGCCCGCTCGCGAAGGCGCTGAAGGCGACAAAGCCGCGGCCGGCCACCGCGCAATGGGGCCTGTTCCTGCGCAATCACGACGAACTCGATCTCGGGCGGCTGACCCAGGCGCAGCGCGACACGGTGTTCAGGAGCTTCGGCCCGGACAAGGACATGCAGCTCTACGACCGCGGCATCCGCCGGCGCCTCGCGCCGATGCTCGGCGGCGACCGCAGGCGGATCGAGCTCGCCTACAGCCTGATGTGCACGCTGCCGGGAACGCCTGTGATCCGCTACGGCGACGAGATCGCGATGGGCGACGATCTCTCATTACCCGAGCGCAATTGCGCGCGCACGCCGATGCAATGGTCGACCGAGCCGCATGGCGGCTTCACCAAGAGCGACAGGCCGGCCTGTCCCGTGATCGACAAGGGCCCGTACGGCTATCCGCACGTCAATGCAGCAAAACAGCGGCGCGATCCGAACTCGATGCTGAACTGGACCGAGCGCATCGTCCGCATGCGCAAGGAGGTGCCGGAGATCGGCTGGGGCGACTTCGCCGTGATCCCGACACGCGATCCCGCCGTCTTCATCATGCGCTACGACTGGCGCAACAATTCCGTGCTGTTCGTGCATAATCTCGACGAGAAGCCGCGCGAGATCGCGTTCTCGGCGGGGTTGCCGGGCGAGGCCGGCGCGCATTTGATCAATCTGCTCGCGGAAGACCACAGCCACGCCGACAAGCGCGGGCAGCATCGTGTGGTGCTGGAGCCATACGGGTATCGCTGGTACCGGGTCGGCGGGCTGGATTATCTGTTGAAGCGGAGTGATATCGACGAGAGGACGGTGAAGGGGAAGAAGCATCCGGGGTGAGATTGAGGCTCCGCAGCTTCAGCAGTCGTCATTGCGAGCGCAGCGAAGCAATCCAGAAATGTATCCGCGGAGGGATTCTGGATTGCTTCGTCGCAAGGGCTCCTCGCAATGACGGAGAGAGAGCACTGGCCATCGCCGTCGTCGTGGCCGAAGCAACAGCTAGGCTGCCGGCGCGACGATCACGCCTTCGTTGCCGCGCAAATCGAGCACGCCCTCGAGCCGCTCGCCCTCGCGATCCAGGAATGTCGACAGCACGATCTCGCTGCCGAAACGGATCGCGCTGGTCGTCACCGCGATCGGCTCGGGACCGAGATTGAGCACCACGATCATGCTCCTGCCCTCGGCGCCGCGGCGATAGATCAGCAGATCGCCTTGCGCGGCGATCGGGTGATAATCGCCTTCGACCAGTGCGGGAGATGCCTTCCGCATTGCGATCAGCCGCTTGTACAGGGTGAGAATAGAGCGTGTATCGGCTTCGAGATTGACGACGTTCTCGTGGATATGATCCTCCGGCAATGGCAGCCACGGTCTGGCGTCAGAGAAGCCGGCAAAATTCGAAGAGTCCCATTGCATCGGCGTGCGACAACCGTCGCGCCCTACGCCGATGCCGGGCACGTTCTTCTCGAAGGGGTCCTGCACGTCCTCCGGCGCGATGGCGAGCTGGTGCATGCCGATCTCGTCGCCGTAATAGAGCGTCGGCGTGCCGCGCAGGGTCAGCAGCAGCATGGCGGCGACGCGGGCCTGCTCGGGCCCGACGCGGCTGGCCACGCGCGGCCGGTCATGATTGCCGAGCACCCAGTTCGGCCAGGCGCCGCGCGGCAGCGCCCTCTCGTAATCCTCGATGATGGTCTCGATCGAGCGCGCGCTCCAGAAGGTCGAGAGCAGCGCGAAATTGAACGGCATCTGCGCGCCGGTGAGGTCGTTGCCGTAATAGGCCATCAGGCGATGCAGCGGCAGATAGATCTCGCCGATCAGCACGCGGGCAGAATATGCGTCCGTGACACGCCGCATCTCGGCGATCACGTCATGCACCTCGGGCTGGTCGGTGGAATATTGCGTGAGGATCATTTCGTTCGGCGGCCGGCCCTCGACATAATGCGGGTTCGGCGGATTGTCGCGGAATTCAGCGTCCTTGATCAGGTGCCAGATCACGTCGACGCGAAAGCCGTCGACGCCCTTCTCCAGCCAGAACCGCATCACGTCGTAGATCGCGGCACGGACGTCCGGATTGCGCCAGTTCAGGTCCGGCTGCGCGGCGAGGAAGGCGTGGTAGTAATATTGCCCCGTGGTCTCGTCGAAGGCCCACGCGCTGCCGCCGAATTCGGACAGCCAGTTGTTCGGCACGCCGCCATCGGGCGCGGGATCGCGCCAGACATACCAGTCGCGCTTGGGATTGTCGCGCGAAGAGCGGCTTTCGACGAACCAGGGATGCTGGTCCGAGGTATGGTTCGGCACGAGGTCGAGGATCAGCTTCAGGCCGTTGTCATGCGCCGCCGCGAGCAGCGCGTCGAAGTCTTCCATTGTGCCAAACAGCGGCTCGATGCCGGTATAGTCGGAGATGTCATAGCCGAAATCGGCCATCGGCGAGGGGAAGATCGGCGACAGCCAGATTGCGTCGACGCCGAGCGACTTGATGTAAGGCAGCCGCCGCAAGATGCCGGCGAGGTCGCCGACGCCGTCACCGTCGCTGTCCTGAAAGGAGCGCGGATAGATCTGGTAGAAAATGCCGTACCGCCACCAATTGTCGTCGCTCTGGGCCAAGATCGTCCCCCGAATGCGCGTCGCGCGGAATGCAACGCGGGATCGCGCCAACGGTTCACACAAAAAGTTCCCGCGAGTGGATTGAGACCAACAGGGCTTTGGGACGGCTCTGTGACGTGCGCGGCAGTGAGCATGTCGCCCGCGTCCCGCAAAGCGCGATTCCGCCCAGAAACGCCGTAATTCCGGGCGAGTTGCGCCTTTCTTCCAGCCTCAGGCCACCGCGAAGCCAGTGGAACTTCGGTTCCGAGGGACGAAACCACTGGAGGGACCTATGAGGTCACGCATCACATTGTGCTCGCTCGCCTTCGCTCTCGCCGCCTTGCCACTCTCGGCCGGACTATCCCCTGCCTACGCCAAGCCCACCGTCGAGGTCGCCTTCGTGCTCGACACCACGGGCTCGATGGCGCGCCTGATCGAGGGCGCCAAGCGCAAGATCTGGTCAATCGCGACCTCAATCGTCGATTCCAATCCGGACGCCGACATCCGCATGGGCCTCGTCGCCTATCGCGACATCGGCGACGACTACGTGACCTCGAAGATCGAGCTGACCCGCGACATCCAGGATCTCTACGCCAATCTGCTGGAGCTGAAGGCGCGCGGCGGCGGCGACTGGCCGGAAAGCGTCAACGAGGCGCTCGACATGGCCGTCAACAAGCTGCAATGGACGCCGGGCAGCGACGTCAGGCATATCGTGTTCCTGGTCGGCGATGCGCCGCCGCACATGGACTACGCGCAGGACACCAAATATCCGACCACGCTCGCGGTCGCGAGGCAGAGGGACATCATCGTCAATGCCGTGCTCGCCGGCGATGCCCGCGACACCGAGCGGGTGTGGCGTGACATCGCGCAGATCGGCCAGGGCCGCTTCATCCCGATCCCGCAGGATGGCGGGCAGATCGTGGTGATCGAGACGCCCTACGACCAGGACATCATCATCCTGCAGCAGCAGCTCAACGGCACCGTGATCCCCTATGGCCCACGCGAGCGGCAGAAGCACACCGAGCTGAAAATGAAACAGTCGGCCAGCATCGCGGCGGCCGCACCGGCAACGGCCACCGACATGGCGAGCTATATCAACAAGCGATCCGCGGCGACCTCGGAGGCCGTCACCGGTGGCGGCGATCTCGTCGCCGACGCCGCCAAGGGCACGGCCAGCGTCGCCACCGTCGCGGACGCCGACCTGCCGGAAAACCTGCGCGCCATGAAGCCCGAGCAGCGCGAGGCCGAGGTGACCAAGCAGATCGAGCAGCGCAAGGCGCTGAACGAGAAGCTCGCCGCGCTGGTCTCCAAGCGCGACAAGTACATCGCCGACCACGCGGTCAAGTCGCCGAAGACATCGTCGTTCGACGGAGTCGTTCGGGAGACGTTGAAGGCTCAGATCACGAGGTAACGTCGGCGGATCGGGAACGGTCTTCAGGTGACCGTTCCCCGACCGAGCAGGAATCTTTTGCTTGGCGGCATGGCAAAAATCGGCATTGTGGCGCCATGACCGAGCAAAATGACACCAAGGCCAAGGCCGGCGCGATCATCGTCCCCGTGACGCTGTTCGAGCAGAACTGCACCATCATCTGGGACGAGCCCGGCAAGAAGGCCGTGGTGATCGATCCCGGCGGCGACGTGCCGAAGATTCTGGAAGCGATCAAGCAGACCGGCGTCACCGTGGAGAAGATCTGGCTGACCCACGGCCATATCGACCATGTCGGCGGCGCGGCCGAGCTGCGCGATGCGCTGAAGGTGCCGATCGAGGGTCCGCATGTCGCGGACAAATATTTGCTCGACAACGTCGTCGAGAGCGGCGCGCGCTTCGGCATGACCGGCGGGCGCAATTTCGAGCCGGACCGCTGGCTCGACGAGGGCGACACCGTCTCGATCGGCGGCCTGACCTTCGACATCTTCCACTGCCCCGGCCACTCGCCCGGCAGCGTGGTGTTCTTCAACAAGGAATTGCGTTTCGCTCATGTCGGCGACGTGCTGTTTGCCGGCTCGGTCGGGCGCACCGATCTGCCCGGCGGCAGTCACGCCACGCTGATCAACTCGATTCTGACAAAGCTGCTGCCGCTCGGCGACGATGTCGGCTTCATCTGCGGCCACGGCGCCGGCTCGAGCATCGGCCAGGAGCGGATGACCAATCCGTTCATCACGGGCGAGGTGTAAGTTTTATTCGGCGGCGTCGGCGAGCACCGCCGCCTCGCCGAGATTGCGCTCGCCCCACTCACGGATCGCGGCGACCACGGGCACAAAGCTCTTGCCCTTGCGGGTCAGGCGATACTCGACCTTCGGCGGCACCTCGCCAAAATCCTTGCGGTCGATGAGGCCGCTGGCGGTCAGCGCCTTCAATTCGCGGCTCAGCACGCGCGGGGTGATCTCGGCGCTGCCGCTGGCGCCGCGCAGCAGGCCGCTGCGGATCTCGCCATAGCGGCGCGGGCCGTCTTTCAAATCCCAGACGATGCGCAGTTTGTACTTGCCGCTGATCATTTTCTGAAAGGCTGCGACCGGACAGGCGCGCGCGGGAGCTTTTGCCATGTCGTCTCCTCCATGGAGAGAGGATAGGAGCGATGGCGAAAAAGTCCATACTATCAATTTTGTCCATACTTGCGGGACTGCGACCAGCACGCAGATGATGACGCACACGACGAACAGGGAGCGTCACATGAAGCACTTCATGATCAAGTACGAATTCAGGAACGGCACGACGGACGCATGGCACCAGGAGATCGCCCGCTTCATCAAGGCGATCGACAGCGATCCCGAGCTGAAGGGGCGGATCGGCTACCGCGTCCTGAAGAACCGCGACGACGGCCACTATTTCCATCTCGCCAGCGTCGCCGATGAGGACGCGCAGAAAGCGCTGCAATCCCGGGAGTTCTTCAAGCAGTATCAGGCGATGACGCGACAAGTCTCAGGCGGCGAGGTGACGGCAACGCCGATCGAGATGATCGCCGCGACTTCAAGCTAGGGACCGAACTGGCAACCGCGAACTCCTCTTACCTCTCCCGCTTGCGGGGGAGGTCGGCGCGAAGCGCCGGGTGGGGGCTCTCTCCGCATCGGGAGTGTCCCTTTGCGGAGACACCCCACCCCAGCCCTCCCCCGCAAGCGGGAGAGGGGCGCACCTTCTTCGCGGCGAATCGTCGGGCAACCAACTACTTCATCAATCCCGCCGCGGTCAGCGCGCGGGTGATGATCTGGCCGAGATCGAAGCCGCGGGGCTTCTCCTTCTCCGGCTTGTCGGCGACGGCGGTGCGGATCGAGCGGGCGAGATGCGGGGCGGGCGAGCGCGGCGGCTGCGGCGCGGGCTTTGCGTCCGCCTTCTTCGCGGCATCCGGAATCCAGCCGGTGAGGCCGAAGAACTTTGCGATGTGATAGGACGAGGAAATGCCGGCCTCGATCAGGAACGCGCCTTCGATGCCGTAGCGCTGGTCGTTGTCGGCAACGCCAAGCGGCGTGCCGTGCGCCATGTCAGTGATGGCGTAGGATTCGACCAGCGTCTCGCCGTCCTTGTTCCACCAGGCCTGGCGCGGATAGCCGTCGACCATGGTCTCCGCCATCGGCGCGGGCGGCAGGTCATGCAGGTCGAGCCATTGCTTGACGATCTCGTTGGCATTACCGGGATTGACGGTGCGGTCGGCGCTACCGTGCCACACCGACATTTTTGGCCAGGGGCCGCGATGATTGGAAGCCCGCCGCACGAAATCGCCGAGCTCGCGCTCGGGCCGCGCCGGAGAATGAAACATGCCGTCCAGCGCCTCGCGCAAATTCGAGGCGATGCCGTAAGGAAGGCCGGCGATGACCGCGCCGGCGGCGAACACTTCGGGATAGGTCGCAAGCATCACCGACGTCATGCCACCGCCGGCGGACAAGCCGGTGACGAAGATGCGGCGCGGATCGATGCGATGCGTCTGCACCATATGCGCGACCATCTCGCGGATCGAGCGCGCCTCGCCGCTGTCGCGCGCGGTATCTTCCGGATTGAACCAGTTGAAGCAGGTGTTGGCGTTGTTGACGCGCTGCTGCTCGGGCATCACCAGCGCAAAGCCGTAATGCTGCGCGAGCGTCGACCAGCCGGCACCGAGATCGTAGCTTGCTGCGGTCTGGCCGCAGCCATGCAGCACGACGACGAGCGCGCGCGGCTTCTGCAATTGCGCCGGCACGAACGCGAACATGCGCAACGCTCCGGGATTGTCGCCGAAGCCGGTGACTTCTTCCAACGGGCTGGAGGCATCCGCGCTGCGGCCGAACTCGGCAAGGCGCAGACCATCCACCTTTGGCAGATGTCTCAAGAGATCGAGATTTCTGGCGAGCGACACGGCAACTCCTGGCAGGCGACGTTCAACGTTCACCCAAACCAAATAGTTGCTGCGCTGCAAAATAAAAAGAGTGTGTGCTGTCAATCCCCGGAAATCACGCAAAAACTCGCAGAATTCCGCACGTATTTACCGCACTGCCTCAACTTCGTGCAGAAGCGCGGCGCATCCACGACAGGAATGCGGCGCAGATCATGATCAATGTCACAAACAGCGCGAGCGAAACGAGAAAGGCTGCGCGCGCTGATTGCAATGATTCGAATGCGAAGAACACTGCGCCGATTGCGGCCACTCCGGCCGCATTTCCGATCTGCGCCGTGGTGCCGTAGATGCCGGACGCCGAGCCTGCGGCGACAGGCTTCACCGTCGAGAGCACCGCGCCGGAGAGCGGCGCCATCACGAGACCCTGGCCGTAGCCGAAGATGATCATGGTGAGCGCGAGCGCAGTTGGTGCCGGTGCATCGACCAAGCCTGCAAGCAGCGCAAGTGCCGCGAGACCGGCGATCTGCAATGCGCAGCCCTCGATCAACACCTTGGTGCCGCGATGCTTTGCGCGGGCGCCGCTGTGGCGCGAGGCTACGACGAAAGCCAACGCAAGTGGAATGAAGGCGAGGCCCGCTGCGAGCGGCGCGATCTTCAGGCCGCGCTGCATGAATAGCGTCATCACCAGATAGAAGGAGAGATTGGCGAGGAAGAAAAAGAAGGCGGCGCCGAGACCGCGCAGGAAGGCAGCATCCGAAAGCAGCGTCAGGTCGATCAGCGGCATGCCGCCGCCGCGCGCCACCGCATGCTCGAGCTTCAGGAACGCCGCGAGGATGGCACCACCAATCGCCATCACCGCCCACAGCCATGGCGCCCAGCCGACATCGTGACCGAACAGCATTGGTCCGATCAGGCACAACAGCCCCGCGAACAGCACGACGCTGCCCTTGATATCGAGCCTAGTGCCCGCCCGGCGCGGCACCGACGGCATGATACGCCAGGCGGCCAAGGCGATGACGAGGCCGCAGGGCACGTTGACGAAGAACACCGAGCGCCAGCTGGTGTGCGCCAGGTCAATCGTGACCAAAAGTCCTCCGAACAGGAAGCCCGCGGCGCCCGCAAGCCCCAGCACAATGCCGTAGACGGCAAAGGCGCGGCTGCGCGATTCGTCGGTGAAGAGCAGATGCAGGGTCGCCAGCACCTGCGGCACCATCAGCGCCGCGGTCGCGCCCTGCGCCAGCCGCGCGATGATCAGCTCCGCGCCGGATTGCGCGAGACCGCACCACAGCGAGGTCGCGGTGAAGCCGAGCACGCCGGCGAGGAACACGTTCTTCGTGCCGTAGATGTCGCCGAGCCGACCGCCGGTCACCACCAGCGTCGCATAAGCAATCAGATATATCGCGATGACGGATTCGATCTGTGCCGGCGTCGCGTGCAGATCGACCGCGATGGTGGGAATGGCGACGTTCACGATGAAAGCGTCGACGCCGAACATGAACTGCGCGGCGACGACGATGGCCAGCACCCACCAGCGGCGGGTCGAATCGACTTGTTTTGTGACGGTTTGATGCATCGGCGCGCGAACCTTCAGGCATTTATTTGCGCGCCAAGCTCGCAGATCGGCGTCCTCCGCGCGATTACCTCCGAGGTAGGACTTGTCGCCTTGGCCCGATTGCTGCATGTCGGTTCCCGCTGATTCCGCAGGGGCTTGGAAGCACATCCGATGTACGACTACGACATGGTGGTGATCGGCTCGGGCCCGTCGGGGCGCCGGGCCGCGGTGCAATGTGCCAAGCTCGGTAAGGCCGTGCTGGTGGTGGAGAAGGGCCGGCGGGTCGGCGGTGTTTCCGTTCACACCGGCACCATCCCGTCCAAGACCCTGCGCGAGACCGTGCTGAACCTGTCGGGCTGGCGCGAGCGCGGTTTTTACGGGCGCTCCTACCGGGTGAAGCAGGACATCGCGGCGAGCGATCTGATGACCCGGCTGCAGAAGACGCTCGACCACGAGGTCGAGGTGCTCGAGCATCAGTTCAGCCGCAACCTCGTCCGCACCGCCAATGGCGAAGCCCGCTTCGTCTCGCCGCACGAGGTCGAGATCACCAGTGCGATCGGAGAAACCAAGACGGTGTCGGCCGCCTTCATCCTGATCGCCTGCGGCACGCGTCCGTTCCGCCCCGACTATGTGCCGTTCGACGGCACCACCGTGCTCGACAGCGACGAGATCATCGAGCTGCCGAAGCTGCCGCGCAGCCTCGCCGTGATCGGTGCCGGCGTGATCGGCGTCGAATATGCCACCATCTTCAGCGCGCTCGACGTGCCCGTGACCCTGATCGAACCGCGGCCGACCTTCCTCGATTTCATCGACAAGGAATTGATCGACGAGTTCATGCATGAGCTCCGCGACCGCAACGTCGCGCTTCGGCTCGGCTCCAAGGTGACCTCGATCGAGAAGACGGCACAGGGCGGCATCGTCACCAACCTTTCCGACGGCCGCCACGTCACTACGGAAATGCTGCTGTTCGCGGCGGGACGCGTCGGCGCCACTGACCGGCTCAATCTCGAAGCCGCCGGCATCGCCGTCGATCATCGCGGCCGCATCACCGTCGATCCCGTGTCCTTGCAGACCAGCGTGCCGCACATCTACGCCGCCGGCGACGTGATCGGCTTTCCGAGCCTTGCCTCGACCTCGATGGAGCAGGGCCGCGTCGCCGCCTGCCACGCGCTCGGCATGGAGCCCTTAGCGCCGCCGGAGTTCTTCCCCTACGGCATCTATTCGGTGCCGGAGATCTCGACCGCTGGCCTGACGGAAGAAGAAGTGCGCACGCGCGGCATTCCCTACGAGGTCGGCATCGCCCGCTTCCGCGAGACCTCGCGCGGCCACATCATGGGGCTGAACAGCGGCATGATGAAGATGATCTTCTCGACCAAGACCCGCCGCCTGCTCGGCGTACACATCCTCGGCGAAGGCGCCACCGAGCTGATCCATATCGGCCAGGCCGTGCTGAACCTTAAAGGCACGATCGACTATTTCATCCAGAATACGTTCAACTATCCGACGCTGGCGGAGGCCTACAAGATCGCCGGGCTGGATGCGTGGAACAGGATGACGCGGTGACGTCTTCGCCTCTCCCCGCGTGCGGGGAGAGGCCGGAATTCAAACGCAGTTTGAATTCCGGGTGAGGGGGAGTCTCCGCGAGTCGGATATCCAGGAAGACGACGCTCTCTCGACACATCATTGCGAGGAGCGAAGCGACGAAGCAATCCAGACTGTCTCCGCGGAGACATTCCTGGATTGCTTCGCTGCGCTCGCAATGACGACGTGGTGCCACCTCGAAAACCTAACGACCTCCGTCCCCGTGGAGATTCCCCTCACCCCGCCCTCTCCCCGTAAGAACGGGGAGAGGGAGACGAGACACTTCGCATCGCCTTCACGCATGCCTGCATTCCGCCGCGCGGGACATCACGCGATTGCGTTCGCTTCCGCCACCACGTAGCCTCATCACTTCAACAAACAGAAAATTCACCCGGAGAGAACGCCATGGCGCGCCTGAAGTTCGGAGCCTTTCTTGCCCCGCATCACCCGATCGGGGAGCATCCGATGCTCCAGTTCCGGCGCGATCTCGACCTGGTCGAGCAGCTCGACGCGCTCGGCTATGACGAGTTCTGGTGCGGCGAGCATCACTCCTCCGGCTGGGAGATGATCGCCTCGCCCGAGATGTTCCTGGCCGCGGCCGGCGAGCGCACCAAGCGGATCAAGCTCGGCACCGGCGTGGTGTCGCTGCCCTATCACCATCCCTTCAACGTCGCCCAGCGCATGGTGCAGCTCGACCACATGACCGGCGGCCGCGCGATCTTCGGCTCCGGCCCCGGCGCGCTCGCCTCCGACGCGCACACCCTCGGCATCGACCCGATGACGCAGCGCGACCGCCAGGACGAGGCGATCGGCGTGATCCGCCGCCTCTTCAATGGCGAGCGCGTCACCGCCAAGAGCGACTGGTTCACGATGAACGACGCCGCGCTGCAGATCCTGCCGCTGCAGGAGGAAATGCCGTTCGTCGTGGCGTCGCAGATCTCGCCGTCGGGCATGACGCTCGCCGGCAAATACGGTTGCGGCATCATCTCGCTGGGCTCGATGACGACGCAGGGACTGATGTCGCTGCAGCAGCAATGGCAGTTCGCCGAGGATTCCGCCAAGAAGCACGGCACCAAGGTCAGCCGCGCCGACTGGCGCGTGCTCCTCACCTTCCACGTCGCCGAGACCCGCGAGCAGGCGCGCCGCGAGGCCGGCGCCGGGCTGATGCGCTGGCACAACGAATATAATGTCGGCACGCTGCAGCGGCCCGGCCTCACCGCGTTCTCCTCGCCGGATGAAGCCGTGGACAAGACCGCCTTCGTCGAGGGCGCCGCGTCCACCATCGGCACGCCCGACGATCTCGTCAAAACCATCAAGAACGTGATGCAGGTGTCCGGCGGCGTCGGCGCCATCATCGGCTTCGTGCACGACTGGGCCAATCCGGAAAATACGCGCCGGAGCTGGGACATGGTGGCGCGCTACGTCGTGCCCGAGATCAACGGCTATATCGACGGCCTGCGCAGGTCGCAGAAATTCGTCATCGAGAACCGCGCGATCTTCGAGCGTGCGGGACAGGCGGTGATGGCCAAGATCATGGAGAACGAGAAGGCCGCCGAGGCGCTGAAGGTCACCGGCCCCGGCCGCGTCGCCATTCCCGCCGTCAACGCGCCGGATCTGCAGAAAGAAGCGGCGAAGCGATAGGTCTTTCGTGACTACGCCTGTAATCACTATCATCAGCAAGTGATACCGGCCTGTGCTATGTTGATCCGGTCAGCATGGCACAGGTCGCAATAATGCCGCGGTCGCGCGATGTCTGTTCGGTCAGCCAACCGGAGCAATCGTCATGTCGATGCAGAATGTCGCCCCTGCGCTCGGCTTCACCGCCCCCAAGCGCAATGAGCTGACGCACATCCCCGGCGACGAGGGCTGGCCGATCATCGGCAAGACCTTCCAGGTGCTGGCCGACCCCAAGGGACATATCGAGGCCAACGGCGCCAAATACGGCCCGGTCTACCGCACCCATGTGTTCGGCGAGACCAATGTCGTGCTGCTCGGGCCCGAGGCCAACGAGCTCGTGATGTTCGACCAGCAAAAGCTGTTCTCGTCCACGCACGGCTGGAACAAGGTGCTCGGCCTGCTGTTTCCGCGCGGATTGATGCTGCTCGATTTCGACGAGCACCGGCTGCATCGCAAGGCGCTCTCGGTCGCGTTCAAGTCCGGGCCGATGAAGTCCTATTTGTCCGATCTCGATCGCGGCATCGCCGCGCGGGTCGCGCAGTGGAAGGCCAAGCCCGGCGAGATGCAGCTCTATCCGGCGATGAAGCAGCTCACGCTCGACCTTGCCGCCGCGTCCTTCCTCGGCGCCGACATCGGCCCCGAGGTCGACGAGATCAACCGCGCCTTCGTCGACATGGTCGCCGCCGCGGTCGCCCCGATCCGCCGTCCCCTGCCCGGCACGCAGATGGCTGCGGGCGTCAGAGGGCGAAAGCGCATCGTCGCCTATTTCCGCGAGCAGATCCCGCTGCGGCGCGGCAATCATGGCGGCGACGATCTGTTCTCGCAGCTCTGCCGCGCCACCCATGAGGACGGCGCGCTGCTGTCCGAGCAGGACATCATCGACCACATGAGCTTTTTGATGATGGCGGCGCACGACACGCTGACCTCGTCGCTGACCTCCTTCGTCGGCGAACTCGCCGCCAACCCGGATTGGCAGGACCGGCTGCGCGCGGAGGTTCAGGCGCTCGGGCTTGCGCCGGGTGCGCCGAGCAGTTTCGACGACCTCGAAAAAATGCCGCTGTCGGAGATGGCGTTCAAGGAGGCGCTGCGGATCAAGCCGCCGGTACCCTCGATGCCGCGCCGCGCGATGCGCGATTTCACCTTCAAGGGCTTTACGATTCCGGCCGGCACCGCGGTCGGCGTCAATCCGCTCTACACGCATCACATGAAGGACATCTGGCCGGAGCCGGACCGGTTCGATCCCCTGCGCTTCACCGAGGAAGCCCAGCGCAACCGCCACCGCTTCGCCTGGGTGCCGTTCGGCGGCGGCGCGCATATGTGCCTCGGCCTGCACTTCGCCTACATGCAGGCCAAATGCTTCGCGCGGCACTTCCTGCAGAACATCGAGGTGTCGCTGGAGCCGGGCTACAAGCCGGAGTGGCAGATGTGGCCGATCCCGAAGCCGCGGGATGGGCTGAAGGTCAGGGTGAAGGCGGTTTAGCCACACCCGTCATTGCGAGCGCAGTGACGCAATGACGGAAACCGCTCTCGTGGGGTGAGCAAAGGCGCACAGCGCCGTGCCCACGATTTCGCGCGATGGAAAGAATGGTGGGCACGCTTCGCTTTGCCCACCCTACGGCACCGCCCTAACCGCTACGCCCCTCCGTCAAACGCCTTGCGCAACGCGCTCAAGCCCTGCTGCTGCTGGGTCCAGTTGCGGCCGCCGGTGACGGCGCCGTCGACGACGAGGTCGTGGCCGTTGACGAAGCTGGACTCGTCGCTGGCCAGGAACACTGCGGCATGGGCGATGTCGTCGGGCAGGCCGGCGCGCGGGATCGGCTGGGCGGTCTTGTAGACGTCGCGCAACATCGCGGGCGTCTGCTCGGCGGCATCGGTCGAGAGCCCCAGCGCCTTGCCGAAGATGCCGGTCGCGATCGCGCCGGGCGAGATCGAGTTGACGCGCACGTTGGATTCACCGAGCTCCATCGCGACGCATTTGGTCAGATGAATCACCGCAGCCTTGGCCGCCCCGTAAACCAGCGAGGACGAATAGCCGGCGAGACGGCCTGCGATGCTGCCATTGTTGATGATGCTGCCGGATCCCTGCTTCTTCATATGAGGCGCGGCATGCTTCATGCCGAGCATGACGCTGCGCACCAGGGTCGCCATCGCCGCGTCGAAGCGCTCGACCTCGAGGCCCTCGATGCCGCCGGTCTGCGACGGGCCGCCGGCATTGTTGAACAGGCAGTCGATGCGACCGAATTTTTCCACCGATAGCGCGATCAGCGCCTGCATCTGGTCTTCGACCGTCACATCGGTCTGGCGGAAGATGCAGACGGCCCCGAGCCGCGATGCCAGCGCCTCGCCTTCCGGTACGCGCCGACCCGCGATCACAATTTTGGCACCTTCGGCAACGAAGACTTCTGCAGTCCGCAATCCGATGCCACTCGTCGCGCCCGTGATCACCACGACCTTGCCGTCCAGCCTGCCCATGGAATGTCCCTGTTTTCAAACCACTTGACGCCAAAAGGCGGACACCACGCGATGACGCCGCCGCGACAGAAGGCGCCGCGACGCTCACTATTCCTGCCGGCTCCCGACAACGCAAGCTTTGCTTGCGCTGGCCAGATGCGTAACATTCACGGCGAATGCACATCGCGACCGGGCCGCGCATGGAGAAGCTGATCGAGGAATTCCGCAAGGGCTGGCAGGGCGTAGCACCGCCGTCGCTCGGCTTGAGCATTGCCTTTGCGGTCGCCTGCGTGCTGGTTGCGACGCTGGCGCGCTGGGGGCTCGCGCAGGTGCGGCCCGACGTCTACTTCACCCCTTATTTCCCGGCCGTGTTCTTTGCAGCCGCCTTCGGAGGCTTCCGGATCGGCATCGTGACGGCGATCGCCGGCGGCGTGCTCGGCGTGGTACTGAATTTCAGCGATGCCCTCGCCGATCACGCCCGCTTTGCCCTGCTGGCGCTGTACTGGGCGGTCTGCGCGCTCACCATCTGGGGCGTCGAGCATTATCGGACGCTGCTGGTCGAGCAGCGGCGGATCTCCAAGCGCCTGATCGAGGAAGAAGACTATCGCAAGCTGCTGGTCGACGAGCTCCAGCACCGGCTCAAGAACAAGCTGTCGACGGTGCATGCCGTGATCCACCAGGTGCTGCACGACCAGCCGCAGGTCTGGGCCCGGATCGATCCGCGGCTGCGCTCGCTGGCCACGACCGACGATCTGATCTCGCGGATCGACAAGGCGGGCTGCGACATCCGCGATCTCCTGATCGCGGAGCTCGGGCCTTACGGCCATGTCCGCTTCACCCTCAACGGCAGCCGGCTGTTCCTGCCGCCGAAGCTCGCGGTGACGCTGTCACTGATGTTTCACGAACTCGCCACCAACGCCGGCAAATACGGCGCCTTCTCCGCACCGCGCGGATTGCTGCAGGTGTCATGGACCGTCAGCGGCGATCGCCTGACCATCACCTGGGACGAGACCGAGGGCCCGAGCATCAGCAACGTGTCGCCGCCCGGATTCGGCACCAAGCTGCTGCAGTCGGCGCTGTCAGCCTTCGACGGCAAGAGCGAGGTCACCTATCTGGCGACCGGCCTGCATTGCATCATGCAATGCCGCATCCCCAAAACCGGCTAGACTCGAAACAAGCGAAAGCGATCCGCGCGCTCCATCCGTAGTTTCTCTTGGCGCGTTGACGCTCTGTTAATGACGATTTTCTGCACGCGTCGCATCGCCGCAAAACACCCCCGTATTTCTCCGCACCCCTTAACCAAACCTAAGAGGGAGCTGCGCATGATCGCGTGCATTGCAAAGGCGCGCTGAACCAACAAGATTCATGACTTCTATGAACGACAACAGATATTCCGGCGCGAGTGAAGCCGAACTCGGATTCCTCAAGGAAATCGTTAGAATGCTGCCGGCCGGCCTCACCGTGCAGGACGCGCAGGGACAGCTTCTGCTGGTTAACGATGTCGCGGCGGCCCAACTCGGCATGGACGGCAGCCGTCCCTCGCCGGATTTGACGCCGCGCCAGGAAGCCGGCCTGCGGGCATTAAGGTCCGGTCAGGCCGTCATCGCCGAGGAAGCGCTCCACGAGGGAGCTGCGCGCCAGGTGCTGCTGACGACCCATCGCCCGGTTCGCCTTGCCGGACGCGAGCTGCTGATCTCGGCCTCCTCCGACATCACCGAGCAGAAGAATTTCGAGGACCAGCTGTTCCGCTCGGCCTATTTCGACGAGCTGACCGGCCTGCCCTCGCGGCGCGTGATCGAGCATCGCGCCAACAGCCTGCTTGCGAAGGATCGCAGCTGCGAGCGTTTCGCGCTCGCCTTCCTCGACGTCGACAATTTCAAGCACATCAACGACTATTACGGCCACGCCGTCGGCGACGCGCTCCTGGTCGAGCTGTCGAAGCGGCTCGGGCGTGACTTGCGCGATTCCGACATGCTGTCGCGCATCTCCGGCGACGAATTCCTGCTGCTGCTCTCGCCGATCCAGAGCCAGGAGGAAGTCGCCGAATTCATGCAGTCGGCGCTGGAGCGGCTGACCGCGCCGTTCTTCATCGACAGTTCGGAGCTGTTCGCCTCCACCTCGGTCGGCATCAGCCTCTATCCCGATCACGGCCGCAGCTTCGAGACGCTGCGCCAAAACGCCGACATCGCGATGTACCGCATCAAGAATGACGGCAAGGGAATGGCGGCGTTCTTCGACGCCAGCATGGAGCGCGAGGCGCAGGCACGGACCAAGATCGAACAGTCGCTGCGGCTCGCGATCCTGGAAAAGCGCTTCTGCTGTGCGTTCCAGTCCAAGGTCGACATCCGCACCCAGGCCGTGAAGGGCATCGAGGCATTGGTGCGCCTGCGCGACGACGAAGGCGTGATCCAGGCGCCGGGATCGTTCATCAATCTCGCCAGCGAGCTCGGACTGATCGATGAGTTGACCCATCTCGTGCTCGCCGAGATCGTCAAGTCGATCGACCTGATCAACGACACGTTTGGTGCGGAAGCGACCATCAGCATCAACGTCGCCGCCAAGCAGGCCGGCAATCCCGAATTCATGCGCAATTTCGCGCAGGCGCTCGACGACACCGGCTTTCCGCAACGCTTCATGATCGAGGTGACGGAAGACGCCTTCGTCGCCAAGAATCATTTCCAGGTCGAGATCCTGCCGATGTTCCGCAAGCTCGGCGTCGGCATCTCGATCGACGATTTCGGCACCGGCTATTCCTCGCTCTCGGCGCTCGCCGACATCACCGCCGACGAGATCAAGATCGACCGCTCCTTCATCACCGACATCCATAAGCGCCCGCGCAGCCAGGGCATCTTGCGCGCGATCGAATCCCTGAGTGAGGCGCTCGGCATGACCGTGATCGCCGAGGGCATCGAATCCTACGAGGAGCTGGCCTATTTGCAGGCCGCGACCAAGATCCGCTACGCGCAGGGCTATTACTTCTCCCGGCCGGTCTTCCTGGAGGAACTGAAGCTCGCCACCCCCGCTTCCAGCGAGTCCCGCGCCAGCGTCGCCAACCGCCCCCTGCAGCAGAACCGCCAGGGCTATTCCCGGGCGAGCGGGTATCGGCGGTAAGACTCCTTCCTTGGTCACGCGACGAGCTGACCGTTCCGTCATCCCTGCGCAGCGGCGAAGCCGCTGTCGCTGGAGGTGCGAGTGGCGCGATGCAGAAGCATCGCGCCGGGAGCCTCGAAGGATGAACAGCCGAACTGCCAGCCGGGCCCGTCGCCCTTCGAGGCCTCCGCTACGCTCCGGCACCTCAGGGTGACGGGAGGTAGATCGCGAGTGGCCGGCGTTAACCGCGCCGCGTCGATTCCCCTTTGAAATCGCTACACTTTTGGTAAGAAACAGGCGGACCTCCGCCGGGGTATGTCATGTCCGCCTCTTCCCTAGACGTCAGCGATCCCGCCTATGTCCGCGCGCGGGCGATGGTGACGCTGTTCGAGCGGCTGGAGCAGCTGTGCGAGGGCGCGATCGCGATCGATCGCGGCGGACGGGTCATCTACGTCAACGAGAAATATCTGGCCTCGCTCGGCCTCAAGCACATCAGCGAGGCGTTGGGCCGGCCGATCGAGGAGATCATCCCGAACAGCCTGATGCGGAACGTTGCCGAGAGTGGTGAGCCGATCCTGCTGGACATCATGGAGCTCGGCGGCGAGCAGCTCGTGGTGACGCGGATGCCGATCGAGGACGAGGAGCGCAACGTCATCGGCGCGATCGGCTTCGTGCTCTATGACCACATCGAGAGCCTCAAGCCGCTGCTGGCGCGCGTCACCCGGCTCGAAAGCGATCTGCGGCTGGCGCGGCGGCAATTGTCGAACGCCCGCGCGGCGCGATTCACGTTCGCCGATTTCGTCGGCACGACGCCGGGAATCGCACAGGCGAAGGAGCTTGCCAAGCGCGCGGCACGGCAGAGCGTGACCGTGCTGCTGACCGGCGAGACCGGCACCGGCAAGGAGCTCCTGGCGCAGGCGATCCACAACGCCTCCTCGCGCGCGGAAAAGCCGTTCGTCAGCGTCAACGCCGCGGCGATTCCGGAGACGCTGATCGAGTCCGAGTTCTTCGGCACTGCGCCGGGCGCCTATACCGGCGCCGACCGCCGGGGACGCGAGGGCAAATTCCGGCTCGCCGACGGCGGCACACTGTTCCTCGACGAGATCGGCGAGATGCCGCTGCAACTGCAGGCAAAGCTCTTGCGCGTGCTGCAGGAGCGCGAGATCGAGCCGCTCGGCTCGGACAAGATCACCAGGGTCGATGTGCGCGTCATCGCCGCGACCAATGTTGACTTGCGCAAGCGCGTCAGCGACGGCGCCTTCCGCGCCGATCTCTATTACCGCCTCAACGTGCTCTCGATCGACCTGCCGCCCCTGCGCAAATGCCTCGACGATCTCCCCGACATCTGCGCGCGGCTGATCGAGGACATCAGCGCCTCCGGCGATTTCGTCAATGCGAAGATCACGCCGAGCGGCCTTGCAGCCCTCGCGCGCTACGACTGGCCCGGCAACGTCCGCGAGCTGCGCAACATCCTGGAGCGCGCCCTGATCCTGAGCGATTCCGGACGCCTGACCGGTGACGATTTCATGCACATCCTCCCCGTCGGTGCAGACGCGCACCCCGCCCCCGTACAGCAGATGACCGGCTCGGTTGTCCCTTACGCCGAAGCCGAGGCGGAGTTCGAGAAGCAGACGCTCGAACATGCGCTCGCCGCCAGCAACGGCCAGATCACGGAAGCCGCGCGCATGCTGCGCATCTCGCGGGCGACCTTCTATAAGAAGCTCGCCAAGTTCGGCCTCGCGTCGGGATCGCCGCCTGTCTGAGTTTCGAGACGGGATGTGTCTGAAGTCTCGAATTCCTGACACCAAGGCTCCGCCTCTCGCCTGCGGCATTGTCAGCGTTTCTGCCGCATTTTCAGCCATCCCCGCGCAAAGCTCCGCATCTGGCGCAGGGCTTGCTCTGGGCGGGCCCAGAGGAAATGCATGGGCTGATGCAAGACGTATCATTGCAAGACCTGGCATCACGCGTCGTCGCGCGCGCAGCGCGCCGCAGTCACGGCACGCGCACGTCAACAGACTGTCACATGCAGCCTCATGCAAGCTCCGCCGGAAGGTGGAATTGCAATGTCTGCACACTTGTGCAAATCGCTGTGATCAAGGCAATTCATTTTGGGAGGAACCACCGTGCGTCGATCGCTCATTCTTACAGCGGCCATTATCAGCCTGGCGGCGAGCAGCTCCGCGCGAGCCGACGACCTCAAGGTCGCGCTGATCTACGGCAAGACCGGCCCGCTCGAAGCCTACGCCAAGCAGACCGAGACCGGCCTGCAGATGGGTTTCGAATACGCCACCAAGGGCACGATGACGCTCGACGGCCGCAAGATCGTCGTCATCACCAAGGACGACCAGGGCAAGCCGGACCTCTCCAAGGCCGCGCTCGCGGAGGCCTATCAGGACGACAAGGCGGACATCGCGATCGGCACGACCTCGTCGGCCGCAGCCCTCGCCATTCTCCCGGTCGCCGAGGAGAACAAGAAGATTTTGATCGTCGAGCCCGCCGTCGCGGACCAGATTACCGGCGAGAAGTGGAATCGCTACATCTTCCGCACCGCGCGCAATTCGTCGCAGGACGCGATCTCGAACGCGGTCGCGATCGGCAAGCAGGGCGTCACGGTTGCAACGCTGGCGCAGGACTACGCCTTCGGCCGCGACGGCGTCGCCGCCTTCAAGGAGGCGCTGGCCAAGACCGGTGCGACGCTCGCCGCGGAAGAATATGCTCCGACCTCGACCACCGACTTCACCGCGGTCGGCCAGCGCCTGTTCGACGCGCTGAAGGACAAGCCGGGCCGCAAGGTCATCTGGGTGATCTGGGCCGGCGCCGGCAATCCGCTGGCCAAGCTCCAGGACATGGATCCGAAGCGCTACGGCATCGAGCTCTCGACCGGCGGCAACATCCTGCCGGCGCTCGCGGCCTATAAGGGCCTGCCGGGCATGGAAGGCGCGACCTATTACTACTACGACATCCCGAAGAACCCGGTGAACGACTGGTTCGTCGCCGAGCATCAGAAGCGATTCAAAGCGCCGCCGGACTTCTTCACCGCCGGCGGTTTCGCCGCCGCGATGTCCGTCGTCGCCGCCGTCACCAAGGCGAAGTCGACCGACACCGAGAAGCTGATCACGGCGATGGAAGGCCTGGAGTTCGACACGCCGAAGGGCAAGATGGTGTTCCGCAAGGAGGACCATCAGGCGCTGCAGAGCATGTATCACTTCAAGGTCAAGGTCGATCCGAACGTCGCCTGGGCCGTGCTCGAGCCGGTGCGCGAGCTGAAGATCGAGGACATGGACGTTCCGGTCAAGAACAAGCGCTGAGCTGTCTTGCTTCACCTCCCCCGCTTGCGGGGGAGGCCGGGAGAGGGCTTTATCCTCTTGGGGAGTCTTCGTCGTGGAAGCACCCTCTCCCCTGCCCTCCCCCGCAAGCGGGGGAGGGAGCGCAGCGTGATCGTGGATACGTCTCAACCCTCATTCACCAGACTTTCAATGCCGCTCACCCTCGAGACCCGCGACCTCACCATCCGCTTCGGCGGTCATGTTGCAGTCAACAACGTCACCTGCAGCTTCCGCCCCGGCGAGCTCACCGCCATTGTCGGGCCGAACGGCGCCGGCAAGACCACTTATTTCAATTTGATCTCGGGCCAGCTCCGCGCCTCCAGCGGCAGCATCCTGTTCGACGGCACCGACATCACCCAGCATTCGGCGCCGCTGCGGACCCGTGCGGGCCTCGGACGCGCATTCCAGCTGACGAATCTCTTCCCGAACCTGACGGTCGAAGAGAACGTGCGCCTGGCGGTGCAGGCCGCCGATGGCACGCATTACGACCTGCTGCGGCCCTGGATGGTCCGCCGCGATTTGATCGCGCGCGCAGATGCCATCCTCGACCAGGTCGCGCTCGGCAATCGCCGTGGCGTCGCCGCGACCGCGCTGTCGCATGGCGACCAGCGCAAGCTCGAAGTGGCGCTGATGATCGCGCTGGAGCCTGATGTCTTCATGTTCGACGAGCCGACCGCTGGCATGAGCATCGACGAGGTGCCTGTCGTGCTGAACCTGATCGCACAGCTCAAGCAGGACAAGAGCAAGATCATCCTCCTTGTCGAGCACAAGATGGATGTGGTGCGCTCGCTCGCCGACCGCATCATCGTGCTGCACAACGGCCAGCTCGTCGCCGACGGCCCGCCGGCCGAGGTGATCGCCTCGCCGATCGTGCAGGAGGCCTATCTCGGCGTCGCACCGAAGAGTGCCGCATGACCGACCTTCTCAAACTCTCCGGCGTGCACACCCATATCGGGCGCTATCACATCCTCCAGGGCATCGACCTCGCGGTCCCGCAGGGACAGGTCACGATGCTGCTCGGCCGCAACGGCGCCGGCAAGACCACGACGCTGCGCACCATCATGGGCCTGTGGCAGGCCTCGTCAGGCGAAATCACACTTGGCGGCGAGCGCATCGAGAGCCGCGCCACGCCGGATATCGCCCGGCTCGGCGTCGGCTACGTGCCGGAGAGCATGGCGGTGTTCTCCGACCTCACGGTGAAGGAGAATCTCGTCCTCGCCGCGCGCGACGCGCCGATGGACGACAAGCAACTGGAATGGATCTTTGGCTTCTTCCCGGCGCTGCGCCGGTTCTGGCTGTCGCGCGCCGGAAGCCTCTCCGGCGGCCAGAAGCAGATGCTGTCGATCGCCCGCGCCATCATCGAGCCGCGCAAGCTGCTGCTGATCGACGAGCCCACCAAGGGCCTCGCGCCCGCCATCGTCATGGCGCTGATCGAGTGCCTGAAGGAGATCAAGCGCAAGGGCGCGACGATTCTTCTCGTCGAGCAGAACTTCTTTGCCGCCCGCGAGCTCGGCGACAGCGTGCTGGTGATGGACAACGGCACCATCGTCCATCGCGGCGAGATGGCGGCGCTCGCCGCCGACGTGCCGCTGCAGGAGCGGCTGCTCGGCCTGAGCCTGGAGGCGCATCAGTGACTGAAATCGCCGCAACCGATCCGCTGCCGAAGCCGAAGCGCGACATCGCGCCGATCCTGCTGCCGATCGCGCTCGCGCTTCTCGTGATCCCGCTGGTCGGTTCGCCCAGCACCTGGCTGACCTTGACCGCGGCGAGCCTCGCCATGGGCATGATGATCTTCATCATGGCCTCCGGGCTCACGCTGGTGTTCGGCCTGATGGACGTGCTCAATTTCGGCCACGGCGCCTTCATCGCCGTCGGCGCCTACGTCGCAACCCTGGTGCTGGCGCCGTTCGCGGCGTCCATCCAGGCCGACTCGCTCTGGGTGAACCTCGCGGTGCTGGCGCCGGCCGCGCTGCTGTCGATGGCCGTCTCCGGCGCGCTCGGCCTGATCGTCGAGCGCGTGCTGATCCTCCCCGTTTATGGCCAACACCTGAAGCAGATCCTGATGACCACCGGCGGTCTGATCGTCGCCGAGCAGACGCTCTATGCGCTGTGGGGACCGCAGATCATCCCGATGCCGCTGCCGGCCTCGCTGCGCGGCTCCTTCATCCTCGGTGACGTCGCGATCGCAAAGTACCGCGTGCTCGCGATGCTGATCGGCCTTGCCGTCTTCATCGCGATCCAGCTCGTGCTCAACCGCACCAAACTCGGCCTTCTGATCCGCGCCGGCGTCGAGAACCGCGAGATGGTCGAGGCGCTCGGCTATCGCATCCGCCGCCTGTTCCTCGGCGTGTTCATGACCGGATCGGCGCTGGCCGGCCTCGGCGGCGTGATGTGGGCGCTCTATCGCGAGCAGGTCCATGCCTCCATGAGCGATGAGCTCACCGTGCTGATCTTCGTCGTCGTCATCATCGGCGGGCTCGGGTCGATCGGCGGCTGCTTCATCGGCGCGATTTTGGTGGCGATGGTCGCAAATTACGGCGGCTTCCTGGTGCCGAAACTCGCGCTCGTTTCCAACATCCTGCTGATGGTCGCCATTCTGATGTGGCGGCCGCGCGGCCTCTATGCGGTGACCAGCCGATGATGATCCTCTCGGGCGATCCGCCGCGCAGCCGCGTGCTCACGCTCCTCCTCGTCGTCATCATCCTGGCGCTGGCGGCAACGCCGTTCCTGTTCCCGGGCGCCAAGGCGCTGAACGTCGCCGCCAAGATCTGCGTGTTCGCCGCGCTGGTGGCGTCCTACGACCTCCTGCTCGGCTACACCGGCTCGGTGTCCTTCGCCCACACCATGTTCTACGGCATCGGCAGCTACGCGATCGCGATCGCGCTGTACGGGATGGGGCCGAACTGGGCCGCGGTCGCAACCGGCATCGTGGTCGGCCTGCCGCTCGCGGCGCTGCTCGCGCTCGCGATCGGGCTGTTCTCGTTGCGCGTCGCCGCGATCTTCTTTGCCATGATCACGCTCGCGGTCGCCTCCGCCTTCCAGGTGCTGGCCTCGCAACTCTCCTGGCTGACCGGCGGTGAAGACGGCCGCAGCTTCCAGCTGCCCGAACTGCTGCGCCCCGGCACGGTGCTGATCTCCAAAAGCGTATTCGGCTTCGAGGTCAACGGCCGTATCCTGGCCTTCTACCTGGTGTTCGCGATCTCGGCGCTGATGATCCTCGCACTGCTGCGCGTGGTGAATTCGCCGTTCGGGCGCGTGCTGCAGGCGATCCGCGAGAACCGCTTTCGCGCCGAGGCGCTCGGCTTCCGCACCGTGTTCCATCTCACCTATGCCAACTGCCTCGCCGCCCTCGTTGCCGCCAGTGCCGGCATTTTGAACGCGCTGTGGCTGCGCTATGCCGGCCCCGACACCTCGCTCAGCTTCTCGATCATGCTGGACATCCTGCTGATGGTGGTGATCGGCGGCATGGGCACGATCTACGGTGCGATCATCGGCGCCACCATCTTCA
This sequence comes from Bradyrhizobium sp. 18BD, assembly GCF_054185225.1. Classification (NCBI taxonomy): domain Bacteria; kingdom Pseudomonadati; phylum Pseudomonadota; class Alphaproteobacteria; order Hyphomicrobiales; family Nitrobacteraceae; genus Bradyrhizobium; species Bradyrhizobium sp. 18BD. The sequence goes on along the minus strand of NZ_JAVAYL010000001.1, from coordinate 58,090 downwards.
TCCTCGCCCAGAACTATCTGCAGTCGCTGATGGGCGTCGCCTCCAAGGCGGCGTCGGAAGCCGGCCTGCCGCTGCTGCCGGGCCTCTTGCATCCCGATCGCTGGCTGCTGTGGCTCGGCCTGCTGTTCATCGCCAGCGTCTATTTCTTCCCGACCGGCGTGGTCGGACGGCTGCGCAGCGGCGGCGGCGACAAGAGCGCGGGCGCCTCGCATTAAGCACTGGTTCATGATGCAGCGCAGCGATTATCGCGCGCATCCGACAACCGCGGCGTGATTCCCGCGTCGCTACGCACCGGCCGGATCGCGCAACCGGATTAATGCTTAGGTAACTGGCTTTCCTAAGGTTTGCGCCATTTGTGCGGTGTATTTCTGTTCCTCCAGGGAGTGGGAATGCACCAGGTCTTTGCAGGGATCGCAGCCGGAATGTCCCTAGCGGCGAAAGGCGGCTGGGAGGCCGCGACGCGGCGCGGACCCGTGCTGTGGCTGACCCTGTGCGGCATCTTGCTGGTTGCCGGGATCTTTGCCGTGACCGCCATGGCCGTCGGCGAATTTCGCGAGCGCACCCTGTCCAATCGCGAGCGTGAGCTCGAAAACACCGTGCAACTGATTGCGCGGCATTTCGACCAGCAGTTCCAGGATTCCGACGTCGTCGCCGCCGATGTGATCGGCCAGATGAACCTGCCGGCGATCAGCTCGGCCGCGATGTTCCGCGAGCGCATGTCGGGACCGGCGGCCAACGAGATGCTGCGGGGCAAGATCAGCGCCGTATCCTATCTCGGCGACATCGTGATCTACGATGCCGATGGCGAGATCATCAACTGGTCGCGGTCCCAGCCGCTGCCCAAGATCAACGTCGCCACGCGCGCCTATTTCCAGACCTTCAAGTCAGACCCGATGGCCGAGCCGGTGCAGCTCGAATCCGTGCGCAGCTATCTGATCGACAAATGGACCACGATCGTGGCGCGGCGGCTGAGCCTGCCGGACGGCACCTTCGTCGGCGCGCTGGTCCGCCGGATCGATCCGGACAGCTACCAGAATTATTTCGCATCCGTGGCGCTCGCCGAGGGCACGGCGATCTCGCTGTTCGACCGCGACGGCAAGATGCTGGCGCGCTATCCGCATATCGAAGCCCTGGTCGGCAGGAGCTACAAGAACGCACCGCTGATGCAGAAGGTGCTCACTCGCGGCGGCCTGCAAACGCTTCGCGTCACGAGCCCCATCGACGGCGAGGAGCGGCTGGGCTCGGCCGCATCGCTAAACCATTTTCCGCTCGTCATCGTCGCAACCAGCACCATGAGCGCTGCGCTTGCAGACTGGCGGCAGCAGACCGGCTTCATGGTCACGACCGCCGCACTTTCGGCGACCGTGATCGCGTTGATCCTTTTTCTGATCATTCGCCAGATCAACCGGCAGAACCGCGAAGCCCAGGCGCGGATCGAGGCGGAGCGGCAGCGGCTCGACACCGCCTTGAACAACATGTCGCAGGGGCTGATCCTGTACGATGCCGCCGGCTACATCGTCACCTGCAATCGCCGCTACGCCGACATGTTCGGCCTGTCCCACGACGTCATCAAGCCGGGCTGCCACATCCTCCAGGCCATGCAGCATCGCAAGGAGCGTGATGCGTTCGGCGGCGACGTCGAGGCGTTCTGCGCCGATGTGATGCGGGTGGTGGCCGAAGGCACGGTCTCCACCAGGATCCATGAGCTGCCCAACGGCCGCGCCTTCCAGGTCATCAACACCCCGCTCGCGCAGGGCGGCTGGGTCGCGACGATCGAGGAGATCACCGAGCGGCGCAATCTGGAGCAGGAGCGCGACCGCAACTACATGTTCCTGCGCGAGATCATCGATCACATCCCCTCCCAGATCACGGTCAAGGACGCCGGCACGCGGCAATATCTGCTGGTCAACCGGACCGCCGAGGAGCAATTCGGCCAGTCCAGTGAAGCGATCGTCGGCAAGACCCCGTTCGACCTCTACCCGGCTGACGCGGCCAGGCTCGTCACCGAGGACGACAGCAAGGCGCTGCACGCCCCCGAGGGATTGTTCAAGGATGAGCATGCCTGGCAAAGCCAGACCAAGGGACCGCGCTATATCACTTCGACCCGGATCGGCATTCGCGACAAGTCCGGCGAGCCGCGCTATCTCATCAGTGTCGTCGAGGACGTCACCGAGCGCCGGAGCGCCCACGAGAAGATCGCGCATATGGCGCATTACGATGCGCTGACCGACCTGCCGAACCGCACGCTGTTCCGCGAGCAGATCGAACGCGAGCTGGAGAAGGCCGCCGGCGGCGAGCAATTCGCGCTGCTCTATATCGACGTCGACGAATTCAAGGGCATCAACGACTCGCTCGGCCATCACGTCGGCGACGAGCTGCTCAAGGCGATTGCGACCCGCCTTCGCGGCTGCCTCAAGAAGGGCGATTTGATCGCCCGGCTCGGCGGCGACGAATTCGCGGTAATCCAGACCGCGATCCAGTCCTCCGCCGACGTGCTGTCTTTCGTGACGCGGATCTACGAGGCGATCCGCCAGCCCTATCACTGTCTCGGTCACCAGCTCTCCACCGATGCGAGCATCGGCATCGCGCTGGCGCCGCAGGACGGCAGCGATCTCGACCAGCTCATCAAGAACGCCGACCTCGCGATGTACGGCGCCAAGGCCTCGGGACGCCGCACCCATCGCTTCTTCGAACCGGAGATGGATGCGAGCGCCAAGGCGCGCCTGAGCCTGGAGCAGGACCTCCGCCAGGCCCTGGTGAATGGCGGCTTCGAGATTCACTACCAGCCGCTGGTCGATCTGCGCACCAATGCAGTCTCGGGCTGCGAGGCGCTGCTGCGCTGGCGTCATCCCGAACGCGGCATGGTGTCGCCGGCGGAGTTCATTCCGATCGCCGAGGATACCGGCCTGATCAATGAACTCGGCGACTGGGTGCTGCGCACCGCCTGCAACGAGGCCGCGACCTGGCCGGCGCATGTGCGCGTCGCGGTCAACGTCTCGCCGGTCCAGCTCAAATGCGACACGCTGGCGCTGCGGATCGCCGGTGCGCTCGCCGCCTCCGGGCTCGACCCGCGCCGGCTCGAGCTCGAGATCACCGAGGCCGTACTGATCCGCGACGACGAGGCGGCGCTCTCGATCCTGCACCAGCTCCGCGCGATCGGCGTGCGCATCGCACTCGACGATTTCGGCACCGGCTATTCCTCGCTGAGCTATCTGAAGCGCTTCCCGTTCGACAAGATCAAGATCGACCGCTGCTTCGTCGCCGATATCGCCGAGACCAGCGGCGCGCCCGTCATCGTGCAGGCCGTGGTGAACATCGCCGCCGCCAGCAGCATGACCACGGTCGCCGAAGGCGTCGAGACCGAGGCCCAGCGCGAGATGCTGCGCGCGCTCGGCTGTACGGAGATGCAGGGCTATCTGTTCAGCAAGCCTAAGCCGGCGGCCGAGGTGCGCAAGTTGTTCGGTCCGGGAGACGCCACGCCCGTGGCGGCGGTGGCCTGAGATGGCGAAGCCAGTGAAGCCGTCAGCCAAGACGGTCGACGTCGCGGACTCCTATGCGGTGCGGCTGATGCAGCATCTGGTGGTGCCGACCTTCGTGATCGACCCCAAGCGTCGCGTCGTGATCTGGAATCGCGCGTGCGAACGCCTGACGGGCGTGGCGGCCTCCGAGGTGATCGGCACGACAAAACACTGGCAGGCCTTCTACGAGACCAGGCGCCCATGCCTTGCCGACCTGGTCGCGCGCGACCGCCCGGAGCAGTTGCCGGAATATTATTCGGAATATGCCGCGCGCGGCCATAACGGGCTCGGCTTTTCCGCGGAGAACTGGTGCGTGATGCCGAAGCTCGGCAACCAGCTCTATCTCGCCATCGACGCCGGCCCGATCCACGACGAGGCCGGCCATCTGATCGCCGTGGTCGAGACGCTGCGCGATCTCACCGACCAGAAGCGCGCCGAGATGGCGCTGAAGGAGCTCGCCACCAAGGACGGGCTGACCGGCCTGTCGAACCGCCGCTCCTTCGACCAGATGCTGCTGGCGGAATGGGCCCGCGCCCAGCGGACGCAGAAGCCGATGGCGCTGCTGTTCGTCGACGTCGATCATTTCAAGCTGTTCAACGACCGGCACGGCCACCAGACCGGCGACGAGTGCCTGCGCGCGGTCGCCGGCGTCGTCAGCCACCATGCCGTGCGCCCGCTCGACCTCGCCAGTCGCTATGGCGGCGAGGAGTTCGCGCTGATCCTGCCGGAGATGAATTGCGATGACGCCTGCGCCGTCGCCGAGGAGATCCGCACCGCCGTTATGGCCTTGCGGATCGCCCATGGCGCCGAGGGCGCCGGCCACCACGTCACGCTCAGCGTCGGCGTCGCCAGCCATATTCCCACTGAGGCCGACGGCAATCCCGACCGGCTGCTGGGTGCCGCCGACGAGGCCCTCTATGCGGCCAAGCGGCTCGGCCGCAACCGCGTCATCTGCGCCGAACGGGTGCTCGCGGAGTTCGCGCGCGCCGACCGCGGCCCGCCCGGGATTCCAGCCATCGCCAATCGCCGATCCAGCCGAGGCTGACATTCATCCCGCCGAAGGTTCTATTGCGTTCGGCCCCACCGACAGGCGATGTTGCGTCGGGACAACACGCACAATTTCTTCTCGAAAAGCCGCAATTTCTCGGGCGCTCATTTGAATATAGATAAGTCGTTGCCTGGAGTCGTATTCGCTTTGAAAATTCCCTGCCCATCCCGCATTGCCCTCCCCTCCGCCAAGAACGCCATCGCCTGGTCGCGGGTGACGGCCGACCCCGGCCCGGCCGCCAAGACCAACCGCTGATGACCGAAGCAGCGGGTTCGTTTCGCGGACGTGTCCACCGCGGAACGCAGCAGATCGGTGGCACCTGCATCGAGCTCGAGGCTGCGGGCGAGCGAATCCTGCTCGACCTCGGACTTCCGCTCGATGCCGACGGCGCATCCGACGATCTTCTCCCCTCGGTAGCCGGGCTTCGCGTCGAAGATCCGGCGCTGCGTGCGATCGTTCTGTCGCACGGGCACGGCGATCATTGGGGTCTGCTCCCCCTGTGCAGACCCGACGTCCCCCTCGCCCTGGGCGCTGCGACCGCGCGGATCATGCGCGCGGCGGCGCCTTTCGTGCCCAACGGCTTCGTGCCAAATGTTTCATTCGAGCTGGAAGATCGCCGGACCTTCCAGATCGGTCCGTTCAGCATCACGCCCTATCTCGTCGATCACTCGGCCTATGATGCCTATGCGCTGCTGATCGAGGCGGCCGGCCGGCGCCTGTTCTACAGCGGCGATATCCGTGCGCACGGTCGCAAGGGCGCTCTGTTCGAACGATTCGTCGGCCATCCGCCCCGCGGTATCGACACGATGCTGATGGAGGGATCGAGCCTCGGCCGTCTCGACGAGCACACGCAATTCCCGACCGAGGACGAGATCGAGGCGAGGCTGGCGGAGCGCTTCACGCAGCCGGGCTTCGTCATTCTCTCGGCGTCCGCGCAGAACATCGATCGCATCGTCAGCATCTATCGCGCCTGCAAACGCAGTGGCCGGACGCTGCTGCTGGACCTCTACGCGATGGAGATATTGCGGGCCACCGGCAACGAGCGTTTGCCGAACGTCGGCTGGCCCAATTTGTCGGTCTATGTGCCGGAATATCAGCGGCGGCAGATCGCGAGGAACAAGCGCTTCGACCTGCTGGAGCCGTACAAATCCGCGCGGATCTACCGCGAGCGCATCACCGAGATCGCCGATCGCACGGTGATGCTGTTTCGTCCGGCAATGGCCGACGATGTGAAGAGCGCAAATCTCTGGACAGGCACCCGAGCGATCTGGTCGCAATGGGACGGATATCTAAAGGATGGTCCCGGCGCCCGGCTGAAGGCGGATCTCGCGGCACGCGGCGTTCCCATCGAGATCATCCATACTTCGGGCCACGCCAGCATCCTGGATCTCAAGCGGCTCGCGAACGCAATACGGCCGGGCAGGCTGGTGCCCGTTCACACATTCGAAGGCGACAGTTTCTCCAAGTTTTTTGACAACGTCACGCGACGCAGCGATGGCGAATGGTGGGAGGTATGAGATGAGCTTCAAACGTGGCATCCGTGGCAACGAATTTCGCAAGGCACTCGAGACACTGGCGCAGCAGGATGGCTGGTGGAAAGACGTTCTCGCCGATCCGACGCTCGTCATCGGCATCAGGGATGAGTACTTGAACGTCTATTGGCAGGGGCAATCCATCTTCAAAGTGTCATTCGCGGGCGGGAAAGTGAAAGCCTCGACGCACGAGAAATATCTGCTGAACCCTGATTTGAAGGATCAGGTTTCACTCGTCGAGGGGAAGTTCGCCTTCGGCAACGCCGAGCCAAGAATGCTGACGCGCGACTACGAGGGCGCAAAGACCCTGGAGAAGCTCAAGAGGGCAGCATCGCTCTATTCCGGCCAGGAGAAGGAAGGCGTCCACGAGATCGCGACGGCCAATAACTCCGTCGTGGACGTCGAGATTGCGATCAACGCCTCCGGCATCCCCGACGTCGAGCGGAACCTTCCGCGCATGGACCTTGCGAACTTCGAAACGACGGCGAGAGGCGTCGATCTGGTGTTCTGGGAGGCCAAGACGTTCAGCAATCCCGAGCTGGAAAACGGCAAGATTGCTGGACAAATCAAAGACTATCGAACGGTGATCGACCTTCACAAAATGGAGATCCATGACAGCTATCGATGCGTTGCGGAGAATCTGGCCGACATGGCGAAATGGAGCGACGGGCGTCGCAGTGTGGCTGCTGCGACCCGGGCTGTTGCGGACGGGGCCAAGCTCAACGTGAGCAGTGCCAATGTCGGGTTGCTCGTCTATGATTTCACCGCGGATCAGCGCGACCGCGAGGACAAGAGCGGCAAGACGCTGAAACAACGAGTCATCGAATCGCTCGAGAAGGTCGGCGTGCCTCCGGAGCGGATCAAGTTCAAAGGCACGCCAAAGGGTCTCACCATCTAAGCTGGCACGCGGGAGAAACCTGGCTTTGCTGTTTCCCGAGCACGAATTGCTCACCTTCGCGATCGGCGACGTCCACGGCTGCTTTGACAAGCTGACGTCGCTGCTCGCCGCGTGCGACGAGATTCGCGGCGAGCGAAGCGCCCAGTTCGTCCTTGTCGGAGACTACATCGACAGGGGCCCCCAAAGCCGCGAGGTGATGGATTTTCTCGTCGGCGGCGAGGGGAAACAGCGCCAATCCTTCGTTTGCCTCCGGGGCAACCATGAGGAGATGCTGCTTCGCGCGGCCGATATGGAGCGCACCGACCGGGACCTCATGAATTGGTGGGGAAACGGCGGCGAGCAGACGCTCGACAGTTACGGGATCGACGATCCCGCCGATCTGCCGAGCGAGCATCTCGACTGGATACGCGCGCTTCCGCTGATGAAAGTCGAGCATGGACGAGTCTTCGTCCATGCCGGACTACGGCCGGACGTGCCGCTGGCGTCGCAGACCGAGCGAGACTTGCTCTGGATCCGGGAACCCTTCCTGTCGTCGGACCACGACCACGGGCTTTTCGTTGTCCATGGCCATACGCCGCTCCGGACCGGGACACCCGACCTGCGAGCCAACCGACTGAACCTGGATACCGGCGCCTGCTTTGGTGGCCCGCTCACCGCGGCCGTGTTCGCAACCTCGCGGGCAGGCCCGTTGATGTTCGTGAATGATTCCGGCGAGATCTCGGGGCCGGCCGCCCTACAGGACTGAAGAGCGAGGCATCAGACCAGGAATTGGGCGATACCGGGCGTCCGGGGCCAGGTAAAGCCGAGGTTGCCGACCCCGCGCCAATCGGTTAAATGAAGCCTCGACTAGCACCCGTAGCTCAGCTGGATAGAGCGTTGCCCTCCGAAGGCAAAGGTCACACGTTCGAATCGTGTCGGGTGCGCCAATTTCGATATGCGCTATCGACGCCAAAATTGGCCGATTCCTCTAATAGACCCGTCAAATTATCGTATTGAGTGCACTGTCACCCGTAATAAAGTGGGCTCGTCATGGTGCTCGTTCGTTGCGGGCAAGCGGCTTGGCAACGTCGCGAACGCAATCGGCGAACACCTGCGCCACCGGGCTCAGCATTCGGCCCTTCAGGGTGAAAATCCCCGTCGGCAGATGCCAGCGCGGCAATGCGACGGGCAACGCCTTGAGCAGATCGGCCCCGGGGCCGAAGCGCAGCGCCGAGCCAGGCACGAGAGTGAGATAGCGACCGCTGGCGAGCAGGCTGATGCGCAAGTGTAGCGAGTTGCTGAAGATCGTTGCTGTGGGGACCGGCAGCTTCGCGGCACGGAATGCTTCGACGAAAGGCGAGCCGGGTTCCGCTTCCAGCGTCGACAGGATCCACGGCGCGTCGACGAGTTCTGACAGCGTCAGCTTGCGGCGGCGTGACCAGGAACTTTGCGGGCCGGCGACCACGACCAGTGGCTCGCAGAACAGCGGTTGCATTTCGATGTCGGAGTCAGGCGTCTCCGTCAACAGTCGCGAGATCACGATTTCGCATCGACGCTCCCGGAGCAGATTGAACTGATGGAGCGCGGTGCCTTGCTCCAGCCTGACGCGCAGACGCGGAAGTCGTTTTGACAGTCGCTCGATCGCTGCCGGCACGAGCCCGGCGGCCCACACCTCAGTGCAGGCTATGCGCAGCTCGCCGGCCTGGGGATCGGTGAGAAACGCGATCTCCTCGACGCTTTGCCGAAGCTCGTCGAAAACCGCGGTGCCGCGCCTGAGCAACGCCGTGCCGAACAGCGTCGGCTCGATACCGCGCGCGGTGCGGTCGAGTAGCGCCACCCCAAGCACGTGTTCGAGATTGGTGATAGTGCACGAGATCACCGGCCGTGAAATCGCCAGGCGCTCGGCGGCTTTCGCCATGCTGCCCTCCTCGACCACGATCATGAAGACGTGGAGGTCGCGAGGCTTGAGAAGTCGCCCGACCCTATCCGCCCAGCGCATGCGTCGACGTACCTAAATGGCTACCAGCCTGTCGAATAATCGACCTTGTAGATACTCCTATTTTGGCGCTGATTCCAGCTCCGGGGGCCTAGACTCTCGGTCTGGACCCGCTCGAAACGCAGGAGGCGGTGATGGCAGGCATTCGCATCGCAGTCGTTGCAGCTCTGGTCGTGGCGATGAGCGCCGCCACCGGCGGTGCCGCCGAAGTCTCCGTTTTCAGCACTCCGACCATGAAGGGCGCACTTGGTGACCTTGCGCCAGCGTTTACACGCGCAACCGGCCATACGCTGGTGCTCACCTTTGAGGGCGTGCCGGTGCTCAAGCGGCAGATCGAAGCGGGCGAGATATTCGACGCCGCCATCCTATTGCCGGCAGCGGTCGATGATCTTACGAGGCTGGGAAAGATGGCCGTGGGCACGCGTGCTGACATCGCCCGCACGGCCGCCGGTGTGGCGATCCGCGCGGGCGCGCCCAAACCTCGGGTCGCCTCTATCCAGGACTTGAAGCGAACGCTGCTCGCGGCGAGAACAATCTCCTATTCGCGCGATAGCGCGAGCGGAAGCTATTTGCTTCATCTGCTCGATCGCCTCGGAATCAAGGGCGAGATCGAGCCGAAGCTTCTGGCCGTCGAAGGGCAGAGCCCGGTAGAGGCCGTCGCGCGTGGGGAAGCGGAGCTGACTGTGATCACCGTCCCGAACATCATCGGGGTCGAGGGCGTCGCCCTCGCAGGGTTGCTTCCGGACGAGCTGCAGAACTACACCACCTTCAGCATTGGCCTCAGCGCCAATGCCAAGCAGCCAACGGCCGCCGAGCAATTGATCGCATTCCTGCGCTCGCCGGCTGCCTCCGCTGCAATCCGGAGCAAAGGATTGGAGCCAATTGCCCCCTGAAGCTCGGCCCTCGGGGACGACGACATTTGTCGCTTGCCCGGGTCGGTGCCTTATTAGAGGGGCGAACCGTGCGTCCGTTGGTGGCCCATCACGTCGATCCAGGGATTGATCGAGAGGGCCGCAATCAAAGGGTAACCGGACGACCCTGCGAAATCGGGAGACGATCGCCTGCGAGGCGTAATGCGATCGTAGACCGTCGCAGATTGGCCGACTAGATCGCTTCACCGGCCGCGCCATCATAGCGCCACGGCGAAGCAATCGTGCCCATCTTCATCGGCCGTGGTGCGCCAGTTGCCTACAAAACCATGAACATTCACGTTGTCGATCTGTTTGCCCGCGCTGGAAGACACGATTCCAGCACCGGCGATCCAAACTTCTCTCTGTTCGTTTATGGGGATCGACGCAACGCGAGGTCGTGCTTGCGCAGGCGAGACCTCCGGACGACCCATTTTTCATCGGTCGATCTCAGGACGCGCATCAAAGCGGGGCGCATAGCCGGCACTTTCCCGGGGAGGCAGGCGATGATGGCGTTACGTTCTGCGACGCCGGGCTCATCGACGATCCACGAATTGAGCTCCGATCCGGAAAGTCCAGCCGCAATCCGGTCGGCGATCGAGTCGATGTCATGCGCGACCAAAGCATTCATCACCATGCACCCCCCGGGTGCCAACCGGGCCCGAATCGCATCACAGGTCCATTGGTCGAATTCGGTCGCGAAGGAAAATCCGGGACCGCCGACATCGATGGCGATTGCATCGAAAGTGCTACGACAATCGCGCACGTAGCTACGAAAGTCCGACGTGATGCAGGGAATGTCGTCAGGCAGCCCGAAAAACCTGCGCGCGATCACGAACGACAGGGGATTGACGTCGACGACGGTCGTGCGCTTGCCGAGCCGCGTCAGACGTGTTGCGAGATTCCCACCGCCGCAGCCGAGTATCAGGACGTCCTCAGCCTGCTCCAGAAACGCCTCCATGATCTTGACGTATGTGAAGACGCTCTCACCGCTCGGTGTGGCCTGACTCTGCCGCACGCCCTCCTCGAAATAGACGCGGGTACCGTCGCGCGAACACTCGACAACCTCAATCAGTCCGTTCTTGCCCTCAAACCTGCCGAGCAGCAGCATTTTGCCGAACCTCTAAAACGATATTTTGGATCAAAAAATACATGCTTCATGTATCTTTTGTTATGCTGATTATCGAAGGTTAGGCGCGCAGACGATCGTTGCCGTCCGGCACGATCGGTGACAACCCGTTGTCGCGCTTGATCCATCAGTCTCGTTCGCCGACGCAGCGAAATTGGCATCCCGTGATATGCTGCGCATAAAGTTTGATGCTTGAGGCACCGATTTAGATCGTATAAGTTGCTCGCAGCTCCAGGAGGATTGATCGCCCCCGATGATCACATCGAATCAACTTCGGGCCGCAAGGGCTCTCCTTAATATCGATCAGCGCGAAACGGCCGAACTCGCGGACCTCTCGGTTCCTACCATCCAGCGGATGGAGGGAAGCGAGGGCGTGATCCGTGGAAACGTGGATTCCCTCATGAAGCTCGTTGCAGCCCTGGAGGGCGCGGGCATCGAGCTTATTGGGCCAGGAGCAACGAGTACGGCGGGCGGTCGAGGGGTCCGGCTCAGAGAGCATGTCGGCAGTCCGAAGGTGATTCGTACCCGACAGCCGAAGGCGAGCGGGTCGCGCGCAGCGATGACAAAGGCACGATAGCCCGCGGAAAGTTCGGTCGATCGACGAAAACGCTGGCTACATTGGTGCTGGCTTCGGGCTTTGCCTGATTGCGGGCGCCGAAATGGCATGCCGGTGCGATCTGGGTGCCCCCTCAAGGGGACGCGGCTGTCGTGGCCGCCCGATCGAGGAGGGATAAAAGTCCCTGCAAGATCGCAGTGGGTGACGGCGGGCAGCCAGGAATATGAAGGTCGACGGGAACGACCTTCGAGACGCCGCCGACGACCGCGTAGCTTCCAGCGAAACACCCACCATCGCGGGCGCAATCGCCAACGACGACGACCCATTTTGGATCGGGCATCGCGAGGAAGGTACGCTCCAATGCGTCGCGCATATTTTTGGTGACAGGTCCCGTGACCATGAGCACGTCGGCGTGGCGCGGTGAAGCAACAAACCGGATGCCGAAGCGCTCGACGTCGTAGTAGGCGTTGTTGAGCGCATGAATCTCGAGCTCGCATCCATTGCAGGATCCCGCGTCGACTTCACGTATCGAGAGACTCCGGCCGAGCTGCCGTCGTGCGGCGCGATCGACGGCCGTGGCGAGTTCGGTCATCGCGGCATCGTCCGGCGAAGGCGCCTGCTCGGTGAACGGCCGGCGAAACAGGCTTTCAAAAAGCAGCTTTCGCATCTCGCATGGTCCCTAGAGATCGTGGCCTGAATAGGAGCAGTTGAACGACTTGTTACAGAGCGGAAAATCCGCGACGATGTTGTTCTCGATCACGGCCTCGAGCAGCGGCCATTGAAACCACGATGGGTCGCGCAGGTGGCATCGCTCGACCTGGCCATCCCGCAGGCGCAGCCAAACCAGAACGTCACCGCGGAATCCCTCGACAACAGCCATGCCTTCCCGCGGCTCCCGCCGATGCGCGGCATGCGTGCCCATCGGCCCTTCGGGAAGCCGGTTCAATATCTGGTCGATCAGCGACAGGGACTGCTCGACCTCACGTATCCGGATCCAGACGCGTGCGTTGACGTCGCCCTCATTGAGGACCGGCACCTCGAAGCGCAAGCTGTCATACGGCGGATAGGCAAGGGCTTTGCGGGCGTCGAAGGCGCGGCCCGACGCGCGGCCGACGTAGCCTCCGGCGGCATATTGCCTCGCCAGCGCGGGTTTGAGCACGCCGGTATCGACGGTGCGATCCTGCAGCGATGCGGTGTTGTCGTACAGTTCGACCAAGGCGGGAAAGCGCAGGCGGATATTGTCCAGCGTCGCCCGGATGGTCTCTGCTCCCTGATCGCTGATGTCGCGGGTCACGCCGCCGGGCACGATGATGTCCCGCATCAGCCGGTGGCCGAAGGCGTTGTGGGATGCGCGCAGCACGCTCTCGCGCAACACGCTGCAATGCGCGTGCATCAGCGCGAAGGAGGCGTCGTTGCAGATGGCGCCGATGTCGCCGAGATGGTTGGCGAGGCGCTCGAGTTCCGCGAGCAGGGCACGCAGAAACGCCGCGCGATCGGGCACGACGAGTTCCAGAGCCGCTTCGGCGGCCCGCGAGAACGCGTAAGCATAGGCGACGGTGCTGTCGCCCGACACGCGCCCTGCGAGCTGGACGGCCCGTTCGAGGCTGGCGCCGATCATCAGCCCCTCGATCCCCTTGTGGACATATCCAAGCCGCTGCTCCAGCCGCACCACAGTCTCGCCGCTGGCGATGAAGCGGAAATGTCCGGGCTCAATGATGCCCGCATGCACCGGACCGACCGCAATCTGGTGCAGGCCATCGCCTTCCGCCGCCAGGAAGGGATAGGGCGCAACTTTCGACAGCGCTTTGATGCGATCTCCCAATGGGAAACGTTCGCTCCAACGGTTGTGATCGAGCCACGCGCGGGTATCGGTCAGGCCTTCGGCTGACAATCCAAACAGATCGTGGATCGTGCGTTCCAGTCGCAGCGCCGGCGGGTGGTGCTTGCTGACCGAGGGATAGAGGCGGCCCGGGCAATCGAGGCTGACGATCGCGATCTCCGCCGTATCTCCGTCCATGATCGCCATGTGTACCGTTGAGGGTTCGCCCCAAAGGCCGAGCAGACTCCACCGTCCGTGCGCCAGCTCGCTCGCGGCAAATTCCCACACGTCGACATCGACCACGGCGCGCGGCCACGGGCCGTGTTGCTGGATCCTGGGTCCCTCCAGCATCAGATCGATCAGCGACGGCATATCCGCTTCTTCCCTAAACTATCCAAGCAGGCGAGCCACATGTTGGAACCAGGTGACGAGCGGCGCGGGAAGATAGATTCCCGCGCCCAGAACCAGCGAGAGATGCGCAAACATCGGTACATAAGAAGCCCCGGCCGACGCCGTACCGCCACGGGGCTCGCCGAATGCGACGCTTGTCAGGCGCAATGTCAATGCACCGAAGGCGAGCAACAGCCCGAAGACGAGCGCGACCGCGAGCAGCGGTTGCCGTGCGAAGGTCGAGCTCACGACGAGGAACTCGCTCATGAAAATTCCGAGAGGCGGAAGTCCGGCGATCGCGACGACACCCACGACGAGACCCCAGCCAAGCGCCGGATGGGTCACCGTCAGGCCTCGGATCCTGGCGATCCTCTGGGTGCCCTTGATCTGCGAGATATGGCCGACGGCGTAGAAGATCGCTGACTTGGTCAGGCTGTGCATCACCATATGCAGAAGCCCGGCAAAATTGGCGAGCGGGCCGCCCATTCCGAACGCAAAAACGATGATGCCCATGTGTTCGATCGAGGAATAGGCGAATAGGCGCTTGATGTCGCGCCGGCGGTACAGCATGAACGCTGCGAAGATGAGCGAGAGCAGGCCCATCGTCACCATCAGAGGGCCGGGAGCGATCGCTGCTGGATTGGCCGCCAGCAACATCTTGAAGCGGAGAAGCGCATAGAGCGCGACGTTCAGGAGCAGGCCCGACAGCACCGCCGATATCGGCGTGGGACCTTCGGCGTGGGCGTCGGGGAGCCAGGCATGCAGCGGCGCGAGGCCGACCTTTGTCCCGTACCCGAGAAACAGGAACACGAAGGCGGCATTGAGCAGAGGAGGATCGAAGCTCGACGCATGCTGAATCAGGAGCGTCCAGACCATGCCATCCTGGCCCTCGCCAACAACCGGCCGCGCCGCCATATAGACCAGGATCGTGCCGAACAAGGCGAAGGCAATTCCAACACTGCCCAAGATGAAGTATTTCCAGGCCGCTTCCAAAGCCGCGTGCGTGCGATAGATGCCGACCATCAGTACCGTCGTCAGGGTCGCGATTTCCAGCGCGACCCACATCAAGCCGATATTGTTCGACACGAAAGCGAGGTTCATGCCGAACATCATGGTCTGATACATGGCGTGGTAGAAACGCAGGTAGACCGGGGTCAACCGGCCGGTTTCGAGTTCGTGCGCAATATAGCTCGCACTGAAGATGCTGGTCGTGAAACCCACGAAGGTACTGAGCACGATGAAGACGATGTTCAGATCGTCGATCAGCACGTACGGCCCGGGCTGCGGACGCTCGATCACGAACAGCGAGAGCGCCGAAAGAAATGTCGTCAGGCTCGCAACGACATTTAGCCGCGCCGTCAGCCGGTAGCCGGGCATGGCGGCCAGCAACGCCGCCGAACAGATCGGAATCAGCAGAACGGCCGTCACCGGATCGAAGGAAGGCACGCTCATCGCCGCTCGCCCCGGAAGTCGTCGAGCGCGGACACGTCCACGGAATCGAAGCGCTCGCGGATTCGAAACAGGAAGATGCCGATGACGATGAAGGCGATCAGGATCGAGAAGGCCACACTGATCTCGACGACGAGCGGCATGCCCTTGGCGCCGGTGGCCGCCAGCACCAGTCCGTTCTCCAGCGACATGAATCCCACGACCTGACTGACGGCGTTGCGACGCGTCACCATAACCAGAAGCCCAAGCAGCACGACCGACAAGGCGAAGGCGAGATCCTCACGCGCCAGCGGATCGGCCTCGGCGGTCACCCGCAGCATCAAGACCATGGAGAGGGCGACCAGCCCCATCCCGGCCAGCATGGTCGGGCCGATACCGACAGCCGACTCGATATCGCGATGAATTCCGAGCTGCTTGACGATGCGGTGGAGCGCGACCGGAATGACGATCGCCTTGAAGACAAGGGCGATTGCCGCGGTGACGTAGAGATGAGGCGCGTGCTGGACGAAGGCCTGCCAGGCGACCGAGAGCGCGAGCACAAGCGCATGGAGTGCAAAGACGTTAAGCAGCGAATAAAGTCGATCCTGGTAAAGCATCATGAAGCTGATCAGGACCAATCCGCCGGCGAGCGTATGTGAGATGTCGAAGGAGAGGCTTTGCATCTGCATTAGAAGCTCCTCGATACGAACAGCAGCAGCGTCCCGAGTAAGCCCAGCATGAGTGCAGCACCTAGAAATTGAGGAACGCGGAACACTCGCATTTTCGCCGTGGCGGTCTCGAACAGCGCGAGGAAAAAGCCGGCAGCCGCAAGCTTGACGACGTAGGCAACGGCGCCGACCGCATATGACAGCGCTCCAGTGCCGAAGACCGCTATCTTCCAGGGCAGGAACACGCAGGCGATCAACGAGATATAGAGCAACAGCTTGAGAAATGCGCCGAACTCGATCATCGCAAGATGGCGTCCCGAATATTCGAGAACCATCGCCTCATGCACCATGGTGAGCTCCAGGTGCGTGGCCGGGTTGTCGACCGGGATTCGCGCGTTCTCGGCGAGAGCCACCATGATCAGCGCAATGACGGCCATTCCCAGCGATACCCGGAGGCCGACATACGACGAGGCCATGAAATTTGCGACCGTCGAGAGCTGGGTCGACCCGGCAACAAGCGCCATGCAAAAGACGATCAGGAGCATCGCCGGCTCGGCCAGCGCCGCGATCATGACTTCGCGGCTGGAGCCGATCCCTCCGAAACTGGTCCCGACGTCCATCCCTGCCAGCGCGAGAAAGAAGCGTGCGCTTCCCAGCAGTGCGACGATGGCAATCAGATCGGCGGTCCAGTTGAACTGCAGGCCCGTCGCGAAGGTCGGCACCAGGGCCGCCGCAACCCAGATCGCAGCGAAGGTCACATAAGGTGTCACGCGGAACAGCCACGAGGCGTTTTCCGCCAACACCACTTCCTTGCGGAGCAATCGCAGGAGATCGCGGTACGGTTGAAAAACCGAAGCTCCCTGACGACGCACCAGCCGGGCCTTGATCTTGCGCACGAAGCCGGTCAGCAGCGGGGCGAGCAGAAGCACCAGGGCCATCTGCACACCCTGCACAATGATGTCTGAGATCACGACCATATCGCGAGCACCAGCAGCAGCGTGACGAGGGTGGCAAAGACGAGACTGAGATAGCGCCGGATGGTCAGGAACTGCAGGCGATTGAGCCGTTCGGAAGAAAAGCCAACCGCATCTGCGATCGGCTCATACATTCTCTCCCAGATCAGATCATGCAATTCGATCCTGAGCCGCGCCGGCCGGATATCTCCAGGGGCAGGCATCTCGACATGATCGCGGGCGTGGAACACGAGCGTGCCAAAAACGCGGCGAATGGGCTGAGCGAAGCTTACGCCGGAATACTGCGCCGCAGGAGCCGGATCGGAAAAGCCGCAGCCCCAGGCCGGCCCGCGCCGCAACGCATGAGAGGCAAAACGATGAATGAAAAAGACGGCGAGCGAGGCGGATATTGTGATGAACACCATCACCAGCAATCCGTTGTAAGAACTGCGGCTCTCCGCAATCGGTACGATCGAAAACCAGGGCTCATTGGCTTGGATCGGCATGCGGCCGCCGAGAATCTGAATCGTGACCGGCGAAAGCGCATCGATCACCGGTCCCGGCAGGATTCCGGCGAGCAAGCAAAGTGCGGCGAGGATGAACATTGCCGAAAGCGAGGACCGGTCGACTTCGTGTGCGGCCTCTGCTTCCATGCCGCGCGGTCGTCCGAGAAAAGTCACGCCGTAGGCTTTGACGAAACAGGCCGCGGCCAGCGCGGCAGCCAGGGCCAATAAAGCTCCGACCGCAGGCACCATGATCTTCAGCGCCCATTGCGGAAGCTCCGGACTTTGCAGCACGGCCTGGAATATGAGCCATTCCGAAACGAAACCGTTGAACGGCGGAAGCGCCGAGATCGCGACGCAGCCGACGAGAACGGCGAAGCTTGTGAACGGCATGCGATGAATGAGGCCGCCTAGTTTGTCCATGTCCCGCTCTCCCGTCGACGTCAGGACGGCGCCGGCCCCGAAGAACAGCAGGCTCTTGAAGAACGAGTGGTTGAGAATGTGAAAGAGCGCTGCCGTGAAGGCGAGTGCTGCCAATAACTTCAGGCCATTGGCCTGGAAGGCCATCGCAAGCCCGAGGCTTGCGAAAATGACGCCGACATTTTCAATCGTGCTGAAGGCCAGCAGGCGCTTGAGATCCTTTTCCATCATGGCGTACAGGATCCCCATGACGGCAGTGATGCCTCCGAGGAAAAGGACGACTACGCTCGCGGGCCAGGCCGGCTGTCCCAAAAGATCGAATATGACACGGATGAAACCGTAGATGGCGACCTTGGTCATGACGCCGCTCATCAGCGCCGAAACGTGACTCGGTGCCGCGGGATGAGCGAGCGGCAGCCAGACGTGCAACGGCACTAGTCCGGCCTTCGACCCAGCTCCGAGCAACATCAGGACCAACACCAGTGTGGCCACATAGGGCGTATGCTGGGCGGCGCGAATGGCCGCAAATCCGTAGTCTCCGGCCGGTCCCGCCAGCAAGCCGAAGGCCAGCAGTAGCGAGAGCGTTCCAAAGCTCGCCATCACCAGATAGACATATCCTGCCCTGGCGTTGCCTGTTTCACGATGGTGGGCCATGACGAGCGCCCAGGATGCAAGCGACATGAATTCCCAGCAAAGCAGGTAGGAAAACGCATCGTCGGACAGCACCACAAGATTCATGCCGGCCAGAAAGGCAGGGAAGAAGGGGAGCACGCGGTGCGGCGCGGGCTCGTGACGGCCATAGCCGAGGCCATACAGGCTTGCTGATGCGCCTCCGAGATTGACGACAACAAGGAAGAACGAAGCCAATGCATCCAGGCGGAAATGGGCGCCAAGCCACGGCAATCCGATCGGCAGGATCAGATCACTGGCGTTCGCCGCGTCACCGAGCAGCCAGCGGACGGACCCAATCGATGCAGTCGCGGACACGGCCAGCGTCGCGACGTAAATGACGGTAGTGGATATCCTCGACTGGCTCAGAACGATCGCCAGAACTGCCAATCCGAGCAATCCGCCAGCACACGCCATCTGCAGAACGACGGCCGACATCACGCACGCGCCCTCGGTCGACCTGGTGCCTTGTTTCCTATCTGATCGTCCAGACAGGTCTTTGCCGATCCGTGATTGATTTTCAGCCGGACGCCGCGTCCCTCGCCGCTGCTGACCGCGCCTTCATCGATCAGCTCGATGCCGGCAGCGTCGAGAGCTGCAATCAGCTTTACCAACGAATCGACGTTGCCCCGAACCATTGCCTCACTTGCCTCCATACGCTGGATGGTTGGCACCGAAAGCCCTGACAGTTCCGCGAGCCGGCGCTGATCAATGCCGAGCAGCACTCTGGCCGCTCGCAATTGAGTTGCAGTGATCATCGGCCGGCCCCGCGGAGGAGGAACACAGGAATCCCAAGTGTCATTCTTGTATAGTAACTAGTGATGCTATTATGTCAATAATTGATATCTGATATATCATTCCTAAGGTAGTATTGGTCGGAAACGGATACGCGTTTTTGGTCAGATTTGCGCATGTGGCCTGCCAAGTGCGCGAAATGCGCGCGATGGAAACAGCCCGTAGCAGCAGTTCGGGAGTGCCAATGAATGTCACCCGAACTGCGCGCTTACGAATTCATCGATCACAGGTTTGACGTGGTGGTTGTCGATGCCCGCCTGCGTCCCACGCAGGGCACAGCCGATGACAAAGATAGATGATGGGTTGAGACCACATGGAGAGTTTGCGTCGCGCCCGTGATCTCCGCGATGGCATCGGCGGCGGATCCGGTGACTTACGACTGCTGCTTCTGGACAGCTACAAAGCTATCAAGCCCCAAGAGAGAGCAACGGATCGCAATCCTGTGCGGCGCCGGAGGCGCCATCATCCAGTGCGTTTCATGCCCCGACGACCGGCCAGATCTGCCCCCCGGCGGCGGCAAACGTCTTTTCGAGCATAAGCAGGCATTCACGAACCTGAACTCGCACGGGTCCGCTACTTCTCTCGGAAATTTCCCGGAGATCGCGAATGGCAACATCAACGGCCGTCAACAAATCGATCTCGTGCTCGTCGGCTAAAATCAACGAGCGAATGGGGAAGCAAATAACATTGCTCACTGCATTGTCCTATCGCGAATCATGAAGACATCATCACCGACGAATGGTTAAGCAAGTTCATGGGCGGGTCCGCGCATGCGAGCCCGCCGGAGAAGCTTTGGTCATCGCCGGCTGTTCGTGCCGCCACCCGATGAGCGCCAACCGTGCGCGTGTCACTACGCTCATTGCGCGCGCGTCACCGAACAGATGATCGGACGTGACTTATTTAGTCATTTCAATAGCATATAGGTTCGCAACTTTGTTCTGAATGGCGCGCCATTCCGCGATGTTGCACGATATCGCTGCCGGCTCACGCATCAACGCCACACTGAACCCTCGAATGCCGCATGGTTCATGCTGTCCACCGACAGGACAGGCTGATCCGCGAGCCCCAGGACAAACGCTGACGCAAATCCACGGCAGCTTGCGGGCGGTACAGCCGCTGCGAACGACCCACGCCGGCTATCGCCTTTCATACGGCGGGCCGTATTCATCTCTCGGAGCGACTCAGCAGAGCAAATGCAAAAGCGGCGAGACCAAGCGTACACGCCGCGACCACGGCGAACGCCGTTGTGTAGGCGTAGTGATCGTTGCGCTGCAGCAGGGCGCCGATCAGCGCGATCCCGAACGCGAAGCCGATCTGTCGCATCGTCACGCAGATTGCCGATGCTGTCGCCGCACGATCAGGCGGCACAGCCGAGACCGCCGCGGCCGTTATCTGCGCATTGAACACCGCGCAACCGCTACCGCCGATCAGAAGCGCGCCGACGACAGCCCAGATGGCCAGTGGCGCGGCGAGGTCGCGGGCCGCAAGCGCGAGCAGTAGATCCGCTCCGCCCACCATTCCAAGCCCACCACCGAAGTACCAGCACGCCGGCAGCTTCGTGGCCAGCTTCGCCCCAACGGATGGCAGCAGGAACATGGGCACCGTCAAGGCGGTCAGCAAAAAGCCCGTAGCAGCGGGGCTCAGCGCCATCGGTCCTCGCGCCATTTGCGGCAAGTGGACGAGAAGGGCCCAGAATCCGATCGAGCCTGCGATGGAGACAAGGCACATCGCGACAAATCGCGACGAGCCAAACAGCGCAAAGTCAAACGCGGGCGCGACGTGCCGCCGCTCGACCCGGATGAAGAGCGCCAAGGTGGTGGCACACCCGCCAAGTACGACTGGCATTGAGATAGCGTCCGCTTCTGCTGGTCCATGACCCGCGAGCATCAGAAACGCGAACGACCCGACGCACAGCGCAAGTGTCGCCGGCCCGGCCCAGTCCAGTGGAGCATACGTCCCAGACGGGGCTTGGTCGCTTGCGGTTCGACCGATCAGAAGCATCAACGCGGCGCAAATTGGTACGTTGATCCAAAACACCCACGACCATCCCAACACCGCCGCAATGAGCGCGCCAAGCGGCGGCCCTGCCACCATCGACGCGCCGATGACCGTCCCCCATATGCCGAACGCCCAGGCCCTGCGAGGACCGGGATAAGCGGCCGCGAGGAGTGCCGATGCGGAGGCCGTCAGCGCGGCGCCGGAAATCCCTTGCAACACGCGCCAAGCCAAAAGACTGAAGAGGGTCGTCGCGGTCGCGCACAGTATCGACGCCAAGGCGAAGAGAGTAGTGCCGGTCATGAACGCGCGCCGTCGTCCGTACCGGTCGGCGACCGGGCCCGCCATCGGAAGCGCGAAGATCAACGCCAGGCTGTAGACGTCGATGACCCAGGCTTGCTCCGCAACCCGCGCGGAAAGACTGGATGCAATATCCGGCAACGCCGCCGATAGCGCGGTCAGATCGAATTGAAACAGGAAACCGCTCACACACGCGGCGATCAGCGCAGACAGCACATCACCAGAGGGCCGCGAAGCCACGGTGGTCTGCTCGACCGTTCTATCCGCTGGGGGCTGAGACGCAGGTGTCCGGTTTGTCGAAAACGCGTTTGGCATGCCATAGTCATGCCTTACCACCTCCGGCAAACGCGAATGATCGTTCCTCAAAACGGCATGAATCTATATCATGCGACCTGGAGAACCGGCCCCGATGACCCGACGCCTGCCACCCTTCCGCCCGCTCATTGCATTCGACGCGGTCGCGCGCCACCGCTCGTTTACACGCGCGGCCGACGAACTGGGTGTGACACAGAGTGCAGTGAGTCATCAGGTCCGTCGTCTTGAAGACTTTTTCGGCGTGCAGCTTTTGAAAAGACTTAATCCCGGGGTCGAACTCAGCGACGACGGCGCAAAATTGCAGGGCGAACTTGCACCCCTGCTAGACGGGATAGCGGGCCTCGAGCCGAGCTTGCGTCGTCGACCGGACCGACAGACGCTCCGATTGGGTGCCAGCTCTTCGTTGGCCGCATGGTGGTTGGTTCGCCGGCTGAGAGACTTTCGCGCGCTCCACTCGGACATCGACATCGATTTCATGCCCGTCGAGTCCGACGCTGTCGGCGATCCGTCACTGGACGTGCGGATATTGTGGACCACTCTGGCAGAGGCCCGCGCCACCTCGTTGCAAGCGCCGCTTTTTCGAGAACGAGTCTTTCCCGTCTGCGCTCCGTCGATACTACCGCGCGGTAGGCCGCTGTCGACACCAGCAGCGCTGCGCGACCTCCCGTTAATCCAGAAAGGTCATGCCCCAGCGGGTGAATGGGATTGGGCCTATTGGTTCCGGAATCTTGGCGTCGAGCGCGCCGAGCCACGCGGTCTTCTCTTGGGAAACATCGGCCTTTGCCTGACGGCCGCCGTAGAGGGCCGGGATCGCCATCGGCCGCTCCCTCCTCGTCGCAGATGCAATCAGCGACGGACGTCTTGTCCCTGCGCTTGCAACAGCGCCCGACGTACTCTCGACCAAGGTCCACATCGCACGTTGGAGCCCGGACCTCATCGGCGACCGCAACACCCAAATCCTGGTCAACTGGCTCGCACAGGCGGCCGAGGAAACAAGCCGTGGCGTGTCAAACGGCTCTCCGACGTGATTTCTTCGGCGAACGAGACTGTGCCGCGCCACGGCGAAGCTATAGTGCCCATCCCCTCACGTCAGCATCGAGATGATCGTCTGGATCTGGTCGGAGGCGGATGCCACCAGTCCGTCGTAGGACGTCTGGCCGTGCGCGGCGGCGTGGAGGATGTATTCGGCGACCGCGGCTTTCAAGCCGAACACCGACTGATGGGCCGGCACGCTTGCCATCACGGTCTCGAGTGCCTGGCGCATGGCCTGAATGAGTTCGGAGCTGTATTGCATAGACTGTTCTCCCCACGTTGATATGGGATCGCATACCTAGGCTTGCCACTCACAAGCCCGAGATCGTTCTTTGATGAACTCCAGACTGAACGCCTCAATTCAAACGCCAGATGGCCGCATTGACGGATCGATGCCGACCACGGCGACGGCGAAGACCGACAATCGAAGCATCCATCACCTCGCGCTTCTCCCGGCGGGATTGTATCATCTTTCCATGAGCGAATCCGGCACGGTGACTGGCGAGGCCTCGCCCGTCCGCAAGATCATCCATATCGACATGGATGCCTTCTATGCGTCGGTGGAACAGCGCGACAATCCGGAACTGCGCGGCAAGCCGGTCGCGGTCGGAGGCTCTGCCGAACGCGGCGTCGTCGCGGCCGCCAGCTATGAGGCCCGCAAGTTCGGCGTTCGCTCCGCGATGCCGTCGGTGACGGCGAAGCGGCAATGTCCCGACCTGATCTTCGTCAAGCCGCGCTTCGAAATCTACAAGGCGATCTCCAGGCAGATCCGCGATATCTTCGCCGAGCACACGCCGATCATCGAGCCGCTGTCGCTGGATGAAGCCTATCTCGACGTGACGGAGAACCTGCAGGGCATTCCGCTGGCACGCGACGTCGCCTTGCGGATCCGCGAGAAGATCAAGGCCGAGACCGGCCTCAATGCCTCGGCGGGCATCTCCTACAACAAGTTTCTGGCAAAGCTCGCCTCCGATCATCGCAAGCCGAATGGCCAGTTCGTGATCTCGCCGGAGATGGGACCTGCTTTCGTCGAGACGTTGCCCGTCGGCAAGTTCCACGGGATCGGCCCGGCGACGGCTGCGAAGATGAACGCGCTCGGCCTGTTCACCGGCCTCGACATCCGCAATCAGTCGCTGGAA
Source organism: Bradyrhizobium sp. 18BD (assembly GCF_054185225.1). NCBI lineage: Bacteria > Pseudomonadati > Pseudomonadota > Alphaproteobacteria > Hyphomicrobiales > Nitrobacteraceae > Bradyrhizobium > Bradyrhizobium sp. 18BD. Next base: position 34,100 of record NZ_JAVAYL010000001.1, on the reverse strand, counting down.
TTCATGAACGCGAATTTCGGCAAGTCGGGCGCGTACTACTACTGGATCTCGCGCGGCGTCGACGAACGGCCGGTTCGCGCCAACCGGATCCGCAAATCGATCGGCGCGGAGACCACGTTCTCGACCGACCTTGCCGATTTCGACGCGCTGGCCACCGAGTTGAAACCGCTCGTCGACAAGGTCTGGCGCCATTGCGAGACGACCGGCAACCGCGGCCGCACCGTCACCCTCAAGATCAAGTTCGCCGACTTCGAGATCATCACGCGCAGCAGGTCCGTCACAGCGATTGTTGCAGGCCGGGACGAGTTGGAGCGGCTGGCCTGCGGCTTGCTCGAGATCGAGATGCCGCTGCCCAAGCGCGTCAGGCTGCTCGGTGTATCGCTGTCCGCGCTGCAGACCGGGGACGATGCGGAGCCGCAGCTGACGTTCGGCATCTGAACCGGCCTGAGCTTGCGTCGCACGGAAGAGCTATCGGTGACGGGGTTTCAGACCCGCCACCGCTGCAAATCGATCTGGCCCGACCGATCAATGCCTCACATGCTCGAACACCACGATCACGCCGGTCGGCTCGGGCTCGTGCGCCATCAGGCGGGTCAGGTCCGCATCGCTCCAGTCGGCGAGGCTGACGACCTCGCCGCTCTGGCGATCCACCCCGATCGATGGGGTCGGCTCGAGGACCTTGAGGCCCATCTCGTCGACGAAGAAGGTGTGCTCGCCGAACATGCTGTTAAGCTGGGGCATGGCGGGATGCTCGTCGGGCAGCACCTGCGCGCCGAGCTGGTTGACGGTCTGCTTCACCTGTTCGGTTGTGAGCTTCATGAGCTGCTCCGTTCTGACATGTCGGGGTTTCATTGAGCTGAGCCGGAGCGAGCGTTCCCTGCGCTTGTGTCGCCTGGCTCAATTTCCGAACGGGTGCTGCGCACAAATGTTCCTGAGAAATGTAGATCGTGATCGCGTGTTTCATCCGCCGCGCTCACGGCACGGGATTGCCACACGATATCCACGATCCGCCCGGGGCTAATCGGCGGCTTCGACGATCCTGATGTCGCGATCGGCACCGTCGCCGAGCAGATCGTGGGCGGCCTTGTAGGCCGGACTTTCATAGGCCGCCTTGGCGCTCGCAACACTGTCGAACTCGATGAGGACGACGCGTTCCATCTGGCCATGCTCGAAAGCGGCAGCCGGCATGCCGCGCGCGAGCACGCGACCGCCTGCGGCCTCAATGGCCGGACGCGACAGTTTGGCGTAGGCCGCCATGGCGTCGGGATTCTTGATCGCGCGATAGGTAGCAACCCAATAGGCTTTGGCCATCGTTGCTTTCCTCATTCTTTCTCATGCTCGCTGCGGTTCTCGCCGACCGAGAGCGCGCAGATCCGCGACAGATATGTGTAGGGCAGACCGGTCTCCTCGGCCCAGGCGTTGAACTGCGCCTGCACCTTGGCGAGATCGCCCTTCGACTTGACCTCTTCGGCGATGTCGAGGCCGGCATCACGCAGGCAGGCGACCACGTCCTTGGAGGTGACAAAGCCATCCCAGCCGACGAAGCGCAGCAGCATCTGTCCGGTGTTGCCGCCAAGCCGGCTGCCGCGCTTGGTCAGGAGATCGAGCAGCCCGATCTCGTTGGACGGCGGCCACTTCGCCAAAAACTTGCCGAAACTGCCGTGCTCTCTGGCGATCTCCTGGACGAAGGCGGCGTTGTCGCGCACCGACATGATCTTGGCGCCGTTGCGCACGATCCGCGCGTCGCGCAGCAGGCCTTCCCAATAGTCTTCCGGCTGGAAGCTGAGCTTGGCCGGCTGGAAGCGCAGGAACGCCGCTTCAAAACCGTCCCATTTCGAATCGATCACGCTCCAGGCGAAGCCCGCGCAAAACACCCGCTTCGTCATCTCGGCGAGGATGCGATCGTCGCCCAGCTTTGCGAGGCCCTTCAGGTCGGGCTTTTCCGGCATCAGCTTGTCGAGCGCCTTGGGCCCGCCCTTGCGTTTCTCGGCACGGGCACGAATGGTCTTGAAGGAGGTCATGCGGTCACCGCGTTGAGGCACGTCACGACATCAGAATTCGGCTGCCCGGTCCAGCCCTGCCAGATCCGGTTGCCAAGTCCGATTGCCGAGTCCGGCGGCCGGCACGCTGCAACGTGCCGCAGCAAGCTCGTCATCATTGGATTGACGAGACGGGGCAGTCATGCTGGTCTGCTTCTTGCTTTATGCCGTTTTGGAATTCCCAGACATTTTCAATCTTTCGCCGACGGATTTTCCATGCGCTGCCTGGTCGTGGCCGACCTGCATTACTCGCTGCCGCAGCTCGACTGGCTGGTCAGCGCGGCCCCAAACTTCGATCTCGTGATCTTCGCCGGCGATGCGCTCGACATCGGCTCGATGGTGGATTTTCGCGCGCAGATCGTGGTGGTGAAGAAGTACCTCGCGCTGATCGCCGCGAAGACGCGCGTGATCCTCTGCTCCGGCAATCACGACCTCGACGAGCGCAGCGCGGAGGGCGAAAAAATCTCGCGCTGGATCTCGGAGGTGCGCGAGCTGGGCGTTGCCTGCGACGGCGACAACATCACCCTCGGTGACACGCTGTTCACGATATGCCCGTGGTGGGACGGGCCGCTGGTCAAGCAACGCATTGTCGAGCAACTACGCGATGCCGCAGTCAATCGTCCGCCGCGCTGGATCTGGGCGCACCATGCGCCGCCGGCGAATTCGCCGACGAGCTGGGGCGGCAAGCGCTTCTTCGGCGATGTCGAGCTGGTGCAGTGGATCATGCAGTATCAGCCGTCGATGGTGATCTCCGGCCATGTGCACCAGTCGCCGTTCATTACGGATGGTTCGTGGTTCGACCGGCTGGGCCAGACCTGGGTGTTCAACGCCGGCCTGCAGCCGGGCCGGCCGCCGACGCATATCGTGCTCGATCTCGATGCGAGCAAGGCGTTCTGGCTGGCGGCGGGCGAGGCGCAATGGATCGACCTCGCCGCGCCGCTGAAGCGGCCCGCAAACCATATCGCGGAGCCGCCGGACTGGCTCAGATCCTTGGATCAGATTGCCGATCCGAGCCTGGCGAGACCTCAAGCGGCGGCAGGTTGATCATGCTCTGCAAGACCTCGCCGACCATGGCCAGATGCGTGCCGTGGCCGGCATATTGCCGCTTGAGATCGGCAAGATAGGTGTTGGCGACGTTGAGCCGCTGCGCCAGCATCTTTGCGATCAGCAGCGCCACCTCGGGCGTCTGCTTGAGGAGCGCGGCGGCATCCTCGAACTCGTAGACGACGGTGTCGGAGCAGGCCCGGACCGTCGCGGTGTGGGGCACGCCGAGCAGCACGGACATCTCGCCTAACACCGCGCCGGGCTCGGCGACGGTTGCGACCACCGTCTCGCCCTTGAGCACCTCGAGCTTGCCTTGCATCAGCACGTAGAGATGACCGGAGGGGCCGCCTTCGGTGACAAGGTGCGTGCCGGCCGCGATCTGCCGCTCGGTTCCGCCAGTGCAATAATCCAGGACTGCGCGCATCGCCAAAAGCTCCCGCCGATGGGGTGCCCCACCGGCCGGATACTAGAGCACGATCCGTGGCACGCGGCAAATCAACGCGCGCGCTATCGCGCCAGATGTTTTGCGAAGTGGACCGACTGCCAGTCTCCGAGCCCGGTATCGCTGAAGCCGGCCTTCTTCGCCAGACCGCGCATCTCGGCATTGGTCCGCGCGGTCTCGGCGGCGATCGTCGCGTGGCCGAGGCCGGTCGCACGCGTCTCCATCGCCGTCATCATCTGCAGGCCGAGGCCCAGGCGCTGGAACGCATCGGCGATCGAGATGGCAAACTCGCCGTGCCGCGTAGCCGCATCATAGGTGTAATAGGCTTCTCCGATGATGCTGTGCTGCCCTTCCTGCCTGAACTCGGCGAGCAGGGTGAAATGACCAGGACGATCGGTCTTCGCCAAACACTCTGCCGCGACCGAAGCGAGGTCGGCGCGTGCGCCCATGAAGCGCTTGTTGCGCGATGTCGTGGACAGGCCGGTGAAATAGACCGACAGCTTCTCAGCGTCGGATACACTGGCGGTCCTGATACAGACCATGCCCTTCACTTGCGCCAATTCAACCGGCTCGACGACGGCTCCCGGAAATAGCTCTGACATGCGCGACGCTCTCGGCAGGTTGCGGGGACCGCACACCTAGCCGAGACCGTGCACCGGCGGCTTGGACATCGCTGCCAATCATGCGGCTGAAAACGAACAGCGCGTTGCCCTGTGCCGTACGTCACACACCGGAGAGCGACGGCACTCCTGGCGATTTTCAGGCTACACTCATGCGGCCTCGCGCGTGTCGACGCGACGCTCGGGTCGCGTCGCCGTCATCGACTGCTCCTCGCTGTCTTGCGGCGCGCCCCAGAACTCCCGCACCGTCGGCCCCCATTTCAGGCGGCGTACGCGAACAAATTCCAGGATCTCGTGCGGCCAGACCCTGCGGCCCATCTGCGTGTACCAGCGCATGGCGTGACGCAGGCCCGCATCGCGCTGAAACAGCACGCGCCAGATCGCCTTGGGGCGGCATTGCAGCACCATCTCCGTGAACTTGAACCAAACCAGCACGCGCCACGGTGCCATGTAGCGCGTCGCGAGCACCTGATGCTTGTAGTCCCAGCGTCTGCGATCGGGCTGGATCACGCGGCGGTCGGCGGCAAGCCGGAAGTACGGCGTCCAGCGATGCGGCGTCACGTAGAGCAGCTGAACCTGATCGGGATCATAGGCGAGCAGCTGCTTCAATCCGCGCCAATGATCGCGATCGGTTTCTTCCTCGAACCCGACCACCCAGGTGGCCATCGACAGGATGCCGTGCTGCCGCAGCAGGCGAATGGCCTCGCGGTCGGTCGCGGTCGTCGCGCCCTTGCGGATCAGCTCCAGCGTCTTCTCGTCGGTGTTCTCTAACCCGAGCAGGAAGCGCTGCCAGCCGGCCTGCTTGTAGAGATGCAGGATGTCGGCATCGCGCACGATATCGTCGGCCCGGGTCGAACCGACCAGGATGAGGTCCACCTTCTCGGCGATCAGCGCGTCGAGGAAGGCGCGCCATGCTCTCTTGGACACGGTCGGATTTTCATCGGCGAAGTTGATGACCTTGACGCCGTGCTCGCGGTGCAGGCGCGCCAGCTCTTTGGCGAAACGGACGGGATCGCGATGGCGCCAGCGCGTCCAGAAGCCGCGCTGGCCGCAATAATTGCACAGATGCGGACAGCCGCGCGAGAACTGCACGACGACGGCGCGCAGGCCGCCCCAATAGGAATAGCGCGCATGATCGATCAACTCCCAGCCGATGCGATAGGCGTCGAGGTCGGCGATGACAGGCGCTGGCGGCGTCGCGCGCGGACCCGTGGCGTCGCGAAACGCGATGCCGCTGATGCCGCCGAGATCGTGGCCATATTCCAGCGCCCGCATCAGGCGCCGCACGGTCTCCTCGCCCTCGCCGCGCACGATCGCGCTGACATGGGGCTCATCGCGCAGAATCTCGTGCCAGTGATAGGTCGGAAAGACACCGCCATAGACAATCAGCACGCGCGGCATAGCCCTCACCAGGGCCTGCGCGATCTCCGCGATCACGGGATGTCCGGAAGTCGAGCCGGAATGGCCGAACAGGACGGCATCCGGCGCAAAACGGTTCGCTTCGCTGATGATGGCCGCGACCGGCATCGGACCGAACTCGGCATCGATCAGCCGCACAATGTGGCCGTCGTCGATCAGCGGGCCGCCGATCGCGAGCAGGCCGAGCGGTGGCAGATGATCGTCAGGAATTCGGCTGCCGATCGAAGGATGAGGCACGTTGACGAGAAGAACACGCATGGACTTTCGCTCCCGCTTTGGTTGGCGTGATCGTCCGTCCCACTTCGATGATGAAGCCCAATCCCCCGACTGAACCTGAAGACATTGTCCAAAAACCGCAGCGGAGACCCTTGCTCGTCTCCGCGTCAGTGTCACGCCCGCGATAGCGACGGCACCTCCTCGGGCATAATGGCCTGGAGGCCGCCGAAGCGACGCTCGCGGCCATGGAAGGAGGCGAGCGCCGCGGCGAGACCGCTCGCATCGAACTCGGGCCACATCCGCTCGGTGAAGTGCAGTTCGGCATAGGCGCCTTCCCAGAGCAGGAAGTCCGACAGCCGCTTCTCACCGGAGGTGCGGATGATGAGATCGACATCGCGAAGGCCGGCCTCGCCGGTGACGAGCTGCGAGAAGGCTTCGCGCGTCAGGCTGGTCAGCGCCGCAGCCTTCGCCGCTGCGTTGAGGATCGCATCGCGCGCGGAATAGTCGACGGCGATGCGCAAGTGAAGCGCGGTGCCATGTGCAGTAGCCGCCTCCGCGCGCGTGATCGCATTGGCGACGCCGTCCGGCAGCCGGTCGCGGCGGCCGATCACGGTGAGGCGCACGCCGTTCTTGACGAGGCTCTGCACCTCGTTGGCGAGATAGAAGCGCAGCAGCGTCATCAGGGCTGCGACCTCGGCCCTGGGCCTGCGCCAATTGTCGGTGGAGAAGGCATAGAGCGTCAGTGTGCCGATGCCCTGCTTGGGCGCGGCCTCGACGATGCGGCGGATCGTCTCGACGCCGGCCTCGTGGCCGCGCACGCGCGACAGGCCGCGCCGCGTCGCCCATCTGCCGTTGCCATCCATGATGATGCCGACGTGAAGCTTCTCGTTGCGAGTGGTCATGTTGCTGGAGCTCCTGTCACTTTGCATTGCAAAGTCTCCGGTCAAAAAGGGGAGGATCAGGTCGAGACGATACCGAGGCGGCCGAGCGGCGGCGCCTCGCGGCCGGCGGCCTTGGCGGCATCGCGCACCAGGCGTTCGAGCACGGCGAGATAGTCGAGGAAGCGGCGGCGGCCGGCCTTGGTCAGGCGGCAGGTCGTGTGCGGGCGATTGCCCTCATAGCCCTTGGTCACCTCGACCAGCCCGGCCTCCTGGAGCACGGCAAGATGCCGACTCAGATTGCCGTCGGTAAGGCCGCAGAGCTGCTTGAGATCGGCGAAGGCCAGTCCCTTCGGGTGCGCCATCAGCGAGGTCAGAAGCCCGAGCCTCGCCTTCTCGTGGATGACGCGGTCGAGCCCTTCATATGAGAACGGCGCGCTGTCAGTCTTCGACATCATTATCTCCTGACGCGAAATAAAGGATGGCCGCCATCACCGACTGCCCGATCACGAAGGGCAGCCCCATGGTCCATGGCGATAGCGTGTGGGTCCGGCTCGCGAGCAGCACGACCGCAAAGCCGGAAACGAAATACCAGGCGCCCGCAAGCGCGACGCTGCGCGGCAGCGAGCGGACCGAGGCGAAGATGCCGAGCGACACCAGGATCTGCCACAGGCCCGGCAATAGCCACAGCGTCTCGCTCGCGAACTTCCACATGACCACCGCGAGCAGCACACCGGCGACGCCTGCCGGAAGGAATTGCTCGACCGCCTGGTGAATCATGGCATCCGCCAGACCGGAATGATGGCGGCGCGACCGCGCCCGCATCTCGATGCCGATCATCAGGCCGGAGAGTACGGCGGCCAAGAGCCAGCCCAGGAAGAAGAAGAGCGGCTCGCTGGTGACATCACCTAGTAGCCAGAATTGCAGGATTGCGGTGAGCAGCGCGACGGCGCCGGTTGCTGCCATGGTCGCCGGGCCGTAGCCGCGGAACGCCGTGCCGGCCGCGATCTGGCTGCGGATCGCCACGATATCGGCCAGCGCCTTGTCGAGATCGCGCATCGGCAACGCCAAAACCCCGCTCCACCCGGAATGTCCGGGCCGACTTTGTATTGCAAAGTATATAGCAATGCAAAGCAAAGGCAAGCCCGATGTGACCGCAAAGGGGATCGGAGCGACCCGAACAACTGCCGGTTGCGTCTCACCTCTCTCAATGGGTAAGATGAGATCAAAAGCGTTCCTGGGGGAAAGTATGTGGATTAAGTCATTCGTCGTCGCGTCTCTGCTGCAGGTCGGTATCGCCGGAGTAGCGCATGCGAAGGGTCCGTTCGGCAGTGTCAATGTCGGCAACTGGATCGGCGGCGCCTTCAGCAATGACGAGACGGGCGCCTTCTCGCATTGCGCGGCGACCACGCCTTATGCGAACGGCGTCATCCTCGTCGTGAGCCAAAATGCCGCCGGCACATGGTCGCTCGCCTTTGCGAGTCCCAGCTACCGCTTCAACAAGGGCGAGAACGCCGCAATCGACGTGACCTTTGACGGGCAGGAGCAGGCCAGGCTTTACGCCACGGCGTACCAGACCAACATGCTCACGGCCGTCATGCCGGTCAATGTTGTGCGCACGTTCCAGAAGGCGAGCCTGATGGTGGCGACGGCCGGCCGCTCCGTTCTGAATTTCGATCTGACCTCGACCGGACCGCTGATCGCCGCATTGGCCAATTGCGTGACCAAGGTGAAAGCCGACGGGCTCGACAAGGCCGGCGACTTCACCAAGATCGCCGCCAAGTCGCAACCCGCGCCGGACAAGCAGGCGCCGCCGGCCGGCAGCAAGGCCGCCCGGGCCAAAAGCGGCACTGGCTTTGTCGTGAGTGCCAGCGGACACGTCGTCACCAACAGTCACGTGATCAGTGGCTGCGTCGGCGACATCAAGGGCAACCTCACCGGCGAACCCGCGATGTCGCTGCGCGTCGTGTCGAACGACGCCAACAACGATCTCGCTCTGCTGCAGGCGCCCTCGACGACGACATTCAAGGATTTTGCCCGAATTCGCGATCGCTCGATCCGCTCCGGCGATTCCGTCGTCGTGATCGGCTTTCCCTTCCACGGTCTGCTCACCTCGGACTTCACCGTGACGACCGGCATCGTGAGCTCACTCAGCGGCATGTTCAACGACACGCGCTTCCTGCAAATCAGTGCGCCAGTGCAGCCCGGCAATAGCGGTGGACCGCTGTTCGACACTGGCGGTCAGATCGTGGGCGTGGTCACGGCAAAGATTCCCGGATTGCGCATCGCCGCAGCAACCGGCAGCATCCCTGAAAATATCAACTTCGCGATCAAGACTGGCATGCTGCGCGACTTCCTCGACAATTCCGTGGTGCCTTACCAGACCGCCGAACCGAAAGGCGAGCTCAAGACCACCGACGTCGCCGGCAATGCGCGCGCCTACACGATGCTGATCTCGTGCAATGCCACGGAGCAGGTCGAGGCGAAGAGGTGAGTAAATTGACTCAGCTCGACCCGTCATCCCCGCGCAACCGCGAAGCGGTTGTCGCTTGAGGTGCGAGGCATGGGACGCAACGCGTCCCATAGGGAGCCTCGAAGGAGGACCAGCCGAGATGCAGCTAGGCTGTCGCCCTTCGAGGCCTCCGCTTCGCTCCGGCACCTCAGGGTGACGAGAGCAATTGGAGTCTGTGGCGCGCAAGCGTCGTCACCCCCTCACCCGTGGCAACACGCCCCGTTCGCCTGCGGCTCGTACTGGTCGCGCAGGCGGACCCAGTCCATCGGATAGGGCAGACCATCCTCGTGACGGCCGAGCGGGGTGAGATCGAGGTACTGATAGGCCGCGTTCATCATGTCGAGGCCGCGGGCGAAGCACGAATAGGTATGGAAGATCTCGCCGGCCTCATTGCGGTAGAACACGCTGATGCCGGGTAGCTCCGGGCCATAGAACGGCGTGGTGCCGAAATTGTATCGGGGCACGCCCTTGTCGATCTCTTCGCGCGTGAACGAGACTTCGTAATCGTGGTTGAAGTCGTTGTCGCCGGAGGAGACCCAGTCGAACGTCCAGCCCATCCGCCTCTTGAAGGCTTCGAGCTTTGCGCTCGGCGCCAGCGAGATGGCGACCATGCTGGTGTCGCGCGCGGCCAGATGCGGCACCATGCGCTCGAAGCCGTCGGCCCAGAACGAGCAGCTCTTGCAGGCCGCTTCCCAGTCGGGCGCGAACATCACGTGCTGGACCACGAGCTGCGGGCGGCCCTTGAAGAGGTCGCCGAGCGTCACCCTGCCGTTCGGCCCCTCGAACAGATAGGCCTTGTCGACCTTCACCCAGGGCAGGGCGCGGCGCTCCTCGGCGAGGCGCTCGCGGGCCCGGGACAACTCCTTCTCATGCGCCAGATGGGCCTTGCGTGCGGCGATCCATTGCTCGCGCGAGACGATCTGATGTTGCTGCATGGTGTCCTCCATGATGTCAGGCGACGAAGGCGTCGAGCTTGTCGAAGAACGACGACCAGCCGCGCCGATGATTGTCGCGTGCGGTCTCGTCGAAGAACTGGGCGTGATGGAAGATCATCAGCGTGCCGTCGCTGTCGGGCTTGAACGTGATCGTCACCAGCGATTCACGCTCCGGCGTCGAGTGCCAGGCCCAGGTGAAGACCAGCCGCTCGTTCGGCACGACCTCGCGATAGCTGCCGCCGGCCTGGAAATACTCGCCGTCATCACGGGTGAAGCTGATGCGAAAGCGGCCGCCGCTGCGGACGTCGAGCTCGGCGTTCAGCGTCGCCGGCTTCATGTTCGGCGGCCCGAACCATTGCGCTAGCTGCGCGGCTTGCGTCCAGGCGGCGTAGACTTCTTCCGGCCGCGCGCGGAGCCGGCGCGTGAGCGTGAGGCTCGGCCGTTCAAGGCTTGGGCGCTCTGCGTCGGCGGTACGGGACTGGGCGTTGACGGCTGCATTGGCCATGTCTCTTCCTCCACGAAGGCGGCGAGGCGATCAAATTTCTCGGACCAGAACTGCGCGTAGCGATTGAGCCAGTTCATCGCCTGCTCCATCGGCTGCGCCGTGAGCCGGCAGGACACCGTGCGGCCGGTCTTCTCCCGCACGATCAGGCCCGCGTCGGTGAGCACGTCGAGATGCTTCATGATCGCCGGCAGCGAGACCGGAAACGGTGCGGCCAACTCGCTCACCGACAGGCTCTCCTGCTCGCCAAGACGCGCCAGCAATGCGCGCCTCGTCGGGTCGGACAGCGCCGCGAAAGTCCGGTCCAGTGCCTCGTCTTGATACTTAACCATATGGTTTAGTATAGGCGCGAACGCCGGGACGTCAAGCGGGGATTCCGGTGCATGGGCCCGCACGACTGCGTGATCCGGCAGCTGGCCGCCGGCGCGCGAAAGGCGTGACTAGGTCGGCGGGATGCGCCGGCCGCGCGGTGGCGGCGGAGACAACGGTCGCGCGAGCACGGCAGGATTTGGACCGCAGAAACCCTTGCGGCCGGACGCGCTCACCATGCACTGCTCGCGGGTTTGATACGCGCAGTCGCCGGGATAGCCGAATTCCGAATCCTGAATGCACCACGGGTAATCCGCGCGCGCCGGGCTACCGCCGGCGAGCCAAACGAGAACCATGGTGCCCAGCACAAACTGCGCCTTGCGCATGACCAATCTCCCATGTTCGCCGCGCGACATGCGACCTCACTGTGAGAAAGGCTTGCGGAGCCGATTTATTCCGGGGCGATCATGCGAAAATGCGCCCTGCGGTGCTTCGTGGAATGCGGCGCGATCAGTACGGCGCCGCGGGGCGCGCGCGGCGGTGCACGCGCGACTGCGGCGGGCGCAGCGGTGCCTGACCATAGGCAACGAGCGGGTTCGGGCCGCAGTACAGCAACCGGCCGGAGACGCTGGCCTGGCATTGCTCATAGGTGCTGTAGGCGCATTCGCCGGGATAGTCATATTCGCCGCCCTGAGCGCACCAGGGATAGTCGCGCGCCACGGCGGGCGTAACGGTGACGACACCGGCAAGGATCGTCGCGCCCAGCGTCAGCAGCGCCAATTGCGTCTTGCGCATGATCCCAACTCCTCTCTTCATGGCGCGAGATACGGCGCCATCTAACATCAGGTTTCGCCACGCCGATTTATTCCAGATCAATGCGACAACGCACGCAAGAAAAAGCCCTGCCGAACGGCAGGGCTCCATTCCCGATCATCACGAGATCGCTACTCGACCTTCAGGCCGGCGAACTCGACGACCTTCTTCCACTTGGCGGTCTCGGCCTCGATCTCCTTGCCGAACGCTTCCGGCGTCTCGACCAGCGGATCGCCACCGAGCTCGACCAGGCGCTTGGTCATGTCGGGCTCCTTCATCAGCGCGTTGATCTCGGTGTTGAGCTTGGCGATTAAATCCTTGGGCATGTTCTTGGGCGCGCCTATGCCGAACAGCGCGCTCGCCTCGTAGTCCTTCACGGTCTCGCCGACCGCCGGCACGTCCGGCAGCTGCGGCGAGCGCTGCGCGGTGGTGACGCCGAGCGCGCGAAGCGAGCCGGAGCGGATGTGCTGGATGATCGAGGGCATGTTGTCGAAGATCACCTGCACCTGGCCGCCAAGCATGTCGGTGATCGCCGGGGCCGCGCCGCGATAGGGCACGTGCTGCATCTTGCAGCCGGTCATCGCCATGAACATCTCGCCGGACAGATGCACCGAGGTGCCGTTGCCGGAGGAGGCCATGTTCACCTTGCCGGGATTGGCCTTCACATATTCGATGAACTCGGCGACGGTCTTGGCCGGCACGTCCTTATTCACGGTCATCACGTTCGGCACGCGCTGGAACGCGGCGATCGGCGCGATGTCGCGGACGAAGTTGAACTTGAGATTGGCGTAGAGCGTGCTGTTGATGTAGTTCGCCGGATTGATCAGCAGCACGGTGTAGCCGTCGGGCTCGGCGTTGATGACCGATTCGGTGCCGATGTTGTTGCCGGCGCCCGGCTTGTTCTCGATCACGAATTGCTGGCCGAACTTTTCCGACAGCCGCTGGCCGATCAGGCGCGCCAGAATGTCGGTGGCGCCACCCGGCGGATAGCCGACCACGAACTTCACCGGCCGGGACGGATAATCCGCGGCAAAGGCTTTCGACAGCGGGCTGGCTGCAAGAGGCGTGGCGGCAAGCAGGCCCAGCGCGGAACGGCGAGTGATCATCTCAAGGGTTCTCCCAGGTGTTGTTCTTCAAAGAGTGTTGTTCTCGAAGTCCGGATAACTTGAAAGTGGCGTCGTTGCGGTTGTAACAAAGCTTGCGGAGCGCGGAAAGTGCGCGGGGCGCATCACGACGAAAGGATAAGGCATGCCGGTCAAGGTCGAAGCCCTCGATCATCTCGTCATCAATGTCGCCGACGTCGCGGTGACCACCGAGTGGTACCGCAAGATTCTCGGCATGGAAGTCAAGGTGTTCGACCCCGGCGGCGGCAAAGCGCCGCGGACTTCTCTGCAATTCGGTAACCAGAAGATCAACGTCCGGCCGCGCGATGCCGACAAGGTGGAATGGTTTACCGCCGATCACCAGACCGCCGGCAGCGAGGATCTGTGCTTCCTGACCTCCGCCGCTCCCGACGAGGTGGTGGCGCATTTGCAGGCACATGGCGTCGCGATCGAGGAAGGCCCGGTGCCCAAGCAGGGCGCCCGCGGCACGCTGCGCTCGGTCTATTGCCGGGACCCGGATGGCAGCCTGATCGAGATCTCGTCATACGAGGATGGCGGTCGATAGGGCCACGCTGCCCGCCCCAAGCGCCGTCATTGCGAGCGAAGCGAAGCAATCCAGGCTGCTTCCTCGGGGACAGTCTGGATTGCTTGGTCGCAAGAGCTCCTCGCAATGACGGGGAGAGACTGCCGCAGACGTCCTCCGATTTGCGCCGCGCGCCATCCGATGGCAGGAAGACGCAATAATCAAAAGGCGGCCGCCATCAAGATGCAGGCTGCACGGGAGGACTCATGCCCATTCAAAAGACCGCCGGAATCGTGGGCCCGTTCGACGGGCTCGACGTGCCGTGGCTGCTGAAGATGCGCGCCGAGGTGCGAAGCTCACATCCGTTCCTGATCTGGGCGCCGTTCGATGCGCCGGCGCGGCGCTGGAGCTATGGCGAGTTTCACGAGCGGGTCGGCGCGCTCGCGGCGGGGCTGGCCAGGCGCGGCGTCAAGCCCGGTGAATATGTTCTCATTCATCTCGACAATTGCATCGAGGCGCTGCTGGCCTGGTTTGCCTGCGTCGAGCTTGGCGCCATCGCGGTCACCACCAACACCCGCTCGGCGCCGGCCGAGATCGAGTATTTTTCCGATCATTGCGGCGCGGTCGCCGCGATCACGCAGCCGGCCTATGCGCAGATCGTCGCCCAGAACTGCCGGAACATTCGCTGGCTGGCGGTGACCTCGCATGATGCCGGCGCGGCGCCTGCGCAGGCCATCTCGCGCGGTGACAGCTTTGAGTCCCTGTTCGCGGACAGTGCCGACCGGCCACAGCGCGCGACCGATCCGCTCGCGCCGTGCAGCGTGCAATACACCTCGGGCACGACGTCGCGGCCGAAAGCGGTGCTGTGGACTCACGCGAATGCGCTGTGGGGCGCTAAGATCAATGCCGCGCATGAGGACCTTCACGCCGGCGACGTGCACCAGACCTATCTGCCGCTGTTCCACACCAATGCGCTGGCCTATTCGATGCTGGCGACGCTGTGGGTCGGCGCCACCTGCGTGATCCAGCCGCGTTTCTCTGCCAGCCGGTTCTGGGGCGTCGCGCGCGAGCATGGCTCGACCTGGACCTCGACCATTCCGTTCTGCATGAAGGCGCTGCTTGAGCAGGAGATCCCGAAAGACCACAAATTCCGCCTGTGGGGCACCGCGATCAGCGAGCCGCCGGCTTTCGCCGCGTTCGGCGTCAAGATGATCGGCTGGTGGGGCATGACCGAGACCATCACCCACGGCATCATCGGCGAGGTTGACCAGCCCAACATTCCGATGTCGATCGGGCGCGCCGCGCCGGAGTACGAAATCCGCATCACCGACGATGACGGCCAGCCGACCGCAGTCGGCGATACCGGCAATCTCGCGATCAAGGGCATTCCCGGCCTGTCGCTGTTCGCCGAGTACCTGCACAACGAACAAGCCACGCGCGAAAGTTTTGACGCGCACGGCTTCTTCCTCACCGGCGACCGCGTCGAGCGTCTGGAAAACGGCTTCATCAAGTTCGGCGACCGCGCCAAGGACATGCTGAAGGTCGGCGGCGAGAACGTCGCGGCCTCGGAGATCGAGCAGGTGATCGCGCTCGTATCCGGCGTGCGCGAGGCGGCGGTGGTGGCGAAGAAGCATCCGATGCTGGATGAGGTACCTGTCGTCTTCATCATCCCGCATGGCGGCGTCGCGGGCGCAGCGCCCGATCTGCAGGACCGCGTGATGACCGCATGCCGCAAGGGTCTCGCCGACTTCAAGGTGCCGCGCGAGATCCGGCTGGTCGACGACATGCCGCGCTCGACGCTGGAGAAGGTGGCGAAGGCGGAGCTGAGGAAGATGGTGGGGTAAGGGAAGTGCCGTAGGGTGGGCAAAGCGAAGCGTGCCCACCACCTCTATCCAACGCAGACAAATTCGTGGGCACGGCGCGATGCGCCTTTGCCCACCCTACGGCATCTCGCCTAGAACGACCCGAGCGCCACCGGGCGGAACGCCTGCAGCAATTGCTGGTCGAGCTTGCCGCCCATGCCTTCCATCATCGTGAAGGCACGCGCGTGGGTGAAGGGCATGCGGTAGGCGCGCTTTTCCACCAGAGCCGCGTAGATGTCGACAATGGTCGTCACACGCACGATGTCGCTGATCTGGTTCGACGACAGGCCATTGGGATAGCCGGAGCCGTCGAGGAATTCGTGGTGATGCAGCACGACGTCCAGCATCTCCGGCGGGAAGCCGCCCTGGGCTGCGAGCGCATCGTAGCCGCGGCGCGGATGCTGGCGGACTTCGGCCATCTCCTCGTCGGTGAGCTTGCCGGGCTTGTCTAGCAGCACGGAGGGCACGAAGGCCTTGCCGACGTCATGCAGCAGCGCGGCGCGGGTCAGGCGACGCTGGTCGTCCTCGCGCATGCCGAGATGCTGGGCGAAGGCAACCGCAAAGCCGGTGACGAACAGACAGTGGCGATAGCTGCCGACATGGTGGCAGCCGACCGTGGTGAGCCATTCGCGCAGCGAGGAGTGCTTGATCGCTTTCAGAATCTTGCTCTCGGCGGCGATGACGTCGTCGAAGGTCAGTGGCACGCCGAGCGGCAGCTTCTCGAACATTTTTGCCAGCACCGCATGCGCCGCCTCGACGCCGCGGTTGAGCGTCTTGCCGCGATCGGTCGCGTCATAGGCGGCGGTGTCGGGGAAAGCCGCACGGATGCGCTGGAGAATGGCGTCGGGCTGCAGCGGACGCGAGATCGTGTCGGTGGCGCCCAGCGCCCAGGCCTGCATGGTGCCGTGATGAAGCGCGTCGGCCAGCACGAACAGTCGCGGCATCGAACGATAGCCTTCGCCGCGCAGCTTGTTGCGCACCCGCTGCACGCTCTCGGGCGAGCGCAGATTGATGTCGACGACGAGGCCGGACAGATCGCGCGCCGGCTGCTCGGGAATGTCCTGCGTCGTCACCGTCGAGACGTCGCCGACCGCCTTCAGGATGCTGGCAAGCTCGGTGCTCTCGTCGCTCCGGTCGGAGGCGAGCAGGAGCCGGCGTTTGGCGGCGGGTTTCACTGACGCGTTCATGGCTTCCCCAAAAGCATGGAGACACGGGACTGGGTTTGGCGTCAGCCTAAACCGGATCAGGTTCTCTGGCCCTTAAGAGGCGTGCTCAATGGAACCTTGGGGAATTGCGCGCAATTTGAGGGATTGGGTTCCGTCGAGGGAACAACAAAAAGCGAAAACAACCCCATGCACAGTAGAGATGCCATTGACGGATAAGGGGAATTTTTTGGCGCTCTCGCGCTGCCTTCCGCTGTCGTCGCCGGGCTTGACCGGGCGACCCAGTACGCCGAGACGGCGCGGGGGATACGGAGGAGCCGCGGAGTACTGGATGCACCACTCTCCCGGAGCATGACACCGATCGTGTTGACGCCCCCAAGACAAATCCGCCGGAGGTTGCGCTAGAGTGCAAGCATCACCTCTGCCGCAAGGAGAGAGGGTGCACCGTCGTTGCGGTGAAAAAGAAAGGCGGGAGACATGCCGAAGATCGATCGGGACGGCGTCGGGATCTATTACGAAGTTCACGGCGACGGTCCGCCGCTACTGCTGACCCACGGCTACTCCTCGACCTCGGCGATGTGGCATGGCCAGGTCGATGCGCTTGCCAGGGATCACAAGCTGATCCTGTGGGACATGCGCGGCCACGGCCAGTCTGATTATCCTGACGATCCCAACGCCTACAGCGAAGCGCTGACCGTCGGCGACATCGCGGCGATCCTCGATGCGATCGGTGCCGGGCGAGCCATCATCGGCGGGCTCTCGCTCGGCGGCTACATGTCGCTCGCCTTCTATCGCGCGCATCCGGAACGCGCCCGTGCGCTGCTGATCATCGACACCGGCCCGGGCTTCAAGAAGGACGACGCGCGCGAGGCCTGGAACGCGCGGGCGCTCGGCACCGCCGACAAGCTCGACCGCGAAGGTCTCGCCATGCTGAAATCGGCAACGCGCGAACGCGCCACCGCGAGCCATCGCAATGCCAAGGGCCTGGCGCTGGCCGCGCGCGGCATGCTGACCCAGCGCGATGCGCGCGTGATCGAGCTGCTGCCCGACATCAAGGTGCCCAGCCTGATCGTGGTCGGCGCCGACGACACGCCGTTCCTGGCCGCGTCCGACTACATGGCGGCGAAGATCCCCGGCGCACAAAAGGTCGTGATCCCCGCAGCCGGACACGCCGTCAACATCGATCAGCCCAAGGCTTTTGTTGACGCGGTGGTGCCTTTCCTGAAGAACTTGCCGGCATAATTGGATCGGACAGGAACACAGGCCATGAAGCGGGCGATGTTGGCTGCAGGTGTGGTGTTGCTATCGGTGTCTGCGCAGGCCGAGCCGTTCAGCAGCCCGCCGCCGCGCCAGCCTTTCGTCACGACCTTGTCGAACAACACCCCGCTCGCCTTCGGCATGGACGCCGAGCAGACCGCGCGTGCCCTCGGGCAGCCGCTGCAATATGTGCGGGGGCGTCCCGGCTACGAGATCTATCTCGCGCTTCGCAACCTTGGCGGCAGCGGACTGATCCCCTACCGCCACCGCCTGTTCCTGCAATTCCGCCACGGCCGGCTGGCGGGATGGAAGGAGGACTACGGCGAGAACTGGATGTGGGAGTAGCGCCCTGCTCTCTTAAACAACAAAGATCGTAGCCCGGATGGAGCAGAGCGAAATCCGGGACCGGTCTCGTTCCGGCGTACACTGGCCCCGGATTGCGCTACGCTCCATCCGGGCTACGGCACTTCATGGTGAGGAGGTGCAGGTCTATCCACCCGTCATTGCGAGCGCAGCGAAGCAATCCAGACTATCTCCGCGGCAAGATTCTGGATTGCTTCGCTACGCTCGCAATGACACTGGTGATGGACGCGACGGCTGGCAAGCAACAACGAACAACAGAGGACAACCCGCGTGGGACAAGAGATCAAACTGACGGCTTCCGACAATTTCCAGCTCGGCGCCTATCGCGCTGATCCCGCCGGCAGCCCGAAGGGTGCTGTCGTGGTGATCCAGGAGATCTTTGGGGTCAACCACCACATCCGTTCGGTCTGCGACCGCCTCGCTGGGGAAGGCTATGTCGCGATCGCGCCGTCGATCTTCGACCGCACCACGCCGAACTTCCAGTCGGGCTACACGCCCGACGAGATCGCGGAAGCCCGCAAATTCGTCGCCAGTCCCGACTGGGAGGCAATACTGCGCGACACTCAGGCCGCGATCGATGCGGTGAAAAGCGTCGGCCCGGTCGGCATCATCGGCTTTTGCCTCGGCGGCAGCATCGCCTTCGTCGCGGCGACGCGATTGAACGGCCTGAAGGCTGCGGTCGGCTATTACGGTGGCGCCGTCGTGCGCTTTGCCGACGAGAAGCCGAAAGTGCCGACGCAACTGCACTTCGGCGAGAAGGACCAGGGCATTCCCCTGACCGACGTCGAGACCGTCAAGGCGAAGCGGCCTGATGTCGAGGTGTTCATCTATCCCGGCGCCCAGCACGGTTTTCATTGCGACGAGCGGCCGAGCTACGACAAGGCGAGCTCGGACATCGCCTGGCCGCGCAGTCTGGAATTTTTCGCGAAGCATTTGAAGTAGGGCGCGCCTGTCTCCTCCGTCATTCCGGGGCGACGCGTCAGCGTCGAGCCCGGAATCCATCGTGCGGCGGAGTTGGCGGAGGAATGGATTCTCTGATGCGCAATTGCGCATCATAGCTCGCGCTTCGCGCGCCCCGGAATGACGGAAGCAGAAATCGGGTGGCTGCATCGCAGCCCCCGGCGATAGAGCTGGCTGATCACGCCAACTGACGCCGGGAGATCGTCATGCAGCAGGCCAATACGAACATCGTCATCCGCAATCCGTTCGGCACCATGGATGTGCCCGAGCCGAACGACCGCGAGGTCATGGACTATGCCGCGATTGCGACGCTTGCCGGCGATGCGGCAGACGTCAACGCTGCGGCCTGGGCCTCCATTGCCCCCGCCTCCGATCCGCTCGACGGCATCTGGGCGAGCCGCTGGAATGGCGGGGCCGATCCGACCATCGCAGGCGATACGCCCGAGGCCTGGAAAGACGGGCGCGCGGAGGTGCGGGTTGCGGGCGGACGGATCTATCTGCGCTTCGATTGGGACCATGGCCGCCGGCACGGGCTGATCGATGCTGCGCGCGATGGCACGCGGCTGGTCGGGAAATACATCAACCTGACAAACCCTGCGATCATGCGGCCATGGGTCGGGCTCGTGGTTGATACCAGCAGGATCGATGGGAGTTTTCCGAACGGGCGGCTGGATTTTCGGCGATAACTCGCGAGCGGCAACGCGGCGCTAGCAACATCTTCGCTGTCATTCCGGGACGCGCATAGTGCGGGCTATGATGCGCAATTGCGCATCAGCGAATCCATCAGGCCGCGGAGCCGGTAGAGAAATGGATTCCGGGCTCGCGCTGCGCGCGCCCCGGAATGACGAGAAACCTAGAACCAGCGCTCGCCGACGAACACAGTGTCGCCGGGCGCGAGCGGCGTGCCGAGCGGGACGACGGCGCGCATCGAGCCGCCGGCTTCGGTGTGCGTGACGGTGACGACGTCGCGCTTGGCGCGGGGCGAGAAGCCGCCGGCGATGGCGACGGCGCTCTCGACGGTCATGTTCGGCACGTAGGGATATTGGCCGGGCGCGGAGACTTCACCGAGAATGAAGAACGGACGATAGGTGTCGATCTCGACGGCGACCGAAGGCTCGCGGATATAGCCGTTGCGCAGGCGGCCGGCGATTTCGCCGGCAAGGCCGGCGGTGGTGCGGCCGCGTGCCGGCACCGCGCCGATCAGCGGCATGGTAATGGAGCCGCCGGCGTCGATGGCGTAGCTGTTGGTGAGACCCTCCTGGCCGTAGACCACGACGCGCAGCTTGTCGCCGGCATCGAGATGGTAGGAGGCATCGTAGCGCGCGGGTGCGGCCATCGGCGCGGCGTAACCGACCGGCATCGGCGAGGAAGCAAAGGAATTGCTGAGCGCGGCGATGGCGCCGCCGCCGTTGTTGGCAACGACGACCGGCGGCGGAGCGTTATAGGGCTGGCCATAGGCCATGGCGTCGAGATCGGGACGCGGCTGCACATAGGCGACGGGGCCGGCGGTCTGCATGCAGCCGCCAAGGGTCAGCGCGGCGGACGCTGCCAAGGCCACAGCCGAGATCGACGATCGAAACGCGTGTGCAACCGGCACCGGACCTGTCCCTCGAAACGAGATGGCTCCAGTGATGCACCGGTTATGGTTAATAAAGCGTTGAGGGGAGCTAGGCGCATGCGTGCCGACAAGGAGCACAATGTGCTCCCTCTCCCGCTTGCAAGCGGGAGAGGTGCAGCGAGGCCGGAGCTGGCTTTACGCGCTCACACCGGCGCCGATTGGGCAGGACACGCCGGTGCCACCGAGGCCGCAATAGCCGGCGGGATTCTTTGCCAGATATTGCTGATGATAGTCTTCGGCGAAATAGAATACGCCAGCGGGTGCGATCTCGGTGGTGATGGCACCGAGGCCCTTTGCAGCAAGCGCCTTCTGATAGAGCGCCCTGGACTCGTCGGCGGCTTTCTTCTGCGCATCTGAAGAGGTGTAGATCGCGCTTCGGTACTGCGTGCCGACGTCGTTGCCCTGGCGCATGCCCTGCGTCGGGTTGTGGTTCTCCCAGAACGTCTTCAGTAGGCGCTGGTAGGAGATCTTCTTCGGATCGTACACGACCAGCACCACTTCGGTGTGGGCGGTGCGGCCCGAGCAGACTTCTTCATAGGTCGGGTTCGGCGTGTGACCGCCGGCATAGCCGACGGCGGTCGTGACGATGCCATCGCCGAGCTCCCAGAACTTTCGCTCCGCGCCCCAGAAGCAGCCGAGCCCGAACACCGCCTGCTCGAGGCCGGCGGCATAAGGCGGCTGCAGCTTGCTGCCGTTGACGAAATGGATGGTCGCGGTCGGAATGGCTTGCGCACGGCCGGGCAGCGCCTCAGTTGCGCTCGGCAATGCGGTGGTCTTGCGCATGAACAGCATGATGTGTCTCCGCAGGCGAGCTGACGGTCGCCTGGGCCAGATGCTCAGGCGGCGTGCTCGCGATCAGGTGGGAATATAGGGATCTACGTCAGCGAGGGCAGCGTTGTTACGCCGCACGCTTCAAGCGCGATGAGATCAGTCAGTCGCGCGAGTAGCCGATCAGAGGTTTCCGCGGCCGGAACAGGATCATCAGCAGGATGCCCAAAATGCCGAGGACGGCGAACACCGGCTGGTCCAGCACGAGGCGGATCACCGAGCTCCAGAGCCAGGGCGCCTTGGCCTCGACCCAGGTCCGGAACGCGGTCTGGCTGGCCTGGTTGATATCGTTCCAGAACTGGCCAAACCGGGTGAATTTGAGGGTCTGGTCGGCCACCCAGCGGGCGCCGTCATAGACCATGAAGATGAACCCGCCGGCCAGCAGCAACAGCCCAATCAATCGGAAAAAGCCGCGGATCATACCCCACCTACTACGGTCGTCCGATCGGACGACGTCAGAAAACGCCGCCAGCCAATAGCCCCAAGGCGGCAGAAATTCAACCTCTTCAGGGCGTTACGGCGCCCGTCCAGGCCGCCAAAGGCCGGTTTTCCAGCCCGGAAAGCGTTGACGGTGCCGCAGACCCTCTCTATAAGGGCGCCAACTGGCGGCGGGCGCAATCCTGCCGCCGCTGTTCTTTGAGCAGTTGCAGGCCGTTTCAGGCCTCATGTTCCGGGGACAGCCTAGCAACCGAACACCCTAAATCCGAGCGTCGATTCCGCGGTCAAGCAAGCCGGCGCTACCCGACCAAGACGCGACCGGTACCCGCAAAGGATATTGAGACCATGGCCAATACCACCTCCGCCAAGAAAGCGACGCGCAAGATCGCCCGCCGCACTGCCGTCAACAAGTCGCGACGCACCCAGATGCGCGGCGCCGTCCGCACCGTCGAGGAAGCCATCGCGACCGGCGACCGCACCGCCGCCGTCAAGGCGCTGGCGAATGCCGAGCCCGCCCTGATGCGCGCCGCCCAGCGCAACATTATTCACAAGAACAACGCCAGCCGCAAAGTCTCGCGCCTCACCGCGCAGATCGCCAAGCTCGCCAAGTAAGCTTTGCCAAGTAACGTCGCGAAACAATCTCGCGACATCATCTGATCGGTTGATCAGGTCAGCACGTCAATCAGCCCGGCATCGCGCCGGGCTTTTTTGTTGCCTGTCATATTCACGCAAGCAGTCACGCGACGACCATTCTTCGATTGGAAGATTTGCATCGTCCGCACTATGATACGTTCCGTAGTTTTACCGCGAGCGATTTTGCAACAGCGGAAACCTTCACTGCGCTGCAAAAAACCCCTGCGGCACGGGCTCAAGTTGAATTTGTGCGGGCGCGGGTTCTGCACACCGTAGTTTCACCGGAATGCATCTCGCGGTGGAGTTACCCTCTGAAACGAGACTCAAAAAACGATGTCTCGCTAATCACTTATCGACATAGCAACCACAAGCATTTGGAAAATTCGCCCGCGCGTCGTGCGCGTGACGCTTTTGTAAAAAATTTTTGGCGGTGGCTGAGAATTGTCACATGAGGCGTCGCGTTTTCGAATCTGTGCACGAATCCAAAAACTTGCTTCGGAGCCTGTGAACAACCCGCGCGCGGCGTTAACCGAGGTCAAGTTTTTAGATGCCTCAAGATGGAATCAATTTCGTTGCGAGTCTTTCCGCATAGTGTATTCCTTAAGACGTCAGCGGCGCCCACGATCTTGAGACCAGCGCGGTATCGGAAACGGGGCGAGCGTGCAAATCGGCGGCGGTGTGCACGTTGGCGACGCATCAACAAGCGATAGTCGATTCAAAACCCATAGCAATATGGGAACGGTAGTTCTTTGTCTGAATGTCTCCAAGCGGGATCTCATCCATCCCGCTCACGCCAGGTGCAAATGAGAGATGTCGTGAAGCTACACCGACGCGCATGTTCGCGAAGCCAGGCGGACGACTAGTACATTGGGCGGCATCCGCGACACGACTTCGCCGCGGCTGTCTTATGAACACGCAGGACCTTGCCGTGAGCAATCACGGCAGGACGGGGAGGAATCATGTCTTACGGACTCAACGCGGTATTGAAACAGCTCGCCTATTCCAACGATGCCGGTTTAGACCAGTCCGACCTCCAGCCTCCCGCGTGTGACGGAGCGCCGAGTACGCGCTGACCTCGCGACCCCATCATCTCTGACATCGCTGATCTGACCCGCGGCGTTCGCGCCGAACGGTCGAGCTATGCCTGCAGATGAAATCGCTTGAGGTCGCGCCATGCCAGAACCCCTGCTGGCAGGAACCCTGCATGGCGCTCACCACGCAACTAAATCTCTCAAGAGAAGTTTTTTGACGATGAACACATCGGAACAGGATCGCTGGTCACGCGTGAAGAGCCGGCTGCGCTCGAACGTTGGCGAAGACGTCTATACGAGCTGGTTCGCCCGCATGGACCTGGAAGGCGTGCAGGATGAGAGCGTGCGGCTCTCGGTTCCCACCCGCTTCCTGAAGAGCTGGATCCAGGCCCATTATGCCGAGCGCGTGCTGTCGTGCTGGCAGGCCGAGATGCCCGAAGTGCATCGCATCGATCTCACCGTTCGCTCCGCGGTGCGCCCGGTGGTACAGCCGAAGGAAGCGCCCGCGCCGGTCGAAGCCCGCCGCGCGCCTGCTCCCGAGCTGCGCTCGACCGCGACCGCGCCGGTCTCGGCCAATCATGACGCGCTCGGCGGCTCGCCGCTGGATCCGCGCCTGACTTTTGCGAGCTTCGTCGTCGGCCGCTCCAACACGCTGGCCCATGCCGCCGCGCGCCAGGTCGCGGAAGGGCGCCGCGGCGATCCGGTCATGTTCAATCCGCTCTACATCCATGCCGGCGTCGGCCTCGGCAAGACGCATCTGTTGCAGGCCGTGACCTGGGCCGGCAATTCCGGCAACGAGCGCAAGGTGCTGTATCTCACCGCCGAGAAGTTCATGTACGGCTTCGTTGCCGCGCTGAAGACGCAGACGGCGCTGGCCTTCAAGGAAGCGCTGCGCGGCATCGACGTGCTCGTCATCGACGATTTGCAGTTCCTGCAGGGCAAGTCGACGCAGGCCGAGTTCTGTCACACGCTGAATGCGCTGATCGATGCCGGCCGCCAGGTCGTGATCGCGGCCGATCGTCCGCCGTCCGATCTGGAAAGCCTCGATGATCGCGTGCGCTCGCGGCTCGCCGGCGGACTCGTGGTCGAGATGGGCTCGCTCGGCGAGGAGCTGCGGCTCGGCATCCTCAAGTCGCGCGTCGCCGCGGCCCGCACCCATCATGCGACCTTCGACGTGCCGGAGGAGGTGCTGAACTATCTGTCGCGCACCATCACCCATAACGGCCGCGACCTCGAAGGCGCGATCAACCGGCTGCTGGCGCACTCCAAGCTGAACAACCAGCCGGTGACGCTGGAGATGGCCGAGCGCGAGGTGCGCGACCTGGTCCGGCCGCAGGAACCCAAGCGGATCAAGATCGAGGACATCCAGCGCGTGGTGGCGCGGCAGTATAATGTCAGCCGCTCCGACCTCTTGTCCTCGCGCCGCACCGCCAACGTGGTGCGCCCGCGCCAGGTGGCGATGTATCTCGCCAAGACGCTGACCCTGCGCTCGCTGCCCGAGATCGGTCGCCGCTTCGGCGGGCGCGATCACACCACGGTGCTGCACGCCGTGCGCAAGATCGAGGCGCTGGTCTCCAAGGACAATGCGCTGTCGGAGGAAGTGGAGTCGCTGAAGCGCCAGCTTCAGGAATAAACGCCTATTTCTTTCACCTCTCCCCGCTTGCGGGGAGAGGTCGGATCGCTCTTGCGATCCGGGTGAGGGGGTACAGGTCTATTCGGCAAGCTCCCTCGCGGAGAGAGACCCCTCACCCCAACCCTCTCCCCGTAAGAACGGGGCGAGGGAGAGGACCTACGTCTCGGTGGCGGCGCTCGTTTTTGCCTGTAAATCGTGGGGAACTGCCCCTCAATCCCTTGAAACGGATGGCTTTCCGAGCCACCTTGCGCGACCCTGACGGCTTTGGTCATATCGGCTGGATGATCCGGCCTGGCGGGGTCTTCGGTGCCGCGGCGCTTTTCGGCTGCCCGGCTTTTTCATCTTGGGATTGGGCGAGTAGTGCAATGAAGGTTACGGTCGAACGCGCGCAACTCCTGAAGTCACTGGGCCATGTCCACCGCGTGGTCGAGCGCCGCAACACGATACCGATCCTCGGCAACGTGCTGGTCCGGGCCGAGAACACCAAACTCTCGCTGAAGGCGACCGACCTCGACCTCGAGGTGACGGAGACGCTGCCGGCGGAAACCGCGACTGCAGGCTCGACCACCGTGCCGGCCCACATGTTCTATGACATCGTGCGCAAGCTGCCGGATGGTTCGCAGATCGTGCTGGAAGCCGACGGCGACCGCGCCGTGCTGGCGATCCGCGCCGGCCGCTCGCGCTTCACGCTGCAGACCCTGCCGGAGAATGACTTCCCGGATCTCGCCGCCGGCGACATGTCGCACTCGTTCTCGCTCGCCGCCAAGGACGTCAAGCGGCTGATCGACCGCACCCAGTTCGCGATCTCCACGGAGGAGACGCGCTATTATCTCAACGGCATCTATCTGCATGCCGCAGGCTCCGCCAAGGCCGCAACGCTGCGCGGCGTCGCCACCGACGGCCACCGCCTCGCCCAGCTCGATCTGGTCCAGCCCAAGGGCGCCGAGGGCATGCCCGGCATCATCGTGCCGCGCAAGACGGTCGGCGAGGTGCAGCGCCTGATCGAGGACACTGAAGCCGAGATGACGATCGAGCTGTCGCAGGCCAAGATCCGCTTCACGATCGGCAACGTGGTGCTGACCTCGAAGCTGATCGACGGCACCTTCCCCGACTACGGCCGCGTGATCCCGCAGGGCAACGACAAGGAGCTCGTCGTCGACAAGAAGGATTTTGAGAACGCGGTCGATCGCGTCTCGACC
This sequence comes from Bradyrhizobium sp. 18BD, assembly GCF_054185225.1. NCBI lineage: Bacteria > Pseudomonadati > Pseudomonadota > Alphaproteobacteria > Hyphomicrobiales > Nitrobacteraceae > Bradyrhizobium > Bradyrhizobium sp. 18BD. The sequence goes on along the minus strand of NZ_JAVAYL010000001.1, from coordinate 7,760 downwards.
ATCTCCAGCGAGCGCGGCCGCGCGGTCAAACTGTCGCTGTCGGCGGGCAAGCTGGTGCTGTCGGTGACCAATCCGGATTCCGGCAGCGCGACCGAAGAGCTCGAGGTCGAATACGCCTCCGACGCCCTCGATATCGGCTTCAACTCCCGCTATTTGCTCGACATCGCCGCCCAGATCGAAGGCGACGTCGCGACCCTGCGCCTCGCCGATCCCGGCTCGCCCACCTTGGTCCAGGACCGCGACGACAAGAGCGCACTGTACGTGCTGATGCCGATGCGGGTGTGAGGGGCGTGCCGCCTCACGGGCGTACACTTCCTCTAGAATCAAGCGCGATGCGCATTGCTGCGCCCTCTCCCCTTGCGGGAGAGGGCAGCTCCGCTGGCGGCCAAATCTTCACTTGGGTGAGGGGTCCTCTCGCGGCACTTTCTATGTGGAGGCAACCCCTCACCCGGCTTCGCTCCGCGAAGCCACCCTCTCCCGCAAGGGGAGAGGGTGAAGGCAGTGCGCTCCTACGACGTTCAGAGTGAACGCCGATGCCCCACGATCCGCACCATCGGCCGACTGCCAAGCGTCTTCGCCAATTCGCGAAGATCATGCGTCACGAGCCGACGGATGCTGAAGCAGCGATGTGGCGCTTGCTGAGAGATCGCCGACTATCGGCCTACAAGTTTCGCCGACAGGTTCCGATCGAAGACTACATTCTCGACTTCGTCTGCTTCGAGAAGCGTCTCGTGATCGAGGTCGACGGCAGTCAGCACGCAGAATCGCGGCGTGACGCAGCTCGGGATGCGGCTCTCTCCGCTGAAGGTTCTCAATCGCCCGCTACTGGAACAATGACGTACTTCAACAATCCGCTTCTGTGCTGGAGGACATCCTTGCAAAGCTTGCCGGGCGGTAAGATACCCCTCACCCGTCGCCTCACTACGTGAGGCGCCACCCTCCCCCACAAGGGGGGAGGGAAAGCAAAGCCCGGCAATGACGAGTTAAAATGACCCCCTCCCGCATTCATCGCCTGACGCTGACGCATTTTCGGAATTATCGGGCGGCGGGGCTCGAGACGGCGGCTGACATGGTGGCGCTGGTCGGGCCGAACGGGGCGGGCAAGACCAATTGCATCGAGGCGATCTCGTTCCTGTCGCCAGGACGCGGCTTGCGGCGCGCCACGCTGGAGGACGTCGCCGACAACCAGGGCGACGGTTCCTGGGCGGTGTCGGCGCAGGTCGAGGGCGCATTGGGCCTGGCGACGCTCGGCACCGGCATCGAGCCGCCGCGCGCTGACAACCCGGTGAGCCGGCGCTGCCGCATCGACCGCGAGCCGGTGGGTTCGGCCACGGCCTTCGGCGACCATATCCGCATGGTGTGGCTGACGCCGGCGATGGACGGGCTGTTCATGGGCGCTGCTTCCGAGCGGCGGCGCTTCTTCGACCGGCTGGTGCTGGCCATCGACAACGACCATTCCAGCCGCATCAACGCGCTGGAGCGCTCGCTGCGCTCGCGCAACCGCCTGCTCGAGACGCGCAATTACGACGACCATTGGTGTGACGCGATCGAGCGCGAGACCGCCGAGCTCGCGGTTGCGGTGGCCGCGACGCGCGGCCAGACCGCAGCGCGCCTGACCGGCATGCTGAATGCGCGCGCGCAGGCCTCCGCATTTCCCTCCGCGCAGATCGCGCTCGACGGCTGGATGGAGAACGCGCTGCTTAACGAGACCGCGACATCGGTCGAGGATCGCTATCGCCAGATCCTGCGCGACAACCGCCCGCGCGATGCCATCGCCGGCCGCACCACCGACGGCCCGCATCTCACCGATCTCCAGGTGATCTACGCGCCGAAAAGCATGCCCGCGCGCGACGCCTCGACCGGAGAGCAGAAGGCGCTGCTGATCGGCCTCGTGCTGGCGCATGCGACGCTGGTCGCCGAGATGACCGGCATCGTGCCGCTGCTGCTGCTCGACGAGGTCGTCGCCCATCTCGATCCGAACCGGCGCGCGGCGCTGTTCGACGAGCTGCGCAAGCTCGGCGCGCAGGTGTGGCTGACCGGCGCGGATCCGGCAGCATTCGCCGAGATTGGCGCAGGCGGCGAGGTGTTTGACGTCGAGAGCGGACGGGTTTCGGCCCGCCGATAATTACTGCCCTTGAACCGGCCCCTTTCCCGCCGCGACTAGTTGCCAGAGGCCGCGCCGACGGTGTCGCAGCCGTCACCCATCGCGCGATGACACCATGCGCGACATTCCTGGAGAGTGAGATGCGGACGGTAAGGCCCGGGGCGCAAGCCTCGGCACGATGGCGGGCGTTTGCGTGCGGCCTCGTCTTCCTCGCGAGCTGCATGCTCGCGGCAAGCGCCAGCGCCTGGGCGCCGCATCTGTCGACGCTGTTTTCGTCCGGGCTGACGCCGGACCCCGATTCCAAGCTGCCCGCGCCGACCCGTTTCACCTATCGTGGCACCCACACCACGGTCGTGAAGGGCGTTGAAACGCCGCTCCGCACCAGCCTGGAGGCCACCGTGCCCGCCGAGGTCGGCGACGTGCTCGCCTTCTACCGCAGCCAACTTGGCAAGCTCGGCTGGAAGGAACAACACGATGGCGCAATGGTCTCCGCCGATCGCGTCCAGCTCGCCTTCGTCTCTCCGGTTGGACCCGGCCTGCTGTCGCTCGACCGCAAGGACAGCAGCACCTCGGTCCATCTCGTGCAGAAGAACGCATCTGTCGCGACCAACGCGAACGTCATGCCCGAGCCCGGCCAGGCGATGCTGGTGTTCTCCAATATCAGCGAGACCGACGCCACGCTCGTGATCAACGACCGGACCCTCAAGCGCGCCGCCGGCACCCTCGCGGTGTCGCTGGATCTGAGGCCGGGCAAATATTCCTACGAGGTCAACGTGCCGGGCCATCAGCCCACCACGCAGACCATCGACTTCGCCGCCGGTGATACCTGGGAGCTCACGGTCGGGCGCGACGGCGAGGCATGGTCGCCGCTTCTGCTGTATTGAGCAGGCTCGGGTCAAGCCCGGGCATGACGGGTACTTGCGTGAACGCTCCAAGGCACCCTGGACCCCCCCTCCCAAACCCGCAAAACCACGCCTTTCGGAGCCCCAAAACCGCCCCTCGAATCGCGCTTTTTTCGAGCCTCCGAATCGGCCTTCAGAAACCTTGAAAACTGGTTGAAAAACCCTATCTGCTCAAAGGGTTGCCGGAGGATACTTTGCGCTAGGCGCAGGCCCTCTTTCGTGGCACAAATAGCTTCCAATCAGTGCCTTTTGCGCGGCTGATTCGGGCGACATTTCGAAGGCCTCTCATGACAGAACCTGCTCGGCAGCCCGCTGCCGAAAACGAGCCCTCCACCGCGAGCGAATACGGCGCGGAATCGATCCGCGTGCTCAAGGGTCTCGATGCCGTCCGCAAGCGTCCGGGCATGTATATCGGCGACACCGATGACGGCTCGGGCCTGCACCACATGGTGTACGAGGTCGTCGACAACGCGATCGACGAGGCGCTGGCGGGCCACGCCACGCGCGTCGATGTCGTGCTCAATGCCGACAATTCCGTCACCGTGCGCGACGACGGCCGCGGCATTCCCGTCGACATTCACAAGGGCGAAGGCATCTCCGCGGCCGAGGTCATCATGACCCAGCTGCACGCCGGCGGTAAGTTCGACCAGAATTCCTACAAGGTCTCCGGCGGTCTGCACGGCGTCGGCGTCTCCGTCGTCAACGCGCTGTCGAGCAAGCTCGGCCTGCGCATCTGGCGCGATGACAAGGAACACTACATCGAGTTCGCCCATGGCGATGCTGTGGCACCGCTGAAGGTGGTCGGCGATGCGCCGGGCCGCCGTGGCACGGAAGTGACATTCCTGGCTTCGACTGAGACCTTCAAGAACATCGAATATGATTTCGCCACCCTCGAGCACCGCCTGCGCGAGCTCGCCTTTCTCAATTCCGGTGTCAACATCGCGCTCTCCGACATGCGTCACGCGGTCGAGAAGCGCGAGGAGATGTACTATTCCGGCGGCGTCGAGGAATTCGTCAAATATCTCGATCGCAACAAGAAGGCGATCGTGCCGGCACCGATCATGGTGCGCGCGGAGGCCAACGGCATCGGCGTCGAGGCCGCATTGTGGTGGAACGACAGCTACCACGAGAACGTGCTGTGCTTCACCAACAACATCCCGCAGCGTGACGGCGGCACCCATCTCGCCGGCTTCCGCGGCGCGCTGACGCGCCAGGTCAACGGCTATGCCGAGGCCAATGCGAAGAAGGAAAAGATCGCGCTGACCGGCGACGACTGCCGCGAAGGCCTGACGGCCGTGCTGTCCGTGAAGGTGCCGGACCCGAAATTCTCGTCGCAGACCAAGGACAAGCTGGTGTCCTCGGAAGTGCGCCCCGTGGTCGAGAACGTCCTCAACGAGGCGCTCCAGGCCTGGTTCGAGGAGCACCCGAGCGAAGCCAAGATGATCGTCGGCAAGGTGATCCAGGCCGCGGCGGCGCGCGAAGCTGCGCGAAAAGCGCGCGAACTGACGCGCAAGAGCCCGCTCTCGGTCTCGTCGCTGCCCGGCAAGCTCGCTGACTGCCAGGAAAAGGATCCGGCCAAGTCCGAACTCTTCATCGTCGAGGGTGACTCGGCAGGCGGCAGCGCCAAGCAGGGCCGCAACCGCGAATTCCAGGCCGTGCTGCCGCTGCGCGGCAAGATCCTCAACGTCGAGCGCGTCCGTCCCGACAAGATGCTGGGCAGCGAGCAGATCGGCACGCTGATCACCGCACTCGGAACGAGCATCGGCGACGAGTTCTCGGTCGAGAAGCTGCGCTATCACAAGATCATCGTGATGACGGACGCCGACGTCGACGGCGCCCACATCCGCACGCTGCTGCTGACCTTCTTCTACCGGCAGATGCGCGACATCATCGACGGCGGCTATCTCTACATCGCCCAGCCGCCGCTCTATAAGGTCAGCCGTGGCAAGTCCGAGCAATATCTGAAGGACGAGCGGGCGCTGGAAGACTATCTGATCGACGCCGGGCTTGACGATTGCGTTTACATTCCCGGCACCGGCGGCGACCGCACCGGCCGCGATTTGCGCTCACTGGTCGACGATGCCCGCGTGGTCCGCAGCATTTTGCGCAATCTGCACAGCCGCTATAACCGCAGGGTGGTCGAGCAGGCCGCCATCACCGGCGTGCTGAACAAGTCGGTCTACGGCAACCCCGAGAACGCCACGGCCGCAGCGCAGTACATTGCGACCCGGCTGGACAGCCAGGCCGAGGAGGTCGAGCGCGGCTGGGTCGGCCAGTTCGTCGAGGGTCAGGGCTTCCTGTTCGAGCGCACGGTGCGCGGCGTCAAGGAAGCGGCGGTCATCGACGATGCGCTGCTCGGCTCGGCCGAAGCCCGCAAGCTCGACGAGTATGCGCCCAAGCTCCAGGACGTCTACGCCCGCTCCGGCAAGCTGCGCCGCAAGGACAGCGAGCATGTGGTGCACGGTCCGTCCGACCTGTTCGAAGCCGTGACCGAAGCCGGCCGCAAGGGCATCACGCTGCAGCGCTACAAAGGTCTCGGCGAGATGAACCCGGAGCAGCTGTGGGAAACCACGCTCGACACCGACGTGCGCTCGCTGCTGCAGGTGAAAGTCAAGGAGGTCGACGAGGCCGACGACATCTTCACCAAGCTGATGGGCGACGTGGTCGAACCGCGCCGCGACTTCATCCAGGAACACTCGCTCAGCGCGACGATCGATATTTGAGGCCTGCTGGTTTTGGACGCGCTCTAGCTGCGCACTCGCTGCAACCTCTCCCGCTTGCGGGAGAGGTCGGCGCATAGCGCCGGGTGGGGGCTTTCGCCTCTGGGGGACACGCTCCGCGTATTTCGACAATCCCACTGCGGACACACCCCCGCCCCAGCCCTCCCCCGCAAGCGCAGGGCAATCGCATATGACCTTGGAGAACCGCTCGCGACGGAATCGGAAGGCGAACGAAGCGGAATCGGATCGCGAACATCTGCCTCGTTTTCCGTCGGGTTCTCCGAATTTTCTTCCATATGCGATTGCCCTGCCCGCAAGCGGGAGAGGGAGCGCACCTCCTTCGCGGTTAACCGCCAAGCTCGAATTGCTACCGCGCTCAATTCCCTATAGTTTCCGCCTCCAAAGCAGCCCGCCCCAACCCATCAGGACGGAGAGATCCCCGTGGCGCCCATCCAGTACATCGTCGAGGGCGGTCACCGGCTCTCGGGCTCGATCGAGCCGTCCGGCAACAAGAATTCGGCACTGCCGATCATCGCCGCCGCCCTGCTCACCGAGCATCCGGTGACGCTGCAGAACGTGCCGCGGATCCGCGACACCGAGACGCTGGTCGAGCTGATCCGCTCGGTCGGCGCGTCGGCGGAGTGGACCGAGCGCAATACACTTCACATCCATGCCAAGAGCATCCGCGCCGCCGACCTCGATCCGGAGCTGTGCGTGCGCATCCGCGCCTCGATCCTGCTCGCCGGCCCCCTGCTCGCGCGCTGCGGCGAAGTGATGCTGCCGCCGCCCGGCGGTGACGTCATCGGCCGCCGCCGTCTGGATACGCATGTGCTCGCGCTGGAACAGCTTGGCGCCAAAGTCACGGCGACCGACCGGCTCGAATTCCGCGCCGCCAAGCTCGCAGGGGCCGATGTGTTCCTGGACGAGCCCAGCGTCACCGCGACGGAGAACGCGCTGGTTGCAGCCGTCGCGGCCGACGGCACCACCTATTTGCGCAATGCGGCCTCCGAGCCGCATGTGCAGGACCTCGCCAACTTCCTGGTCGCGCTCGGCGCGAAGATCGAGGGCATCGGCACCAACACCATGATCGTGCATGGGCCGGCGACACTGGGCTCTACGACCTACCGGATCCAGCCCGATCATATCGAGGTCGGCTCGCTGATCGGCCTTGCCGCGGTGACGCGCTCGCAGATTCGCATCGTGCGCGCCGGCGTCGAGCATCTGCGCTCGATCCGCATGGGATTCGAGCGGCTCGGCATCGTCTGCCGCATCGAGGGCGACGACCTGATCGTGCCCTCGAACCAGACGCTGAAGATCCAGGACGATTTCGGCGGCCACGTGCCGAAGCTGGAGGACCAGCCCTGGCCCGCCTTCCCGGCCGATCTGATGTCGATCGCGATCGTCACCGCCACGCAGTGCGAGGGCGTGATCCTGATGTTCGAGAAGATGTTCGAATCGCGGATGTTCTTCGTCGACAAGCTGATCGCGATGGGCGCGCGTATCGTGCTGTGCGATCCGCATCGCGCCATCATCGCCGGCCCCAGCCGCCTGCGCGGCGCATCGATGATCTCGCCCGACATCCGCGCCGGCATGGCGATGCTGCTCGCGGCGGTGTGTGCCGAGGGCACGTCCACGATCAACAACGCCGACCAGATCGAGCGCGGCTACGAGCGCATCGAGGAACGGCTGAACGCGCTTGGCGCGAAGATCAAGCGCGTGCCTGAAAGGAAGAGCTGAGGGTCTTTCTTCGCCTCGCCCCGCTTGCGGGGAGAGGCCGGAATGCGCGCTGAAAGCGCGGATTCCGGGTGAGGGGGACTCTCCGCGAGTCGAACTCTCACCGCCCCTGCGGAGGCTCCCCCTCACCCGGAAATCAAGCTCTGCTTGATTTCCGGCCTCTCCCCGCAAGCGGCAGGGCTATCGCATATGGCCAAACAAGGTGAGGAGGAAGCTGTCGTCCCAGCCGGCGCGCTTGATTTTTCGACGTATGGAGGTTGGGCTGGGACAAGATCGAAGGATGTTGAGTGCAAGCCTGCG